>NZ_LSJY01000148.1 GCF_001556865.1 Sphingobium sp. CCH11-B1 | reverse complement strand
AAGGGGGTCCCTCTTCGACGCCGATCGGGGGTCCCTTTTGAACGCCGTTTGACACACACGGCAGGTCGCGCAGCCGGCCGGTCCAGTTTAGCCGACCTCCACACCCTTCCAAAAGGCAACGCGTCCGCGAATTTCCTCCGCAGCGGGCTTAGGGTCAGGATAGTACCAAGCGGCGTCGCGGTTCTCGGCGCCCTCCACCTGCAGGCTATAGTAATGCGCCGTCCCCTTCCAGGGACATATGGTTGTCGTGTCGCTTGGCGTCAGAAACGTCTGATCAACGGCATCGGCGGGAAAATAGTGATTGCCCTCTACGAGAACGGTGTCGTCGCTGGCGGCGATGAGCGCGCCATTCCATCTTGCCTCAACCACTGATCTCTCCTGCAAAAGCTTGCACGTCGCGCGCTAGCCGCCCCGTTTCAAGAGGCTGTGTCGTAGAAGGTGCGGCAGAAAGCGGACGGACCGTCATCGACCAAAATCTGTCGTTCAGAGCGGCCATGCTCGAGACCAAAAGCGGTCATTAACTGATGCCTGCTATTGGATGCATCATGACAGGGATTTCGCTCAGAAAGCTGTTGGTGGCCGCGATCTTCGCGAGCCTCGTCGGCAGCACCATAGGAACCGCCCTACTCTTGTTTGATGAGATTTTTGGACACCCGCTACGCCGATTTATGGGCGCTCATTTTGCCAATGCTTCCGAGCCGATCGGTAGCTATATACTGATCTACCCAGTCGTCTGGATGATAAGCCTTTGTGGGACGCTTCCTGGTTCCATTCTTATCGGGGTTCCGGCGATATACCCCGTCCGAAACCAAATTGTTCATCGTCCACTGCTATCATTGATCCCCATCGCTCTATATGCAGTTTTACTGGCTACCCTCCTTTTAGGCTGGACAATTGCCCCTACCGCTTACGGAGCAAAATACTACGAAACCATTTGGTTTTACTCTGCCGCTTCGGCATTGGGGTTCGTAATCGCACTAAGCCGATTATCGCGATCAGTCTAACATCGGATTTCGGCGGTCGGCGTCCCAAACCCGCCCGTCCGCTACCCACCCAAATCAGACAAGTCCATGAACGGAGGGGTTAGGCAAAGAAGTACCGGTCAGCAGTTGTTCCGGATACGGAATAACCTTCAGTGTCGGACGTTAGGGCATGTGTTTCCGGCAATT
Organism: Sphingobium sp. CCH11-B1; assembly: GCF_001556865.1. Taxonomy (GTDB): domain Bacteria; phylum Pseudomonadota; class Alphaproteobacteria; order Sphingomonadales; family Sphingomonadaceae; genus Sphingobium. Next base: position 1,131 of record NZ_LSJY01000148.1, on the reverse strand, counting down.
CGAAATTTGCGGAGATGGCCGATTGCAGACAGACGGCTATGCAATTACAGAAATCGCATAGCTGCCCATCAAGAACCGCCAAACATAGGGTCTTACGGCGTGAACGCCTTTCGTGCCGTTCCTACGGTTAGTGCCGAAAAAGAATGTAAGTATACGATACCGATTTCTTTCGTTCCCCGCAGTGATCAATGTCATTGCGTGATACCATAACGGTCAAAATCAGCTTTGATATTGGGTGCTATCTTGAGCGCCGCATCCTCATCGGCTTTTGCCTTCGCGAGGTTGCCCTTTCGTGCCCAGGCAATAGATCGCCCCCAGAGGGAAGAAGGAATATTCAAATTTTTCGCCAGCGCACGGTCGTAATCGGCAATTGCTTCGTCGTTTCGGCCCAACCGAAGCAGAACAAGTCCGCGACTATCTAGAAAGCTCGCCTCATCCGGTCGTCCTTTCAATGCTTCGTTACAATCCGACAGCCCAGATTCGAGGGAAACACCGGCCGTCGCCTTGGACCAACACATACTGTTGAAAATTACTGGATCTGAGGCATTTTTCCTTGCGGCGGAGAAGTCAGCCTCTGCGCGATCGGTATCCCCTGAACGTGCATAAGCAATGCCACGGCTGACAAGCAATGAGCTATCCTTTGCTGAATTGGCTAAAGCATCAGTGTAATTCGCGATTGCTCCAATGAAATTGTTTCCTTCCTCCTGCAATTGCGCTTTTGCTACCAGCGCTTCTGCATTCTTAGGATCAAGATCCAACGCAGCATCGATATCAGCATTGCGTCCCGCCAAATCCTTTCTTGGACGCCGAAGCCCACGGTTTAGGTAGATATAGGCCTCAGGCTTGATGGCAATTGCGCGATCAAACGCTTTCATCGCGTCAGCATCCCTGTTGGTGACGCTGTATATGTTCGCCGCTACAACATAGGCATGCGCGTCATCTGGATTTTTTGAAATGGCTTGGTCGGCTTCCAATGCGGTGGCTTTAAGGTCACCTCGCCGACGATAAATGTTGGCGCGAAGCAGGTAGAGATCAATCCATTTAGGCTGCAACGTGAGAGCTGCGGCAGCATCGGTGATCGCGTCCCGGGACGTGGTGTAGGATCTGGTGGTAGCGCTGCTGGCCGGACGC
>NZ_LSJY01000147.1 GCF_001556865.1 Sphingobium sp. CCH11-B1 | reverse complement strand
CCGGGTTCAGCATCACCTCGATCACGGCGGCATCGTCGAGCCAGGCCGCGATCGACGGCCCCAGCGCCGTGCGCAGCATCCGCGCGCCGCGCGTGTTCGCTTCGGATCGGATCGGCTGGACGGACAAGAAACGGCCCCTGAATTAGGCCGGGCGAACCGCCGCCCGGCGTCAGGGGCACATCAAGAGAGACAGGAAATCGCGCGAGGCAACAACTATGTCAGGGCGTAGTAGTGACGGCGGCAGATAAGTGCGCGTTGCGGTCTGACGCTTTCAGCACCGCTCTCCGCCCGCGCTATTTCGTGAAGATACCTGGCCGATTCGCGCATGGCCGGCCCCGGCTGGTTCGCTGCACTGTCATGTGTCGGTGGAGCCGCCGTCACGACCTGCAATATCCTCCGGTATTTCGTCGAGCAGGCTCTTGCCGCTGGCGTAGCGGCGGCCCAGCGTCTCGACAAAACCCTCATAGCGCTTGCGGCCCTTGACCTGGGCGGCCGCCTGATCCTCGTCGGGCAGCGGCGGCGTCACCGCCAGCCAGAAGCGGACGAAAAGCGCCAGTGCCTCGGTGGTGAGGCCGGTGTTGCGTTCGAGCCGCTGGACCTGCCGCGAAAGCCGGTCGAGCCTTCGGGCGAAGGCCGCCTCCATCCGGTCGGCGCCGTCCGGCGACATCCAGGAGGTGACGGCGGCTTCCACGATCGCCGAGCGCGAGATGCGGCGGCGGATCGCCAGCTCGCTGACCTGACGGGCCAGCTCGGGCGGAAAATAGACGTTGAGACGCACGCGCATGGGAATCTCCTACATTTCGATGCCGTCGTCGGGATCGAGCGACGCCTGCCGCGCGACGCCCTGCATCCGCCGCCGTGCCGCCGCCTGGCGCGCAGCATCCTCGGGTTCGTCCTCGACGATGGAAAACTCCTGCGCGGGCGGTGCGGGCGTCGTCTCCTTCACGATGGCGACATGATCGGGAAGCTCGGGCTCGCGGCGCAGCCCGCTGTTGGCGGCATCCTCCTGGCGCCGGATGATTGCCGCGATCTCGGCGGGATCGGCCGAAGCGGCGAGCCCCGTCCAGTCGTCGGGACGGATTTCCCGAGGTGGCGATGCGGCCGGATCGGGCGGCGGCATGATCCGCGCGGCGAGACGGGGATCGGCGTAGTAAGCAGCCTTCTTCGCGCGGATGGGCTGGACGCCCGACACCATGACGATTTCCTCGTCGGGCGGCAGCTGCATGACCTCGCCCTGGGTCAGAAGCTGGCGGGCGGTTTCGGAGCGCGAGACCATCAGATGCCCGAGCCAGGGCGAGAGCCTGTGCCCGGCGTAGTTCTTCATCGCGCGCATCTCAGTCTTGGTGCCGAGCGCCTTCGACACGCGCTCGCCCGTCTTCTCGTTGTTGGTCGCGAAGCTCACCCGAACATGGCAGTTATCGAGGATCGCATTGTCCTGCCCGTAGGCTTTCTCGATCTGATTGAGCGACTGCGCGATGAGGAAGGATTTCAGGCCATAGCCGGCCATGAACGCCAGCGCGCTCTCGAAAAAGTCCAGGCGCCCGAGCGCGGGAAACTCGTCGAGCATCAGCAGCAGGCGATGACGCCTGGCGCCGCTCGGCAGTTCCTCCGTCAGCCGCCGCCCGATCTGGTTGAGCATCAGGCGGATGAGCGGCTTGGTCCGCGAGATGTCGCTGGGGGGAATGACGAGGTAGAGCGTCGCCGGCTGCTCGCCCGATACGAGATCCATGACGCGCCAGTGGCAGGCGCGCGTGACCCGGGCGACGACGGGATCGCGGTAAAGCCCGAGAAACGACATGGCGGTCGAGAGCACGCCCGAGCGTTCGTTGTCGCTCTTGTTGAGCAGTTCGCGCGCGGCCGAGGCCACCACCGGATGCACGCCGGCTTCGCCGAGATGGGGCGTCGCCATCATCGCGGCCAGCGTCTGCTCGATCGTCCGCGCCGGGTCGGACAGGAAGGCGGCGACACCCGCCAGGGTCTTGTCGGGCTCGGCGTAGAGAACATGCAGGATCGCGCCGACCAGCAACGCGTGGCTGGTTTTCTCCCAGTGGTTGCGCTTCTCCAGGCTGCCTTCGGGATCGACCAGCACGTCGGCCACGTTCTGCACGTCGCGGACTTCCCACTGGCCGCGCCGCACCTCCAGCAGCGGGTTGTAGGCGTCCGACGCCGCGTTGGTCGGGTCGAACAGCAGCACGCGGCCATGCTGCGCGCGGAAGCCCGCGGTCAGCGTCCAGTTCTCGCCCTTGATGTCATGAACGATCGCCGATGCCGGCCAGGTCAGAAGCGAGGGGATCACGAGGCCGACGCCCTTGCCGCTGCGGGTCGGCGCATAGCACAGCACATGCTCGGGGCCGTCGTGGCGCAGATAGGCGCGGCCCAGCTTGCCGAGCACCACACCGTCGTCGCCGAGCAGCCCGGCCGCACGCACCTCGTCCTCGGTCGCCCAGCGCGCCGAGCCATAGGTTTCCGCGTTCTTCGCCTCGCGTGCGCGCCAGACCGACATGGCGATGGCGACAGCGACCGCCACGAAGCCGCCCGACGCGGCGATCCAGGCGCCGGTCTGGAAGATGGCGGGCGCATAGGCGTCGTAGCTGAACCACCACCAGAAGAAGGCGTAGGGCGGATAGACCGGCCAGCCGAGCGCCGTGAACCAGGGTTCGCCAAGCTCGGGCTGATACGCCAGCGCCGCCGCGGTCCATTGTGTGGCGCTCCAGATCGCGGCGACCACGATCAGGAAGACGGCGATGATCTGGCCCCAGAGGATTTTGGTAGCGGGCATGAGAGTCTCCTTCTTTCAGGGGGCGAGGCCGCGCTTGCGGCCCAATGACCATCCGATGCCGCCGCCGTTGCGGGCGATGCCCGCGATCTGGCGCCCGAGCTGGCGTTCAAGGTCGTTCGACCAGGGGACGAGCCGGAAGCCCAACCCGTCGTCGATCATCGCGAAGCGACCGGAGGCGAGCGCGAGGCGCTGGCGGCATGTGCCGGCGACCTTGTCGCCGGGATTGGTAGGCCGGTAGGCGAGCCCCGTCCGGCCCGCGATCTCGGCACCTGTCGCGTCCAGTTCGCGGCGGCGAAGCGTCTCGATCAGGTTGCCTTGCAGGACCACGCGGTTGCCGAAGCGGCGGGCCAGTCCTTCGCGCACGAGATGGTCGGTGCGCTGGTCGAGCGCCCGCTGCACCTCCGATCCGAAGCCGGCGGCCGTCACTCCACGGCCGCGCTCGATCAGACGATGATCGAGCCAGGTCGCGCCTCTCGCCTTCACCTGAGCCGCGAGGTCGAGATCGGATCGCGTCGCCAGGAACAGGGACGGCTTCGGATCGCCCGGCCGGCCGACGGCGCGCAGCTCAACGATGCCGCCGATATCCGGGCTGCGATCCAGCGCCTCGATGCCCGGAAGCCGGACATGGTGGGTGCGCCCGTCGATGCCGTCGATCACGGCATAGGCCGAGCCATGCAGCTCGTCGTGCAACCCCTTGTCGATCAACCGGCCGACGATGGGCTTTTGCGGCGCTGCGCTGACGATCTCGTAAGTGTCGAGCGGGCGCTGCAGGCCGCGACCGTTCAGCGCCTTGCCGATCGTGCGGATGATGTCGCCGCGCGTGCCCAGCTCGCGCAACCTGGCTTGCGCATCCGACGCCAGTGCCCACTGACCGGGCGCGGCCTCGGCTGCGAGCCCCATAGTTTCCAGATGCTGCAAGCGGCCGATCATCAGGCGGCGGACCTGGGGATCGTCGAGTCCGGGCTGCTGGGGGCGCAAGTCGATGACGCCGAGTGCGTCCGCCGTGCGATCGATCTCGGCGTCGAGCCTGGTCCAGCGTTCGGCCGTTACCTCGCGTTCGAGCGCGCGCTGGATTTCATGCTCCGGTTTCGGACCCAGCTCGGCCCAGGCCAGTTCTTCGGCGCGCGAGCGCAGATTGTGGCTGATATAGTCCCGGTTGATGACAAGGTCGGCGCCATGGTCATCGACGCCGCGCACCAGCAGATGGACATGCGGGTTGTCGGTGTTCCAGTGATCGACCGCGACCCATTCGAGCCTGGTGCCGAGATCGGCTTCCATCTGGCGAACGAGATCGCGGGTATATTCGCGAAGGTCCGACAGGTCCGCCGCATCCTCGGGCGAGACGATGATCCTGAAATGATGCCGGTCGTCCTTGCACCGATCGGCGAAGGCGCGATCGTCGGCGCCATCGCCATTGGCGTCGAACATCCGCGCGGGCGATCCGTCGCGGGTGACGCCCTCGCGCTTGAGATAGGCGATGTGCGCGGACAGCGGCGCCCTCGGCCGTCCATTCCGGTGGAAACGGGTGACAGGGACAATCTTGACCAGCACGCGCCGGCCCGATCCGAACAGGCGGCTGCGTGCGAAGGACGTGCGGCCACGGCCGAAGTTCGATTGCCCGCGCTGGCGCGATCCGCCCCAGCCGGCCGTTCGCCGGCCTCCGCCGCTGCGCGCGGCGACGCGGAGCACCTGGACGACAAGTCCTTGCGCCTTGCGGCCCTGGCCGGCTCCCCTGTTCCTGACCTTGCCCGGCCGGACGCGGAAATCCTCGTCCTCGCTCACGGCCGGGCCGCTTTCCGCCGAAAATGGCCCATAGTGCCATTCGGCGCTTTGATTTTGCTGGCTTTTTTCTTCCGAGCGGCACGCTCGCCGACCGACGTACCCGCGCCAAATCGTTGAAAGACATAGGCTTTCAGCGAATTTGGGGCGCGCTTTCTATCTTGCCGTCCCTTCCTTCGGCTTTTTCCTGCCCTTCCAGGCACTTCCACCTTCCAACCGGGCAATCTGAAAACGGGGGCGGTCATGGCGCGCCGCTCGCCTCTCGACGTGCAGCCACCGTGCAATTCGGCCGCGGCGGCGCTGCAACGGGATCGCCCGGCAGCGCGAACTTGAGGCGCCAGGTTCGCCACGCTTCGGCGACGGCGCCGGTGCCGGGGAACAGGTCGTCGAGCGTGTCGTCGGGACGCGCGGCGACCGTCTCGAACGCCCAATGAGCGACCACTTCGGGTTTCGCGCCGGTAAGCCCACGGCGCAGCGTGATCGGGCATTCGATCCAGTCACGCAGGACCAGCCGCTTGCTTACGACCGGCTTGCGCGCGGGCTTCACGATGACGGGTTCCCACGCATAAGCGACCGGCACGTTGCGCTTGAACGCGGCAAAGCCTTTCACCCAGGCCATCCACCGCGCGCCGGTCTCGCGCACGAGCGGCGCGAGCACGGCGACCGATTCCGGCGTCGCGGCGGCATGCAAAATCCAGCCGTCATAGTCTCGCTGGAGCCGCTCGATCAGCGCGGGATGATCGACCTCGCCCGCATAGTCGGGATGATCGCGATAGAGATGCGCGCAGCCGATATAGGGCGGATCGGCATAGGCGATCTTCACGGCTGCCTCCGCCCCGACAGCGCGACGAACAGGCTGTTCGCGGGCGGTTCGACCGCAGCGCGCATGTCAGCCGCGCGTTCGCCGGACGACGTTTCCGGTGCGGCCGGATCGCCGTTCGGCCGCGCCGCGAACAATGCAGCCCTGCGCCATGCAAAAGGATCGGACGGCGGTGCGGCAGCAAGCCGGCTGTCGTCCGCGCCGCCTATGATCGACGCGAGCTTTGCGAGATAGGCGCGCGTCTCGGCGGGCAGCGGACGGCCGCGCGATAGATATTCGTCGTAGCGGCCCGGCCCCGCATTATAGGCCGCCAGCATTGCCATCGCGTTGCCGTAGCGGTCGTGCATCGCGCGCAGGTAAGCCGCGCCCGCCATGATGTTGTCGCGCACATCATAGGGATCGCGTCCCAGCCCGTGGCGCGCGCGCAAGCTCGCCCAGGTGCCGGGCATGATCTGCATGAGGCCCATCGCCCCGGCCGTCGAGACCGCGCGGACATCGCCGTTGCTCTCGACGCGCATCACCGCCCATATCCAGCTTTCCGGGATGCCGAAGCGCCGCGCGGCGTCGGCGACGTGAACGGCATAGGGATGGCTGGCTGCCGTGCGTTCGGCCGGCGTGTCCTGTGCCCGCACAGCGTTCGGCCCGATGCCGGACGACAGCAGCAGGGCCGCGAGCAGGACGGCCAATCCGCCCCCGCTCTTACGCCAGCCTGCCAGCGTGCTCGCTGCGGTAAAGGGTGCGCGCGATGCGCCGGCCGTGGGCCGCCCCCGGATCAAGTCCGGGGCAGACTCTTGACCTTCGCTGCGCGCGCCGGTCAGCCTGCGACCGAGCGGGACGGAGGGATGCGGCTTTTCCGCGAACAAAGGGATGATGATCGAAACAGCCACCGATCAGCTCCGGTCGTCGCGCGGCCGGGGGCGCTTCCATGACAGCCGGAACGTCCGGCCATCGTCGTCGGCGCGGAACAGAACCGGCCGGAACGGCGCCCCGAAGAGCGGGCTGTCGATCTCCAGCGCGATGTAATTGCCCGCGCGTTCGCCGACCCGTTTCCATGCGCCGCCGACTTCCGGGCCGTCCTCGTCGTCGAGGTGGACGCGGTAATCGGGCGCGTTCTCGGCGTCGCCCGGATCGATCGCGACCAGCACGATCTGCTCGTCGACACCGAAATACCGGGCGCGCCCGGCATAGCCATTGGCGGTGGGTTCAAAGATATTCGTCGGCATGGCCAATCTCCTTGGCTTCGGGGGTGGAAGGCGATTGCGACGGCGCGCGCAGATGCAGCGGCGTCGCGCGGCCGATGACGGCGGACGCCGGCAGCGGGCCGAAATAGCGGCCGTCGAGGCTGTCGGGGACGGACGGGTTGAGCAGCAGCAGTTCGCCCGGTTGCAGTGTGCGGCAGCCCCGCCAGACCGGCAGCGGGCGGCCCCGGCCGTCACGCGCGCGGGCGCTGGCGACGGACTGGCTATCGACGCTCACCACGGCGCCGATGCGGCACACGCGCTGCCCGGCTTTCGCGGCGACATGCTTCAGCAGCGGCACGCCCTCGGGCAGATAGCCGCGCGCCGAAAGCCAGCGGGAAAGCCGCTTGGGCGGCGTGACGGCGACCAGCACACCGATAGCGGGATCGCGGTCGGGATGGATGCGGTAGAGCCCGATCGGCGCGCTGGCGCTGGCGTTCCAGATCACGCGCGGGAAAGGATCGGCGACGGCGATCGCGACGAACGCCGCGGCGAAGGCGGACGCGGCGGTGGCCGTCGCCATGACGTAGCGGCGGCGCGTCACCCTTCGATCTCCTTGCGGCGAAGCCAGGCGCGATGCCGCTCCAGCGTGTAAGGGCGCGGCTGGTGTCCCGCGGCGATGCGGTTGTGGACGTGGCGCCAGTGCTCGGGCGCCGCGTCGCAGGGAT
>NZ_LSJY01000146.1 GCF_001556865.1 Sphingobium sp. CCH11-B1 | reverse complement strand
GGATATGTGCCGGGTCATGTCGCCTCGCTCGATGCTGGGAGACCTGACCGCGAACAGGGCAGGCTCCTGCGAAAGCAGGAGTCCAGTTCGGTCGCCTCAACCGGGCTCCCGCGTTCGCAGCAGCCCGTCGAGCCTGTGGCCAGCTCCGAAATATGCTTGGGCGCACCCTAAGCCGCCCAGCCCGAAAGACAACCGCCTCCCCGGCAAAACGGAACGCAATCCGCTCGCCGCCCGTTGCCCTTTTCCCGCCGCAACAAGGGTGCCCGATGACCTGCGACCCCACCGCCTTCGATCCGCCGCCGGAAGCGAAGCAATTCTACGCCGACAGTCTGCAGGAACTCGTGTCCTCCGGCATCCCGTTCATGCTGTCGGGCACCTATGCGCTGGGATGCCACACCGGCATCGTGCGTCCGACCAAGGATCTGGACGTCTTCTGCAAGGCGGGCGATGCGCCGCGCATCCTCGCCCATTTCCGGCATCTGGGCCATGAGGTCGAATTCGAGGATGAGCGCTGGATCGGCAAGGTGTGGAAGGACGGCAATTTCTTCGACGTCATCTATAATATCTCCTCGGCCAGCCTGCCGGTGACGGAGGAATGGTTCCGCAATGCGTCCCACGCCGATGTCTATGGCATTCGCGTGCGCATCACGCCGCCGACCGAGTTCATCCTGTCGAAGATCTTCATTCAGGATCGCTATCGCTACGACGGGGCGGATGTCGCGCATATGATCCTGAAACAGCATGAGGCGATCGACTGGCAGAAGCTGCTCGACGCGGTGGAGCTGCACTGGGAAGTGCTGCTCATTCACCTGCTCAATTTCCGTTTCATCTACCCGACCGAGCGGCACTGTATTCCGCTCTGGCTGTTCGAGGAATTGCTCGGGCGGTTGCAGACGCGCGCCGAGCTGCCGGTGCCCAACATCCGCGTGTGCCGGGGGCGCTTGCTGTCCCCGCGCGACTATCTGGTGGACATCACCGAATGGGGCTTCGCCGACGTGGTCGGCAAGGGACTGGAGGAAAGCCATGATCGCAACAAGTGAGGCGGCCCCGCCCGGAAATCAGAGGGCTGGAAGCCTGACCGTCGCCGCCATCGGCGACCTGCATGTGACCGACCAGCAGGAGCATAAATATCGCGACCTTTTCGCCGAAATTTCCGACAAGGCCGATGTGCTGGCGCTGTGCGGCGACCTCACCAACTTCGGCAAGACGCGCGAGGCGGAAATATTGGCGGAGGACTTGCGCGCCTGCTCGATCCCCGTCGTCGCCGTGCTGGGCAATCACGATTATGAATGCGGCCAGCCCGAGGAGGTGGCGCGCATCCTGACCGGCGCGGGGGTCACGGTGCTGGACGAGCAGGCCGTGGAAATAAGGGGCGTGGGCTTTGCGGGGGTGAAGGGCTTCGTCGGCGGGTTCGGCCGGGGCGAACTGGGCGCTTTCGGGGAGCGGGCGATCAAGGGATTTGTCGAGGAGTCGATCAACGAGGCGCGCAAGCTGGAAAATGCGTTGCGCACGCTGCGCACCGACCGCGTCGTGGCCGTGCTGCACTATGCGCCGATCGCCCAGACTGTGGAAGGCGAACCGGCGGAAATCTTTCCCTTTCTGGGGTCGTCGCGCCTTGCCGACGCGATCGACCGTTTTGACAATGTGCGCTTCGCGGTCCATGGCCATGCCCATCGCGGCACCTTCGAAGGGAAGACGCCGCGGGGTGTGCCGGTCTACAACTGCGCGCAGTTCGTGGTGTCGGAACAGTTCGGCCGGCCCTATGCGCTGATCGCGGTATAGGCGCCCGGCGCGGGGCGGCGCAGGCTTGGGAGCGTGGATGTGACGGATCGGCGGACACGAGGTTTCACCCTGTCATGGACGATGCTGTCGCCTGTCCCGCTG
>NZ_LSJY01000145.1 GCF_001556865.1 Sphingobium sp. CCH11-B1 | reverse complement strand
GGGGCAGCGGGCGCCGTAGCGGCCAGCGCAGCCACCGGTTGCGCGGCGACGGCCGGTTCAGCCAGAACCGCATCGGCATCGTCACGGCGGCGACGGCGCGAAAGGGCGGCGCCGGCTATGCCGATCAGCAGCAGCGCGCCGCCACCGATGCCCCAGAGCATCGCATCGTTATTCGCCGTCATGGCAGGGGTGGCTGCGGCAGGAGCGGCCGGGGCAGGGG
>NZ_LSJY01000144.1 GCF_001556865.1 Sphingobium sp. CCH11-B1 | reverse complement strand
CCGTAAATCCGCGCCTGCGCGCGAACCGCTCGACATAAATCTCGACTGCAAAGAAACCATGATCGACTACCTCAAAAACGCCTTCCCGACCCAGCAGATGCGCGTCTTTGCCACCAGCGATGGATCGCTCCGATCAGAACCAATGCGCGACGAGGCGGGCGATATGGTCGAATGCGCCGAAGCCATTGCAACGCGCGATGCATTGATCGAGGAACTCTGCGCCATGCCTCCCGTGCCGGCCGCGCTGGATGCTCTGCTGGCTCACTTCGGGACCTCGCGCGTCGCGGAGGTAACCGGCCGGTCTCGCCGCATTGTGATCGGCAGCGACGGTTCCCAGAAGCTGGAACGGCGCGGGACACGCGCCAATCTTTCCGAGACCCAGGCGTTCATGGATGGGCACAAGCCGATCCTGGTCTTCTCCGATGCCGGGGGCACGGGCCGTTCCTATCATGCCGATCTCGCCTGCAGGACGGCCGACAAGCGCCGCGTCCATTTCCTGCTTGAGCCGGGCTGGCGGGCCGATGTCGCGATCCAGGGCCTGGGGCGCACCCACCGCACCAATCAGAGCATACCGCCGGTGTTCCGGCCGGTGACGACCGACTGCAAAGGCGAGCGGCGCTTCATCTCGACGATCGCGCGCCGTCTCGACAGCCTGGGCGCACTGACACGCGGCCAGCGTCAGACGGGCGGCCAAAATTTGTTCGATCCGGCGGATAATCTGGAGAGCGACTACGCCCGGGAAGCCCTCACCCAATGGTATCATCTTCTCCATCGGAACAAGCTCTCGAGCGTGAACATGGAGAGCTTCCAGACCATGACCGGACTCAAACTTAGAGACGAGGACGGCACACTGCTCGAAAAGCTGCCGCCGATCCAGCGCTGGCTCAACCGCATCCTCGCACTCAGGATCGCGACACAGAACGCGATTTTCGATGAATATATGGGGCTCATCCAGGCACGCATCGATGCAGCGCGCGAGGCTGGCACGCTTGACGTCGGGGTCGAGACCATCCGCGCCGAGCAGATCATCATCCGGTCAGAGCAGACGCTGCGCACCGATCCGGTGACCGGCGCCGAGACCAGATTGCTAAGACTCGAACTTCATCTGCGTCCGCGCGTCATGCACTGGAAGCGGCTGATGCAGATCTGGAACGGCACGCGTGAAATCGCTTATCTCTGGAACAGCCGCTCGAAGCGCGTCGCTCTCAAGGTGCCGTCCTGGTCGATCACCGACGAAGAGGGGCGCATCGTGTCCATGTGCCAGCTCGTTCGTCCGACAGGCGGGACACGCATGCAGGAAATAGCGATGTGGGCCAGCCTCTGGAAAGAGATCGACCGCGATGAGTTCCAGAAGCTGTGGGAAACCGAAGCAGCCGAGGCGGAAGCCAAGGTCGATATCGAAACCGTCAACGTCGCGACCGGTCTTCTCCTGCCGGTTTGGCACCGACTTCCTCAGGATGATGTTCGCGTCTGGCGGATCGATGATGGCCAGGGCATTTCGATCATCGGGCGCCTGATCCCACCGGCAGCGATGGCGGAACTGCAATCAGTGTTCGGTCTCGACGGCACGGTCGAATTGACCGCTTCCGAACTTGGTGCCGCAGCCCAGAAAGGCACGGGCATCGCAATTCCAGGACTGGGCGGCGCCACTTTGGCGACTGCACTGGTCAATGGCTCGCGCCGGCTCGAAATCCGCAATTATCGGTCGGAAGACCGCGAACGGCTGAAAGCCCACGGCGTATTCAGCGAGGTCATTGCGTACAAGACCCGCCTGTTCATTCCGCTCGACCGGTCGAATGAGGTCATCGAGGCGATCCTGGCGATGACGCGGATCTGATCGCATCTGAAAGTACGATCACTCGCCAAAAGCGATCCGGGCACCTCGTGCGCCCGGATCGCATCGATCAGCCTGCCGCAGGCGTGGTCTCCGGTGCCGGTTCAGATGGCGGAACTGCCTCGGTGCCTGTCTTCCTCGCCCGAATGCGCTTCGGCTTCGGTGTTGCATCCGCGCTCGCGACAGGCGCCTTTGCGGCAGCGTTCTTGGTGACCTTGCGCTTGGGCTTTCCTGCGGCGGGTTTCGGTTTGTCCGCGACGGCCTTGGACGAGGGACCTTCCGGTGCGGGTTCTGCTGGGACCGTCTCAACAACGGCAGGGTTGGGCGCCTCGGAAACCGACGGTGCAGGCGCGTCAACGGCGACGGGCGCAGCGGCGGCCTTACGCTTGGGCTTCCTGGCCGCGGGCTTCGGTTTGGCTTCCACAGTCTTGGCACGGGGGCGACGTACTGGTGCGGGCTTTGCCGGTGGCGTGTCGGCGACGATAGGCGCGGACACTTCGGCAACTGGGGATGCCGGCACTTCCATGGCAACAGGCGCAGGAGAGTTCTTGCGTTTGCCGCCGAGGCCCAGCTTCAGTGCGACTTCCCTGCGGGCCGCCGAATATCCTGGCGCGACCATCGGATAGTCTGCTGGAAGGCCATAGCGGCCGCGATATTCCGCAGGCGTCAGGCCATGCGCCCCCAGATGTCGCTTGAGTGCCTTGTACGGCTTGCCATCGATCAGGCTCAATATGTGATCGGGCGAGACCAGACTCTCCTCAATGGAGACCGCGGGTTTGTGGTTCGGCGCGGTCACCGGCGTTTCTGGTGGAACCGCTTCTGTAACTGGAGCGGCGACCGGCATCTCTACGGCAGCCTCGCCTAGCAGCGCCCGCCGCGTCCCCTCCACCAGCGCTGGCAATTCGGCGCTCGGCACGGTGTTATTCGCGAAATATGCGCTGAGCAACGTAACGGTCAAAGACATGACGCCCGGATCTTCGGTCTCGGCCATGTAACATCCTTCTTCTTGCTGGGGACAGGGGTCTTGAACCAGGCGCACTTGCGCAAGTGTAAACAAGCTCGTGCCTTCATTCGGCGGCCAAGTCAAAAGGAGGGGAGGAGGTGGCAAGTGGTTGGTGCGGCAATTGGGCTGCCCACGATCCTCATGGAGACCCCATGGCCGACCACTTCATCCAGGGCTCATTCGCCTTCACGTGCTCGATCGCCGAAGCCGCGCTCATCGAAGAGGCATGGCAGCTTGCCGCCGATCTGACGGGCGATTTCGATCCTGCTCCCATCAGCGACGAACTGCTGGCAGTCTTTCCGCCGACCTTTGCCGATAAACCGCTGAGCGGGTTCGCTACGATCTTCGATGATGCGAACTTTCCTCACTTCGGCGCCGAAATTCAGGTCGAGAATTCGATCGAGGACACTAAAATCTGCTCGGTCAGCATTTATAGCGACACAGACTTCCAGCCGTGGCCCATCGCCGGGCTGATCCGACGTTGCTGCCAACCGTCACTGGCTATTGGCCCGATCGGCTTTGAGTGGAGCCTAACCTGTAGCAACCCCCGCATCGACAGTTTTGGCGGAGGTTGGTGCGCCATATTCCCCGACCGGATCGAGATCGAGACCACGCGGGAAACGCTGTCGAAGGCGCTCAACGGTGGACTGTCATGAGCCGCCGCAGTCACTGGGACGACAATCCCGACCATTCTGCAGACGACTGGAAAACCGAAGTTGCGAACGACGATACCCGTCTTGGCTATCTCGATTGGGTTGAAGTCCGGTCGGAAATGCTCGCCTCCGAGGATAGACCGGCCACGGCCGAAGTTTCACCTCGCCGTGATGCCGTTCGCATCCGAGCAACCGATCGGCTTGGCAACATTGCCTATATCCATCGCGAAGCGAACCGCCCGATGCACTGCACGCTCGGCAATGGCGTGTCCGCCGCGCTTTTCTATGCCGGCATCACGACCGATGAGATGACCTGTCGCTTCGCGCTCGATGATTGCGAAACCGCCGACCAGGCGCTTGCTATCGTTCGGCGCTACGGGTCGCTCGATTATGGCTATTGCCACGCCGGCCCGCCACTGGGCTGGGATAGCTCACCAGCGACCACACCCGCACTTCATCTGCTCGCGGGTCTGCTTGGTGAACTTGACCGAATAGCGACCATCATGCCGGAGATCCTGAACCAGATCGACGAGGCCGCCGTGAAACGCGCCCGCGCCTTTATCGCAATGGAAGTGTCCCCAGCATCCCGCGAGGCCTGAGAACCTGCGGCCACCGGGCCGGCCGCCAAACCCCTACCACGGAGAAAGACCATGACCGACGTCTCGACGTCGGGCGCTTCCGCGCGCCTGTACAGCCAGACCCCGTTCGACGAACGGGGCAATTTCCACTATGAGGGCGACCTCTACCGACCCGGCGATAACCTCGCGACGCTCGCCGCGCGCGTCGAAGGTCACCTCAAGACCAAATTCCCCGACACACGCTTCGCGATCAGGACCGAAAAATTCGCGGGTGGCCGCAAGATCACTGCCGAAATCCTCGACACACCAGCAGACCTGACCGCACGCGACGCGCAGAACGACTTCTTCGTTGCGGTGCGCGACCAGATGGAGCGCTTCGGCTACACCCGATCCAACCTGCTGCAGGATCTCCACAACTGCTCCTTCTACTGCGAAGCACAGATCGGACAGGCATATTGGGCCGCACTCGCCGGTCGCCGGGGGCGCAAGAACCCGGTCGAAGCCAAAGTCTCGCTTGCGGCGTTCAAGAAACAGGTCAGGGCTGGTGACAGTCTGAAGCTGGTCGACGCGCCAGCCGGACACCGTGCGCTCGGGACGACGAGGGCAATCACGCAGGTTCGCTCAGGAGATCTCATTCTCGAAGGCCGTTCCTATCTGAGCTTTCCGCGCGCCTCGGCCTTCGCCTGCGACGGGCGGCTCGTGCGGATTTCGAACGGCTCGGAATATGACCCCGATTCGCATCTGCTTTATGAATGGCTGCGCCGGGACGCCGCCTGAGCCATGGCCTTCATCGTCAAGGGACCGGCCGTCTGCAACAAGCCGGGCTGCGGCAAATGCTGGGACGTCGATCCCGTATTGCTTGTCCCATGCCCGGATTGCCAGGCGCCGATAGGCGTCGGCTGCCGGCGCCCCAGCGGCCATAGCGGTCCCTTCGTTGAATTCCACACCGCCCGCGACCTGCTCGCGGACCGCGAGGGCAAATATGGCCCGTGCCCTCTCGGCATCTGCGGCTCTGCAGCCCGTGACCGTCAGTCGAGCCTGCCGCTGTTCGACTGAGTGCAGGCTTCGAAAGGTGCGGTCTGCCTCCTCCATCATCTTGGGAGCGAACTATGCCCGACACTCTCTTCTATCAATTTGCCGACAGCGAAGGATGGAGCGAGGCCACTCAGCTTGGGCTTCTCCTGCGCTATATCGCCGCGCAAGACGATCTCGCCACCTTCGCGGACTTTCTTGCCCAATGCCGCGGCAGCGAGCCGGGCGGTGTGACCGACCCGGCCGATCGCTTCATATGGGAGGTCGCCGAGCGCCTCGGCAATCCCGGTCTCACCCTCAACGCGGCATTCCAGTCCTTTTGCGCCAACGCCTTCGACCTGCTCACCCCGCGCCAGGCCGCCGAACGCTGGTGCTGCTGGTCGGTCGCATAGTGAGAGGCCCATGACGATCGACATCATGGTCGGGCTGCCGCACCTGGGTGATGGCGCAATCCTCAACCGCGCGGTCGACATGCGGGTACCGGCGCTGGTTTCAGCCAATGCGCTGTCGCGGTGGAGTCGCCGCAAGGGCTGGCCGGAATGGCTAGGCTGGAACCTTGGTCAGCTCGCCAATGCGTCGAGACTGGCCAGCCTCTCACTCGATTCTGCGGGGTTCGTCGCCATGGCGCGCTATGGCGGCTTTCCCTGGACGACGAGCGACTATCTGGCGCTTGCTGCAAGCTTTCCGTTCCGTTGGTTCGCCAGCATGGACTATTGCGTCGAACCCGAAATCGCCCGCGACCGCGAGGAAGTGCTCGACCGCATATCGCGCACCATCCGCGCCAATTTCGATTGCCGGTCGGACGCGCGCGATCTCGGCATCGAACACCGCCTGATGCCGGTGATCCAGGGTAGGCGGCCCGACGACTATGAGCGCTGCCTCGACGGCCTCGCGCTCGACTATGACCGCACGCCCCTGATCGGCGTGGGCAGCATGTGCCGTCGCGAAGTCTCGGGCCCGGAGGGGCTGATCGCTGTCTTCGATCACCTTGACTCCATTCTGCCGAAGGGCGTCATGTTGCACGGCTTCGGAGTCAAGGGAACCGCGCTCTCCCACCTGAAAGGGATCGAGCACCGGATCGCCTCGATCGACAGCCAGGCTTATGGCCAGTCTGCAAGACGCGATGCCTTCGCGCGCGGCGTCGCCAAGACCGACACCCTGGTGGCGCAGCACATGCAGGCGTGGACGGCCGGCCAGTTCGCGCGCCTTCGCGGCTCCGCGGCGCTCCGCCAGCCGGAACTATTCCTCCCCCAGCCGGACCCACAACCGGCCGACCCCTGGGAACAGGCAATTGCCCAGGCGCGTGCCGAGATCCGCACCCTCGTTGAGGACGGCGACATTGGCCACGAGGACGTAACGACGCTCTGGGTCGAGCAATGGGCGGCCGACATCTATCGCGACCGCATCGCGCACTAGGCTCTATTCTGCGGTTGTGCGTGCCGGGATGGAGGGAAGGGGGTGGGGGAGAGTTGGCCGGTCCGAAGCGGATCGGGCCGTTCCAACCAGGAGATGTCCCATGGCAACGCTCGCCCAGCATATCGACGCGCCTCAGGTTTCTGGCGCCTACAAGGTCGACCTATCCCGCGGTCGCAACATCGGACGGGTTTCATCCGAATGGTATTCGCGCCCCGACGACGAGAAATTCCTGTCCCTCGACGATCTCTATGAGAATGTACGCCGTCGCGCCGACTGCGCCCGCACACGTATCGTCGAAAGCCGCGATGTCCGCGTCGAGGCAAGCATGGACAATGCCGAACGCCTCAGCCTCATCGTCCCCGGCGAAGCCGAACCGATCGCACCCACCAACTGGTCGTTCGGCCAATTGTCGAGCCTCGTCGGCGCTCCTGCCTCCTATTTGCGGGGTCTGCCCGCGGCGCTCGCCGGTATCAATCTCCAGCACGGCCTGCTGTCGCACCGCGGCGAGCAGGTAAAGCTCCTCAAGACCCATGATGGCCGCTCCGAACTGCGTGCCGTCACCGGACCCGATTATGGACGCATCTGGGACCATGAACTGGTCGCGGCCGTCATGAAGATCGCCGGCAACGGCGTCTCCGATACGCGCTGGAAGGTTCCGGGCGTGCTCGACTGGCGGTCGATGCGCTACAACCCCTATGTCGATGTCACGCGCGAGACAACGACCCTCTATGCCTCGGATCGCGACGTTTTCCTGTTTTTGGTCGACGACACGCATCCGATCGAAGCCGGCAAGCTGCCGAACGGCGAACCCGATCTCTTTTTCCGCGGCTTCTATTGCTGGAACTCGGAGGTCGGCTCCAAGTCGTTGGGAATTGCGACTTTTTATCTCCGCGCGGTCTGCATGAACCGCAACCTTTGGGGCGTTGAAAATTTCGAGGAAATCTCGATCCGCCATTCGAAATTCGCCGCGAACCGCTTCGCCCATGAAGCGGCGCCCGCGCTTGAGACCTTCGCCGATTCCTCGGCCATGAGCTTCATCGAAGGCATCAAGACTGCGCGCGGCCGCATCGTCGCACGGTCCGACGAGGATCGCGACTCGTTCCTGCGCAAGAACGGCTTCTCCAAGACCGACACCGCGAAGATCATCCAGTCGGTCATCGCCGAAGAAGGTCATCCGCCGACCAGTCTGTTCGATTTCGTGCAGGGAATCACCGCGCACGCTCGCACCAAGTCGAACCAGGACACACGGCTCGAAATCGAGGGCAAGGCGCGCAAGCTCTTCGCCAAGGCGAACTGAGGAGCAGACCATGCTGAGCTTCACAATCGAAAGCACCTATCGGCTGCCGGTTTTCAGGCACCGGACCTATGAGGCGGCCACCCCCGAAGATGCCTGCCGGCTTGCCATCGCGGACGAGGACTGGACCGACCAGAAGGAGGACTATGAGAATAGCGGGGCAACTTACCTGACCGGCATCTGGCCCGGTGTGGATAGTGCCTATATCGCCGCCGCTCTGGCGCTGCCGCCTGGTTTCGCCGAGGGTGAATGTCCGCCGCCGACGACCGGGACGCAATCGGTCGGGCCGGTACCGGCTCCGGTCATGCCGCGCTGTCGCCATTGCGGCAGCGCGGACATTTGCCGGGACGCGAACGCCATATGGGACGAGGTCGCCCAGATATGGTCGCTGCTCGCAACCTATGACAGCCAGACCTGCGAGCGGTGCGGCGCAGATAGCAACAACCTCGCCCTCTGGGTTCCGGTCGCCGAACCGGGCTCGGCCACCGCTTTCCTGTGGGACGTGATCCAGGCGCTGGAAACCACGTCCCTTGCCTGGGACGCAGAGTTCCAGCGCTTCTGCACAGAAAGTCATGGCCTGCTGTCGGCTGATGAAGCCGCCACCCGATGGCGAAGCGTCGCAGCCGCCTGACCATCCGGTCCGACCACCGGGCCGGCCCTCAATACCCGCTCATCCCAAGGCGGCTTCGACCCAGGTCGGAGCCGTCCTTTTCTTATCGAAAGGATCTGACCATGCACGCATCCGCCCAGGTCGAAATGCAGACCTTCACCGTCACCGTTGAATTCTCCACCGGCGGCGAGCCCTACGCCACCGAGACTTACACGGTCGAAGCGACCGACTGGTATCGCGCCCAACGCGACGCGATCGAGATGTCGGTCTCCAGTCCCTACGACAATGCGCGCATCCCCGACCTTACGCGCCGCGTGATCGCACAATAGCCTGCCCGGCTTTCTCCCGCCGCCGATTGCGGCATGGCGGGAGAAGTCGCGGCCGCAACCGGAGTTGCCGCTCATGCTCACCACGAGGAGCCAGCGTTGGCGCGATCGGCGCTGCCACTGGGTGCCCGGCGCCACCGAGATCGATCCGCGGCGCTTCGCGGTGGATATCATCGATACCGTCAAGCAAGCCGCCCCCTTTGTCCGCCAGCATCATTATGCCGCCTCGATGCCGGTCACGCGCCTGTCGGTCGGTCTCTTCCGGAACGGCGCCGGCGGGCGATCCGATCTGGTCGGTGTTTGCGTCTTCGCCCACCCGGTCAACAATGCCAGCGTCCCCAAATCGGCTGGACTTTCCGATCCGCGCAGCGCCTGCGACCTCGGACGCCTCGTGCTGCTCGACGACACCGGCGGCAACGCCGAAACCTGGATGCTCTCGCGGGCCTTCAAACTGCTACGCCGCGAGAAGCCGGAGATCGTGTCGGTCATCTCCTATGCCGATCCTATCCGCCGCACCGACGAGCAAGGCCAGGTGTTCATGCCCGGCCATGTCGGCACGCTCTATAGCGTGATGGGCAGCCGCTATACCGGACGGTCTTCGGCGCGCATCGATCTCATCATGCCAAACGGCCAGCCGATCTCCAGCCGCGCCATTTCCAAGATCCGTAACGACGAATGCGGCCAGCGCTATGCCGCCGAACAGTTGGTAGCGGCCGGTGCCCGGGCCCGTTTTTTGGGCGAAACCGGAGCGCACTGGCTCGCCGATCTAGAACGCTCCGGCTTCCTGCGCCGTCAAAAGCACCCAGGCAACCATGTCTATCTGTTCCCGCTTACCAAAGCGGCGCGGATTGCGGCGCGGGCGGTGCCGAGCATGCCCTATCCGGTTCTCGATCGCGTCACGTCCGCCGGAGACGTCACGGCGCTCCCGCTGCTTGCCCGCGCAGCCTGAGGCAAATCGAGGCAGTCGGAGGGAAGGGGGCGGGAATGGGTTGCCGGTCAGGGATCGGCCCGACGGAGAACCCACCATGTCCGACCATGACGCCCGCGCCCTCCTTGTCGAGGCGCTCGACTTCTTCAACGATCATCCCTGCTTCAGCCTCCGACGCGATCGGCGTCGGACGAGCTACGAACTCGCCGCGCGGATCGATGCCTTCCTTGCGCCCGACACGGCGGTTCTGCCGATTGTGGCTGCCGCCCGCGAACGCTGGCCAAACGCTCATATCCTACGGATCGACCCGGACGAGCAGACCGTCCAGCGCGATGGCGACGGCTACTGGGTGCGGGCATGGGTCCGCGTGGATGCGGCCGGTCTTGCCGACGTCGGCGCTGCGCCGGCTGACCGATACGCCCGCGCGGTCGCCGCGCTGCCGGGAATCACTCGTCAGGTTCTCCTGGCGGATTTGCTCGGCGACGAGGATTTCACTGCGATCGCGGCCCGTCTCGGCATCTCCACGCACGAGGTCGAGCAGCATATCGCCGACGCACTCGCTGCCATCGCCCAGGCGCTTGACCGGGCCTGATCGGACGCTCGGGCTGCCCATTCGCTCACCCGGCACATCCCCAAGGAGACAATCCATGACCCATATGACAAGGGACGATTTCGCGCGCCTGCTGGCGCGAGCACGCACGGTCATCGCCGACGCTGCCCCGACGGCCCATAGTCTCTGCGCCGAATTGGCGCAGATCGAGCGGCTCGTGCAAGATCACGTTGTTCCCTGGCCGGTCGACATCCACGTCGCGTTCATCGACCATCGTCATGGAGGTGATCTCTACGCCGCCTTCACCCGCGAGGCGCTCATGGTCGAGGTCGCCTCATTCTGCCGCGAATGGTGGCCGGAGCTTCGTGACGGGCGCGATCCCTCGAGGCTCTCCGACGAAGCCGCAAGTTCGATCTACTTCGACGCGCACGAAGAGGAATATCTCTGGACAGAGCGCATCTCCATCGACGCGCCCGCGGTCGACACATCTCAAGCCCTGCGTGTCGGACACCATCTCGTGATCAGCACTAGCCATATCCAGCCTTCGACCGCCGACCTCCTCGATCAATGGGCGCCCATGCTCCCCGAAAACCGGCCTCTCGGTGTTGCAGAGGCCGGTTATGGCTGGTTCGTCCTCACCGATCCGCTCGATGGCCTGGAGCGTCAAATGGTACCGAACGAGCTTTGGGCCGTCATCGAATTCGCGCGCGCACAAGGCTGTCGTTGGCTGCTTCTCGATCGGGATGCGGATTGCGTCGACAGTCTCGAAACGTTCGAGTGGTGAGAGGCGCCGCCATGAACCACCGCTCCTCCCGGGCCGAGGTTCGCAATCCGGTCCTCGGCCTTCCCGCCGCGCGGCTCATCCTCGCTATGCCTGCCGATATCCGCGCTCTGCTCGCGGTGCTGCTGCTCGACCTGGCTGCCGATTCGCGCTGCCGTGCCCGATCGAGCTGGGACAGCCGCAAGGCATTTGTCGCTGCTTACTGGGCCACGGTTGCCGTCTATGCCGGACATATTGCCCGCATCATTGGCGGGGCCGGGCGGCGAGCTGCTTCGCGCAAGCCCTTTCGCGTCATCCAGCGCGGCTTTCCAGAGCTTGCCGCAGCAAACTGGGCGGAAGCCTCCGGCCTCTATTGCGAGCGCCGGGACCGATCGGGTCTGCGCGCCACCATGTTCCCGGAGGCTCTGCTCCTGATCGCCGAAACGCCCGTGGGGCGGATCAGCTATAACGGCCGGATCTGGCTGCCGGGCGAATGGGAGCCAGGCGCAGAGCCTCTCTTCGACAACAGACTGCCTGGCGACCGCTGACCGGCGCGCGGTCGCGCCGATCCACCGCACCCGAGGAGACTCCGCATGGGCGCAGCTCTTGCGCGCGGCTTGCTCGCCGCGCCTTACGATCCTTTGCCCGCTATCGACGACACGGTGCTAGCGGCTGTCAGGCGCGGTGCCTGGTTCGCCTTCAACCTCTCAGGCGGTAAGGATTCCACCGCCTCGGCCCATGCGGCGATCGCGCTGCTCGACGCGCTGGGCCATCCGCGAGATCGGCGGATAGCGATCCACGCGGACCTCGGCCGGGCGGAATGGCGCTCGACCCCGTCTATGGTTGCCGCGATCGCCGAGAGGCTGGGATTGCCTTTGTTGGTGGTCAGCCGGTCGGCAGGCGACATGGTGGCACGCTGGGAACAACGCTTTCTCGCCGGCAAGCGTCGCTACGAGGCGCTCGAGACCTATAATCTCATCGGCCCATGGTCGTCGGCATCACTGCGGTTCTGCACGTCAGAACTGAAGGTTCAGGTGATTGGGCCCGAACTGGCACGCCGCTACCGGGGTGAGACCATCGTTTCGGTCATCGGTCTGCGCCGCGACGAAAGCCCAAGCCGCCGCGCCACCCCGGTCTCCCGTACCGATGAACGCTTCGCAAAGCCGGGCAATGCCGCCGGCACACACATGCTCACCTGGCATCCGGCCGTCGATTGGAGCGCCGATGACGTCTTCGGGATCCATGAGCGCCACAGCCTGCCGCTACACGAAGCCTATGTCCGCTACCGCACGACCCGCCTGTCCTGCGCTTTCTGCGTGCTTGCGTCAGTACACGATCTGGCTGCCTCCGCCGATGCGCCGGGCAATCTCGATCTCTACCGCCATCTCGTGGCGATCGAGCTGGACTCGACCTTTTCTTTTCAGCCCCAGCGATGGCTCGCCGATGTTGCGCCCCAATTGCTGTCGGCTGCACATCTTCACGAGGTCGCCCGCGTTAAAGTGCGATCCCATGCGCGCCGGACGCTCGAAGCGGCAATGCCTCCGGAATTGCGGTACGTGAAGGGGTGCCCACCACGGCTGCCGAGCCTGGCTGAGGCCGCGCTGATCGCCAAGGCGCGCGCGCCGATCCTCGCCCATCACGGCCTCGCTGACCATTTCCCCGACGCGGCCGCTGTCCAGGCGCGGTTTGCAGACCTCCTCGCCATGAAGGCGGAACGGCTCCGGTAGCGAGCCGGAGGGGAGGGCTCCTGTTGAAGATGCGTCGGGCGAGTTTCGCCTGGACGTCCCCTCTGCTGCCGAACGCGCAGATCCCTGCCTCTACTATCCAAGGAACAGCCAATGGACGTCATCGTCTCTAGGTCCCGCATCCCCGGCACCGCCTCGACCTACCAGTATCGCGCCCTCGTGCCGCTGGCCGAGGTCGCGGTTTCACGACGCCCACGCTGCGTCGTCATCCAGGCCCCGATCGGCAATGGACGGGTGCCCTCGACCCGCATCGCCGATGTCGTAGCGCCCACCGCCTGGTATGAGCGAGAGCTGGCGACCCCCTTGGGCCTCGCGGCGCGGCTCAACCTGGTCGCACGGCGGATCGAGGCGCTCATCGTCCACACCGTTTTTCCCGAGATGACCGCCCGGTTGATCCCGCTGATGCTCGCCCTGGACTTCGACCCCTGCGAGGCCAGCTACCGGGTCGCCGTCGCCGAGCTGAACGAAGCGTTCGACCGGTTCGCGTCCGGCATCGACACGCTGATGGCCGCCGATCTCGGCCTCTACCAAGGCTGCGACCTGCGCGCCGCCTGACGCAGAAAGGATCCCGTCATGGCTGAATATTCCAAAGACAGCCTCGAGACTGCAGCCTCCCTCTGGGAGGCGGTCCTGGCGCTGCGCAGCAGGCCGATCACGGATCCCGATGCGATCGGCCTCGCTCTTGCAATTGACAGGGCATTCGATGCGCTCGGCACCGCTGCGCTCCGGCTGGCGGTGGTTGGCTGGACCGATGCTGTCGAAGCCTCCTGGCGTGAAGTCGAGAACGACTATCCACTCTGCTTCGACTGGGATTTCGTGCCTGGCTGGATCATCGACCATGTCGACTGGTCCGATCCGTTTCACCCAGCCCTGATCCAAAGGGGAGGGGGATGAGGGCTGTGCGGCGGGGAATTGGTCTCCGCCAGACAGGAGCTACATCCCATGCCCTTTCCCGCCACAATTCGGCCCGAAGTCGGCCAGTCGCTCATCACCAAGGTCTCGCGCCTGTTCAATGGCACGCTCGGCGATATGCTGCTGGAGCTATTCCAGAACGCCCGCCGTGCCGGTGCGCGCGCGATCCATGTCGCGGTTTACAATCTCCCCGCCGGCACCGCGCTGTCCGTCTACGATGACGGCTGCGGCATCGACGATCCCGCCAATCTCCTGACGCTCGGCGATTCGGGCTGGCAGCAAGATATTCGCTCCCGCGAGGATCCCGCCGGTATGGGCGTATTCAGCCTCGCCGGTCGCGATGTAGTTGTCCGCTCCTGGTCACGAGCGGCGGGACGGGGGTGGGCGGTCCATATTCCGACTGATGGATGGGAAGGAACTGTCCCACTCGCGATCGAATCGTGCGGGATCGTGCGCGGCACCGAAATCCAGATCATGCTGCCGGCCGCCTGGGAAGAGCAGCTTGGATCGGCGCTGCGCACCGCGGCCCGATATTTTCCGCTACCGGTTCATTTCGAGGGCGCACAACTTCCGTGTGAAGACTTTCTCGCCGGCGCCGTACAGATCGAGTTATGGGAAGGCTGTCGCATCGGCATCTTCCACGACGGCACGACCGAGGCAGTCCACACCCCCCGGATCAATTTTCACGGCGTGACCGTCGCCTCCCGGCTTCCCACGCTGAGCGAAATCGACAGTCCTCATAACTGGCGGGTGCGGATCGATATCGTCGACGCGCCCGCGCTTCAGCTCGTGCTCCCCGCGCGCAAGGAAATGGTCGAGAACGACGCGCTGTCCCGGCTCAGGGAAGCGGCCGAGATCGCGCTTTACCGAGCCATCGCTCGCGAGACATCGCATCGGCTTTCCTACAAGGCCTGGGCGCGCGCCCGCGACCTTGGGATCGCTCTTCCCGAAGCCAATCCCTGGCTCAACGCCTGGACGCCGAACATTGCCGATACATCCAACCGATACCAGGGCGCGGCCGTTCGGTCTGGATCAATGATCATCATGTCTGATCACGAACCCGACATCGAGAATGCGCTTTCCCGCGCACTGGCGAAGGAAAAACCGCTCGGCGGCCTCCTCGTTCACGAGAACCGCGATTTCGAGGGCTATCGCTGGTACGACGAATTGCCGCGTCTCCTGTCCTGCAGCTTCGTCGTGCAGCGCGATGGTGTCTCCCATCGCTATGCCGAGGATGTCGCTCTGCCCGAAGAGTTTGAATCGGGGCCAGTCGAGAATATCTCCGCCGAGATCCTCCTGCGGCCCGGCGGCCGGTCACCGGCCGAACCCACGATATACCGCGTGCCCGCGGACATGCTGGTCTGCAACAATGGCTGCTGGACACTCGACGAGGCGACCATCCTGTTCGACGGTGAGGCCAAGGTGCAGCCGGACGCGCTTGCCGACCTGATGTATGCCAGCCTGTTCTGTTATTCCGACGACTGCGACCGCGACAGCTGGGATACGCAATCTCTCGAATTCGAGCGTGAAGCCCGCATTCTCGCCAACCTTTTGCTTCTTGGTGAGGAAGAGGCGCTGCTCGCCCGGCTGCGTGAGGCAGTCTTCGAGCACGTCCAGTGGCTCATTCCGGGCGGCCGCAGCCTGACCATCTCCGCCGACAAGGACAGGCTCTCGCTCTCGCTCGATCAGGCCGCCTGAACCCATCGCGGAACCTCGCCCTAGTCCTCAGGGAGGAGATCTCTCATGCGCCATACCGCACTCTTTGTCTGCTCGACTGCCCACCTTCGTTGACCCCGACCAACCCCAGGAGCATTAGTCATGACCAATGTCAGTTCACTGCAACCCTGTTCGTCCAAGCGCGCCGCGCTGGCATCCTTCGACCATGCCTATGCCGTTGCCTTGCAGAGGCGGCGCGAGACCGGTCGCCCCCAATTCGTGCTGCGCACCGGCGATCCGCTCCAGCCCTTTCGCGTCTCCAGCACCGGGCCGCAACGCTGTCAGGCGCTGATGACACTCGTCGCCTGATCCGGCCCTTCATGTGCCGGAAACGACTCTCTTCGCGGAGGTTCGGTCTCATGACCGACGAAATAATACGCTACCCTGAAACCGAGGAGCCCGACAGCCCTCCATCAGCCATCCAGTTCTTCAGCCCCGCCGAAAGCGAGTTCACGAACAGATTCCATCTCGCGCCCAATCATCTGTTGGCGACCGCCGGCTCCGACGTCGGCGCGCGGCTCCCTCTTCGAAGCCTCCGCCCCTGACCTCGCCTTCATTCGCGCCCAACCCATGGCCAACGCCTGGACCGTGATCGAAGGAGACGATAGGACAGAAATCACCCACGGCATGCTCACCGTCAATTGCATCCATCGCCATTGAGCGGATCGTTACAATATATCAAGCACGGCCTCTGCGCGCTGCGGTCACTGAAGCTGTTTCGAGGACGATCTCAATAGTCGCAAACCAAGCAAGACGGACCAAGTGGCGAATAGTGTAAATCCAGGAAATCCGAACAGGCCTAGGCCGATATGGAAATTTACGTCATTCCCATGCGCCATGGGGCCTTTTGAAAAGACAGCGAGGCCGCCATTGAAGAGAAAGTTTAGCCCCACTCCAACGAGACATATGCCCGCAGCCACGCCCCAAATTCTCATCCAGCCGGGCGATGCGGTCGGGTTTGCCCAATTAATGACCATGAGCCATGCGCCGACCAATCCCATTGGCAGCATGAAAAGAATATCCGAGACGGCAACATTGACCATGGCTATTAACCGAAGGGTTCCCACAGCGGCCAAAGCCACGACCCCCAAAATCGTCCAACGTCTAACCGTCTTATTCCGGCCAAGCTGAGATGATCGCCAGCCGTCTGCGCGACAAAGTCAAATTGCGACAGGGATCATCATGAAGACCTGGCCTGCGGAAGACAAGAATTGTACGGTCAGGAGTTGCTCGCCTATTGCCGTCACGGCACCGGACTCCAGAGGTGGCCCGGTCACCCTGAACAGCGATTGGCCACGGATAAGTGGATCGTCTGCGGGTTATCGTTTTCATATGCCGGTGGTGGGCATCATGGAAGAAGGGCGTAGCCCGACTGGAATGAGGCCCACCACCGGCGGCCAAGATCATGCTGCCATTGTCGCGGGCAGATTGTCAAAATAGGATTGGTCGGGCGTTCGGGCACCCAGGCTGGAATGTGGTCGCTTCTCATTGTAAAAGCACAAATATCGGCCAATTCCGGCGCGCGCTTCGCTGACCGTGGCATAGGCCTTGAGGTAGACTTCCTCATATTTCACCGATCGCCACAGGCGCTCGACCACAACATTGTCACGCCAGGCGCCCCTGCCGTCCATGCTGATGGCGATCTTCTCGCGCAGCAGCACACTGGTGAAGGCCATGCTGGTGAATTGGCTGCCCTGGTCGGTGTTGAATATCTCGGGCCTGCCGTAGCGGGTGATCGCTTCCTCCAGCGCCTCGACGCAGAAGTCGGCCTCCATCGTGACCGACACGCGGTGGCTCAGGACCTTGCGGCTGAACCAGTCGACAATGGCCACCAGATAGACGAAGCCCCGCGCCATGGGGATGTAACTGATGTCTGTTGCCCACACCTGATTGGGCCGCGTGATCGGCAATTTCCTCAGCAAATACGGGTAGATCCTGTGCCCAGGCGCCGGCTTCGACGTGTTGGGGCGGCGATAGATCGCCTCGATGGCCATCCTCTTCATCAAGGTGGCGACGTGGCATCGCCCGATCGCGGTGCCCTCCTGGCGCAGCAGGTCGCGCAGCATCCGGCTGCCCGCAAACGGGTATTCCAGATGCAATTCGTCCATGCGTCGCATGATACCCAGGTCGGTGGCAGACACGGGCGCGGGCAGGTAATAGACGCTGCTCCGGCTGATCCCCAGTTCCCGGGCCTGGCGCGCCACCGGCAGGCTGTGTGACCGGTCGATCATCGCTTTGCGCTCGGCAACAGACCCGCTTTGCCGAGCGCGCCTGCCAAAAAATCGTTCGCCAGCGTCAGTTCGCCAATCTTGGCATGCAGCGTTTTGACATCGACGGCAGGCTCGGCGTTCTCTGTGGCACCCTCGCCACCAAACACGCCCGCTGCCCCTTCCAGCAGTTGGGCGCGCCACGTCGTGATCTGGTTGGCGTGGACGTCAAACTGCTGCGCCAGTTCGGCCAGCGTCTTCTCGCCCTTCAAGGCAGCCAAGGCCACCTTCGCCTTGAACGCCGGGCTGTGATTACGGCGGGGACGTCTGCTCATCTCTGCTCCTGTCTGGCGGCCAACATGGCCCCCGTAAGGCAGAAAATCCACTTATCACCCTGTCCAGTTTCCCTAGGCCACCTCTTCCTGCATCTGAATATCCGGTGACGTTATGTAGACGATCAGGCTTGCGAACGAGCAGATCCCAAGGACGCCACTCACAATTGCCAGCCATGGGGTTGATCGATGTATCGTCTCGCTGGTCGTCCTCGACGCCGAAAGAGCCATCCTGTCTAATCCAATTAGGACTTTGATCGAACATAGCATTCTTTCCGGGACGGCAGCTATCGCCATCTGCCTCCTGACAGCAGCGTCCCTGCGCACCATTGTGATCGGGTGTGGCAACGGGCAAAAGAGGATGTTGCTTTGCTAATCGACAGGTGGCGCTCGACGGGGCTCGTATGAGCTCTGGCCGTTTTATTTCTCGTTGCTCAAGAGCCGCCCCCCCAACGCGACATTACCGTCGATACGTTTCGGTCGTGCCAGTCGCTCGTTGGGTCTAGCCTTGAAGAGTGTCTTGATCCTTCTTCACTCAGCACCGCGATTTTCGAGAATCTGAAAGCTCTGCCGTGTTTCAGCGCGCGTGGGCCGATAGCCATTTTTGGAGACCAAGATGACCAAGACATTTGCCGAGACCTACACGATGCGGAGCAGGTTCTTTCACGATCTCGGAGAGTCTGCGAAGAAACTCGCCGACACCTATGCTTTCGACACGGATCTCGAAAACCGCACCGCCTTCAAAGAACTGGTGTGGGATGCAGTGTGTCATTCGCTGGTCGAACACCACGGCTTCAGCCGGGACGAGCTGTAGTGAATGAACCAGGCTCCCAAAGCGGCGATGCTGCAATAGTCTATCGGCCCAATCGATCAGCTAGGCAGCCGATGGTATCGATCATTCGAGCCGGCGCGCGAGCACAATGTCGCCGTCGGCTTCCCGATTCTGTCCGACGCCGAAATGGCGATCATCGCGCCAGCCGTCGTCCGGCTCATGAAATGTGCGGAGCTAAGCGGGCCGCGCCCGCGCTACAGAAACTATGCGAACATGCGGCGAGCATCTTCACGACTGGTTCGACGCGCTCGAACAATCCGGGATCGAATAGCGCGAGGCCGACGAGCGCGTCATCGCCTTCGCAACCGCATGCTGGAGAACTTCAGCGCGCACAGCTGGCGGCCATATGCCCGGACCCGATCAACGCGCGCGTCTAGATCGTCCGTCGCTTCCATGGCTGGGCGCTCGAGAAGGGCTGGTCGAACAATTCCCGTTCCGGTCGACCAGAAAGATGACGCTGATGCGAGACGGCGCCTATCGCCCAGGCTTCTGACCGGTCGCACGGCGCGCCTTTCGCGGTATCGAGGACCAGGCACCCGCCGCTTTCCGGCCACCTGCTTTGCGGCATCAGTCGCCGCTCATCACGGCGATAGTCCTTCGAGGCTCCCGGTCTCGTCCCCTGGAGATCAGTCATGTATGACCCGATACGACCGCCGGATGCGGCGGCGAACCACGACGCCTGCCTTGCTGCCCTGGCCGGCGTCCCTGTCATTGCCGCCTGGGGCATGGGCGTCGACAGCACAGCGATGATCATCGAATGGGTCGCGCAGGGGTTGCCCCTCTCTGCGGTCCTCACAGCCGACACCGGGGTCGAGCGTGAGGAGACCTATGCATTTCTGCCGATCTTCCAGCGCTGGATGGACCGGCATCATATCGAGCATCATGTCGTCCGCTATGTGCCGAAGCGCTTCAAGCACTGGCCGCCCTATTTCTCGCTGCTCGAAAACTGCCTCACCAACGCGACATCGCCGTCGATCAGTTTCGGTCGCCACAGTTGTTCCCAAAAATGGAAAATACAGCCGCAAGATCAATGGGTTAAGGAATGGCCGCCAGCACGGAAAATATGGGCTCAGGGCGGTAAGGTTGTCAAGCTCATCGGCTATGACAGCTCGCCAGCTGATAGCCGCCGCTATGCCCATCGCGAAGGCCATATCAGCGACCTTTACGACTATCATTACCCGCTGCGCGCCTGGGGCTGGGATCGGGACGCTTGCATCACGCGGATCCGCGCCGAAGGTCTGCCCGTGCCGATCAAATCGGCCTGCTTCATGTTATGTTTGCAGATGGTGTCTCGTCTCACCGCAAGCTCTTGTTTCAATGGGTATA
>NZ_LSJY01000143.1 GCF_001556865.1 Sphingobium sp. CCH11-B1 | reverse complement strand
CTTTTTGCACGCCGATCACCCCACGAAGGGGGTGCCTATTGCACGCTGATCCTCACCCGCGCCTTGGCAAAGCCCCGGTCACTCGCGAGGAAGGCAGCAAGCATATGCGGGACCAAATCGGCGATCGCCTGATTATCGCCATAGGCCTGCTGATAGATGGTGGCATAATCCGCCAACGCCAGATGAAGGTCTGGCGCGATGCTGATAGCTAGTTTGACAGGCGTTCTGTCGGGCAGACGACTAAGTCTAATATCCGTCATATCATGCTCCTATTCTGTCCAAGGTGCCAAAATGAGATCGCGATGCACTATGAGCCGGACCGGGGCACCGGGCCGGATGGTGATGGTCGGTTGGATCTGAAGATTGCGGGACGTGATCTGGTCGCCAGCGCGAGACACATTCTGCTGCGTAGATTGACGGATCGCTTGGACAAGATCGCTTTCGCCAGAGAAAGTCACGTTCGCCCCGACGCCGAGCAATGTCGAGATTGCGACGCCCTTGAGCAGTTTCCAAGTATGAAAATCAATTTTGTCGGCGAGCCCGGCATAGCCCGATGGGTCTGTCGCGGGCACGTTGCCGAGCCGGATCGAACTGCCGTCAGGCAGGATGATCCGCTGCCACACCACCAGCGCGCGCTTCTGCCCAAACGCGACCACGCTGTCATAGCTGCCGATCAGCCGAGCGCCCTGCGGAATGAGAAGAATGCTGCCCGTCGCGCTGTCGTAGACCCGCTCGGTCACCTGGGCAGTGACGAGCCCCGGGAGGTCGGACCTCAGTCCTGTAATCAGGCTCGCTGCGATAACGCTGCCAGCGGACAGCATATTCGGCGACGCCGCTGGACTCATCCGATGCTCATTGACATCACCGCCGGTGTCGCGCGCCGCGACGAAGTCGGCTTTCCGCTGCTGGGCATTGGGATCACGATCGGGATCGATCGATAGCCGCGCCTGCTCCGTAGCGGCTGCCGACGGAGAAGATGGTGTCGCATCAGCGACGCGGGTCGGATCGTTGCGAATGCCAGATTGCACCAATAATCCAGATTCGCGCGCCGCCCTCAACTCCGCAGCCCGTCGATCGCGCTCGGTCGCCGCGGTCTGGTCTGCGCGACCGGCCTCGCCGATCGCCGGCTCTATGCCCATCGCACGCTGATGATTGAGGATGGGACGGCCGAGATCACCGGGTAGGGGCGGTCCGAGTTTGGGCACGTCGCCATAGCTGCCCGGCAAGCGGCTCAGCGTATCGGTCGGCGCTTTCGCCACGACCGTCTGGTCGTCGGCTTGTCCAGCGAGATGCAATGCGGACGGCCGCAGCGCGACCCAAGCTGTCGCGATCAGGCTGACCGAACCAAGCGCCGCAATCGCCACTATGGCTCCCCGCTTAAAGCGGATCGCCCGCGCCGGCTGGCCGCGAAGCGCACCGGATAGCCGGTCCCGCCAAAAGTGGTCACCGGATAGAGCAGCGCCTGCTGGATCGAATAGAGCTGGATGAAGCTCGGCGCGCGGAACGACTTGCCCCAGCTGGCCTTGAGATCGAGGATATCGTTGGGCGCAAGGATAACGCCCAGCTTGGGCGTGACGATATCGCCAATCTGACGGTAGCGCTCATAGCGCAGCGCCGCGCTCACGTTCAGCCGGTGCACCAGCGGCAGGCCCATGTCCGGACCGACGAGCGGCAGATTGAGTTCACCGAAGGCATAGCGACTGTCCTGCGACGGCCGGGCATTGTTGATATTGCCCACGCCCCTGAAAATCTCGAAATCATTGGCGCGGATGCCCGCCCCGACCGCGAGTTTCGCCGGTCCACCCGGCAGCGCGAACAAAGGACCATCGGCGGCGACTTCGCCGGTGACGGTCTGGTTCGTGTAGCGGCCAGAGGCGGTGCTCGCGAACTGGTCGTTCCGGAAGGTGTCGCCCTGGAAATAGGTGCGTCCCTTGCCGAACGTCCCCGACAGGCTGAGCTGCCAGGGGCCAAGCGCCAGTCGGGCGGCGCTTGCGAGGGCGAGCATATTGGAGTCGAAGGTCTGCCGCGTGCGGCTGACGGTCAGGTCCCCGGCCGCGTTGAGCGGATAGGTGAACGCCCCCTCACGGTCATTATAGAGCGCATCCGCCTCGATCGACAAAATGTCCGTAATATCCTGGTGGACGCTGGCGACGATCGCATGCCGTCGGCTGGCCGGCAGGATCGTCACGTTGGGCCGTACCCGCGCATATTCGCGTTGATTTGTCAGGAGCGCCGTGTTGCGATTATATTCATAGGAAACGAACCCGCCGCCGCCCTGCCACCGGCTACCTGCGAGAATGGAGTAGCGCTGCTCGACATCGCCGCCGTCGGTAGCGCCAGCAATGCGCGCCCGAGTTTCGACGCCATCATGATCGCGCTTGAGCATGACGTTGACGACACCACCGACCGCGTCGGATCCATAAATGGCGGAGGCGCCGTCGGCGACGATCTCGATGCGATCGACCGCTGCCAGCGGGATCGCGGAAATATCGACGCCCTGCCGCGCCGAATCATAGGGCAGGCGTCGACCATTCAAGATGGTAAGCGTCGCATCGCTGCCCAGGCCCCGCAGATTGACGGTCGATCCGCCACCCACATTGCCGCCCGTGCTCGAGGGGACATTGAAGCCCACGCCCGGATTTTGTCCGCCGCCAAAGCTCTGCGGCAGGCTGCGCGCCACCTCGCCCAGGTCCGCCAGGCCGCTGTCCCGGATCGTCTTTTCGCTCAGGATTGTCACGGGCGAAGCGCCCGGCGCCCCGCGAATCCGACTGCCCGTGACGATGATCCCCGGACCATCGCTTGCCGCTCGCCTGTTGTCACGCCCGCCGTCGGCGCGAACGACATAGCCGCCATCCACCCGGTCGAAGGTCAGCCCTGCCCCCTGGAGCAGCCGGCGCAAGGTGTCCTCGACCGTGAAATGGCCCTGGACCGCTGGCGCGGGACTATCCCCAATCACATCCGCGTCGGCGAGAATGGTGCTGCGAGACTGCAGCGCCAGCGCCTTCAGCGCACTGCCCAGCGGTTGCGCTGGCAGGTCGATTGCCATCTGTTCGGCCGGCGCACTCGCCATCGCCGTGCCCGTCATCACGGCGACCGTAGCGATCGCTGAAAAAAACCGTCTGTCCCCAAATATCGTCATGATCGTCTGTCTCCCCCCAGGCCGCTAAAGGGCGGGTTGTGCGAGAGACGACCGCAGGCAAATCCACCCGACAGTTATTTTCGGGCGGCAGGTGATTTTTTGCGCGAGGGCTGCAGAATGAGACGATCGGGATGCGAGGCATCGACGGCAAGGCCGAACATGGTCGCGATGGCCTGTGCGAACTGCTCAGGACTCCGCGCGCGGAAGGCGCCGGTCACGGAGAGACGGGCGAGACCCGGATCGCCCAGTTGCACATGCCTGTGATTATAGCGGTTGATGGCAACCACCGCACTGCCGAGCGGCGTCTTGTCGAGCGCCACCATGCCCGACACCCAGCGGGCGTCCGCCAGGGAGCGCGCGCGTGGCGTGGCGTCCGCGCCCATGCTGCTCGCGTCGCCAGCCACCAGCGATTGCGTCGAAACATCGCCGTCCCTGCCCACCCTCTGCAACGCGACGTCGCCCTCGATCGCCGACACGATCGGCTCCGCCCCGACCACGCTGACGTCGAACACTGTCTGGCGCGCCACGATCTCGCCGCCCGAAACGGCGACCGAGAATGGCCGACGGTCTTGTGCGACGCCAAAACGCGCGCGTCCCTGCGCCAGTTCGAGGCGACGGCGATCATGCGTGAACCGGACCCTAACCAAGGTCGACGTATCGAGCGTCAGGGTCGAGCCGTCCGCCAGCCGAACGGTGCGGATTTCACCGACCGCAGTCCGGTAGGTGGCCGCGTCAGCCGAGGAGACAAGATCGAAGGGGCCTGCGTGCCGGACCATGGCGAGCGTCCCCACGCCCAGGATCGCGGCAACACCCAAGCTCATGGCCCCCACATGCGTGCTGCGGCGCATCAGAAACGGGGCGCGCACAAGCTTGCGGCTGCGCCCCACCTTGCTATCGGCCAGCAGCCTGCTATCGCGCCAGGCGCACGCCGCCTCGTCATAGGCCGTTCGATGCCGGGGGTCGGCGTCCAGCCAGGCCAAGAAGGCCCGTTCGCCATCTGGATCGGCACCCGCTTGTCGACGAGCCAGCCACGCGCCAGCCGCATCGTGCACGCTGCGCGGGATCGAGAACCGCT
The DNA here is from genome assembly GCF_001556865.1 of Sphingobium sp. CCH11-B1. GTDB lineage: Bacteria > Pseudomonadota > Alphaproteobacteria > Sphingomonadales > Sphingomonadaceae > Sphingobium. The sequence goes on along the minus strand of NZ_LSJY01000143.1, from coordinate 20,697 downwards.
CAGCGTCAGTCATGATCGCGCAAATGCCTGCCCAGTTGCTTGATCGCGCGACTCATCTGCTTCTCGACGCCCCTTATGCTCAGTCCGGTCTGCTCGGCAATTTCAGCATAACTATAGCCGTCGAGACGGCATGCGAGAAAAATCTGCCGGGTCAGCGGCTTGAGCCGTAGCACCGCCGCCTCGATCCGCGCCAGCCGATCGCGCGCTTCGAGCGCCGCGATCGGATCGGCATCGGCCACAGGCGCCTCCTCGATCGGCATGTGAAGGTGCAGGCTGGTCCGCTCGGCGGCCCGCGCATCGTCTCGGACAAGGTTGCGGGCGGCCTGGCGGAGATAGGCGCCAGGCGACGCGATCGCGGCGGATTGATCGTCGGTCTTCCCAGCCATGCGCGCAAAGACCTGCTGGACGATGTCCTCGGCCCGGTCATCGGCAGTCCGGCGCGCCAGAAATCGCAGCAGGGCCGGACGCTCGGCCCGATACAGCGCGCCCAGCAGGTCTCGCGGGCTTTCGACCCGATCATGATCAGGCGGCAGCGGGTCTCGTTCGTCCAATGGCAAGCGCGCGGCGCCTAGCGCGGTCGACATCTCGGCCCACAACCTGCGCCACTATGCGCTGCATTCTCCATCGGCATGGCCTCCGTGCAAAGGGCGAGGCGGTGCCGGCAAGAGCCGGGTGTAGAGAACATGCTTGAGACATGCGCCGACGCCTTTGGCCGCAAGCGGCTTGGACATGCGCGTCGGCCACCCGGCCGCGTCGATGGCGGGTCCATTTTCCCCAAGCGAGGTTCTCAAGCCTCGGCGCCGCCTTCGCGACGCGGAACAAGACTAACATCTTGATTCGGAGAAGCAATACCGATGGGAGGATTTGCAAAGCGCGCGTGTATTGACAGCGGGAGATCGACCACGATCCCGCCTGTAATAATTTCCCTGTTTCCGATACAGCGCCAGACGTTCTTTGCCCTCATGGGTCGTCTACGACGATCACGCTTAAAACGATCATCCTCGTCCCGCCACAACCATCATTCGCGGCGCGGCTTCAATCGGCCAAAAGTGCTGTCACGGTCTTTGTCTCCGTGTAATGGAGGACACCTTCTTCGCCAACCTCCCGGCCCCAGCCTGATTCCTTGACCCCGCCAAAGGGGGCGGAGGGATCGTTCATCCCGTGCGTATTGATCCAGACCGTGCCGGCCTGAAGCCGTCTTGCGGTCAGATGAGCGCGGGACAGGTCGCGGGTCCAGATATTGGCAGCCAGGCCGTAGCGGGTGTCATTGGCTTGCCTGACCACGTCATCGATATCGTCAAAGGGGGTCGCAACCAGTACCGGGCCAAAAATCTCCTCCCGCACGATGCTGGCATCAGCATCGGGATTGGCGAAGATCGTCGGCTCGACGAAATAGCCGTCCCGGTCCCCGGTCCCGCCACCTGTGACAAGGTCCGCGCCGGTCGCCTTGCCTTGCGCGATAAAGTCCAGCACGCGCCCCTGCTGCACCTTCGATACCAGCGGTCCGAGCATCGTGTCAGGATCGCGCCCATGGCCAAGTTTGAAGCTCTTAGCGACTTGCGCGATACCGTCGATCACCTTGTCGAACACCGACCGTTCGACATAGAGGCGCGAGGCGGCCAAGCAAACCTGGCCCGAATTGAAGAAGATTGCGAGCGCAGCCCCGATCGCCGCCTTGTCGAGATCGGCATCGGCGAAGATGAGCGAGGGCGACTTGCCGCCGAGTTCCAGCGTGACCCGCTTGAGGTCTTTCGCGCAGGTCTGGACGATCCGCTTGCCGACGCGGGTCGATCCCGTGAAGGCGATCTTGTCGATGCCGGGATGCTCGACCAGCGCCTGCCCCGCCTCATGCCCATAGCCGGTGACGATGTTCAGCACACCTTCGGGCAGCCCCGCCTCCAGCGCCAGCTCGGCCAGGCGCAGCGCCGTCAGCGGCGTGACTTCGGACGGCTTCAGCACGATGGTACAGCCCGCCGCCAGTGCCGACGCGATCTTCCAAGCCGCCATCGCCAGCGGATAATTCCACGGCACGATTTGGCCGACAACACCGATCGGTTCGCGCACCGAATAGCTGTGATATTGGCGGCCATCGCCGGAAATGGGGTTCACCTGCCCATAAATCTTGGATGCCCAGCCAGCCATGTAGCGAAAGATATCGACGGCGGCGGGCACATCCACCGCCAGCGCATGATGCACCGCCTTGCCATTGTCATAGCTTTCGAGCAGCGCCAGTTCCTGGGCATGATCCTCGATCTTGCGCGCGATCGCCTCGATGATCTTGCCGCGATCCAGCGGGCGCATCCGGCTCCAGGTCGCGGATTCGAACGCGGCCCGCGCTGCTTTGACGGCGCGATCGACATCGGCTGCGCTGCCCGCCGGAACACTGGCGAAAACTCGTCCGGTCGCCGGGTCTTCCACATCGATGACGCGACCGTCCCCGGCCGCTTCCCATGCCCCGCCGATCAACATTTTTTGCTGTGGAAGGCGGACCTCGAAACCGGCATCACCATGCAATCCAGCGGCGATCGAAACGGGTGCAGTCATGGAACATGTCTCCGGGGATCGAAAAGAAAGAGCCGCGCCCGCCTTTCATGGCGCGGCTCAGGGGGAGCGGGTCAGAAGCGCGCCGACAGGGTCGCGCCGAACGTGCGTGGTCGTCCGGCAAAACGGACCGTCGTGTCCGTGATCCGCGTGGCGTTGGACCAGTAGTAGGTATTGCCCAGGTTCCGCACGAAGGCGCTGATCTTGTAGCGCTTGTCGGCAAAGGACAGGCCAGCGCGCAGGTCGATCAGCGTATAATCCTCGATCGTCAGGCCACCTTGCGCGCTCAGGTCCGCCGATGGCGTGGCGCGGGCGTTGCCCAGCACAGCCTTGGTATCGCTCTGGAAATTCAGATTGGCACCGACGAAAGCCTCGACATCGTCACTGAGCGCCCAGTCATATTGGGCATCGGTCACGATCTGAAATTTAGGCGTGTAGGGAAAGGCCGATCCGCCAAAGTCAAGCTCGCTGCCGTAGCTGTCATAATTGACGAAACTGCCCTTGATCCGCGTGTCGAGATAGGTCGCGCCGATGCTGACGCGCAGGCCGTCGGTCGGCGCGAGGTCGAGTTGAATTTCCGCGCCCTTTACCCGGCTTTTCGGGACATTGACCAATGCTTCGAGCGGGCCGAAAACATTGGGATTGGCGATCACGCGGCCCTTCAACTGCTTGTCACTATAGTCGTAATAGAAAAGGGCGCCGTTGATCTGGGCGGTATTCTCCAGCAAGGTCAGTTTCGCGCCGAGTTCATAAGCGGTCACGGATTCCTGCGTGACGGGATTGAACTGGTTGGCATCGCTGGCCGACAGTAGCGGAAAGCTACCCGACTTGTAGCCTTTGCTGACGGAAGCGTAGAGCAGCACGTCCCTGCTCGGCTTGTAATCGACACCCGCCCGCCAGGATATATTATCCTCGTCCAGCGACTTGCGCACCTCGCCCACGGTCAGCGTCGATCCGTCGATCGTGACGCAGCCATTGGTGGGAATATCGATGGGCGCCAGCCCTGCGCCGCCGCGAATGAAGTTGACCAGATTTTCGATCCCCAGCCCCAACGCATTGCCGCGATCGGCCGTGCAACCGGCAAAATCGATATTGGTCTTGGTATAACGCACCCCGCCATGCAGGGTGATGCTGTCACCGATGTCATAGTCCAGATTGGCGAACACCGCCTTGTTCACGAACTTCTGGCGCGCATATTGGCTGTAGACGAAAAAGGGGATGCCAAGGCCGGCGTCGACGAAATTATAGGCCGATGTCGATTGGTCATAGGGACCGGCATCATCCTGCTGATAGGTTTTTTCGCGCGCATAATTGGCACCCAGAATATAGGTCAGGCCGCCCGTCCGCCCTTGCAGCCGCACTTCCTGCGATAGTGCCGTGATCTTTCCGGTGGTGTTGTAGAAATAGTCACGCAAGGCGACGCCGTCCGGGTCGATATCCTGGTCGTTATGATATTCCGACCAGCTGCTGATCGAGGTCAGGCTGACATCGTCGGCCAGATCGATATCGCCCCGAAACGAGGCCTGATAGAACCAGTCGTCACGCTGGGGCTTCTGTTCCGGCGTCCAGTCGGCATCACGATTGTTACGCGGCGCGATGGGATAGGTGGCCAGAGGCCCCAGCCGCGCGGGATTGCCCAGCGGCACCACGCCGATCAGTTGCGCTGCCTGCCCGTCGCTCTTGTCGATGAAACCGTTGAGGTTGAGCGAAAAGCGTGCGCTGTCGGACGGCTCGAAGTCGATGAGGATGCGGCCGGTGGTGAAGTTGCGATCGCCGAGCTTTTCATCGCGCGTGTAGCTGCGTTGCCAAGCCCCGCCCTGCTCGGTCCGCACCGCCACGCGTGCGGACAGCGTATCGCTGATCGGCCCGCTGATGAAACCGCCACCCGATACCTGTCCGAAACTATCCAGCCCCGCATCCAGTCCGGCTTTGAAGGTCGATGTCGGTTTGGCCGCGATATAGTTGATCGCACCGCCCGTCGCATTCGATCCGAACAGCGTGCCCTGCGGCCCTTTCAGCACCTCCACCCGTTCCAGATCGAGCGTTGCGCCGCGCGTCATGATGGAAAAGGGGATCGGCACCTGATCCTGATAGATGCTGACCGTGGGCTTGGCGGCCAGGCTGGTGTCGTAAAAGCCGATGCCGCGCAATGTGTAGACCGGCGTTGCGAACGCGCTCTCGGTATAGTTGAACCCCGGCACGATCTTTACCAGATCCGCAACATCGGTGATGCCCTGGTTCGCCAGCTTCTCGCCGGATGCTGCGGTGATCGACAGCGGCACATCGTTGATCGCCTGCTCGCGCTTCTGTGCCGTCACGACGATGTCGCCAAGGCCCGATGATGTCGCCTGTGGCGCAACGTCGGTCTGGCCCCAGGCCTGCGCATGCAATACAACGGCCGATACGGTGGCGGCCAGCGTGATAATCCTCTTGGTCATGTTCAGACTCCTCCCATTTATCGCCCGGATGTTCCCATCCTGGGCCTGTGCGCCAGTCCCGCTTTGGCGGTGATCCAGCGGCGATGTGCGTCAGTTCTTCGTGAAGCGGATCGGCAGCGCCTTGTACCCGCCGACGAAATTGGTCTCGACCATGCGGGGATCGCCCGCCATTTCGACCGACCTAAGATGCGGCAGCAATTCCTCGAACAAGATGCGCATCTCCAGCTTGGCGAGATGCTGGCCCAGGCACATATGCGGACCAAAGCCAAAGGCGATGTGCGGATTGGGCGAGCGGGTAATGTCGAAGCGGTCAGCGTCGTCAAACACCGCCTCGTCGCGATTGCCCGACGGGTAACAGATCATCAGCCGTTCCATCGCGCGGATATCAATGCCGCGCACCTGCGTGTCGGCGGTGGCATTGCGCATGAAATGCTTGACCGGACTGGTCCAGCGGATCGCCTCATCCACCAGGCCTGGGATGAGAGACGGGTCCGCCTTCACCTTGGCCCAATTTTCGGGATAGACCATCATCCCGTGCAGCCCACCGGCGGTCGAGGACGACGTCGTGTCATGGCCCGCCGTGGCGATCGCGACATAATAGCCGTTCGCCTCGTTACGCGGGATCGGCGCGCCGTTGATCCGCGAATTGGCGATCAGCGACAACAGGTCATCGGTCGGCCTTTCCCGGCGGTCGGCACTCAATTTGTCGAAATAGGTGTAGAAATCCTCGATCGAGGCTGCCCATTGCTTTGCCGCGACCACCGGGTCCGCCGCCATTTCGGGCCGCTGTTCTTCGGGATCATGCACGCCGAAAAATTCCTGCGTCAGCTTGAGCATCCGCGGTTCGTCTTCGGGTGGCACGCCGAACAGCGTCATGATGACGCGCAACGGATAGTGCAGCGCGAAATCGCGGACGAAATCGCATTCACCGTCAAAACTCAGCAGATTGTCCACCGACTGGCGCGCCAGCACTCGGATCTGATCCTCCAGCTTGCTGATCTTGCCGGGCAGAAACCAGTTGGACGTCAGCGTGCGGTAGGACGCGTGTTCGGGCGGGTCCATATAGGTCAGCGACGACAAGATGCGGATCGACCCGCCGTTAATGTCCCGCGTGAAGGCGTCCGATGCCTGATCGACCAGGATCGGGTTGTGATCGGCATTGTGGAACAGCTTGCCGTTGCGTTCCACTTCCTTGATGTCGGCATGTTTGGTGACGACCCAGACCGGGTCATAGCCAGGCACCTGTGCGATACCCAGCGGCATATGTTCGCGCAGCCAGCGAAAAGCGCCATAGATCGTCGCGTCGTCCGTATAGCTTTTAGGCGCGATCACGATCCGCGCAATGTCGTCGGGGATGATGGGACGCACGTCGGCATCCAGCGAAGTCGCCATGAAACTACCCTCTCCTACACGCTGCCCTAAGGACACTTGCGTATTACGTATTGTCATTACGTAACTATGGACAAGCGGATTCGTCAATCGTAAAAAGAGGTCGGACCATTCAGCCTTTCAGGGACGGAAATCCCAGAAAATACGCGGCTTTACGGCGCAAATCATCCGTTCCCGTTCCCGAAACTGAATGACGAACCCAAAGATTGAATAGGAGAAGACCCATGGAAGTGAAGGCAGCTGTCGCCCGGATAGCGGGTGGTGACTTTACGCTAGAGCAGCTCACCCTGTCCGATATGCGCGCCGACGAAGTGCTGTTGCGGATCGTCGCGACGGGCCTGTGCCATACCGATATCGTCGTGCGCGATCAGTTGCTGCCGACGCCCCTGCCCGCTGTGCTGGGCCATGAAGGTGCAGGCATCGTCGAGGCAGTCGGCGCGGATGTCACCACACTCGTGCCGGGTGATCGCGTCGTGATGGGCTTTGCCGCCTGCCGCCAATGCCCCCAATGTGTTGCGGGGCACCCAGCCTATTGCCGCGATTTTTCCGCACTTAACTTCGGCGGCTGCCGGGCGGACGGCTCGACCTGCCTGCATGACGGCGTAGCGCCGGTCAGCAGTCACTTCTTCGGCCAATCCTCCTTCGCCAGCCACGCCATCGCGGCCGCCCATAATCTGGTGAAGGTACCGGCCGAGGCACCGCTCGAACTGCTCGGCCCGCTGGGCTGCGGTATCATGACCGGGGCAGGCGCGGTGATGAAGGCGCTCAAACTTCAGACTGGCGAGACCATCCTGATCACTGGCGGCGGCCCCGTCGGTCTGAGCGCCGTCATGGCGGCGAAGGCTTCGGGCGCTGGGCAGATCATCGTCGCAGATCCTTTGGCAACACGCCGCACCATGGCGCTCAACCTGGGCGCGACTCATGTCATTGACGTGAAGGCAGGCGACACCGCCGAACAGTTGCGCAAGCTGTTGCCCCAAGGCGTCGATTGCGTGCTGGACACGTCGGGCGCGGTCCCAGCGATCGAATCAGGCGTGGCCTCTCTTGCCCCTCTGGGGCGTCTTGCCATCGTCGGGGTGCCCAAGGCGCTGGATGCGGCGATCAGCCTCAACATCCTGACCCTTCTGTCGCTCGGCATCTCGATCTGCGGCGTGACCGAAGGCAATGCCGACCCGCAGACGTTCCTGCCCGAACTGATCGCGCTAAATGCCAAAGGGCTGTTCCCGTTCGAGAAACTGATAACGACCTACAGGCTGGACGACATCAACCAGGCGATCGAGGACCAGCATGATGGCCGCTGCGTCAAGGCTGTGCTGACGATGGCGTGACCTTGCCCGCCGGGCGATCCGTTTCCTTGCCGGCACGGATCGCCTCGACATGGCGGAAGAAAGCGCGCTGACGCATCAGGCCGAAGAAATCCAGCATGAGCGGAAGCGCATGTTCGACCATGGTGGCCGCTTCCGCCACATCGATATGCCCATCGACCCGTTCCATGAAGGTCGACGCTTCCCAGCGTCCGACGAAATCCGCCGCCTCTGTGTAAAAGCCCAGTATGTCGGGCGTGTAATCCAGCCGCTGATCGAACCCGGCCTTGCGCATGTCGCCCCAGATACGCACCAGCTGCGCGCAGGTGATGCTCAGCGCCTCGCCCTGATCCGTTTCGATGATATCCAATATGCCGATCTTCGCGAGCGTGCGGGCATCCTCCGCCGCATACGGATAGCGTTCCAGCAGCGACGCGATCATCACCGGCGGCCCGTCGACGCCGACGCGATGCGCGACCAGTTGCTCCAGCTGGTCGAACGCGCTGGCCTCGACCCGGCCTTCGGTACCTTCACCGCCGATGATCGCCTTGATCTGTGCCAGCGTCAGCCGGTTCTCACGCTGGAGCCGACGCACGGACAGGATCGCCTGGACATGCTCCTCGCCATAATCGGCGACCGTCTTGCGCGGCCTCTCTGGCTCCGGGATCAATCCTTCGCGCAGATAGACGCGGATCGTCTCCCGATGAACCCCCGTCCGATCCTCCAGTTCGCGCATCTTCATGATGGCGCTACAGCATGGCGCACCGGACAGGGCAAGCCGCTATGTTACTTATATACGCAAGGCCCGGCGGTTCAGGCAGCGACCTTGCCGCCATCCTCCGCTTCCTGCATCGCGCTGAGCAACCGGCGTGCCTGGTTGACCGCGCCGTCGCTGGCGATGCCCACAAATGCCCGTTCCGGTTCGTCGTCGATCCGCCGCTGCTGCGCTTCAAGCGTTTCCTCATCCTCGGTGATGGTATCGAAAAACTGGTCGAACAGCACGTCCGGCACGCCGCTTTCCTTGGGCGCGGTGGTGCAGATGGTCCAGAGATAATGGCTGGTCGTTTCCGTTTCCGGCGTGATGAAATGGTTGTTGGCCAGCATGAAGCCATTGTCGCGCCTGCCTTCATAGGCGCCGGTGCCAGCGTCACAGCCCCCCGCGTTGACGCGGCAGGTCATGCCGATGCCCGGCTCGAACCGCACTTCCTGCCAGCGATCGACCCGGCCCTTGAAGCCGCCAGCGTCGATATAGGATTTGGGCGGGATCGAATTGGGCATCTTGCGCAGCAACGTCACCTTGCGACCGTCGAACTCGACCTTGGTATCGGCATTATAATGCTGTTCCGGGTTCCCGCCGATCGTGCGCGCATGGATATAGGGCACATGGGTCAGGTCCATGATATTGTCGATGATCAGCTGCCAATTGGCCTTCACCGGGAAATTATAGGGCCGCCATGTCCAGGCCGGATCATTATGTTCCGGGCTGTCGACAATGATCGACGGATCGGCCAGCGCCGGTTCGCCCATCCATATCCAGATGAGATGATCCTTTTCCACCACCGGATAATGACGGACATTGGCGGCGGCAGGGATGCGCGCCTGGTTGGGGATGCGGGTGCAGGTGCCTTTGCCGTCAAATTCCACGCCATGATAGCAGCAGCGGATGACGTCGCCATCGACATGGCCCGAAGAGAGCGGCATCGCCCGATGGCTGCACCGGTCCTCCAGCGCGGCGATCTCGCCGCTTTCGGTGCGGAACAGCACGACCGCCTTGTTCAGATATTTGCGCCCCAGCGTCTTGCCCGGTTCGATATCGGCGGCGAAAGCGGCCACATACCATGCGTTGTAAATGAACATGCTGCTCTCCATCATCCGGCCGGGCCGTTCACGGCTCCGGCGCTACCCTATTGTTGGCTGTGATTATGGATGGCCCGCGCAGAACCGCCAATCGCAATCCCATAACGCCATAAGAAAAGCGGGAAACAAAGACGGTAAAGCGGGATCAGCGTAAATACAGCCCGCCATTCATGTCCAGCGTGGCGCCCACGAAGAACCCACCGCGATCCGAAGCCAGCAGCGCCGTCGCCGCCGCGATCTCGCCCACTTCCATGAAGCGCCCGACCGGCACCTCGCCCTCGACCTGCGCGATCTGTTCGGCCGACAGTCGCGCCTTGGCCGTGTCGATCGGCCCCGGCGCGATGGCGTTCACGGTCACTCCGGTCCCGGCTAGATAGCGCGCGAAATATTTGGTCAGCATGATCGCCCCGGCCTTGGACGCGGCATAATGGGGGGAGGCCACCGTCCCGCCATTCTGCCCGGCGAGCGAGGTGATATTGACGATCCGCCCATAACCATTCTCGCGCATATGGTCGGAGAATATCTGGCAGCTCAGGAACACGCTGCGCATGTTGATCTGGACGATCGCGTCAAACTCTTCCGGGCTGATATCCTGCGTCGGCGTGCGCTTAGCGAAGCCTGCATTGTTGACCACGATGTCGACCTTGCCCCACAGGCCCGCCATCTGATCCCGCGCAGCGATGAAATGCGCCTTCTCCCGCACGTCCAGCGTCAAGGCGATCGCCGTATCGCCCGACGGATCGAGCGAGGCCGCCACCGCCTGCGCCACAGCGATGTCCACATCGCTGACGGCCACACGCCCGCCCCCGGCATGGATTTCGCGCGCCACCGCCTCGCCCACACCACGGCCGCCACCTGTCACCAGCGCGGTGCGGCCTGCAAAGGAAAAACTGCCATTGGCAGGCAGCGTGAAGTGATCACTCATGATATCGTCCTGCAATAGGATAGCGGGGAAGGCCGCGCCCTTCCCGCCCATGCCGTTCGTCAGCGGCGGATCGACAGCGTCAGGCCATAGGTCCGCGGCGTGTTGGTAAAGATCTTCCAATAAGTCGTGCCATTGCCCGGCACGGCCAGGAAGGCGGTGATGTCGTCCGCATTCACGATCTGATAATTGTTGGTCAGGTTCTTGCCCCACAGGCCGATCTGGAAACGGCCATCGGCTGCTTCATAATTCAGACGGGCATTGACTGTCCGGCCCCGCGTGTCGCGATGCAGATTGTCATAAAGCCGCAGCGTATTGGCGTCGTCTGTCGAAATACGGGTGGAGAAGTTGAAATCCGCCTGCGGCGTCAGCGTCGCGCCATTGCCCAGCCGCCCGGTATAGGCCGCGCCGACGGTGAAGCTGTCGCGCGGTGCGAACTTGGCGGGATTGCCCGAATAATCGAGGTTCACCAGCGGATCGCGCAGATCGGTATAGGTGCCGACCAGATGCGTATAATTGGCGGTCAGGCGTAGATCCTCGACCGGTCGAATGACGGATTCGACCTCCATGCCCTTCATCTTGAGCGTGCCATTATAGGTATGAGCAATACCGCCCGCGCCAGAGAAATTCTGGAGATTCTTGGTCGTCTGGTGGAACAGCGCGACGTTCAGGTCCAATTTGTTGTCGAACAGGCGGGACTTTGCGCCGATTTCATAATTTTCGGCATTTTCCGGCTCCAGCGGAATGGTCGGGTCGCGATAGGCATTGTCGACGAAGCCGCCCGATTTGAATCCCTTGGCATAGGTCGCATACATGTTGATCTGTTCGGTCGGCTCGAACTTGATCGTGAAGCGCGGCGTGAAGGCGTCCCAGGTGCGGCCGCCCGATGCGCGCACTTCGCCGGGAAAGCCGAAACCGGGAATGGCCCCTGCATCCGTCGTCGAAAAGGCACGATAATCGACCTTCTTGCGATCCGACGTATAGCGACCACCCGCGACCACGGCCAGATTGTCGGTGATTTCAAACGTCGCCTCGCCGAACACGGCCAGGCTGCGGACATTACCGTCCTGGACGCGCGTAATGTTGGTGACGTCGGGATTGCGGCGGATGCTGCCGGGCACGGCCGATCCGGGCAGCGGGCTGTAGAAGAAGATGTTGGTCGTCGAAACATCCGCCGACAGGAAATAGGCACCCACTACATAGGAGAAACGGCCCGGCGCCGATGCGAAACGCACTTCCTGCGTGAAGCTGCGGTTCTTGACCACCTGGCGGCGGTCGAACACCGGCACGACCGTCCCCACCGGCACGTCGTCGTTGATCGCGCGGCTGTCGTTCATGCGATAGCCGGTGATCGACGTCAGCGTGCCGCCAAGCAGGTCGAGGTCGCCGCGCAGATAGCCGCCGCGCAGCCGCTGGCGATAGGGTGACGACACGAAGTCGTTATTGGTCCATTCGTCATCGGTATAGGCACCGAACGTATCGGGGATGACCTGATTGCCGCCAATGCCGAGCTGAATCGCGCCGCCATTGCCTTTGGTATAGCTATAGTCGCCCGACAGGAGGATCTGCAGCGTATCGGTCGGCTGGAACAGCAGCTTGCCGCGCGCCGAATAGCTATCATATTTGCCATAACGCCCCGACTGGTTGGGCGTGTCGATCAAGCCATCGCTATGTTCGGTGCTGAACGCGAAGCGGCCGGCGATCTTGTCCTCGACCAGCGCGCCGTTCAGCATCCCTTCGGTCCGCACGAAGCCGCCATTGCCGCCACTGATCTGGGCGAAATAATCATCGTTGAATTCAGGATTGTTGGTGACCACCGCAATCGCGCCGCCCACCACGTTGCGCCCGAACAATGTACCCTGCGGGCCGCGCAGCACTTCGACGCGGTTGGTGTCATAGAAATTGGCGTTCAGGTCGTTGTTGAACACATAATAGACGTCGTCCATGAAAAAGGCGACCGGCGTGTCCAGCGTGGCGGTGCGGAATGTCGACACATTGCCACGGATCGCGACGATCGACAGCGACTTGTCGGCGGTGTTGATGGTGATGCCCGGCATCTGCTGCGTCAGCGCGGCGGGGCTGTAGACCTGCGCCTCGCGCAGCAATTCGCCGCCGAACGCCGCAATGGAAAAAGGCACTTCGCGCACCGTCGATTCGCGCCGCTCGGCGGTGACGACGATGTCTTCGGGGAAGATCGCCTGCTGGGGCGCGGCGTCCTGCGGCACTGGCTGATCGGCCTGCGCAAAGGCCGAAACGCTCGTCATGGCGGCGATGATCGCGCCCATGGCGCAGGATGTTTTGAAGCTGAAAGGCATTCCCGGACTCTCCCTTGACAACACGGCTTGATGCCGTCTGCCAACCGTGAAGCAGCAAAAACAAAAGAGGCGCAATAGCATCGTCCCGATTATTGAATGGTCCGACCACATTCCGATTGGGGCGGGGCGTGGAGTGGCTCTAGTCAGGGATCAGGGAATGGTGCTGGCTTCGATTCACGCCGCGCCGATAACGAAAAGCAAGGAAGAGGCTGAAAAACTCATGCAGTCCACAGATAGCGCCGACATGACCAGGGTAGGACCGGGCACGGTCATGGGCACGATGATGCGCCAATATTGGCTGCCCGCCTGCCTGTCGTCCGAAGTTACTGCTGACGGCGATCCATTGCGCCTGATGATCCTGTGCGAAAAGCTGATCGCCTTCCGCGACAGCAGTGGCCGGGTCGGCATCATGGACCATCGCTGCCCGCATCGCTGTGCGTCGCTGTTCATCGGCCGCAACGAGGAAAACGGCATACGCTGCGTTTATCATGGCTGGAAGTTCGACGTCGACGGCAAGTGCGTCGATATGCCGTCCGTCCCCGCCCGCATGGACTTCAAGGACAAGGTCCATGCCAAGGCCTATAAGACGCACGAAGCCAACGGCCTGATCTGGGTCTATATGGGCGAAAACCAGTCCGCTCCGCCGCCCTTGCCGGAAATCGAAGCGACGATGCACCCGGACGCCGAAATCTGGTGCTTGCAGCGCGACTGCAACTGGCTCCAGGCGCTGGAGGGTGACATCGACACCAGCCATGTCGGCTTCCTGCATGTCGGTTCGATCGAGGCGGACGATCTGGATGAGGATCATCCGATGCGCCCGACCGTCCTCAACCGCGCGCCCGACTATGAAGTGGCGCAGGCCGACTGGGGCGTCATGTATGGCGGCTATCGTCCGAACGATGATGGCCAGATGAGTTGGCGCGTCGCCCACTACATGTTCCCCTTCTGGACGCAGACGCCCAACAACCGCTTCGCCACCCGCGCCATTGCCCGCGCCTGGGTGCCGATGGACGACGAACATTCGATGCTGTTCGACATCACCTGCGGCGTGGATGCGGGCAACCCGGCCTATACGTCGACGCTCAAGGACGGCACGCCCTTGTTCGCGCCGCTGGAATATGCGCCGACGACCACCGACTGGTTTGGCCGCTGGCGTTCGCCCGATAGCGAGAAGAATGACTGGGCGATCGACCGTGAATCCCAGCGCAACGGCACCCAGTTCACCGGCATCCCCAACATCACGATGCAAGATCAGGCCGTGACCGAAAGCATGGGACCGATTACTGACCACAGCTTTGAAAATCTGGCCCCCACCGACCAGATGATCGCCCGCGTGCGCCGCCGTGTGCTGCTCGCCGCCCGCGCGCTCGCCAACAAGGGCACGCTGCCCCCGGGGATCGAAGACCCCAGCATCTTCTACCGCGCGCGCGCCGGCTCCTTCCTGCACGACCCCAGCGACACGCTCGCCAACGCCTATGAATCGGCACTGGCCAAGGCGGTACGCTGGCCCGACAAGGTCGAAGCGGCTGAGTGACACATATATAAGGGCCGGGGAGATCCATGCCCCGGTGCCTCGAACAAGGATGATAGAGGTGACGACACGCATTGCGGTTTGTCCGGTTCGCCGATCCATGGCGCCCCGGCCCTGCCAAGAGACGCATCGCACCGGACGGAGAGGGTGATGCGCGTACGACTGAAGAATATCCGCTGGGAGGCCGAAGGGATCAACAGCTACATCCTCGAACCCGTCGATGGCGGGCTGATGCCACCCTTCGATCCCGGTGCGCATATCGACGTCCAGCTTTCCCCCGGTCTGGCGCGCAGCTATTCGCTGGTCAATGACCCCGCCATTCGCGGCTATTATGAGATCGCCGTCCATCATGCGATCGACGGTCGCGGTGGATCGCGCCACATCCATGAAAAATGGCAGGTCGGCCAGATCCTCGACATCTCGGAACCGAAAAACAATTTCCCGATGGTGGAGGATGCCAGCCACACCGTGATGATCGGTGGCGGGATCGGCATCACGCCGATGCTGCCCATGATCGCGCGGCTGGAAAAACTTGGGCGTAGCTGGGAACTCCATTATGTCGCCGCCTCGCCTGAGCGCGCCGCCTATGTCGATCGCCTGTCCGATTATGACCAGGTGGAAATCGCCTATGACGGCATTCCGGGCGGCCGCCGCCTGGACCTGAAAGCCATCTGCGCCGCTGCGCCCGCCGACGCGCATCTCTATTGCTGCGGCCCCGGTGGGATGCTCGATTCTTTCGTGGCGATCAATTGCGACCGGCCCAAGGGCCATGCCCATATCGAATATTTCTCGGCCGAAACCGAAATGGCGACCGAGGGCGGCTACACATTGGAACTGGCCAGGACCGGCAAGACCATCGCGGTGGAAGAAGGCGAAACGATGCTCGACGCGCTGCTGAGCGCCGGTGTCAATGTCGGCTTCGCTTGTTCCGAAGGAATTTGCGGCACCTGCGAGGTCAAGGTGCTGGACGGCATTCCCGACCATCGCGACCATTTCCTGTCGGACGACGACAAAGCCGCCAACAGGTCGATCATGGTCTGCTGTTCGGGGTCGAAAAGCGCGAACCTCGTCCTCGACATCTGATTGCGATATTCCGGTTTTCCAATGTCACACCGGCAAATGAATGAAGCGGCCGCAAACGGCCCAGGCTCAAGGAGACGATCTTGGCGGTCGCCACGATAGAAGGCAGCAGCAGCAGTCCGGCGGGATCACGGGGCATGCTGGACGACATACCCATGTCGTCCTACCAGATCTGGTCCGTGCTGATGATCGCCGCGACCGTCATTCTCGACGGCCTCGACAATCAGATGCTTGGCCTAGCCGCGCCCTCGCTACTCCAGGAATGGGGCATCGACCGCACGGCATTGGGGTCCGTGTTCGCGCTAGGCTTTGTCGGCATGGCCATCGGCACGCTGACGTCGGGCTGGGTCGGCGATCGCTTCGGACGGCGCGGCGCGCTGATCATCGGCGTCGCCATCTTCGGCGTTGCGACCCTCATCACCGGCTTTTCCACGACATTGTGGCAAGTCGCTGCCCTCAAGACGCTGGCGGGCGTGGGCCTTGGCGGCGTCCCCGGCACCGCCAGCGCCATGATCGCCGAATTCACCCCCGTCCGCTGGCGCAGCGTCGCCGTGACCTTCGGCGTGGTGTGCGTGTCGATCGGCGGGATATTGGGCGGGGTCGCGGCCGCGCTGATCCTGCCGGGCCTTGGCTGGCGCTGGCTCTTCTATATCGGCGGCAGCGTGACGATGATTTTCGTCGCGTGGCTCTGGTTCGTCCTGCCCGAATCCCCCCGCTATCTGGCGGAACGGCCCGATCGCGCCGCTGAACTCGACCGCATATTGCGCCGCATCGGCCATCCCGACCCTACCTCCGTTGCGCATGTGCCACGCGCCGCCGGGGAAGCGCCCCGCTACGAACCGATGCGCAACCTGTTCGGCACGGCCTTGTTGCGCGACACGCTGGCGCTGTCGGTCGCGATGTTCTCCGGCATGTTCATGATCTACCTCATGTTCAACTGGGCACCGACCATGCTGACCAGCGCAGGCTTTGGCCTGCAAGCCGCTAGTCTTGGCCTTACCAGCTTCAACATCGGCGGCTCCATCGGCGCGATGATCGCGTCGCTGGCCATCATCCGCTTCGGATCGCGCCCAGTGCTGATCCTGATGGCGATCGTCGGGGCGGCGGTCTGCGCCACCCTCGCCCTCCTCCCCATCAGCGGCGCGCGCAACGAAGGCGCTGTCCTAGCCTGCCTCGGCGCGCTCGGCCTCTTCGCCAGCGCCGCGCAATCGGCCATGTTCGCGGTCGGCGCGCACGCTTTCCCGACCGGCCTGCGCGCCCGCGGCCTCGGCCTTATGGGCGCAGCGGGCCGCATCGGCGCGATCGTCAGCGCGGTAGCGGGCGCAATCCTGATCGACTGGGGCAATCTCGGCTTTTTCGGCGCGCTCGCGGCCTTGATGCTGGTCAACGCCTTGGGCTTCATCGCCGTGCGGGGCCATGTGCCCGCGCTCGGCCGCAGGGACGCAATTCTATGAGCGATAGCTTCGACTATATCGTGATCGGCTCCGGCTCGGCGGGCAGCCTGATGGCCAATCGCCTGTCGGCCGACCCGGCCAACCGCGTCGCTCTGATCGAAGCAGGGCCATCCGACAAAAAATGGCCGGTCAACATCAAGACCGCGATGCCGGTCGGCAATATCTTCCTGCTGCCGCACGAAAAATATAACTGGAAACAGGCGCTGACCGGCAACGCCGCCGTCAACAACCGCACGATCAACTTTCCGCGCGGCAAGCTGTTCGGGGGATGCAGCGCCATCAATGGCGGCGTCTATATTCGCGGGCAACGGGCGGACTATGACGCCTGGGCCGATGCGGGCAATGATGGCTGGGCCTATGACGATGTCCTGCCCGCTTTCAAAGCAGTCGAAAATTATGCCGGTCCCGATACGCCCTGGCACGGCAAGGGCGGCGAACTGGACGTGCAGAAGCCCAAAAGCTGGAATCCGGTGAGCGCCGCTATCGTAGATGCGGCGGAACAGGCAGGGCATCGCCGCAATGATGATTTCGCCAGCGATCGGCAGGACGGCTTTGGCCGCTACGACCTCAACCAACGCAACGGCACCCGCCTGTCGAGTGCCCGCGCCTTCCTCCACCCCGCACTGGATCGCGCCAACCTGACTGTCATGGCGAACACCATGGTCCGCCGCATCCTGTTCGACCGGGGTCGCGCGGTAGGTCTGGAGATCGAGACGGGCGGCGCGCGCAGCACCATCGCGGCGCGGCGGGAGATCATCCTGTGCGCGGGCGCGACCAATTCGCCGCACCTGTTGATGCTGTCGGGCATCGGGCCGCAGGATCATCTACACGAGATGGGCATCGACCTTATCCACCATTTGCCCGGCGTCGGCGCGCATTTGCAGGACCATCCCACCGTCCATGTCGCGATGGAAAACCCGTCGGCGGAATCCTATGCCGTATCGGCCAAGGTTCTGCCCCGCATCCTGGCCAGCCCGTTCAAATATCTGCTGAAGCGCGAAGGCATGCTGGCCTCCAATGTCGCGGAGGCGGGCGGCTTCCTTTGCACCGACGGAACGGGTCGCCCCGACATCCAGATCACCTTCCTCGCCGGGCTGAAGCTCGACGCCCGTTCGGTCCCCCGCCGCCACGGCTATATGGGGCTCATTCAGTTGCTGCGTCCCAAAAGCAGCGGCTCCGTCCGTCTGGCCAGCAACCGACCGGAAGACAAGCCGGTCATCGATCCCAATTTCTTTGCCGATCCCTATGACATGCAGACGCTGATCGCCGGGTTTCGCGCCTGCCGCCATATCTTCGCCCAGCCCGCACTCGCCGCCATGACTGGCGCGGAAATCGAGCCGGGCGCGCAGCATCAAAGCGACGCCGAGATCGACGCCGCCCTGCGCAAGATCGTCAACACTGCCTATCACCCCACCGGCACCTGCAAGATGGGATCGGACAGCGACCCGATGGCCGTCGTGGACAATCGCCTGCGCGTGCGCGGCGTGTCAGGCCTGCGCGTCGTCGACGCTTCCGTCATGCCGGACATCATCAGCGGCAACACCTCCGCCCCCACCATGATGATCGCCCAGCGCGCAGCGCAGTTCATCCTGCAAGACGCCGTCACATCCAACATCGCCGCCTGAAAGAAACCCTATGACCCAGCTCATCATCCCCCCCCGCCCCGCTCTGCTCGACACGCCGCATCAGGACATGTTGATCGGCGGCCAGCGCGTCCCTGCTTTGTCGGGGCAGCGGTTCGAGACCCGCAACCCCGCCACTGGCGATCTGTTGGCCACCGTCGCGCAGGGCGGCGCGGAGGATGTCGATCGCGCAGTCAAATCGGCCCGCACCGCGTTCGAGGGGCCATGGCGGCGGATGAAGCCGGTGGAGCGCCAGCGCATCATGCTGCGCCTTGCCGATCTGGTGGAGCAGCATTTCGAGGAACTGGCGATGCTCGACACGCTGGACCTGGGCGCGCCCTATAGCCGCACGATCATGGGCAAGGCGCGCGCAGGCGCATTGCTGCGCTATTATGCCGGGCAGGCGACTTTGATCGCGGGCGACACGATCGACAACAGCGCCATGGGCGACGTCCTCTCCCACACGCTCAAGGAACCCATCGGCGTGGTCGCGGCGATCAACCCGTGGAACGGCCCGATCGGCATGTCGGTGTGGAAGGCCGGGCCGGTACTCGCCACCGGCTGCACCCTCGTCATGAAGCCCGCCGAACAGACGCCCCTGTCCGCGCTGCGCTTTGGCGAACTGTGCCTGGAAGCGGGCGTGCCGGACGGCGTCATCAACATCGTCACGGGCCTTGGCGATGCAGGCGCGGCGCTCTCCAGCCACCCGGACGTCGACAAGATCGCCTTCACCGGCTCCACCGGCGTCGGCGAAAAAATCCTGCACGCCGCCGCCGGAACGATGAAGCGCGTAACCGTGGAACTGGGCGGCAAGTCGCCCAACATCGTCTTTGCCGACGCCGATCTCGACAAGGCCGTCCCCGCCGCTGCCATGGCCGTGTTCGCCAATGCCGGGCAGATTTGCAGCGCGGGCACGCGCCTGTTCGTACAAGGCACAATCCACGACGAATTTATGGAGCGCCTCGCCGCCTTCACAAAAACGATCAAGGTCGGTGACCCGCTGGACCCGACCACCCAGATGGGGCCGGTCGTTTCCCTGGCCCAAATGGACAAGATCCTCGCCTTCATCGACGGCGCCAACACGCAAGGCGCCCACCCGCTGACCGGCGGCGCGCGCATGAGCGGCGCGGGCTATGATGCGGGTTATTTCATCGAACCCACCATCTTCACCCATGTCGCCGACGACATGACGATCGCGCGGGAGGAGATTTTCGGCCCGGTCCTCTCCGCCTTTACCTTTGACACGATCGAGGAGGTTCTGGCCCGCGCCAACGCCACCGAGTTTGGCCTGGGCAGCGGTGTATGGACCCGCGACCTTGGCACCGCGCACCGCATGGCGCGCGGCATCCGCGCGGGGTCCGTCTGGGTCAATTGCTACCAGATGCTCGATCCCGCCGTCCCCTTTGGCGGTTACCGCATGAGCGGCTTCGGCCGCGAGTCCGGCCCGCATCATATCGAGGATTATCTGGAAACGAAGGCGGTCTGGATCAACCTGGATTAGCCCCTCAAACCCAGCCCGATTCCCGCAAATCGGGTGGCGCGCCCGCCACCCGCTCGCCCTTGGCCGCCTCGCCCAGCATGTCGAGGAAGCGGCGCTGGGTCGCGGTCGGGCGCCAGCTGCGCCGCGTCGTGATCCCCACCACGCGCTTGCTGCCTTCCAGCGGCGGCCCGACCTGCGTCAGCAGCCCGCTACGGATCTGCAACGCCACCTGATCGGGCGACAGCAGGGTCAGGAAATCCCCCTCCGTCAACAACCGCCCGATGATCATTACCGACCCGCACTCGACCGGCGTCGCTGGCACCTTGCCCGCCCCGAACAGCTTTTCCCACTGTTCACGCAATGGCGAATTGGCGGGCGCGACGATCCACGGATAGCTCGCCAGCTGCTCCATCGTCGGCTTGTCCACCTTGGCCAGCGGATGCTGGCTCCCCGCTGCGATCACCAGCCGATCCTCCGACAAGGGCAATTGGTACAGATCGGCAATCTCGAACGGCCGCAGCGCGCCGACCACCATGTCGATCACCCCGTCGCGCAGCGGCTCCACCAGTTCGCGCCAGCTTCCCTCCAGCACCTTGAACGCCGCGCGCGGATCGCTCCGCGCCATCCGCGCCATCGCGGCGGGCACCAGATAAGGCCGCGCCAATGGCAGCGCCCCGAACGCGATCAGCTCGCTCCCGCTCCCGCTATCGCGCCCGATGTCCGCCAGCGCCGCGACGATCTCCGCCACCGCCAGCCTTGTGCCC
>NZ_LSJY01000142.1 GCF_001556865.1 Sphingobium sp. CCH11-B1 | reverse complement strand
TCTCCGTGGGGTTTGACGGAACAACGGCATAGCCGATCCGGCCTGCATAGGATCTGCTGAGCGTCCGGGAAGGGTCGTCATCCTAAGCCGTTTACCGCCGACCATTCTAATTCGAACCGTGCCAGATATTTTCGTAGGCGATCCGCGTCATTCGAGCTGCTGCGGCGCGCGCGCGAGGCGTTAAAAAGGGTCCGCCCTGCTTCAGAGAGCGAGCGGCTAGTGCGGCATATTTTGATCGTCTCGGCAAGTTGAACGCGATCGAACAGGTCGAGTTCGGCAATCTGCTCGGCAGCCAGTAGCTCCGACAGAATATCTGGAGCGCTATCAGCCTGACCTGACCACAAGCGCCGCAATCGTGCGATCTCCTTGTCGACGCAGTCCACATCGATACGCCCTTTTGGGCTAAGCGTTGCCATGCGAGTGACGCTGGCTGCGAGGTCGCGGAAATTGCCGGGCCAGCTTGCTTCGGCTGATGTCGCGAAGGCCAGGTAGCGCTGGCGCGCTTCCTTGTTGAAACTGGTCTGGTCGCCCTCCCGCTCGGCAAAGCGATCCAGCTCATAGTCCAGATTGGGTTCGATATCCTCGCGTCGGTCGGCGAGACCCGGCAGGCGGAAGGTCCACAGATTAAGGCGGGCGTATAGGTCTTCGCGGAATCCGCCTGCCGCCACTGTCTGCCCAAGGTCACGATTGGTGCCGGCGATCAACTGGAAGTCGGACGCAACCTCCTTGTCGGCGCCGACAGGCAGGAAGCGCTTATCCTCGATCGCGCGAAGGATCATCGCCTGTTCGTCGAGGCCCAGTTCGCCGATCTCGTCTAGGAACAGCATGCCCTTGTCAGCGGAGCGCAACAGGCCCGGCCGGTCGGCGACCGCGCCGGTGAAGGCGCCCTTGCGATGGCCGAACAAGGCCGACATCGCGCTGTCGCCCTTTAGCGTCGCGCAGTTCACTTCAACAAACGGTCCGGCGATCTGGTGCTTGGCCTTCTTCAACTCATAGATGCGTCGAGCGAGTTGGCTCTTGCCGGCGCCAGTCGGCCCCATCAGCAACACGGGTGCGCGCGAGCGCAGTGCGACCTGCTCGATCTCGTCAATCATGCGGTTGAAGGCGGCGTTGCGCGTTTCGATGCCGGACTTCAGGAAGGAGGTGCTCTCCGCGCTCGCCACGGCGAAGCGGGTCGCAATGCTGTCATAGCGCGACAGGTCGAGATCGATGATGCTCCAGCGACCGGGCGCTCCGCCATCCTCGGCACGCTTGGCCGGCTGGGTCTGGAGCAGGCGGCCGGGCAGATAACGTGCCTCGGTCAGCAGGAAGAGACAGATCTGCGCGACGTGCGTGCCAGTAGTGATATGCAAGAGATAATCCTGCTCGTCCGGATCGAACGGCTCGGCCCGCGCGAAGTCGAGCAGCTTTCCATAGACCTCCTCGAAATCCCAAGGGTCGCGAAAGTCGAGGACACGCATGTCGACCTGTGTCTCCGGCGATACCGAGGCGATGTCTTCCGCCACATATTCGGCGAGGCGACTATGGGTGGTGCCATGCAGCAGGATCAACCGGTCGACCCGCAGATCCTCATGCATCGTCAGCGCAACGGTGGGGCGCCACTTATTCCAGCGCGAAGGGCCGAACTTGCTCGCATCGAGCGTCGAGCCTAGGAAGCCGATAACGGTCAGAGGTTTCATTCTTATATCATAGGATAAATCTCTATCTTGATCGATCATATTTTTCGCGCTTCAAAGTCTGCGCGCTTTAGCGATGGGAAAAATAAAATATCTAAAATCAGTACCATGTGATTTTTCCAGGTCCGCCCAGATGATTTGGCATGCCCTCTGCGATTGGTTTGGCGTCGACCGAGGCGGATTACTCGGTCGGTAGGCGGAACTGGGGCGGCCGGAATGGGCCGGCCGCCCCAAGGACCGGAAATTCACAGGGTGTAGCTCAGCCTGCGCAGAGCGCCTGCCTTGGGAGCAGGAGGCCGCAGGTTCAAATCCTGCCGCCCTGACCAGACGAAGGAGTTGGACGATGGCCAACAAGGGACTGTTTGCAAGCGCCATGGCGAAGCTGTTGCCGCGCACCGATACGTTGAACCGGGAGAGCGCGCCGGCCTATGCATATGGGCCCAAGGCAAAGCTCGCCCAGTTGGCGGCCACCGGCACGCTGGCCGATAATTTCTACGGTGCGGCGGAGACGCAGCTTGCCGATGTGCTAGAGGCGGCCCGTGCGGTCGATCCGTATTTCGTCGCCCAGGCTGCGGTCTATGCCCGCACGTCCGGGGCGATGAAGGATATGCCGGCGTTGCTGGCAGCTTGGCTGACCGTCGCCGATCCCGACATTTCGGTTCGGGTCTTCGGCAAGGTCGTCAACAACGGCCGCATGCTGCGCAGCTTCGTGCAGATCATGCGTTCGGGTCAGGTCGGGCGAACCTCGCTCGGCTCGCGGCCGAAGCGGCTGGTCCAGCAGTGGCTGGAGCAGGCATCGATCCGCGACCTGATGCATGCCGCGACCGGCAATGCGCCGAGCCTAGCGGACATCGTCAAGATGGTCCATCCGCGCCCGGCGGATGCGCAGCGTAAGGCTTTCTATGGTTGGCTGATCGGTCGTCCCTATGACGTCGCCGCTCTGCCCGCCGAGATCGCAGCGTTCGAGGCCTGGAAACAGGATCATGCACAGCCATTGCCGAAGGTGCCGTTTCAGTGGCTGACCGCTTATCCGCTGAGCGGGGAACAGTGGGCGGAGCTTGCTGGCCGTATCGGTTGGCAGGCGCTGCGGATGAACCTCAACACGCTGGCGCGCAACGGTGCGTTCGGGGTGGAGGGGCTCACCGATCAGGTCGCGGCTCGGCTTGCCGACCGCGATGCGCTCCGCGCCGTGCGGCCCATGCCCTATCAGTTGATGGTGGCGCTTGGGCAGGTTGGTGACGGCGTGCCGCTCAAGGTGCAGGCGGCGCTGGAGGAGGCGCTGGAGCTGTCGCTCCGTAGCGTGCCGAAGGTGCCGGGCCGCGTGGTCGTCTGCCCCGACGTGTCGAGATCGATGGGCATGCCGGTGACGGGCTACTGCAAGGGCGCCTCGTCGAAGGTTCGCTGCATCGATGTCGCGGCCCTGGTCGCGGCGGCGATGCTACGGTCCAACCGTGACGCACGGGTCATCCCATTCGAGCAGGCGGTTGTGCCGGTGACCTTGAAGCCTACCGACCGGATCGCGGTGAATGCCGCGAAGCTGGCGGCCGTCGGTGGTGGCGGGACGAACGTCTCGGCGCCCCTTGCGCTCCTCAACAGGGAGAAGGCGCCGGTCGATCTGGTGGTCATCGTCTCGGACAACGAGTCCTGGGTCGATGCGAAGCGCAACAGCTCGACGGCGACGATGCAGGAGTGGACGAAACTGGCGAAGCGCAACCTGCAAGCCAAGCTCGTCTGCATCGACATCGCGCCCTACGGCACCACGCAGGCGGCCGGGCGACCGGACATCCTGAATGTCGGGGGCTTCTCCGACGCGGTGTTCGATACGATCGCGTGCTTCGTCTCCGGCGAGACGCGCGACTGGGTGAGCATCGTCGAACAAGTGGAGGTCTGAACGAAACGGGTCGTGGCGAATGCTGGCAGGACTACATGTCTCCAAACCACGAGGCCCAACGAGTAAAGCGCCCGGAAGGCAGTTGTGCCGAAAGGGAGATGCGGGTTCGAACCCCGCCGCCGACACGTAGCTTAAGGGCCGCGTCTTGCCGAAACTCGTCGCCACGACCCGATCAGAATATCACGGCGAATGCCGAGAAGGACTACATTGGTAATGTGGTTGTCGCGGGTTCGAATCCCGCCTGTATCGGCAACGATGCAGTAGCTCAGCTGGGTAGAGCGCCAGTCCCTCGGGACGGTCTTTCTCACTTCTCGTCGCCGTGACCCGAAATGCAAAAACCATGGCGAATGCCTGACGGACTACATGGCCTATCACGCCCCAGGTGCGGGTTCGAATCCCGCCGGACCGCCCAATCGGTCCGTAGTGTAACGGTAGCACAGGGACCGTCCGCGAGGACGGAGAGAAGTCTGTCAAACACTTGTCGCCATGGCACCAAATTCAAGCTGGCGAATGCCGGCGGGACTACACGGGTAAGGCCGAAAGGCTGAGCGGTTCGAATCCGCCCCGGAGCAATCCGGCCAGGATGTTCTGGGATGTCTCGCCAAACCTCGTCGCCGGCACCATGATTACGCAAGGGAGGTCGTGATGACCGAGACAAATTTTGATTTTCAGCACGTCGAGGGCGGCAAGCCGATCAAGCTGTGGACGCGCGGTGTGCCGGTCGATGAGAAGGCGCATGAGCAGCTGCGCAAGGCAGCGCTTATGCCCTTCGTGTTCAAACATGTGGCGGCAATGCCGGACGTGCATGTCGGTATCGGCGCGACCGTTGGTTCGGTGATCCCGACCAAGGGCGCGGTGATCCCGGCGGCGGTGGGTGTCGATATCGGCTGCGGCATGATGGCCGCGCGCACGTCGCTGATGGCGAGCGATCTTCCGGATAATCTGGAAGGCATTCGCTCGGCGATCGAGCGGGCGGTACCGCACGGGCGCAGCGTCAATCGCGGGAAGCGCGATACTGGCTCGTGGGGCGACCCGCCGGCTGAGATCGTAGCGGCCTGGGCGACGCTCATCGAGCGGTTCGACCGGATCACGGCGAAGTATCCGCGGTTCAAGAACACCAACCAACTGACCCATCTGGGGACACTGGGGACGGGCAACCACTTCATCGAGCTCTGCCTCGATACCGAGCAGCGCGTATGGATCATGCTCCACTCGGGCTCTCGCGGCGTCGGGAATGCGATCGGCACGTTCTTCATCGAACTGGCCAAGCAGGACATGCGCAAGTGGTTTATCAACCTGCCCGACGAGGATCTGGCCTACTTCCCGGAAGGGACCGACCATTTCGACGACTATGTCGAGGCGGTCGAATGGGCGCAGGACTTCGCGGCGCTGAATCGCCGGATGATGATGACCAATGTGGTCCGGGCGCTTCGCGGCCAGATCGCCAAGCCTTTCGACGCCGAGCTCGAAGCGGTGAACTGCCATCACAACTATGTGACGCGGGAAAACCACTTCGGCGAGAATGTGCTCGTGACCCGCAAAGGGGCGGTGCGCGCGGCGAAGGGGACGATGGGCATCATCCCGGGTTCGATGGGCGCGAAATCGTTCATCGTGCGCGGTCTCGGCAATGCCGAATCGTTCGAGAGCTGCAGTCATGGCGCGGGGCGCGTGATGTCCCGCACCCATGCGAAAAAGCTGGTCTCGCTCGACGAGCATATCGCCGACACGGCGGGCGTCGAGTGCCGCAAGGACGAGAGCGTCATCGACGAGACGCCCAAGGCCTACAAGCCGATAGAAGCCGTGATGGCCGCCCAGGCCGATCTGGTGGAGATCGTCCACACGTTGAAACAGGTGGTGTGCGTGAAGGGGTAACCCTTCACGCATATCCAGGGGGAATTATGATCATCATCGACGGATCGGAAGGCGAAGGTGGTGGGCAGGTCGTGCGCAATGCGTGCGCGCTCTCGCTCGTCACCGGCAAGGCCGTCCGCATCGAAAATGTCCGCGCCAAGCGGTCGAAGCCGGGCCTCATGCGCCAGCACGTGACCGCAGTCGAGGCAGCCTGCGTCATCGGTAACGCCGAATGCCAGGGGCTCCATGTTGGGTCGTCCGCGCTCAGCTTCACGCCGGGCCATGTGGTGCCGGGCGAGTATCGCTTCGCTGTCGGTACCGCGGGATCGACGGGGCTTGTCCTGCAGACGGTGCTGATGCCGTTGCTGCTCGCTGACGCGCCATCACGGCTGGTGCTGGAGGGCGGAACCCACAATATGCTCGCCCCGCCGTTCGACTTTATCGCGAAATGCTTCCTGCCGATCATCAATCGCATGGGGCCGACAGTCGAGGCGCGGCTCGTCCGCCATGGCTTCTACCCGCGCGGTGGCGGCCGGATCGAGGTCGACATCACGCCGGCTCCGCTGCGGGCGATCGATTGCCTGGAGCGCGGGGGGCTCCTCGGCGTTAGCGGGCAGGCCCTGTTCGCAGGGCTGCCCTTCGAGATCGCGGAGCGCGAGATCAACGTCGTGCGTCGCGACCTTGGCTGGTCGGAGCGGGAGGCCTGCGTCCGCGAGCTGCCCGAAGATCAGGGGCCGGGCAACATCCTATTGCTGGAGGCGCAGTTCGAGCACGGCACAGAGATCGTCAGCGGCTTTGGCCAGTTAGGTGTAACGGCGGAGCGGGTCTGCAAGAAGGCCGTAGGGCGGATGCGCGGCTATCTGGAATCGGATGCCTTTGCCGGCCCGTATCTGGGCGATCAATTGCTGCTTCCCTTCGCGCTCGCGGGCGGAGGCAGCTTCACGACGGTCAAGCCAAGCCAGCATAGCCTGACAGCGATCGACGTGATCGGGCGGTTCCTCGACCGGCGGCTTGGCTTTGCCCAGCAACCCGGTGGAGTGCATCTGCTAAGCGTTCGATAAGGTGGCGGCCATGCCTCCGAGCGTTTTGGAGCACGGCCGCACATCTCGGTGCGTAGGTCCGTTTTAGCGTTTCTTCTCATGGCCATTGTGGCCATAGGAGAAGTGTCATGGGATTATCAGAGTTTGATCCCGCCGCTCGCGAGCGAGTTTCATGGAACGCAGAGCGCAAAGTTGGAGCAAAGCGAGCGCTCAAGCCGCGCCAGATTTGGGCTGTGCGTTTCTTTCTTGATCAGCACGGACGGCTCCGGGATCGTCCGCTTTTCGATCTCGCAATCGATAGCAAGCTGCGTGGCTGTGACTTGGTGAAGATCGGGATTAGCGACATCGTTTGCGATCGAAAAATTCGGACCCGAGCCACAGTCGTTCAGCAAAAGACAGGCGGACCTGTTCAGTTTGAGCTGATGGACGATGCTCGCGCGAGCCTGCTCAAATGGCTCGAGCTTCGGGGTGGCTCCCTGGATGATTTCGCCTTCCCGAGCCGAACCGATCATGCTGCCCACATTAGCACAAGGCAATATGCGCGGTTGGTCGATGAACGGGTAACGGGAATTGGTCTGCCCGGTGAGGACTATGGTACGCATTCTCTTCGGCGGACCAAGGCGTCAATCATTTACAAGGCGACCGGCAATCTCCGCGCAGTCCAGATCCTGCTGGGACATACCAAGATCGAAAGTACGGTTCGATACCTCGGAGTGGATGTGGAAGACGCTTTGACATTAGCGGAGGCTACAGAAATCTAAATTCGCTCCTCGCTACTGCGGGGAACCAGAACCTCTCATCGCGGTCGTTGCGCGCCATTCGCAAACTTCGATGACAGAAAAGGAGACCGTCCGCAGCTGGGAATGAAAAAATGATGGCTAAGCGTGCGCGATGCGTCGGCCGTGTATGGAACCTCTCGGGACGATCTGCTGCTTGCGTCCATTCACCTCTGCCTCAACTTTGTGCCGCAAAGAACGGACACGGACAGAGGATGCAAAGCAGCCGTCGCATCGACAAGCATCGCACTTCCTGTCTTGAGCAGTTCCGCCAGGTTGCACGCAGTCGCGCTTCTCCCGCAGGCAACACTGGCCAATCGAGGTCAAGACGCGATATGCGGGCAGAATGAGTGATCCGACCGAAGACCAGCTCGCCGCGCTCGGCACTGCATTCGACACCTTCGCGCGGCGATATAAGCTGGCCGATGCCCGGCGCTCCGAGCGGCCGCTCGCCGAGTTGGACAAGGCCGTGCTACTCTATGTCGCGGACCATGCCGGTTGCGGCCCGACCGATGTCGCGCGCTTCCTTGCGGTGCCGACGACGACCTTGTCTTCGGCGACGGATCGGCTCGTGAAACGAGGCTTCCTGAGGCGGGAGCGCATAGAAGCCGACCGTCGTGCCGTGGCGCTTACGCTGTCCGAGGCTGGCGCAACCTACGCCCAGGGCCAGGTCGAGACCTATCGTCAAATGTATATGCTGATGCTTTCGCGACTGTCGGCTGAGGAACGAGATCGGTTCATCGCGATGATTACAAAGATCGTCTACAACGAAGATTGAATAGTCCGAACTTCGTTGTATCTTGTTGGGGGATATCGCAAGAGCCGTATCGCGCCAACGGATGGAGCCAAGTCATGACTATATGTGTGAACGGCACGGAAGTTCCACCGCCCGGCGATGCCCGGGTCTCGCTGCTCGATTTGCTACGCGAGCATCTTCATCTCATCGGTACCAAGAAGGGATGCGACCAGGGTGCCTGCGGCGCTTGCACGGTTCTTGTCGATGGCCGCCGCGTCCTGTCCTGTCTGACCTTGGCGGCTCAGGCGGACGGTAGCGACGTGCGAACGATCGAAGGTCTAGTAGGTGAAGGCGGCGATCTTCACCTGTTGCAGCATGCCTTCATCGCGCATGACGGGCTGCAATGCGGCTATTGCACTCCCGGCCAGATCTGCTCGGCGATCGGCATGGCGGAGGAACTTCGCCGGGGCGACCCCAGCTACGTCACCTTCGATATCGCCGCCTCACCGGTCGTGACGCGCGCGGAGATACGCGAGCGCATGAGCGGCAATCTCTGCCGTTGCGGCGCACATAATGGGATCGTCGAGGCGATCGAGGCGATGTTGACGGAGACAGCGGCATGACGCCCTTGACCTATGTTCGCGCTACGGATCGGGCGGACGCCCTCGCCCGCGTGGAGAGTGGCGCAAGGCTTCTGGGCGGCGGGACCAACCTCGTCGACCTTCTGCGGCAAAATGTCGAACAGGCGAGCGACTTGGTGGACGTCAGCCACACGCCCGGCACCATTCGCGAAAGCGAAGGCGGCGGGCTGATCATCGACGCGTCGGTCAAGAACGCCGCCGTTGCTGTCGATCCGCTCGTGCGCCGCCGCTACCCGGTGCTTGCCCGCGCGCTGCTCGCGGGCGCCTCTGCCCAGATCCGCAATATGGCCACGGTCGGGGGCAATATCCTCCAGCGTACGCGCTGCATGTATTTCTACGACGTCGAAGGCGCGCGCTGCAACAAGCGGCAGCCGGGCACCGGATGCGACGCGATCGACGGGTTCAACCGCTATCATGCCATCTTGGGCGCGTCAGATCAGTGCGTCGCCACCCATCCTTCCGACATGTGCGTGGCGCTCGCCATGCTCGATGCCGTGATCCATCTCTCCGGGCCCGATGGCGATCGGTCAGTGCCGCTGAATGATTTTCATGTCCTGCCCGGTGCTACGCCGTTTGTGGAGACCGTGTTGATACCGGGTGAACTGATCACCGCCATCGAACTGCCGCCTCCTTCTGACGCGCTGACCCACGCCGAATATCGCAAGGTCCGCGATCGCTCCAGTTACGCCTTTGCGCTGATTTCCATCGCGGGCGGCCTGGGGGTCGCCGATGGGCGCGTCACGCAAGCCCGTCTTGCGCTCGGCGGCGTGGCAGCCAAGCCCTGGCGGGCGAGAAAGGCGGAAGCGGCGCTGGTCGGCGCGACGCCGACGCCCGAGACTTTCCTTGCCGCGATCCGCGAAGAGCTTGTCGGCGCGCGGCCGCTGCCGGGCAACGATTTCAAGGTCGGCCTCGTCGAACGAACTGTGGTCGCCGTCCTGACCGCCCTGTCAGGAGCGCATCCATGACCAAGCTGCAAAATGCCATCGTCGGCGGCGTGCGCGCGGTCATCGGCCAAGTGCCCGCAAGCTGGCTGCCCGGCGGGACGCCCGATCCGCTGATCGACAAGCCCGTATCGCTCGGCGAGCAACAGTCGCGGGTCGACGGTCCCGACAAGGTGCGCGGGGCGGCGCGGTTCGCCGCCGAAGTGCCGATGGAGGGTCTCCTCTATGCCGCCTTCCTCCATTCCACGATCGCGCGCGGCCGCGTCGGCGATATCGACGTGTCCGCAGCCGAGGCGGCACCCGGCGTCGCGCTCGTCATGACCTATCGCAACGCGCCCAAAATGAGCGTCCCGCCGCCGATCGGCATGACCAACCTCAAGGCCGCGGGCAATCACACATTGCCGATCATGCAGGATCCCGAGATACGCTGGAACGGCCAGGTCGTCGCGGTGGTGCTTGCCGAAACACGCGAGCAGGCCGATCATGCGGCCACCTTGGTCCGGATGCGCTACGATGCCGCGCCGACCGCGCGCACGCGGTTCGAGGAAGGCAAGGCCAGCGCCTATACGCCCGAGTCCATCCTCGTCGAACGCAATCGCCTCGAGAAGGGCGGCCCAAGCCGAAAGTTCGCGGAGGCCGCCTTCAAGATCGACGCCGTCTATACGACGCCCTGGGAGAACCATAATCCGATCGAGCCGCATGCCGCTACGATCGTCTGGCGGAACGGCAAGCTGATCGTTCACGATGCGACCCAGATGATCCACGGGACCGCCGGTTCGCTCGCGAAGATATTCGGGCTGAAGGCCGGCGATGTCGAGGTAAGCTCCCCCTATGTGGGCGGAGGCTTCGGCGCGAAAGGTCTATGGGATCACCAGATACTGGGCGCGGCGGCGGCGAAGCTTGCCGACCGGCCTGTGCGCGTCGCCCTCTCACGCGCCAGCATGCACCGGCTGATCGGCGGGCGCACGCAAACAGAGCAGCGGGTGGCGCTGGGCGCGGATGCGAACGGCAAGCTCAAGGCGCTGCTGCACCATGGCTATGGCGTCAGGCCGCTGCACAGCATCTGCGACGAAGGCTTCACCCTCACGGGCCGCTCGCTCTACGCCAGCGAGAGCTTCGATATCGTCCAGCATTATGTCGACCTCGATCTGCTGGCGAACAGCTTCATGCGCGGCCCCGGTGAGACGCCCGGCACCTTCGCGATCGAATGCGCGATGGATGAACTGGCCTACGCCATCGGCATCGACCCCATCGAACTGCGCCGGCGCAACGTCGCGACCCGCGATCCGGTGAGCGGCGCGCCGCACTCGCAGAGCGCGATGATGCAGGCCTATGACCTCGGCGCTGCGCGCATCGGCTGGCACCGGCGGGTCGCGCAACCGGGAATGCGGCGCGACGGCGAGTGGCTGATCGGCATGGGCTGCGCCAGCGGCACCTTTCCGTTCATGCGCATGCCCGGCACGTCCGTGCGGATCACCATCGACGCTCATGGCAATGCCCATGTCGCCAGCGCAGCGCATGAAATGGGCATGGGTACCGCAACAGTGCAGCGGCAGCATGCCGCCGATCGGCTGGGCCTCCCGCTCGATCGTCTCACGGTGACGATCGGGGATTCCAGTCTGCCCTTCGCAAGCTTTGCCGGCGGATCGTCGCAGACCGCTTCACTCGCGGCCGCCATCAGCGCTGCGAGCGGGAAGCTCGCGGCTGAACTGGTTCGGCTAGCCGGCAACGACACGCCGCTCGCAGGCCTCAAGCCGAGCGAGGTCGAGTTCGCCGAAGGAGGACTGCGCAGCGTCGCGGAGCCGGCCCGCCAGGAAAGCTTCGCCTCCATCCTGCGCCGCGCGGGGCGCGACGAGCTAAGCGTGGTCGGCGAAAGCGGGGCGCCGCTCGAGATCATGAAATATTCGATGCACAGTACGTCGGCGAACTTCTGTGAGCTGCGCGTCAGCGAGGTCACGGGCGAAATCCGCGTCGATCGCCTCGTCGGTGCCTTCGACTGCGGCCGCATCCTGAATGCAAAGACAGCCGCAAGCCAGTTCAAGGGCGGCATGATCATGGGCCTGGGTATGGCGCTGACCGAGGAGACACTGCTCGACGAACGCAGCGGCCGCATCATGAGCACGTCGCTCGTCGACTATCATGTGCCGGTACATCTTGACGTGCCCGACATAGACGTCCTGTGGACCGACATCCCCGATCCCCGCACACCGCTCGGCGCGCGCGGAATAGGTGAGATCGGGACGACCGGCGTCGCGGCCGCCATCGCCAACGCCGTTTTCAATGCGACCGGCAAGCGCGTGCGCGACCTGCCCCTGACGCTCGACAAGCTGATCTAGTCCTGGCCGAAATATCCGCACTCGGAATGGCTGACAGTCAGCGGTCAGGATCAGCAAATTTGTGCACGGACGGCCGGAATCGGGCGTTTCAGCATTTTAAACCCGAGGGTTTATCTACTTTCAAAAGGGAAATGGACTGCAGCCTGTTCTGGTGACCAGGGCGCCGAGCGCACCATCGCCGTGGCAAATAGTTCCGATGCGACGCTTTCGCCTAACCAAGCTTTAAGGGCCGGGAGCGGGAGAGTGTCGAACCAACTCTGGTCGACCGCAGCAAATTGGCGAATGAACGGCATTATGGCTGCATCTGTCAGCCCCCATGTGCCACCGGCCAAAGCGGGATATCTCACCAGCCTGCTTTCCAGTTCATGCAGAAATGCCAGAGCGGCGCTACGATGGGATTGGGCGTCCGATCCATAACGTTCGGGATATTTGTACCTATCGAGGTCATATTTGAAAGGCCCATCGTTCTTCGCAATCAACTCCGGGTCGTGCCCGTTCAACCAGCCCTCTGGATCATTCTGAGCCAATGCATGGCGCATGATGTCAATGCTTTGGTCGATAATTCTATTGTCGGGCAGCACAAGCACCGGAACTGTGCCTTTGGGCGAGGCTGTGAGCATTGCCTTTGGCTTCGCAGATAGCTGGACCTCGCGCAGTTCGACGCGCGTCCGGCTGACGACCAGCGCCAGACGCGCGCGAATTGCATAAGGACAACGGCGGAAGCTGTAGAGAATCCCGTGGGTCATCTGGCCATTGATATACGTCTGACTTATCTATCGGCATAGGATGTTGGGCGGTGCCGAACGCAAAAGCAGATAGCTGCGAATCATCCGCATGTGATGATCAAGAATGAGCGCCTGGGTGGCCAAAAAGGTCCGGGAAAGGTGCTCGACATCACCATAAATGTCACTCCAGCGCGATTCGCCAAGCGAGCTGCTATT
The DNA here is from genome assembly GCF_001556865.1 of Sphingobium sp. CCH11-B1. GTDB lineage: Bacteria > Pseudomonadota > Alphaproteobacteria > Sphingomonadales > Sphingomonadaceae > Sphingobium. The sequence continues at coordinate 1,186 of NZ_LSJY01000142.1, read as the reverse complement.
TCGGTCATGTCGGAATAAGGGGACAGCAAGGCAGATGGGCTTGCGCGGGAGCGATCAGCCTCCATATTGTGCAGTGCAGCAAATGCAGCACCGGATTGAATATGGAGATAGACGCTTGAGGAAGCTATCCGACGCCATCGCCCAAATGGCAGCGATCCGCACCATGGCCCGGTCGCAGATGAACGAGCCTGAAGGCCTCCTAAAAGATATGGCGGCATTCGGCAGCAATCCCGGTGCCTTGCGGGCAAAGGTTCATGTTCCGGAGCAGGTTGCGGACGATCCCGCCCTTGTTGTCGTGCTGCATGGCTGCACCCAGACAGCGGCGGGATATGATCGCGGCTCAGGCTGGTCTCAACTGGCGGATGAGCATGGCTTCGTCCTGCTGTTCCCAGAGCAGCAGCGCTCCAACAACCCCAATCTTTGCTTTAACTGGTTTTCCCCTGCGGACAATGCGCGCGACCGAGGTGAGGCGCTGTCCATCCGCCAGATGATCGGGGCCATGGTGGAGGCCCATGGGATAGACGTGTCGCGCATCTTCGTCACAGGTCTGTCGGCGGGTGGTGCGATGGCGTCGATCCTGCTCGCGACCTATCCGGAGGTTTTTGCGGGCGGCGCGATCATTGCAGGCCTTCCCTATGGCGCGGCGTCCAATGTGCAGCAGGCCCTCGAGGCGATGCGCGGGACAGGCCGATATGATGGTGATGCCCTTGGCGACCGGGTGCGGCGCGCCGCAGGGCATCCCGGCCCATGGCCCAGTATCGCCATCTGGCACGGAGCTGCTGACACGATCGTCGCTGAGAACAACGCAGATGAGATTCTCGCACAATGGCTTTCGGTGCATGGTCTAGGCGATACGCCGAACGCGATCGACCGGGTGGACGGGTATCCCCATCGTTTCTGGACGGATGCGAGCGGGCAGGTCGTGGTCGAAGATTATCGCATCACGGGCATGGGCCATGGCACGCCGCTGGCGACGACCGGGCCGGAAGCCTGTGGAACGGTGATGCCGCATATGCTCGAGGCGGGCATCTCCTCGACCCGCAGAACGGCCGCGCGCTGGAATTTACTGAACGACAAGGCATCCGACCATTCCGCCGCGACCGCGCCGAGGCTGGAACGGCTGCACCCCGCCTGGTGACACGCCTCGAAGAGGAGACCCGGATCGGCAAAGGCGGGACCCTGGCGG
>NZ_LSJY01000141.1 GCF_001556865.1 Sphingobium sp. CCH11-B1 | reverse complement strand
CTCCTATGATGATTGTCCAGCAGCAAGTGATGGTTCACTGCGGCTGAAGGTTGTGAAGTCACTGAACACCCATCCGTTTTTCAGGGTATCGTAGATGATGGAGAGCAGCTTTCGGGCGGTGGCGATTATGGCCTTTCCGGTGCCGCGCCGCTGGCGGATGCGCTCGTGGAAGCTCTTGAGATATGGCGAGTAGCGCGTTGCGACGAGGCTGCACTGGACGAGGGTGGTGCGCGCCAGCTTGTTGCCGCGCTTGGTGATCCGGCCGCGGTGGTCGGTCTCGTTCGACTGGGCAACGCGCGGCACCATGCCGAAGTAGGCGGCGAGCTTGTCGGCGCTTTCGAAGTCGTGGACGTTACCGATAGCCGCGAGCAGCACGGCGGCTGAGCGTGGGCCCACGCCCTTGATCGAGACGATCCCCTCATAGCCGGTGAGCGCCGAGGCGTGCTTTTCGATCTCGGTGTCGAGCTGCTTGAGGCTTGCAGTCAGGGACAGCGCGGTCTCACGCAGCACCGTGATCTCGACCTGCTCGCAAGGCGAGAACAGGGCCATGTCGATCGCGGCGAGCCCCCGCTTCGAGCCGAGGCTTTCCTTTTTCAGCTTGAGCCCCTTGCCGACATGCAGCGCGTGGATCTTGTTCAAGAGCCGGGTGCGCTGCTTGACCAGCAGATCGCGGGTGTGCGCCAGCGAAGCCAGTTCGGTCTCGGCGCTCGTCTTCACCCGCGTTTCGGGCAGCATGTCCTTCTCCAGGAACAGCGCGAGCGCCGCTGCGTCGTTCTTATCGGTCTTCTTTACCGACTTCCTGATCACCTTGAACTGACTGGGGTTGACCACCACCACCCGGCCCACACAGGGCAAGATCTGGTCACGGAACCAGGCGCTGTTGCCGGTCGCCTCGATCGCCACTTCGTCATCGGCGTCGAGGCTGCCGCAAAAGCGATCCATATCGCCAGGCGACAGGGTCAAGGTCTCGAAAGCTTCCGTGCCGTCCGCCTCGCGTCGGCACACCGTGATGCTGTTTTGATGAAGGTCGACTCCGATATAAGACATGGCTATTCTCCCGCTCGTTGGGTGAGGCGGAACCCACCCAGGCAAAGGGCGGGTGTGAACGGCCCGGCCAAACTCCTATACGAGGTCACCGACGCAAGTCGGGCCTCAAGCTGGTCGTTCGGCGGCAGGCGGCGGGTAATCTCCTTTACAGGGTCCAAAGCCCTAAGATGCCGATCCAGCCTGCAACCTATCCGCCTCGCCCAACACCGTAGCAAACGCCACGACGCCGAGCACCAAGGCCGATCACAAATCATTCATGCCATCTCCTT
>NZ_LSJY01000140.1 GCF_001556865.1 Sphingobium sp. CCH11-B1 | reverse complement strand
CGATGCGGTTGTGGACGTGCCGCCAATGGTCGGCCGCCGCGTCGCAGGGATCGACGCCGGCCGCCTCCACCGCGTCGATTGCGGCGAGCACCTGCTGGACCTTGGGCCAGCCCTCGATCTTGAGCAGGATGTCGCCGCCCGGCCGCACGAACGGCAATGTCGTATAGGCTTCGTTCGCCGCGACCGCGCGCACCACGTCGATGCGCGAGACGATCGTGCCGAAGTCGTTCGACGCCCAGCGCACGAACGCGAAGACGGCGCCCGGTCGGAAGCCGACGACGCGGGTGCGGCGGGTCAGGATGCGGTCCTGGGCGATCCGGCCGAAGCGTATCCAGTGCTCGAGCTTCTTCTCGATCCAGGTCAGCTCGACATGGGTGAGGTCGTCGCGGGCCAGCGCGCTGAACGCGCCGCCGCCGCGCACGGCGGGAGGCCGGTCGTCGATCATGGGAGGTCTCCGGGGATGGGGCGCGCGACAGGAGCGGTGCGAGGGCGGCGACCTGGCCGCCGAGCGAGCGCCGAGCCCGCGAGCAAGGCCGCGCTGTCCACAGCCGCGCGCGCCGTTAGCAAGAATCCGAAGGATTCTTTTCTATTAGCACCGTTAGTAGGGGTGCGATTCCGCGAGGATTTCTGCGGCTTTGCGAAGCCCGCGCGTTCCCGATAGTCCGTGCCCGGCGTTCCCGATCGTCCGAATCGCGCCGTTCCCGATAGTCCGAACCTCATGGCCAGTTCTCCACAGGCTTGAGGCCGACGCGGCGCATGGCGGCGTCGAACGGATCGACGGGGACGGGAACGAAATTCAGCCGGTCGCGGCCAAGCGCATGTTCGAGCGTGAGGACGTAGCCGGGGAGCGGTTGGCGCGCGACGATGGCGCGCAGCTCGAACGCGAACCGGCGCAGCGGCGAGAGCACGCCGGATTTCAGGTAGAGGTGCGGAACGTCGAAGCTCCAGCCGCCGCTCTGCCGTCCGCCATGCTTGCGCACGATGCGGTAGAGCCAGCGTTCGAGCCCGCCGGTCAGGTCGAAATAGGCGCGGTCGATAGTCAGCACGAGCGCGCGGTCGAGCACGCCGGCATAAAACCAATCGGGCAGGATCAGCTCGATGCCGAGCGCACGGCCGTTGCCGTCCGCCAGCTCGCGCCATTCGTTGATCCACGAGAAGCGATGGCGGCGGCGCTGGTGCTGCTGCCGGATCGAGGTGGCGACGGTGGTGGATTGCAGGCGGTCGAGCGCGGCCTTCAGCCGCTCGTAGCTCGCCTTGCCGGTGCCCCGCCGCGTGAACGCCAGTATCTCGTGCGGCGTCGTCACCATCAGGCGCGAGGTCGGCCGTCCGGCATCGCGCGCGTCGATGAGCTGGCTCGCCGCCCAGATCAGCACGTCGGCGTCCCAAATAGTCGCCATGCCATGCTCGGGCACGGCCTCGACCGAGATCCATGTTGCGCCCAGGCGGAAGTCGATGGGCGCGGTGCGACGGGCCTTGGCGAGTGAGAAGAACGGCCAGGCCATCAAGTCCTGCGCATCGCGGGCCGCCAGGTCGCCGGGGACCGAGCGGAACAGCTCAAGCTGCGTGCGCTCGGCGCTCGATCGGCCGGAAAGGGAGCGTGCAGAGGGCATCGGCGCTCAGCGACGCACGCAATCGGTGGGCAGGCGCTTGGCGGGATGGACGACGCCGGTGCCGGGATCGGATGTCGAGCGGCGGGTGCCGAGCGCCGCCCAGGAGTCGAGATCGTCGATCGCATAGACAATCCGGCCGCCGAGCCTGCGGAACACCGGGCCGGTGCCGTAGCAGCGGTGCTTTTCCAGCGTGCGAGCCGAGAGACCGAGGTGGATCGCCGCGTCGGGCGTCTTGAGATAGCGTGGCGTTGTGGCGGCGACAGGCTCGGCCATGATGATCCTCCTGATGATGGCCGGCCCCGGAAAGCGGGGACCGGCGGACAGGAGGCGATCGTGGCGAAACGACCCCGGCGCGGAGAAGGGACAGCGCCGAGGGGGACGGCGATGTCCCCCGTCAGCCGCCGCGTAGCAGGCGGAGATAGCCGCCGTCGCGCAGCTCGACGGCTTCCTTGAGCCAACGCCTGATGCGTTTGCGCTCCTTGCTCTCGATCCATTCGGCGTTGGTGTAGCGGCGGACCTTGGGGTGGATCAGCGAGGCGGCAAGCTCGCGCTGGCTCGCGCCCGCCTGGTTGCCGTCGAGCACTTGCAGCAGGGTCAGGAGATGCTCGCGCCGGAACGGCGGCGGGCGCAGCGCCGGCGGGCCAGCCGCCATGCCGCTGAGGCGGCGGCACAGGCGCTCGGCGGACGCGAGGCGCGCGAGGGGATCGGGTTCGATCGGCAGCATCACGGCCATCGGGCGCTGGCACGAACCGCAGACGCACAGATGCTCGTCGCCATCGGGATCGGCGAGGATGACATGCAGGAAGTCGCCCATCCTGATCCGTGCGCGAATATCGCCCAGCGCCTCCATGTCGAAGGGACCGGCGCCGATGCCGACGACCGCGGGTGCGAGGACGATGCTGGCCGGCGAGAGGTCGGGGCGCGCGACCGCCAGTTTGCGGTCGAACGCCGAGCCAGGCGCGGCGTGGTAGCTGATGCCCCAGCGCCGCACGAGGCTGGCGGTCGCCTCGTCGGCGGAGATCGCGCCGCGCTTCACGCGGCCGAGCGCGCGGCGGTAGTCGGCGCGATAACGAGCGTTGCGGCCGAGATAGCCGATGGCGATGTCCGAATATTGCAGCGCGTCGTCCCCGGCCTCGTCCGGGGGCGCGCGCCAGTCCTTCTCAGGCGGCATCGAAACCCTCCCAAGCATGGCCCTCTGCGGAGCGCGTTGGAAGATGTTCGCCAGCCCGCCGCCCCGGAGAAGACCTGCCGAGAGGGCGGCCGCATAGCGGATTCAAGTCAGCGTTTTGAAGGGATTATCGGCGCCGCCGCGCGTGTTCCGGGGCCGCTCTCAGTTTGGCGGCGGGCGCAGATAGTGCCGATAGCCGGTCTCGGTCATCCAGCGCGCGCGGGCGAGATGCGAGTCATATATGCAGCGGGCGCGTTCCGGTTCGGCGGCGGGGTCGATGCCGAAGATGATGCGGACGGCTTCGCGCCAATCGGCATTTTCGTCGGCCGCGTCGAGCAGCCGCCAATAGGTCCGATGATGGCGCTCATCATAGTCGGTGACATGGGGCGCGTCCGGGGCGCGATCCTCGAAAGCGGCTATCGCCATCGCCTCGTTCCGCTTTCAGCCATAGCCCCCTGCGCCTGCTGATTCACCGAATATACACCATAATGGAGCGAAGTAATCGCACCGTCTTTGCTATGGCCGTCTGACGACGCGCGGACAGTCGGCCGCACGCCGCCGCTGGTTACTTGCGCTGTTCGGGACTTGAATTGGTCACGAGCAGCACGCCTCGACCTCGATCCGAATCGAGGAAGACGATCCCTGCTCCCTCAAGCGCCTTCATCACCTGATGCCGAGTATTGTCGTTCACGGCCTTATAACTCTCCGATTCCAGCCGCTTGAGCGCGGTCAGAGCAATAAGGGCTTCGTCGGCAAGCATCTCCTGTGTCCAGCCGAGAAGTGCGCGAGCGGCCCGCACCTGGCGGGAAGTGATCATGCAAGATCACCTCCACAACCTTCGGGTCATTCGCTACGAAAACGACTATTATAGTCGTCTTGCGAGAATGGGAATAGGCTAACGGCGAGCCGGGCGAATGCCCGGCGAGCCCGCCCTGCGGCCGCGCGGACCATCGGGACGCGCGGCCGCCGCCGATCCGGGGGGACGGATCGGCGGCGTCATACGAGCGATGGGAAGGGAAACCGAAGGGCCGGACGGTCCGGCCCTGCGGCAATGGGGTTCAACCCGTCTTGAGGCGCTGCATCCCTTCGGCCAGCGTCCAGAGCGCGCGATTGAGCGTCACGTTCTGGTCGATGCCGTTGATCGGACGCGAACGGCTGCGGCGGATACGGCCCTCGGCGTTGTGCTTGCGGCCATGCAATCCGCCCCGAATGACGTTCTCCTGTATCACGTTGAACGTGGTCCACAGGCTATCGCCCCGATCCTCGTAGCGGCGCGGCTCGATGATCTGCTCGGGGGTGAGCGGGCTTTCGTCGTCGCCGTAGCGGGCGACAAGGCTGACCTCGCCTAGCAACCGCTGCTCATCCTCGGAAAGCCGAACCTCCTTCATCGTCTCGCTGGCGTCGATCAGCCGGGGGAAGTCCTCGGCCACGGTGTAAACGCCCTCGATGATGTCATGCTGGATATTGCCCTTGTGCGGCACGCGGACCTCCTCGAACCGCTCGCCCGCAATCATGCTGTTGGTGCAGACGAAACGCAGCATCCCGGCGAACATCTGATAGGCGCTGGTCCCGTCATGGCTGTTGACGATGATGACCTCGGCGGCCTCCGGCTTGCCGATACCGTCATCCCGGCGCAGGCGCAGCATGTGCTTGGCGTGGCCGTGGCGGCTGCCGTCGCGGGGGACGGACTGCACCGCGAAGAACGGGAACCATCCTTCCCGGCGCAGCCCCTCCACGATGTCGATGGTGGGGACATAGACATAGCGCTCGGAACGGCTGTCGTGCGCCTCGCGGGCGAAAATGGACGGGACGTTGCGATACAGCGCCTCGTTGTCGAGCGCCTCATAGCCGCCGATCTGATGGCTGTTGCGGCCGAACCGGGTGGCAAGGTGATGGATGCTCATAGGTCTTTCCTTCCTTGGGCTTGGGTTTCCGCGCAGCGGGAAGCGCCGCGCTGAAACCCTGCCCGTCGGCGAGA
>NZ_LSJY01000139.1 GCF_001556865.1 Sphingobium sp. CCH11-B1 | reverse complement strand
GGTCGCAGGTTCAAATCCTGCTCCCGCAACCATAACACCAATATACATACCAACAATCCGCTTAAAACGGGGTTCATGCAGTCATGGCATGGGCCGTTGCATCGTGCGGTCCGAAGGAACGCACCAATCATCTTTGGATTCAGTTGTTCAGGCTGCGGCAATTCTGATTGTCGGACAAGAGACTGATACGCGCCGACATGGCGACTTTGCTATCCGGGTTCACGATCAATCAGCGAGGGTTCTATTATGCGGAAATCGTCCCTGTTCCTTCCTTTGATGGTTTTGGCAGGCCCTGCTGCGGCCCAAGCACCTGATGCGACGATCGGCAAGCGGGTGTTTATGCGATGCATGGCTTGCCACAATGTCACCGCCAATGCCCCGAACAAGATCGGGCCCAATCTTTATGGTATCGTGGGCAAGAAAGCGGCAGGAGTGCCCGGCTTTCGCTATTCGTCGGCCCTTCAGAAGTCCAGATTGACGTGGGATATGGCAACGCTCGACAAGTGGCTGGCCCGTCCGGCCGCAATGGTGCCGGGCACCTCAATGGTGTTTGCCGGCATCGCCAAACCGGAAGAAAGGCAGGCGCTAATCGCCTATCTCAAGAAGCCCACGCCTTGATGAAATAACGGCTATCCGAAATATAGCCATCCGGCCTTATGCGACCACTATGACACCCACGCCAATGATCGCCCAAAATCCGATTGCCAGAGGCACTCCGATGACGAGGCCTCTGAGCGCCTGGCCAATATGATCGTTCGCCATATCGTCTCTCCTATGAAGACGTAATGCGGGCGGGCCTGTAATTGTTCCGCCGCGTCCCTGACGGCGGTTCGCCGCTGAACGGCGATCCGCCCCCGTGACACTGCGTCCCTGCCATGAACGCTAACCAGGCCGCTGCCTAAGGCCTGTGGGGATTTAGGATTCCCATTTGGGTGGAGATATGATTCACACTGCGGATGGACCGCTTTGTACTGACCGACGCCCAATGGGCGAAAATAGAACCCCATTGTCTGGGCAAGCTGACGGACCCCGGGCGTACCGGGCGGAACAACCGGCTATTCATGGAAGCAGTGCTATGGATTGTGCGAACAGGCAGTCCATGGCGCGACCTGCCGACAATGTTCGGCAACTGGAGTACGGCATTCCGGCGGTTCCGTGATTGGCGCGAAGCGGATGTTTTCAAACGGATTTTCGACACCATGTCGGAGGAGCCGGACATGGAATATGCCATGATCGACGCCACCATCGTCAAGGTCCACCGCCACGGTCAAGGCGCAAAAGGGGGACGTCGGGCCAGGCCATTGGACGCTCCAAAGGCGGCATGACGACCAAAATCCTGGCTTTGACCGATGCCTTGGGCAACCTCGTGCGCTTTCGTTTGATGCCCGGCCACCGCTTCGATACCGTCGGCGTCGCCCCATTGATCGACGGCATCGCGTTCGGCGCCCTGCTCGCCGACAAGGCATTCGACAGCAATGACATCGTCGCAGACCTCAACGAGCGCGGCGCAAAAGTCGTCATTTCGCAACACCCACGCCGCTCCAAACCCATCCCGCTCGACGCCGAGATGTATAAATGGCGGCACCTGATCGAAAACTTCTTCTGCAAACTCAAGGAATTCAAACGCATCGCCATGCGCGCCTGCAAAACCGATCAGAGCTTCGAGGCCATGATCTACCTTGCCGCCGCCATCATCAATTCACGATGAATCCCCACAAGCCTTAAGGCAGTCTGGTTCGAAAGGAGAGCTCAGGCGCGTTGCGCCTTCAGCAATTTGTCGAGCGTTAGCGGATAATCGCGCAGGCGGATGCCGGTCGCATTGTAGATGGCATTGGCAACCGCAGCGCCAGCGCCGCAGATCCCGAGTTCACCGACGCCCTTCGCCTTCATAGGCGAGCTTTTGTCGTCAAGTTCGTCGATGAACAGCACATCTTGTTCGGGAATGTCGGCATGCACAGGCACCACATATTCGGCCATGTCATGATTGACGAAGAAGCCGAAGCGGGTGTCGACTTCCAGCGCTTCCATCAAGGCCGCGCCCACGCCCATCGTCATCGCGCCGATCACCTGGCTTCTGGCAGATTTGGGGTTCAGGATGCGCCCCGCCGCGAACGCACCGCCCATGCGGCGCACACGCACCTCGGCTGTGTCTATGTCCACCCCCACCTCGCAAAAATGCGCGCCGAAGGTCGCCTGCGCGTAGCGTTTGTCGAGATCGCCATATTCCATGCTGTCTTCGGCCCACAGGCCGTCCCGTCCAGCCAATGCGGAAAGGGGCTGGGACTGGTTGCCAAACTTGACGAACCCGTCGTCGAATTGCGCCTGGTCGGCGGGATAGCCGGCCTTTTCCGCGAGCTTGGCACGCAGCGCTGCGGCAGCAGCATAGACGCCGGCGGTTGAACTGTTGGCGCCCCACTGGCCCCCCGATCCGGCCGATGCCGGGAACCGGCTGTCGCCAAGACGCACAGTCACACTCTTCAGCGGCACCCCCAGCATTTCTGCGGCCGTCTGGCCGATGACTGTGTAGGTGCCCGTGCCGATATCGGTCATGTCGGTTTCGACGATGACCTGCCCCTGCGCGTCGACGCCGATCCGCGCGCCTGACTTCATCACCAGATTGTTTCGAAAGGCCGAAGCCATGCCCATGCCGACCAGCCAGCGGCCGTCGCGTACCTTGCCCGTTTTGGGATTGCGCTTGTTCCAGTCGAACCGCTCCGCCCCGGCGCGCAAGCATTCCACGAACTTACGGCTTGAAAAGGGCCGCTGCGGTCCGGCCTCCGGGTCAAATTGCACATCGTTGCGAATGCGCAGTTCCACCGGATCGACGCCGCATGCCTCCGCCAACTCGTCCATGGCGACTTCCAGCGCCAGCAATCCGACCGCTTCGCCGGGCGCGCGCATCGCATTGGCCTCGGGCAGGTTCAGCGTCACCAGCCGATGCGCAGTCAGGCGGTTGGCCCCACCATAGAGCAACCGCGTCTGCTGGGCCGCGGCTTCAGGACCGCCGCCGGGGAGGTCCCCGGACCAGACCTCATGGGCGATGGCATCAATCACCCCGTCCTTGTCCGCGCCGATCCGTATGCGCTGGATCGTGGCGGGGCGATGGGTGGTGTTGTTGGGGATTTGGTGGCGCGCGATGGCGACCTTCACCGGCCGCCCCACCTGCCGCGCGCCCAGCGCCGCAAGCAGCGCATCGGCGCGCAGGAACAGCTTCGACCCGAAACCGCCGCCAATATAAGGGGAAACCAGCCTGACATTCTCCTTGGGAATGCCCAGCGTCTTGGCAACCTCGCTCACGCCCCAGGCGATCATCTGATTTGACGTCCACAGCGTCAGCTTGTCGCCGTTCCAGGCCGCGGTGGTGGCGTGCGGCTCCATCATCGCATGGCTCTGATCTGGCGTGGTATAGCGCTGGTCGATCCTGATCGCGGCTTTTGCAAAGCTGCCTTCGAAATCGCCCGTCTTGGTGTCGGCGGGCGATCCGAAAATATCCGGCGGCATCACACCCTTGACGCTTTCAGCGGCCAAATCGAACTTGCCGCCGTCGGTCGTATAGTCGATCCGCACCAGCTTGGCGGCGTCCCGCGCGTTTTCCAGCGTGTCGGCGATGACCAGCGCGACGGCCTGTTCATAATGGTCGATCTGCGGACCGCCCAGCAGCGGGGCGGTGTTCATCGAGCCCTTGTTCAACTTGCCGGCATTGGCGTGGGTCACAACGCCCAGCACGCCCGGCGCGGCTTCCGCTGCGCGCAGGTCGATCGCCGCGATTTTGCCCTTGGCTATGCCGGATCCGACAATCCAGCCATAGACTGGCTTGGGTGCCGCATCATGTCTTTCATAGGCATAGGGCGCGGTACCGGTCACCTTGGCGGGGCCGTCGATCCGGCTGTGCGGAATGCCGATCACCCGGCCCTTGTCGATTGGGTTGACGCCTGCGGGGGTTGCGAACTTCATGCCCGTGCCTCCTGCTGCCGATAGACCGACGCCAGCGTCCTTTCGACCAGCAGCGTCTTGAAAGCGTTATGAGGGGTCGTGCGCGCGCCTGCCAAGGCCGCGTCCGCCACTGCCTTGGCGCCCTTGCGCGCGGCGGCGTCGGCTTCTTCGACGCGCCAGGGCTTTGTCCCGATCCCGCCGAAGGCGAACCTTCCTGTTCCGTCCCGGTTGAACACTGCCGCAACCGAGACCAAGGCGAAGGCATAAGAGGCCCTGTCGCGCACCTTGCGATAGATATGGGTGCCGCCGATCGGCTTGGGCAGCGTGACGGAGGTGATGATCTCTCCGGCTTTCAGCACGGTTTCGCGCTGGGGCGTGTCGCCGGGCATCAAATGGAAGTCGGCAATGGGGATGGAGCGTGCCGCGCCGGCGGCGTCGATCGTGTCGATCTTGGCGTCCAACAGCCGCATCGCGACCGCCATGTCGCTGGGATGCTGGGCGATGCACGCGTCGCTCACGCCCAATATGGCCAGGCCCCGGCTCAGGCCCTGCATCGCGCCGCAACCGCTGCCGGGCTTGCGCTTGTTGCATGGCATACGCGTGTCGTAGAAATAGGGACAGCGCGTGCGCTGGAGCAGGTTGCCGCCGGTCGTCGCCTTGTTGCGCAGCTGCCCCGAGGCGCCAGCCACCAGCGCGCGGCTCAGCACGGCATAGTCGCGTCGCACCGTCGCATCAGCCGCCAGATCGGTGTTGCGAACCAGTGCACCGATTTTCAAGCCTCCGTCGCCGGTCTTCTCAATCCGGTCCAGACCCAGATGATTGACGTCGATCAGGTGGGTCGGCGTCTCGATCTGCAATTTCATGAGGTCGAGCAGGTTGGTCCCGCCGGCGATGAAGCGCGCGCCCTGCACGGACGCGGCCGCCTTCGCCGCTGCTTCCACGCTCGTCGCGCGCTCGTAGGTAAAGGGCCTCATGCCTTGGCCTCCCCCGCGACGTTGCGCATCGCGGCGATGATGTTGGGGTAGGCGGCGCAGCGGCAGATATTGCCGCTCATCCTCTCGCGCAGTTCGGCGTCGCTCATCTGCACCTTGTCCAGATCACGCGTGGCGTGGCTTGGTACACCCGCCTCCATCTCTTCCAGCACCGCGACCGCGGAACAGATTTGCCCCGGCGTACAATAGCCGCATTGATAGCCGTCATGCTCGATGAAGGCCTGCTGCATCGGATGCAGTCTTTCGGGGGTGCCCAGGCCCTCGATCGTCGTAACCCGCTCGCCATCGTGCATGACCGCCAGCGTCAGGCAGCTGTTGATGCGCCGGCCCTCGACGATGACGGTGCAGGCACCGCACTGGCCGTGGTCGCAGCCCTTCTTCGTGCCGGTCAGGTGCAAATGCTCGCGCAGCGCATCCAGCAGGCTGGTGCGTGGGTCGAGCTGAAGATGCACCTCGCGCCCGTTGACGTTCAGTTCCACCGGGGTCATGCGCGTTCCTCCAACATCCTTGGCGGATCGGTCATTCTGGCCTTGCCCATGGGCCATGGCTGGCGCCGCCGCGGCAAGCGCCGCGCTTCCCTGCAGCAATCCGCGGCGCGTCATCGGGTCGCAAGACATGGATGATCCTCCCTGTTCCTCTGTGAGGCACTACGAAGATGAAGCCGGTTCGATCCCGCCCTGTGCGTCCTCCCGCACAAGATAGCAGATATACGTTCCGGCCCCAAACCGGGCGCGCCGAGTTGTTTATGTCCCCGATTCGCCAGACCTAACCCGTATGGCTTATCATGACGGCCATGTCCGAACGCAAAAAAAAGGCGAAAATCCTCAGGTTTCCATGTCCAATCAGCCAATTTCATTTTTGTGCAATTCTTCCCTTGCCGATGCGGACAAGCGCTGCTAGTTCCCCGCCACCCGCCGAGAGGGACTTCTCCTCCGGCCGCCAGAGCGGGCGTAGCTCAGGGGTAGAGCACAACCTTGCCAAGGTTGGGGTCGAGGGTTCGAATCCCTTCGCCCGCTCCAGTTTTCTCTATGGAAATCAGTGGATTAGCGGCCTTCGGGCCGCTTTTTCGTTGGAGACAACGCCCTCTGTAAAGCCCGTTGTCTCCATAATGTCTCCAGAAAATCGCCAAGAATGGGCCGCCCCTGGCGTTGGCTGGCGCAGGTTGCGCCCGATCTTTTGCGCCCCCGCGCGGCCATTTCGCCCCTTCCACGCGACCCGGTGGCTGGAGACAATGGCCCCGCCGACTGGAGACAATCGGGCCGAAGCTGGAGACAACGCGCTTATCCGCGACCATGCGCTCGGACCCAGGAAGCCTCGCGGCTGTCGAATAGCTGATGATCCACGCCGCTGCGCTCGGCAACAGCCAGCCGGTCAGCGTTGTGATGCTGGCATAACGTGACGCTTGCCTCCATTGCGGCTATTGCGGTGATGCCACTCCCGGGGGAAGTTGTGCGGAAGTCGAAAGGATATCGAGTCGATGTGGAGTTTGACTGTCCTGTAGTGGATGCAACTCGGCTGGAGCAGGTTCTACGGCATCATTTTGGAGCTACTGAAGTGCGGGTTGCCGTGCGTGCGGTAACGTCCGACAAATTACCTTCCGCGCCGCCCCGATGGGAACCCAATCCAGGGACTGGTGCGCACACCATGCTTAAAATCGTCCGGGAGCGCGGCGTGGTGCGCTGGCGTGACATCAAGCATGTGCGCAATTCGCGCGCCGCGCTCGAACTGCTGCTGATGGACGGGCACCTTGTGCGCGTCAGTCACGGCCTGTTTCGAGATGGGAGCCGACCGCTCGATGCGGAGATCGCGGTGAAGCAACGCGAACCCTATTTTCGGGGACAGCTCGGGACGCGGCAACAAACCATTTATGACGCTCTAGCAAAGCCGGCCACGGCCGCAGAACTTCGCCAGCGAGAGGGTGTCAGCCGTCAAGCGGTGGACCAGATTCTCAAGAAGCTGATGAAATCCGGCCTTATCCGCCGTCTGCCTACACCCGGTGAGTCCTCCGAATGGGTCTATGCACAAAGCGGGAAAAGGACGCTCGACGTCCTGGTGGATCGCGAACCTAAGATGGGCTCGCTCGAAAAGGCGACGTTGAGGCTCATTCCGCCAGTCGGCGGCGCGCGCCGAGCAGCACTCGTCGAGCGGCTCGGCCAGTCGACCCACAGCGCACTCAAGCGTCTTGTCGCCAAGGGGCTTGTCGAGAAGGCTGGGACTCCCAAACGCCAGCTTATCCGGCTCACTCAGAAGGGATTAACGCACAGCGCCTATGATCTCGAAGGTGAGCACCTACCAGGCAACGACGTCTCCGCAGCGCTGAAACCCGAACAGGTGCGTCTCCTACTCGCTCTCGATGCGCTCGGACCAGCCCGCGCACTCGACATCAGCGCCGCAGCGGGTGTCCGGTCAAAGCGGGCTCCAAGCGCGGGTCAGTATCTCCAGCGATTGCGGATGTCGGGTTACATCGTTCAGGAAAGGCCGATGCCGGGACGCGCGCCGATCTATCGGCTCACCAAACAGGGCACGACCGCAATCGCGGCCGCGAAGCTCGCCGGCAAGGCGATGAGTCCCAACAAAGCGCGCCGTGCAGTCGAACGCGATGCTGCGGATCGCGCCCAGCAGGCTGCGTCCAGGCACTATTCATCGCCGGGCCAGGGGCGCACGCCGGAAATCCTCGCGCTCCTCGAATCCGGCCCGCTTACCAGTCGCGAGATTCAGGATCAGCTCAGCAATCCGTTCAAATTCTACCGATCCGTTGGTCTCGCGGCTTCCGATTTACAGAAGCGCGGATGGGTTCGCTGCATTGGGTCGGGCGATCACGCAGCGAAGCGCTGGGAGTTGACGAGCGCTGGCCTGGACTGGCTGGAGGCCCGACGGGCTCAGCACGAGGTGCAGCCAATCGACCTGGCTCCGAGCGAGGCTCATCACCCTTGATCCGGCCCGGCTGCCACCGCCACTTCGGCGGCAATCCGCGCCTCGATCGCCGCCGCGATCTCGGCATAAAGGTCGACGTCCTGATCCGGCGCCGAGATGGAGATCGCGAGCGCATAGCGGCCCTTGTCGTTCATGCGGTTCTGTCCGATGTGCGATTTCCACCAGCCGCCGACCGGATAGATCGCGATCTGGTCGTGCGCGGCAAGGTCGATTGCCGGACCTCGCCACAGGTCGCAATGAAGCGACCCAGCCTGAACGGCCTGCGGCCCGAGCAACCAATAGTCGGTCTCCTGACCGGCCTTTTCCGCCTTCTCCTCGGTCTTGCTCAATCGTGTCCGAAAATCATTGGCCGTCTCGCGCCGTTTCTTCAAGGCGAAGCGCAGGCCGTAGGAGCGATAGGTGTCGGGTCGGGTGCTGGCCCGGCCTGAAAGGTTGGGTTCGATGAAATAGGAGAGCGTCACCTTCATCATCACCGAAGCGTTTTCCAGCGCTTCTAGCGCTGCCTTCGGCCAAGGCAGGGCGTAGAAATGCACCTCGTTGAATACGGCCGAGCGCCCGTCGGCCGAAGCGGCATAAGGTTGAATCTCGGCCTCGGCGAGCAAGGTCACATCATTGCGCGCCGACGCGGCCGCGCGAACCAGGTTGGGCACGCCAAAGCCCATGCTGCGTAGGATTTGCTGCTTCGTGCCCTTGCTGCCCGTCTTCCAGCTACGGCCGGTGCCGATCAGCAGCTTACGAATTGGCCCAGGCCATTCGGCGGAATGAACGGTGAGAGCGCGGTAGGTTTCCGGCCACCGGCCGGGTAGATCGGCCTTGAGTCGCCCAATGAAATTGCCGGCCACGCCCGTCGCGGCGCTGGTCGCCCAGAAGGGCACCAGCGGCTCCGTAGCCACATCCCTGCCTGCCGAGAGCAGCGAGACCGCCGGGTGCCAGCCGCAAAACTGGGCATTGTCCATCATCATGTTGCCGGCCTCGAACAGCACGTCGGGCTTGATCGGCGTCAGGTCAGCCGGAAGGGTCTGCGATCCCCGGCTGAATGGGCTGCGCTCGTTCGGCGCGACCAGCGGAATCAACTCGGGTTCGTCTTGCGCCTGGTCAGCCTTCGCCGTGTATCCGCCGATAGTGAGCGCATTCCAGCTCTGCGCGGGGTCTTCGAGTGCATGATGCTGCTCGACCACGGCCTTGAGCCCGCCGTCCATATTGCCGGTGGCGATCAGCACGAGACGCTTGGGGTGATCCTTGGCGGCGAGCCCCGCCTGCTGCTCACCCGGCATTGAGCCGGCGCAAATCTGATCGACCGCGCCGCTCCAGCTTGATGGTGCCTCCGAAGAAAGATCGGGCGAGGAGGTGGCGATGCAGAAGCTGCGCGGGATATTGGCCCGTTCGATTTCGGCCACGGCCACGGCTGCTTGCGTGATAATGCCATAGCGCGCCGGCTCGGTCGCCGGAAAGCCGCCGGGCGGAAGGAACTTCACGGATTCGACGGCATGGCCGAGCACGACCTGGCGTTGGCCGCTCATAGGCCCAAGCAGGTCGCCATGCAGGACAAGGCTCGCCATGCCCGTTCCATGCCCGCCGGCGCCGGCGTGATCGTCGGTGCCCCAGGCATCGTTCACAGTCCACGCACCGGCCAGCGCGGGAGCGATCAGCGGGTGCGCTGCCGCAACGCCCGTGTCGATCACGCAAACCACCGGCGCATCCGCTGGCGGAGGCGTCACCCGCCCGCAATATTCGGCCACAAGCGCGTGCTGCCCCAAGCTCTTGTCGCCTTGGTCAAGGAACGGCTCGATGCTCTGGCTGGCGCGCCGCACTTCGCTGATCGCGCCGTTGAGGCGGCCGACGAGCCCAAGGGTCGCCTCGGCTGTTCCGAGCACGAATATGACCGAGGTTTCAGGAAATTGCAGCCGGTCGGGATACACGTCGAGTCCCGCCTGCTGCGCGGCCGCCACCACCGCCTCCACGATCGCATCGGGGCGACGCAGCCAAAGCTCCCACCACTGCGGCGCTGGCGATGCCAAGTCCGGCGTGCCGACGACGAGCGTGCGCGCCGCAGCGGCGCGGATCGCCTCGATCACCTCGAATTTGTCGATGTCGGGACGCTCGTGATTGCCGAGATCTTCGGAGCCATAGGCCGCGATCCGGCCGGTCAGGAATGCGCGAGCGTCATCGGGAACGAACACTACCGCCCGCTCTGTGCGATCCTCGCTACGCTCGGAACGGAGGACGACGATCTCCTGCGCCGGGAAATCCAGCGCCGGTATCTTCGTGGCCTTGGCGCGCTCGCTCGGCACCATCGTCTCGACCTCGACGAGAACGCCGCGTTTCAGCCCGTCGACCGGGATGCGGACGTCCTCTTGGGGCGGCGGGAGGTTGCCTAGAGCTTCCCCCAACTGTCCGAGCAGGGCTTCGGCATGGGCATGGTAGTCTTCACGCCGCTCGCGTCGTTCGCGCCGAAGTCGGGGATAGACATACTGCGCTGCCTCGCGCCATCGCGTGATCGAGATATGCGGCTGGCGTGGCGCCGCACCGGCTTCATTTTCGGGCATACCCCCCTCAAGTCATTCCCACCGCTTCCCCACGCGGCCTCTTCTCGCCGACGGACGACGCCGGCGCTTCAATGTCCAAAGCTCTGTCGAAAGATTTGGCGGTCTTGGAGCGCGATGCGCAAATGGTCGGCCGAGATCGACTTAGCCCCTTCGAGGATAGCGTCCTTCACGACGGCATCGGCCGCGCGCACCAGCTCCCCCTGGCTCAAGCCTTCCGTGATGGGAGCGATCGACGCCCAAGCCTTGGCGGTCAGGCGGTAGCGTCCCAGCCGGCGTGAGAGGATCGCGCGCGCGGATTCGGGATCGGGCAGCCGATATTCGATGACTTCATCAAACCTGCGTGCCAGCGCCTTGTCGAGTATCTCGACATGGTTGGTCGCCGCGATGACGATACTGTCGGTTGAGTTAGGCTCCTCCATGAAGGAGAGCACCGAGTTAAGAACCCGTCGAATCTCGCCGACGTCATTGGGATCGCCACGACGCGAACCGATCGCGTCGAACTCGTCGAGCAAATAGACGCCGCGGGTCTGCGCAATCTGATCAAACAGCAAGCGCAGCTTGCCGGCCGTCTCCCCAAAGAAGCGGCTGAACAACGAGTCCAGCCGTGCCGTGAACAGCGGCAAGCGCAGCTCTCCCGCGAGTGCCGAAGCCGTCATGGTCTTGCCCGTGCCCGGAGGCCCGACAAGCAGCAGGTGCGTCGCCGGAACCTGCCCATGATCGCGCAAGGTCGCCCGCTCGCTTTGCTGCCGGACAACGCGCTGCAACCG
Organism: Sphingobium sp. CCH11-B1; assembly: GCF_001556865.1. GTDB lineage: Bacteria > Pseudomonadota > Alphaproteobacteria > Sphingomonadales > Sphingomonadaceae > Sphingobium. Next base: position 1,129 of record NZ_LSJY01000139.1, on the reverse strand, counting down.
CGAGCGAATGGCCTCGCCAAGCACCATGTTGTCGAGCTTGGTCTTCGGATAGCTGCTCTCGACCAGCCCTTGCAACTCGCCGCGCGGCCGTGCCAGAGGGATTGGCGCTTGGCCGGTAGGCGCGTTGCCAAGCCGTTCGCGCGCCTTTTGGACGAGGCGCTTCAACTGGTTCGCCTCCTCGGCATTGCCTTGGCGCGCTTGCTGTGCCGCGACCTGGAGCGCTATCGACAGAAATTGCTCTTCGTCCCCAGCAACGTGCGAATTGAGCAGCGCGACGATCTGCTTGGTTGACATCAGCGCTCCTCCTTTCCTGCAAACTGACGGGTATAGGCACCGAGTCGTCATGACAACCGCGCAAACGGCGCGGCGCTCTCATAGTGTAATCAAGTCACCGAATATCGGGGAGAAATTTGTTCAGCTCAGGCCGCGATATTGAGCGAACTGGTAGCATGGGCTCGCAAAGCGCCGGTGGAGACGGGCGCTGTAGAACCGCCCGGCAGATGAACGTAGGCGCGCAGCGGTGATCCTTGGCTTTTCCTCCCCGATCATCCATATGGAGCCGGTATCCCCCGGTGGTCCCTGCCTCGCATACCGCCGGGGCACTTTATTTCCAGCCACAGCCGATAGTCTTCTTAACGCGCTTCCAGCGTGCGGGTTATGCTGTTGTTGTCCTCATCCTATACAGTTTGAGGGGAAAGCCTTCCCCTGACCGGGAGCCCATAGGTCTCCCGCTACCCCTTCGAGCGGGGACACCCCGCAACGCCCCGATAGTGAGCGCGGGGATCTAGGGAGCGCACTCTGGCGGCTGACGCCGCGCAGGGGTCGCGCGTCATTTTCCCCAGCGCAGCACTCTCGCTCTGGCCGGAGGGCACGGCGGCGGCTGGCCCACAGGCCCGCGCGCACGCCGCCGCGCCGGCCGTCCGCCGCAAGGGTGCGTCATTTGTGGCGCCGCGAGCGGCGCGGTGCTTGGGGCTCTGCCCCTGGCGCACTTCGGAGCGTCTTCCGCCCAGCTTCCTCCGCTTCGCTCCGTGCAGCCGGTTCCCCGCGAAGCCGCCCCTCCGTTTGCACCCCCGGTCTCGCCGACGGGCAGGGTTTCAGCGCGGCGCTTCCCGCTGCGCGGAAACCCAAG
>NZ_LSJY01000014.1 GCF_001556865.1 Sphingobium sp. CCH11-B1 | reverse complement strand
CGGCCTGCTCGCGGCGACAGGTCTCCGGATTTCCGAGGCTCTCGCGCTACAGTGCAACGATCTGGTCGAGGATGGGCTGGTCGTCCGCAACGGCAAGTTCGGCAAGCAGCGACTGATCGCCTTGCAGCCATCGACGCGCCAAGCACTCGAAGCCTACATTGCGATCCGCGCGAAGCACCCGGCCAAGTGTAATGACCTGTTCGTCACTATCCGGGGGCGGGCGCCGCACAAGG
>NZ_LSJY01000138.1 GCF_001556865.1 Sphingobium sp. CCH11-B1 | reverse complement strand
GTCCTCGCCACCCCCGGCATGGACCGCCACAGCGCCTATGTCGGCATGTCGCGGCATCGCGACGACGTGCAGCTTTATTATGGCCGCGACGACTTCGCCGATCAGCGTCAGCTCGTCCGCGCCCTGTCGCGTGATCGGGGCAAGGACATGGCGGGCGACTATGCGCGCCCGGAACAGGACCAGGCCCGCGCGTTCGCCGATCGGCGCGAGATCCGGTTCCCGGAACTCGCGCGTGAAATAGTGGCGAAGGTCCGCGACAAGGCGCGGGGCATGTTCGCGGGGTTCCGGCCGAAGCCGGCGACCGAGAAAGCGACGTCGCCGGAGCGTGTCGCGGCCGATCGGCCGCCGGCATCCTCGCAGGCCCGCGCGATCGAGCGCTATGGGCGCGCCGCAGCGGATATAGGCCGGATGCGGGACAAGGGGTTGCCGGTGCTGGCGCACCAGGAACAGGCGCTGGCGAAGGCTGGCGACGCGCTCGACCAGGTGCGACCGCTTGGGAGCCGCGACCTTGCCAGCGCGATCGAGCGCGACCCCCGACTCGCGCGCGACGCGGCCGAGGGGAATACGGGCGGCGCGGTGAAGGCGATGGAGACGGAGCGCCAGGTCCGCATCGACCCGGAGAAGCGCGCGGACCGGTTCGTGGAGCAGTGGCAGGGCATGAAGGAGGCGCGGGCCAGGATGGAGCGCGCCGGCAACCGCGCGGGCGCGGAGAAGCTCGGCAAGCGCATGGAGAGCATGGCGGGCGGGTTGCATCGCGACCCGCAGCTCGAATCCGCCTTGAAGCGGCACGCGCCCGAGCTGGCGTTGAACATGGAGCGGGGCAAGTCGATCGGGCAGGAGCTGGCGCAGTCGGTCAGCATCGGCCGTGACCGCGACCGTGGCATGAGCCGGTAGGAGCAGGGATGACGGACGAGGCGGAGTATGACGGCAGCGACGCGGCGGCCGAGGCATTGGCGGAGGTCCGGGCCGAGGTAACGCTGTTGCGGCGGGCAATCGAAGGGCTGACGGCCGAGCGCGGCGCGATCGACACGCCCGACTATACCGAAACGCTGGGGCGGATGCAGCAAGGCATAGACGCCACGGCCGACCGTATCGCGCACATCAACGACGTAATCGCACGGAGTGCGGCGCTGGCGATCACCCCCGAGCAGATGGCGCAGCGGATCGCAGCGGCAGGCAACGCCGCCCGGCGCGAGGACCAGGCGGCGCTCGCCAAAGCGGGCGAGGACAAGGCCCGCGTCATGGCCGAGCTTCGCGCCATCACCGGGTCCGCATGGACACGCGCCGACCAGAGAAACCGGCAGCTATGGTTCGCCCTGGGTGGTGTGGTGGCAGGAATCCTCGCATGGGCGATCGTGCCGGGCCTCGTCGCGCGCGGGATCGCGCCGGCGAGCTGGCAGTGGCCCGAGCGCATGGCGGCACGGACGCTTGACATGCCCCGCTGGACGGCCGGGCAGCGCATGATGCAGAGCGCCGACCCGACCGCTTTTCGCGCGATCGTCGCCGCTGACAGGATCGTGACGGCCAATCGTGAAACGATCGAGGGGTGCAGCAAGGCCGCAGCCCGAACCCGCGAGACGGTACGATGCACGATCAGGGTCAGGCCGGATGGACAAGATAGTCGTTAATGCATCACGCTAGGGCAACTTCGTCAGCATCGAGCATTCGGCCCATCGCGTAGTAATCGCCAACAACGCCCGATTCTTTGTTGGCCGCCACCACATCTCCGCACACGGTATAGCCAAGCCGTTGGTAGAGTGCGAACGCCCGGTCGTTGCGAACAGCAACGTGGAAGATCAGGAAAGGTATCCTGCGGCGACGTACCCATTCCTCGGCGGATTTCACCAGGCTTGTTCCGAGCCCACGTCCCTGCCACCGTGTCCGGATAGCCAAATTAAACGAGGCAAACTCAGCAGCGCCTTCGATGCACACGCTCCGCACATCTATGTAGCCGACGAGGTCGCCTA
>NZ_LSJY01000137.1 GCF_001556865.1 Sphingobium sp. CCH11-B1 | reverse complement strand
GGATGGCGAGATCGACGCCTTCCCGCGCCAGATCGACCACGGCGTCATCGGCCTGGATACGCACCGCCAGCTGCGGATGCCGCATCTGGAATGCGCCGATACGGGGTGCGAGCCAGAGATGAGCGAAACTGTTGGTGCAACTGATCGTCAGCACCGCCGAATGATCCTGCGTCAGCGCGGCGAACCCGGCGCGCATCTGGTCGAACGCGCGCGTCAGGACAGGTGCGATCTCCCGCCCCTTGTCGGTCAGCAGGACGCGCCGCCCCGCGCGCTGGAACAGGCTGATCCCCAACCGCTCCTCCAATAGCTTGACCTGATAACTGACGGCCGCCTGGGTCATGCCCAGTTCCTGCGCGGCGGCCGTGAAATTTTCCAGGCGGGCGGCGGCTTCGAATACGCGGACGGCGGACAGGGGCGGAAGCGTCGACATATGTTGCACCATAAGTTCAACTTATATGCGATATCCAGCCTTTTGTTGGCACGCGCGCAGGAAAATGGGCAGTTCTCTGCCTGCGGGGATACCGCCCCGTCGAAGCCCGCTCAATCAAGGAGGACATGATGCGCGACGAACATGATGACCGGCTGTGGCAGTCCGGTCGTGCCCAGACTTACGAACAGATCGACCGGCTGCTGAGCCGGATCATGCAATCCTTTTGCGTGCTCCACCAGATCAACTGGTCCGCGCCTTGGAATCCCATGCCGCCATGCCGGCGCTGAAATGGCGGCGGGGTCAAATTTCCGGTTGAAGTTTCGGGGATAGCCGCCACTTTGCGGCCGTGCCCGATTCTGCCCTAGCCCCCGCCATTGCCCTTCCTCCGCCTCCGCTTTCGTTGCTGGAAGGTGCGGCGCTGTTCCTGGATTTCGACGGAACGCTGACGCCGCTGGTCCACAGGCCGGACGCGGTGAGCGTGGACGACATATTGATCGACTTGCTGGCGCGGCTGCGCGACCGGCTGGACGGACGGCTCGCCATCGTGAGCGGGCGATCCATCGCCACCTTGCAGGAACTCGGCTTTGGCGATTTCCAGCTTGCCGGAACCCACGGTCTTGAATTCGCGAAGTCCGGCGAAGCCATCGAAGGCCCCGCCCGCCTGCCCGCCATCGACGCGGTCGAATCCGCCTTTCACGCCTTTGCCGACGATCGGCCCGGCCTGCTGATCGAGCGCAAGTCGATCAGCGTCGGCCTGCATTTCCGGGGCGGGCAGCAATGGGGCGAGCAGGCCGACGCCCTGGCAGAAAGCCTTGCCAAAGAGCATGGCCTGGTCGTCCAGCGTGGCAAGATGATGGTGGAGTTGCGCCCCGGCGGCGCGGACAAGGGCAGCGCGGTCCAAGTCCTGATGCGCCTGCCGGAGATGATGGGGGGTGTCCCCGTCTTCGTGGGCGACGATGTGACCGACGAGGAAGGCTTCGTCGCGGCATCGGAACTGGGCGGCGCCGGCATATTGGTCGGCGCGCCAAGGCCCACTGCCGCGCGCTTTTGTTTGGAACAGGTTGCCGCCGTCAGGCATTATCTTGCGCAAGGGGCTGCCCAGCTTGGCTGACAGGCGGCCCTTGCGCTTGAGATTCGACCAAGGGGGACAGACCGATCAACAGCAGCAGCGATAGCATCTTGGCCGGGAAAGAGCGGACGCTCGACCTCTGGCCCATCGGCAACTGCCAAGCGTCGGCGCTGATCGACCGCACGGGCCGGATGATCTGGGCCTGCGTACCCAGGGTGGACGGCGATCCGGTCTTTTCAGCGTTGCTGGACGACAAGGATTGGGACGATCCGCAATCGCGGGGTTTCTGGGCCATCGAGCTGGAAAACTGCGTCGCGGTCGAACAACATTATATCCGCAACACGCCCATTTTGGTGACGCGTCAACGGGACGCTCAGGGCAACGCGATCGACATCTATGATTTCTGCCCGCGCCACCGGCACAAGGGGCGCATGTATCGGCCCGTCGCCTTCGTCCGCATTGTGCGGCCGGTCGCCGGATCTCCCCGTATCCGCGTGAAACTGCGCCCGACGACGAGCTGGAACGGCGACCCCGTGCCGATCAATTACGGCTCCAACCATATCCGCATGGTCCTGTCCTACATGGCGATGCGCGTGTCCACCAACGCGCCCATCGGCCTTATCAGCCAGGAAAGCTGGTTCCGGCTCGAACAGGATATGCATTTCTTCCTGGGACCGGACGAAGGCTTTTCCGACGCGCTGCGCCCGGCGATCGAGCGGATGCTGGACGACACGATCAACGAATGGCAATTGTGGGTGCGCGGCCTCGCCATCCCGGCGGAATGGCAGGAAGCGGTCATTCGCTCCGCCATCACTTTGAAGCTGTGCCAGCATGAGGAGACGGGCGCGATCGTCGCCGCGCTCACCACTTCCATCCCCGAACATGCGGATTCGGGGCGCAACTGGGATTATCGCTACTGCTGGGTGCGCGACGCTTATTATACGGTCGAAGCATTGAACCGGCTCGGCGCGCTGGATGTGCTGGAATCCTACCTCGTCTATCTGCGCAACATCGTGGACGGGGCAAAGGGCGGTCATATCCAGCCGCTTTACGATGTGCGCGGCAATGCGACGCTTACGGAATGGGAGGCGGAAAGCCTGCCGGGCTATCGCGGCATGGGGCCGGTCCGCGTCGGCAACGCGGCCTACAACCAGATCCAGCACGACGCCTACGGCCAGATCGTGTTGTCTTCGGTCCAGGGCTTCATCGACCAACGGCTGCTCCGCATGGCCGGTCATGCCGATTTCGAGGCGCTGGAGATGGTAGGCGAGCGGGCATGGCAGGTTTATGACCAGCCGGACGCGGGCCTGTGGGAATTTCGCACCCGCACCCATGTGCACAGCTACAGCGCCGTCATGTGCTGGGCGGCGTGCGATCGTCTGGCCCACGCCGCGACGGCGCTCGGCCTGGAGATGCGGGCGGCGCACTGGCAGAACCGCGCAGATACGATGCGCGAACGCATCCTGAAAAGCGCCTGGCGCGACAGCAGCCAGGCGATCTCCGCCAATTTCGAGGATGACGCCCGCGACGCGTCCTTGCTCCAGCTGCTCGACCTGCGCTTTCTGACGGCTGACGATCCCAAGTTCGTTGGCACGCTCGCCGCGCTGGAGGCGGACCTGAGGCGCGGGAACAACATGCTGCGCTACAGCGCACCCGATGATTTCGGCGACCCGGTGACGGCCTTCAACGTCTGCACCTTCTGGCTGATCGAGGCGCTGCACCGTACCGGCCGCACCGAAGAGGCGCGCAGCCTGTTCGAAGAGATGCTGTCGCGGCGCACCGCCGCTGGCCTCCTATCCGAAGACATCGACCCGCAGACGGGCGAACTGTGGGGCAATTACCCGCAAACCTATTCCCTGGTCGGCATCATCAACTGCGCCGTGCTGCTCAGCAAGCCGTGGAGCGCGATGCGATGAGACGCCAGCCATGAGCCGTTTGATTGTCATTTCCAATCGGGTCAGTCGCCCGAACAAGTCCGGAAATCAGGGCGGGCTCGCGGTCGCGCTGGCGCAGGCGCTGCGGGAGAGCCGCGGCATCTGGTTCGGCTGGTCCGGGGAAACGACCGAAGCCTTCACCGGCCATATCGGCTTTGCCGAAGATCAGGGGGTGAAGACCGCCACGATCGACCTGGAAGAGCAGGATGTCGACGAATATTATAACGGCTATGCCAACAAGACGCTTTGGCCGCTGTTCCACTTCCGCATCGACCTTGCTGAATATGCTCGCGATTTCGAGGGCGGCTATAATCGCGTCAATAAGCGGTTCGCCGAAACCGCCAGTCCGCTGATCGAGCCGGATGACGTCATCTGGGTGCACGACTATCACCTGATCCCGCTGGGGCAGATGCTGCGCGACCAGGGGCTCAAGAACCGGATGGGCTTCTTCCTCCACATCCCCTGGCCACCCACCCGCCTGCTTGTATCCCTGCCCCACCACAGCAAGCTGGTCAGCACGCTTTTCGCCTATGACGTGGTCGGTTTCCATACCGAGGAATGGCTTGAATCCTTCCGCCACTATGTCGAACGGGAGATGGGCGGGACGGTGGATGGCGACTATATCACCGTGGGCGACCGTACGATCCAGGCCATCGCCTGCCCGATCGGCATCAATGCCGAGGAATTCAAAAACGCCGCCGACAGCGAAACGGCGCAGGCGATGTTCCGCAAGGTGCGTGCGTCCCTGCAGGACCGGCCGCTGATCGTCGGGGTGGATCGGCTGGATTACAGCAAGGGCCTGGAAGAGCGCTTCAACGGCTATGCCCGTTTCCTGCGCGACCATCCCGACCGGCATCGCAAGGTGGTGCTGACCCAGATCGCGCCCCCTTCACGCGGCGACGTGGAGAGCTATCAGCACATTCGCGCGACGCTGGACGCGCTCGCCGGTCGCATCAACGGTGAATATAGCGATGTGGACTGGACCCCCATCCGATACGTGAACCAGGGCTATCCGCGCGACGAACTGGCCGGCATCTATCGAGCTGCCAAGATCGGGCTGGTGACGCCGCTGCGCGACGGCATGAACCTTGTCGCCAAGGAATATGTCGCGGCGCAGGATCCCCAGGATCCCGGTGTCCTCATCCTGTCGCGCTTTGCAGGCGCGGCGATGCAGTTGCGGGATGCGCTGCTCATCAACCCGTATAGCCCGGAGGAAATGTCCGACGCGATCCTGCGCGCGCTCGCCATGCCGCTGGAAGAGCGGCAGCGGCGCTGGCGGGCGATGATGGACAGCGTGGAACAGCAGGATATACGCTGGTGGCGGGAAGTCTTCACCGGCCGCCTTGCGGCTGTGGAGCGCGTACCAGCGTCGGCGGAAACCGAAGACGCCGCCGGTTGAACCCTGCCGGTCGCGTCGCTAAGCCGGACCCATGGAGCATGACGCCGAAGACGATCCGACCGGCCTGTGGCCTGCCATTCGCGCCCGATCGGGCGTGATCCTTGGCGGAGTGGGCCTGGTCGCCTGGCTGGCGCTGATCTGGTTCATGTTCGGGGACGTATTGTAAGTTGATCCTCCTGCCAGGGGCGGATCGCGCATTGGCGAGACGTCGGTGCCTTCACCCCATCGGCATCGCGCTGATCGCTACATTGCCGAACATCACCAGCCCCGCCACGATCATCAGGGCCCCACGCTTGCGGTCCCCGTGTTTTACGATTGCATGGACGCCCCCGCCAGTCAGCAGAGCGCCCGCAAGCATGAGAATGGAAAGAATGGTTCCGGCCATGCCGCGGCCATAGGCGTCAAGCTGGACGGTGGCAATTGCCGGCCCGTCCCCCTATGACGCGCGCAGAAACGAATCACCTGCCGGTGAAGGGACGCGCCCACCCATGAAGATCGCCATCGCCTCCGATCATGCCGCCGTCGATCTGAAGGCCGAGCTTGCGCAATGGCTCCGCGATGAAGGGCATGACGTGAAGGATCTGGGGCCGGCAACCGCCGACCGGGTCGATTATCCCGATTATGGTTACAAGCTCGCGACGGTCGTGGCGGACGGCACGGCTGATCGCGGTATCGCGCTCTGCGGATCCGGCATCGGCATCTCCATCGCGGTCAACCGCAATCCCGCCTGCCGCTGCGCGCTGGTGGGCGAACCGCTCTCCGCCGCGCTGGCGCGCGAACATAATGACGCCAATGTCCTCGCCATGGGCGCTCGATTGACTGGCGTCGACATGGCCAAGGCCTGTGTCACCGCTTTCCTGACCACCGATTTTGGCGGCGGCCGTCACGGCCCGCGCGTCGATAAACTCTCCAATCCCGCGCTCTGAAAGGACCAGAGATGAGCACCGACACCCTCTCTCCCGCTATCCGCCAGGACGGTTTCTTCAGCGAAGACCTCGCCAGCGCAGACCCCGAAATCTTCGACGCGATCGGCAAGGAACTGAAGCGCCAGCAGGACAAGATCGAACTGATCGCGTCCGAGAATATCGTGTCCAAGGCCGTGCTGGAGGCCGCCGGCTCCATCTTCACCAACAAATATGCCGAGGGCTATCCGGGCAAGCGCTATTATGGCGGCTGCGAATATGCCGATGTGGTGGAAACGCTGGCGATCGAGCGCGCCAAGCAATTGTTCGGCGCGAACTTCGCGAACGTCCAGCCCAACAGCGGCAGCCAGATGAACCAGGCCGTGTTCCTGGCGCTGCTCCAGCCCGGCGACATCTTCATGGGCCTCGACCTTTCGTCGGGCGGCCACCTGACCCACGGGTCGCCGGTCAACATGTCCGGCAAGTGGTTCAAGCCGGTGGCCTATGGCGTCCGCCAGGACGATCACCTGATCGACATGGACGAAGTCGCCCGCATCGCGCGGGAGAACAAGCCAAAGCTCATCATCTGCGGCGGCACGGCCTATTCGCGCGTGTGGGACTTCAAGCGGTTTCGCGAGATCGCGGACGAGGTGGGCGCCTATCTGCTGGCCGACATGTCGCACTTCTCCGGCCTGGTGGCCGGCGGCGCGCACCCGTCGCCGGTGCCGCACGCGCATGTCACCACCACCACGACGCACAAGTCGCTGCGCGGTCCCCGCTCGGGCATCATCCTCTCGAATGACGAGGCGATCGCCAAGAAGCTGAACAGCGCGATCTTCCCCGGCCTTCAGGGCGGGCCGCTGATGCACATCATCGCGGCCAAGGCAGTCGCGTTCAAGGAAGCGCTGACGCCCGAGTTCAAGGCCTATGCGCACCAGATCGTGGCGAATGCGAAGGCGCTTAGCGAGACGCTGGCCGACGCCGGCCTGTCCATCGTGTCGGGCGGCACCGACAATCACCTGATGCTGGTCGACCTGCGGGGGAAGAACACCACCGGCAAGGCGGCGGAAAAGGCGCTCGACCGCGCCTACATCACCTGCAACAAGAATAACGTGCCGTTCGACACGGCAAGCCCGTTCGTGACGTCGGGCGTTCGTCTTGGCACGCCGGCCGGAACGACGCGCGGCTTCCGCGAGGCCGAGTTCCGTGAGATCGGCCGCCTCATCGCCGAGGTTGTCGAAGGCCTGAAGCGCAACGGCGACGAAGGCGACGGCCAGGTCGAGGCGCATGTGCGGGAAAAGGTGCTGGGCCTGACCGGCCGGTTCCCGATTTACTAAGGGCGAGGAGAGCCGTTCGTTTCGAGCTTGTCGAGAAACGGGTCTCACGCCAGGGTTTCTCGACTTCGCTCGAAACGAACGGAGAATGATGTAAATGCGCTGCCCCTTCTGTTCCCATGAAGACAGCCAGGTGAAGGACAGCCGTCCGACGGAGGACAATGCCGCCATCCGTCGCCGCCGCCAGTGCGAGGCATGTGGCGCGCGGTTCACCACGTTCGAACGCATCCAGTTGCGCGACATCTGGGTGGTGAAGAGCGAGGGGCGCAAGGAAGCCTTCGACCGCGACAAGCTGGCCCGCTCCATCGGCATCGCCTGCCGCAAACGGCCCATCGATCCCAGCCGCCTGGAAAAGCTCATCTCCGGTATCCAGCGCCAGCTCGAAACCAGTGGCGAAAGCGAAATCCCCGCGCGCGCCATCGGCGAAATGGTGATGGAGGGCTTAAAGCGCCTGGACAGTGTCGCCTATATCCGCTTCGCCAGCGTCTACAAGGATTTCACTGACGCCAAGGATTTCGAGGAATTTGCGGGCACCGTGCAGGAGGTGGCGCGTGAGTGACGCTGCCTCCTCCACCCCCGTCATCGTCCTTGTCCGTCCTCAGCTCGGCGAGAATATCGGGAAGGCTGCGCGCGCGATGCTGAATTTCGGGCTCACCGAAATGCGGCTGGTATCGCCGCGCGATGGCTGGCCCAATCCCGACGCAGGGCCGGCCGCGGCTGGCGCGGACGTGGTTCTGGATGGCGCGCAGGTCTATGAGACGCTGGCGGACGCGGTGGCCGACTGCGCCCATGTCTATGCGACCACGGTCCGCAAGCGCGGCGTGACCAAGCCGGTCGTGACGCCCGAGGAGGCGGCGCGCGAAATCCATGCTGCCCAGGGGCGCAGCGCTTATGTCTTCGGCCCCGAGCGCTCCGGGCTGGAGACAGAGGATGTCGCGCTCGCCCGCACGATATTGACGGTGCCGATCAATCCGGATTTCGGCTCGCTCAACCTGGCGCAGGCGGTGATCCTGTGCGCCTATGAATGGTCCAAACAGGCGAAGCTGGCGCAGCCGACCGTCACCGACCTTGGCGAACCCGCCCCGCAGGAGGAACTGGAGGGCATGATCGCCCAGTTCGAGACGCTGCTGGAGGGGGCCGGCTATTTCTTCCCGCCCGACCGCGCGCCCGCGACGAAGCGGACGCTGCGCAACCTGCTGACGAAGCCCGGCTGGAACCATCTGGAAGTCCGCACCCTGCGTGGCGTGCTGTCTTCGCTCGGCAATCCACGCTCGCGTTAGCCTCTGGTCCGGTCAAACGCCTCCATCTCATAGGCGATGGACAGTTCGACCAGATGATCCCACAGGTCCGCGATCATCCCGCCCGGCAGTCCGACCGCTTCCGCCTCGGCACGGGCATTAGCGATCACCTCCGCCTTGCGCGCTTCGTCGCGGACGGCGCCGCGATCCTGCTTGATCCGCGCGGCCGCGCGCATATGGGCGAAACGCTGGGCCAGCAGGGCGACGATCTGGCGGTCCAGATTGTCGACGCCCGCGCGCACCTGCGCCATGGTCGTATAGCTTTCGGGGTTCATGGGAGTGGACCTAAGCCGTCCGGCACGGCCTGTCGAGGGCTTGACATGCCCGCTTCCCCTCGTCATAGGCGCGCCTTCGCAATTGGCTCCGCACTCCGGTGAAGCGGTGGCCCTGCCCCTGAAATACGGGATACAGGCGATACCGGAAATAACATTCGCCTTCCCCGAAAAGTGGGAACCGGTTTTCGGATCAGGAAGGCGAACAACGTCAGAAGCATTTGAGGAAAGATTTATGTCGAAGCGTTCCAGCGCCAAGTACAAGCTCGACCGCCGGATGGGCGAAAACATCTGGGGTCGTCCGAAGAGCCCGGTCAACAAGCGGGAATATGGCCCCGGTCAGCACGGCCAGCGCCGCAAGGGCAAGATGTCCGACTATGGTATCCAGCTTCGCGCCAAGCAGAAGCTGAAGGGCTATTACGGCGACATCACCGAAAAGCAGTTCAAGAAGAACTATGTCGAGGCTGCCCGTATGAAGGGTGACACTGGCCAGAACCTCATCGGCCTGCTGGAACGTCGCCTCGACGCGGTCGTGTATCGCGCCAAGTTCGCCCCCACCATCTGGTCGGCCCGTCAGATCGTCAGCCACGGTCACATCTATGTGAACGGCGTGAAGTGCAACATCGCGTCGCGTCTGGTGAAGCCGGGCGACGAGGTCACGCTGGGCAAGAAGGCGCAGGAAATGGCGCTGGTTCTGGAAGCCCAGAGCCTGCCCGAGCGCGACATCCCTGACTATGTGTCGCCCGATGGCACCGCCAAGGTCACTTATGTCCGCGTACCCACGCTGGACGAAGTGCCCTATCCGGTGAAGATGGAGCCGAACCTGGTCGTCGAATTCTATTCGCGCTAAGTCCTTCGGACAAAGACTTCAGAAAAGGGCGGCCCCGCAAGGGTGCCGCCCTTTTCCTTGCGCGCAACAATCTTGCGCGCCTTGCTGGGCGGTGGCATCACCTGGCCAGTTGTAAAACAGAGGGATCACCCCATGCGCAGTTCCATCGCCGCGATCGCCGCCATCCTCGCCCTTTCCTCCCCCCTCGTCGCGCAGGCCGCGCCGGCGAAGGCAGCCGCCGCGAAGAAGGGCGTGGATCCTTCCATCGACACGATGAAGCGGCTGGTGAAGGAACTGTCTTCGGATGCCTATGAAGGCCGCGCGCCCGGCACGCCCGGCGAAGACAAGACGCTTGCCCTGCTCGCCGCCGACTTCGGCAAGCTGGGCCTGAAGCCCGGCAACAAGGGCAGCTGGTTTCAGGACGTTCCGCTGGTCGAGATCAACGCGAAGAATGTCTCCCCCCTCACCTTCTCGGGCGGCAAGGCCGCCATCACGGCTGCCTACGGCCCGGAGATGGTGATCGGCACCTATCGCACCACCCAGCCGCACATCGAGGTCAAGGACAGCCCGGTCGTATTCGTGGGCTATGGCATCAACGCGCCCGAAAAGGGCTGGAACGACTATGCCGGCCTGGATGTGAAGGGAAAGACGGTCATCATCCTGGTCAACGATCCCGATTATGAGACGCAGGGGCTGACCGGCCCGTTCAACGGCCGGGCGATGACCTATTATGGTCGCTGGACGTACAAATATGAGGAAGCCGCGCGGCAGGGCGCGGCCGCCGCGATCATCGTCCACGACACGATCCCCGCTGCCTATGGCTGGAACGTGGTCCAGTCGAGCTGGACTGGCGCACAGCACGTCGCCGACAGCGCCAACGGCAATGCCGACCAGTCTCAGGCGATCGGCTGGATCCAGAAGGACAAGGCGGCGGCCCTCTTCGCCAGCGCTGGCCTTGACCTCGACCAGCAGATGGCGGCGGCCAAGCAAAAGGGCTTCAAGGCCGTACCGCTGACCGGCGTCACCGCCAGCGTCTCCTTCGACAATGACCTGCGCAAGCATAGTTCGAAGAATGTCGTCGCGCTGCTGCCGGGCAAGACGCGGCCGAACGAATATGTGCTCTACAGCGCGCATTGGGACCATCTGGGCCACTGCCAGGCCGCGCCCGATGGCGACGACATCTGCAACGGCGCGGTGGACAATGCCACCGGGACCGCGGCGCTCGTGGCGCTGGCTGAGGCCAATATGAAGGCCGGACCTACTGACCGCAGCCAGGTGTTCCTGGCGGTGACGGGCGAGGAATCGGGCCTGCTGGGATCGGCCTATTATGGCGCGCATCCGGTATTCCCCTTCCGCCAGACGGTGGGCGGCGTCAACATGGACGCGCTGAGCGTCGCGGGTCTTGCCAAGAATGTCGTCGTCATCGGCAAGGGCAAGTCACAGCTCGACGCCTATCTCGACCGCGCGCTCGCCGCGCAAGGCCGCGTCGCCACGCTGGAACCGACGCCGGAAAAGGGCTTCTACTACCGATCCGACCATTTCAGCTTCGCCAAGCACGGGCTGCCGATGCTCTATTTCGAGGGTGGCGAGGATCTGGTGAAGGGCGGCACGGCGGCCGGCATGGCCGCGGCGGAGGATTATACCAAGAACCGCTATCACGGGCCGAAGGATGAATATGATCCCAACTGGGACTGGAGCGGCGTGCTCGCCGACCTGAAGCTCTATTATGCCGTGGGCCGTGACTTGGCCACCACGAAGGACTGGCCCAACTGGGTGGCGGGCGACGAATTCCGCGCCATCCGCGACAAGGACCGGGCGGCGAAATAAGGACAGTCGGGCCTATTCCCCCGCCGGGGAATAGGTCCAGCTTTGCGCGCCGCTGCCGTCCATGTTCGACGTTTCCGCCATCAACAGCCGCCCTTCGCGCCAGTAGCGGATGCGCTGCGGATAATCATGGGCGGGATTGGCGAAGATGATGTCGCGCACGCCCTGCTCCACCGCCGGAAATATGGTCGCCGCCCCGCCCTCCGGCGCAGCGTGGAAGGCGAGCGTGCCGTCGCCCGCGCGCACGATCCGCATCACTTCCCAGCCCGACAGGCTCTCGCCGCGCCCTGTGCGCCCCACCCCGATCATCACGCCGCCGCGCGGCAGCGTCCATACCTCCTCGGCCCAGCGATCGCCACGTTGCTGCTGCCATTCGCCGGTAAGCCAATCGGGCAGGTCCGCCGCCCCTGCTGCACCCGCCCGCATCAGCAGCAATGCCGCCGCGACGATTGAAACTCCTGCCTTCATGGCTTTCGCCCTCTGTCCAGATACGGTCCAGCGCGTTATGGAGCGCGCACCATCCCGATATCACGGATCGGCCCGCGCCGAGCAAGGACGAGATTTCATGACTTTCCGCATGCCCGCCGAATGGGCGCCGCACGACTGGACCTGGATCGGCTTCCCGACCAACCCCGCCGAATGGCCGGGCGCGTTCGATGCCGCGCGCGCGCAGATCGGCGCCTTCGCCAGCGCCCTTCACGCCGATGGCCGGGGGGAAGAAGTCCGGCTGGTCGTGGACAACGAAATGGACGCATCGATCGCGCGTGAAATGACCGCTCCGGCTGTCCACATCATTGTTCAGCATCTGGGCGACATATGGCTGCGCGACACCGCGCCGATCGCCGTGCTGGACGGGAAAGGCCACCGCGCGCTGGTCGATTTCGGCTTCAACGGCTGGGGCGGCAAATATCGCATGCCCGGCGACGAGGATATCGGCGCGCGGCTGGCGGCCACCACGGACCTGCCGACGCAAACCCAGCATTGGGTGTTCGAGGGCGGTGCGATCGACACGGACGGAACCGGCCTGTTCGTGACGACCGAGCAATGCCTGCTCAACCCCAACCGCAACCCGGACCTGGACCGGGGCAAGATCGAAACCTTGCTGGCGGGCAGCCTCGGCCTTTCGGACATGCTATGGCTGGGCGACGGGCTGATGAACGACCATACGGACGGGCATGTCGACAATCTCGCCCGCTTCGTCGCGCCGGGGAAGCTGGCATTGCCGGTGGCGACGAGCGACGACGATCCCAACGCCGCCATCTATGCCGACGCGCGCGCGCGCGCAAAAGCGCATGGGGTAGAGGTGGTGGACATTCCCTCCCCCGGACGGGTCGAGATGAATGGCGAGGCGATCCCGGCCAGTTACATGAACTTCTACGTCGGCAATGCGGCGGTCATTGTTCCCGTCTACGGCCGCCCCAACGATCAGGCCGCGCTCGACGCGCTGCGTCCCTTCTTCCCCGGCCGGGATATTGTCGGACTTCGCAGCGATGCCATATTATCCGGCGGCGGCAGCTTCCATTGCTGCAGCCAGCAGATGCCCTCCCTCTGAGCCGATCGGGAAAGAGAATGACCAAGGTTACCGTCGCCGCGCTCCAGCTCGCCTTCTCGGACGATATGGACGACAATATCGCCATGGTCGCCGACCATGTGCGCAAGGCGGCCGTGCGCGGCGCGAAGATCGTCCTGCCGCCCGAACTGTTCGAAGGCCCCTATTTTTGCAGGCAGGAGGACGAGGCGCTCTTCTCTACCGCGCAGCCGACCGACAGCCATCCGGCGGTGCAGGAGATGCGCAAGCTGGCGAAGGAACTGGGCGTCTATGTCCCCACCAGCTTTTTCGAGCGCGACGGGCATCATTATTACAACTCGCTCGCCATGATCGACGATGCAGGCGAGATCATGGGCGTCTATCGCAAGAGCCATATCCCCGACGGGCCGGGCTATGAGGAGAAATATTATTTCCGCCCCGGCAACACGGGCTTCAAGGTCTGGAACACCCGATACGGCACGATCGGCGTCGGCATCTGCTGGGACCAATGGTATCCCGAAAGTGCGCGGGTAATGGCGCTGATGGGAGCGGAAATGCTGTTCTACCCGACCGCGATCGGCTCCGAGCCCTATGACGCCGACCTCGACACCAGCCGGATGTGGCGGCGCGCAATGATCGGCCATGCGGTCAGCAATTGCATGCCTGTGATCGCAGCCAACCGCATAGGTGACGAGGAAGGGCAGCTCTTCTATGGCCACAGCTTCATCAGCGACGAATGGGGCGATTTCCTGGCGGAAGCCGATGCGAAAGACAATGGCGCGCTGGTCGCCACGCTGGACCTCGCCAAGGCGAAAACGCACCGCGCGGGTATGGGATTCTTCCGCGACCGGCGGCCCGAACTCTACGCCCGCATCGCGCAGGACATCTGAGACAATGGCGGACGCCGAGCCGGACGAATTGACCCGCCCGCAGAAGCGATTCCTCAAGCGCCTGTATAATGGCCGCACGGTTCCCGTCCTCGTGGACCAACGGCCGTTCCTCACCTATCGGGACGCTACCTGCTTCCTGCTGGCCTTGCCCCCGGACGCGCGCGAGGCCGCCTATACGGCGATGAAGGCGCAGGAGAAGGAGGACCGGCGCTAAGCCGGGTCACGGTCCCATGGCTCTGCACGACTATGCGCTGGCGCTGGGTTCCAATCGTCCCTTATCCGCCCGCCGCGCGCCTGCGCGGCTGCTGTCGGAAGCGGCAAGGCTGATCGCCGAAACGATGCGGGTGGTCGCTTTGTCGCCCACCATCTTGACGCCGCCGCTAGGTCCGTCCTCCCGCCTGTTCGCCAACGCCGCGCTTCTCGTCCAGAGCCGGCTGACGCCGCCCGAGATGCTCGCCTTCCTGCAAGGCATCGAAATGCGCCTCGGCCGTCGGCGGCATCGTCGCTGGGGCGCGCGCAGCATGGATATCGACATCATCCTGTGGTCAGGCGGGGCATGGCGCAGCAGGACGCTCATCATCCCGCACGCCGCCTGGCGCGACCGCGCGTTCGTGCTGACGCCGCTTGCCGCCATAGGGCCAGGGCTGCGCGACCCTTTGTCCGGCTTGACCGTGCGACAGCTCCACGCCCGGCTGCAAAAAGCCAAAGCCAAGGTTGACCATCGCCCCCGCCGCCATTAGGGCGACCTCCACCCCATGAGGCGGGCCCTTAGCTCAGTCGGTAGAGCAACTGACTTTTAATCAGTAGGTCGCTGGTTCGAATCCAGCAGGGCTCACCATCGGAACCCTTGTAATATAAGGGTTTTTCGGCTGGCGGCGTTTTGTCTTTCGACATTCGTTTCGACAGCCATTTCGACAAATTTCGTTTGTTCACGGGGCGTTCTCAGGCGCCTGCTTCTGCTTGTCACATCGGCGACAGACAAAATTTGCCGCCCTCTGATTGTTTGCAGCCCGAACAGGTTGCCGCGAGGTGCAGATGAGGGCCTATGCGTTCGTTCGCCATCACCCCTCTCCCCTATCGGCCTCGACGCTCTGCACTTGGGGAGCGGGCTTGGATGGCATGAAAGACCAATCCGCAAAGCACTCGCCAAAGCCTATGCTTAGTGTGTAGGCAACGCGCCCGTGGTTCTTGATGGTCGGCTCGCCAATCTCATCGACCGCGAACTGCGACAGCACATCGTCCAGAACTTCTCGTGGTGTCGAAACGTCCTCGCGCCACGGGATCGCGATCACATCGAAGTCGCGGGCCATGGACCCATGAACAGCCAGCGCGTAACCGTGCTTGCGGGCGATCTCTGCGAACTGTGGATAGAGCGCCGCATACCACGGCGCAAAGTTGGCGGGCTTCATTTCGCCCCTCCATCGGCATCGGGGGATTTGGCGGAGGCGAGGCGCAAGTGGTCGCTAGACATTTGTGCCGCTGCCTGACGGATCAGTTCGTAAGCAACGTCGCCCTTTTCGCCTTCAAGCGGGTCGGCCGATGTCAGATCAGCGAAAGTCCCCAAGCGCTCTATAAGAGCTGCTCGGCGTTGATCCTGCGCTTCCCCATCGGGTTGACGCGGCTGGGTGGAGAGTTTTTCATTTGTCATGTCCAACCCTCTCATGTGGGACGAAGTTGGAGTAATAGGCCGCTTTGCGAAGCTTGCCTTTGTCACCCTCCCATGATTTCCGTAGCTTCCGGCATGCCAAGCATGACCGTTCAATGGTCACAGAATTTCCAAACACTCGCACCCGCCGTTTAATGTTTTCGCCAATAAGCGGATGCCCATGTTTGCAATGGGTTTTGGCCGCATTTTTCGCCGGGGGAGCGGTGCCGCGAAGGATGTTTTCCTTGTTGGTTACAGGCTCAAGGTGCGCTGGATTTACGCACCCATGGTTCCTGCATGTATGGTCTAAAACCAGCCCATCAGGGATGCGGCCCACCAGCGCCTGATAAGCGTACCGATGCGCCACACACGTTTTGCCATTGGCGGAAAATGTGCCGTATCCAGGCTTCTTGCTGTTTTTCAACGGCATTCTTTTGCCGTTCCAATTCCAGCATTCGCCAACGCCTTGCTTATCTACAAGCGTCCAAAAATAGGACTTGGTTTCTTCGTCAAGCATCGGCATCCCCCGTCCCGACCGCATCGGCGGCGGGTTGAGAGAGGGCGCGTTCAGCGATGGTCCGCAGGCGATGCGCCACCCAATCATTCAGCTTCATGCCTTCGCGCTGACTGGCCTTCTCCATCAATTCGATGGTCTGCGCCTCAACGTCTCGCAAGGTCAGCCCCTCACCAGCAGCAGCGGTCGGGTGGGCGATCTTGCCGAGAGCGGTTTCGACCCATCCATCATCGGGTGATCGGTCAGTGGCACGTTCTGTTTGGATGATCGGGGGGATACCGAACTGAGCGTGACCAGGATGCTCATACATCCAAGCCACAGCCTCCCCGGCATCGGGTCGCGAGGATAGGGCGCGCCACTCGTCATCAGCCTTGTGAAGGGCGTCCATGGACGGGAATTTGAACACCATCTCGTATCGGCCTTCGCCAGAGACAGTCGTGCGAAACGCAGCGCGCAGATTTGGCATACTCATAGCTTGCGGACCTCATAATATTCACCCGCGAACCGGCGCTCGAACCACTCCAGCCACAGGATTTCATCGCCGATCTTGACCGGCAGAAAGGCAAAGCGCTTGCGCCAGCCATCGTCTTGCTTAGCGGGCCACTTCACGGCTCCAGCGCTTCCACCAGCTTATCGGTCATGGTCTACGATCCCTTCTCATCGCGCTCACCGAGCGCCTGGATGTGCTGGCGCCGGACGAGGGCGATGCGCCGCCCCTTCTCCGCCGTCGCCTTGTTGTAGGTCTGCGTCTGGGCCAGCGTCTTGTGGCCGGAGATGGGCCGGACGTCCGTTTCGCCGGCGTCGCCGATCTCTGTGATCCCGCCATGCCGGAAGCCGGTGAAGGTCATCTGCTTGGGCAGGCCCGCCTTGTCGCAGATCCGGCGATGCACGGTTGACATCCACCGCGGGTCGAACGGCTTGCCGTTCCGCCCGTCCAGGATCATAGCGCCCGTCGGCTGGCCGAACTCATCGCGCGCCGCATACAGGCGCAGCGCCATCAGCTCCGCCTCCAGATCGGGATAGAGCGCCACCGTCTCGCCTTCGACCTCGATCGTGAGATCGAGCCATACGGGGTTGCCAGTCTTCCGCTGGATCAGCGCCAGGGCGATGCCGGGCTTGTAGACGGACCATTGCAGGCCCGGCGGCGGCTCGCGCCCCTCCGCCACCGCCTCATCGTCCGGCCAGAAGCCGAAGACGTGGCTGACACGCTGGCAGGCCTCGAAGCATAGCGCGGCGGCGGCGGCCATGTTCTGATAGCCCATCGCGCGCGCCGTCTCGCGGTAGAGGTCATATTCCGCGCGGCTGGTCGGCCGGTTCTCGCCCGCGGCGGTGCTGATCAGGCCCATGCCGGCGAAGGGGTTATCCTTGACACCCGTCGTGCGCTTGTGGCGGACAGCCCACTTCCACACCAGGCGGCAGACCTGCATGGCATAAGTGCCCTCACGGTCGCCCTTCTCGGCCCGCAGCTTGGCATAGAGGGCGTCGGCCGATTCCCCGTCCATGTTGGACGCGAGGCGATGGCCCAGCTTGCCGCCGCTCTTCGTGGGATAGGCGACGAGCATGTCCATCAGCCGCCTGTAGTCGCGCTGCGTCTTCGGCCTGTTCTTCGTGAAGCGCTCCTGGCCGCGATACCAGTCGAACAGCCAGGCGATCGATCCGGGCCGCAGGGTGCGCCGCTCAACGCCGAGCCGCCATTCCTTCAGCGCCTCGTTGAGCGCCTCCGCCTTCTCGACAGCGCCGTCATGGCTCGTGCCGAGTGCGGTTGACTGGAGCGGGCATAGCGCGCCGTGGCGGACGGCCGGGACCGTCTTGCCGGTCTTCGCGTCCTTCGCCGTCGCCCAGCTGGGCAGCTTCCAATAATAGGCATAGGCGCCCGAAGCCAGCTTCACGCGGCTGGTATATGCGGGCAGCCTGACAATCGCTTTTGCCATCAGAAGTCGATTCCGCCCTTCCCTTCGCGACCGAACAGGTCGGCGAGCGCAGCGTCCAGTTCGCTCCGCAGCGCGATCGCCGCGCCGCGCGGGCCGCGCGTGCGAAAGCGCACCTTGCCGACGCGCTCCCATTCCTTCATCTGGTCGGCGCTCACGCCCGTGTAGGCGAGCGCCAGGTCGCGGGTCATGCCGGCCGGCCAGTCGGGTAGCTTTTCAAGCGCTAGGCCCATTGGCAACCTCCCGAGAGACGTTGATTGGATCGACATAAATCGCGAGTCTATGGATCGTGTCATGACGCTGCCCTCCCGTTCTTCCACATGAAGGCGGGAGGTTCGGGCAGCACGAAAAGGTGCCGCAGGTTGGCGACATTCACCTCGCTCGCCAGCGGCGGGTAAATCTCGACAGCCGCCTTGTCGGCAAAGCCGGCGAGGTTCTTCAGGTGCTGGAGATCGCCCCAGCTGATGCCGTCCTTCCAGCGACCGGAAGCCTTGTCGTAGGCGCAGCGTTGAACCGAGAGGCGAACGATGCTGCCAGCCTCTTGGTAGACCTGCACCATGAAGTCGCGCGATCGCAGGACGCGGATGAGCTTGTCAGGGGTGCGCGGTGGCCATTCGGCGCGCGGCACCTCGACGAGGCTGTTGACCGGATAGCGGCGGTTCTCCTGCTCCATCTGGCGCAGGGCGGCGCGGCTGGGGTTAAGATCTTCGCTGCGCGGCGGGCGCGGCGGGGACCAGCGTTCCATCAATCCGGCCTCCCGATCATGATGTTGTGAGCCGCCACCAGCGCGCTGATCGTGCCCATGGCGGTGTCGTTCTCGCCGAAGCTGGCGACCACCGTCCGCGCGCCCGTCTCATCGTCAACGGCGAGGATGTGGATGCCGTCGGCCGGCCAGATCTCGTTATCGCCAAGCGGGCCGCTCTGCCGGTCACTCTCGATCCAGCGCTTGCCCCAATTATCGGTCAGCAACTGCAGCGCGACGTCGAACGGGTCGGGCGGATAGAGCGGCACGCCATGCTCCGCGCAGACCTTGCACAGTTCGACCTGGCGCCGGCAGAGGAAGTAGCTGCCGCCGTACTGCTGGATGGCGTGCGCGGGGCCGTACTTGCCCATGCGAATGGGTACGCCGCTGATGGTTTCGAGATCGGCGCCGAACTTAGACACTGGCGGTCTCGCTGGGCGACGCGATGCGCAGGTCAATGTCCATGCCGATTGTCGACTTGACCGCCTGCGCTACCGCTTCGGCGTCGATCGTCACTGGCGATGCCGGCTCGGCTACATCGATGCGAGCGATGATGCTGGGCGCTTCGAACAGCGCCAGCGGCAACGTCATCTTGACGTTGATCGCCCGCTCGCTGCGATCGAGCGCAGGCTCGCCCGCGGTGAGCTTGACGGTCGGCCGGCGGTTCCAGTTATTGGGCGCTCCGGGGTAGATCGTCAGCCAACAGTCGATGTGCACGACGTCTTTCTCGACGTGACCGAAGCGCGCGGGGCCCGACATCACACCATCTCCCCGCATCCGCGCCCGACCAGCTCGCCGTTCTCGCCGGCGGTGAAGTCGCGCAAGTGAACCCAGCCCTTGGGGCAGTCGAAGCCCCAATCGCGGACCTTGGGACCGGTGAAGAACAGGGAGATGCAAGGCTGCCCGCCGATGAGTTCGAGCCGGTGCATGTCGGTCGCTTGGCGCTTGATGAGATCGCCCGGCAGGCGGATGAACGTGCCCGCGGGCGTGATCTCGCGATAGCTGCCGGAGATCACGTAGGAGACATTCTCCCAAGGGTGATCGTGCAGCGCGCGGTCGTCATCGTCGCGAAGGATGCGGTGCAGGTAGACGTTCTGCTGCTCATTGCGCGGGATGATCCACCAGCGCTCCAGATAGGCGGGATCGCCGATGATGAAGTCGGCCGGGGCGGACATGCGGCGCGCTGCCCATGCCTGCATGTCTTCGAGGGTGGCGTAGCCGAGGTTCATCAGAACGGCACTCCGTCGTCATAGGGATCGAAGGTGGGGACGCGATGCTCACCTTGCACCTTTTCAGCAGTCGCCCGTTCATCCAAGATCATGCCCGCGATGTCATATGCGCACATTTCGGCCAGCGAATGAGCAAGAGCGGATCGCTCGGGGGTGGCGTCGGGCAGGACGTCGCTCATCACGCAACGCCCTGCCGGATCATCTCCAGCCGACCGGTCGCCTCTTCCTTCGACAGGAAGAACATAGCGGCGGCATCCGTGCCCAGGAGAAGTGCGCCGGCAGTGGCCGGGCCGACTTCCTTCTCAAGCGCATAGCCTTCCTCGCCCTTGAGATGAACCGCCCAGCCGGCGATGCAGTGCGCCGTCCCGCACGCATGCCAGTCGGACATGGTAAAATTCTCCGGCGCGGCGAGCGCATGCTCGGCAACCTGTTTCATCAGCGCGGCCTGATCCTCCGGCTTGGCGAGCGGCTGGCCGTTGATGGTCGCCAGGTTTGGCGCGTGCAGTTTCCCACGAGGTTTGATTTCGAGGGAGCCGCCGATGCTGGTGACCTGCGGCAGATCGCACGTCGCGCCCTCGCTGACGT
>NZ_LSJY01000136.1 GCF_001556865.1 Sphingobium sp. CCH11-B1 | reverse complement strand
TTTTTGCACGCCGATCACCCCACGAAGGGGGTGCCTATTGCACGCTGATCCTCAGCTACTCCCTAAAATGCCCTCCGGATATGATGAGAAACTGGCCCTGATATCAGGATAGCCGATGACCTTGGCCATCGGCGGAGCTGTTTGGCGCGCCTCGACCATGCCGATGATCTATTCCTCGCTAAACGGCTCTTCCGCATCGGTCCGCGCCTTCGTTGGATCAGGCCCCCTATGAGATGGAGGAAGCGGGGTGCAGATCTCGCAGTGTTTAGCCGTCTTTGTGCCTCAAATTTCAAGAGCGTGAACAAGCGGTAAGATCCGCATTATTCCCATGAACACAGTCGCGTACCGGAGTATCCCACGTACAGTCTTGGTAGTCATGCAAAGTTCGGCGAAAAGTCGATGGCATATCTCCAAAGGCTCGACAAAATATACGATGCAAGACGCGTACCGTAAGCCGTCTTCGGACGTAACTGCCGCCGACAATTGTGCTCCAGAGAAGGCATCAAGGTTGGTAATTTGCGTTGTTCTTGCTGCTGGATGAGGAGTGAGCAATGATTGTTGAAATTGCGGACCTGAATCTGAAGCTCACCGCGCGCCCGGCGGGGCCGAATAGCGTGGCGGAAGCGGCAATGCATGACATCGAATCGCAGCCGGGGAAACTCGTGGCCTGTTGGCGCCCGGAGTTCGGTCCGTTCAGCCATTTACTGCTCATTCGGACATTCGAGGACGCCGGCGAATGGTATAGCGAGCGGCGGCGAATTTCGACCAGCTCGAACCCCTTTGGATGTGGCGATGACCTGATCGACCTATCGTTCGAAGCCTATGAACCCTATGATGGATTTGAATTCCCCGTCGGGTCCGTCGGGCCGTTTTTCGAGATGCGCAGCTACAAGGTGAAGCCGGGCGGCTTCCATCCGCTGAGGCCTGAATGGACGGCGATCAAGCCGGAGCGGGATCGCTTTTCGCTCACGATGATGGTGATGGGCTCGCTGGACGGGTCCTCGCGTGCAGTCAGCATCTGGCCTTACCAAACGCTTGAGCAACGCGCCGATATTCGCGCGAAGGTCTTTGCCGAATGCAAGGGTTGGCCCACGCCATCGGGCATTCACTTCTTCGATCCCGCCAGGATGATAAGCAATCTGTATATGCCGGTCCCGGGTTCACCTCTCTTTTGAATGACCGCAGTCAATAAAATTTAGAATAAAAATTGGCCGAACAGTAATGGAGATGGATAATGGCAATTCTGGATAAGTTCAGGCTGGATGGCAAGGTCGCGGTAGTCACGGGCGGATCCGGCGGCATCGGGCGGGGCATCGCCCTGGCGTTCGCCGATGCCGGAGCTGACGTCGCCATCATTTCCCGCACCAAGAGCGCGGTCGACGAGACCGTCGAGGATCTGAAAAAATTTGGTCATCGCGTGCTGGGCATCAGTGGTGATGTCAATGAAAGATCGACAATCCCGAACGCCCTGGATCAAGTCGTCAAGGAGTTTGGCGCCATTGACATCATGGTCAACAACGCGGGGAGCGGCGAGGACGCGCAATATACATGGCCTATGCCGCCGGAGAACTGGGACACGCAGATGGCGTATAATGCGCGCCAGAAGTTCTGGGGCTCGCAAGAGGCGGCTCTTCGCATGCCCGACGGAGGGCGGATCATCAATATCTCGAGCCGCTCGGCCCTGCATGCGTCTCCGGGCTTTGCCGCTTACGCGGCCGCGAATATGGCGATCATCTCCTACTCGCAGACCTTGGCCGCGGAACTCGCGCCGCGCGGGATCACGGTAAACTGCATCACGCCGGGCGTGGTTTTCACCAATGGTATCGTGAAGTCGCTCAATAGCACGCCGGAAGATCTGCAGACCAATCCGCGCTGGGCAGCGCCCATCGGGCGCGTAGGTCAGCCTTCCGACATCGGCGCCGCGGCGCTGTTCTTCGCGTCTCCCGCAGCGGAGTGGACGACCGGCCAGTGCCTGACTGTCGCGGGCGGGCGATAAACAAGCTCCAGCCTCTCGCTCGAAACGGCGTCGATGTGTCGGCGCCGTGGAAAGCGGGAAGATCTTGCTATGGAATATGACTATCCCTGGAGAGGTTATGACGCAGATTTATCATATGCCGGGAACGCGCTCCATCCGCGCGATTTGGGCAGCCGAGGAACTCGCGCTTCCTTATGAAGCGATCATCAAGCAGCGTGCCGAACTGAAGCTACCTGATTTCATCGCCGTCAATCCGCTTGGAACCGCCCCGGTCATCCGCGACGGCGATGTCGTGTTCCACGAGTCATGCGCGATCGTTCAGTATCTGGCGGATCGATATGACACCGCCAATCGATTTTCTCCGGCTTTGACCGATCCGGCGCGTGGACCTTATCTGCAGTGGATGCACTTTCCCGAGGCGACCCTCTGGCCGATGATAGACGCGTTCATCGCTTCGACGGGGATCAGAACCGGCACACCGCCCAATGAGCAGGCGATGGCTGCCGCAAAAGCCAAGATAATGAACATATGGAATCATTTCGACAACATCTTGAGTGACCACCCCTATATTCTGGGCGACAAATTCACTTTTGCCGATATCGCTGTCTACTTCGGCATGCTGACAGCCACGATGCTGAACGCTGTGGACGGTAGCGAAACGAAGCATGTGCAAGCCTATGCTGAACGGATGAAGGCGCGCCCGGCCTTCCAGAAGGCGAGTGCGTTGCCGGAAGGATGGACGAATCAACCCCCCGGCTCGGTCGCCACGCCGCCCATCCTACGACGCGGAGCGTGATCCGGTATCTGCGGACTGCCCGATGACTATTGGATCACGCTTGGTATCGGAACCCGATCAGCGGTTCGCTCGAACGACGCCCCTGGGCGGGGGGATCTCAGGGACGGAGGCCGGCAATGCAGTTCACGATCAACGGCGCATCGATCGAGGTAACGGCCGATATCCGGACGTCGCTCCTTGATCTGCTGCGTGAGCATCTTCGGCTGACCGGTACCAAGAAGGGCTGTAACCAGGGGGCGTGCGGGGCCTGCACCGTGCTGGTCGACGGGGAGCGGATAAATTCCTGCCTTGCGCTTGCGGTGCAGTATGAGGGGCGCGCCATTACCACCATCGAGGGCGTTGGCGCGCCGGACGCGATGCATCCATTGCAGCAGGCGTTCATCGAGCATGAAGGCTTCCAGTGCGGCTATTGCACGCCGGGCCAGATCTGCTCGGCTATGGGCGCGCAAGCCGAATGGGAACGCGGCCTGCCGAGCGCGCTGACCGCCGATCTTGCTGCCGGCACGTTGGTGATTGATCATGACGAACTGCGCGAACGGATGAGCGGCAACCTCTGCCGCTGCGGCGCCCACAATGGCATCGTGGATGCGATCCGCGCGGTGCTGCTGCCGGAAGCGGAAATGCCGGAGGCCACGGAATGATCGAATTCAGCTATGCGCGCGCCAAGGATGCGCCCGAGGCGCTCGGGCTGTTCGGCGTCGGCGCGGGTGCCAAATATCTCGGTGGCGGCACCAACCTCGTCGATTTGATGCGCGAGACGATCGAGGCGCCCGCCCACCTCATCGACGTCACGGCGCTGCCCGGCGGGATCGAAGAGACCCCCGGCGGCGGCCTCAGGATCAGCGCTGCGGTTAAGAACACGGCGGTTGCGGAGCACTTGCTGGTGCGCCAGCGCTATCCGGTTCTCGCGCGCGCGATCCTGTCCGGCGCGTCGGGCCAGATCCGCAACATGGCGAGCGTCGCCGGCAACATCCTCCAGCGCACCCGCTGCTATTATTTCTACGACGATGCCGCGCGCTGCAACAAGCGTTCCCCCGGCGCAGGCTGCGACGCGGTCGATGGCTTCAACCGCATCCACGCGATCCTCGGCGCCTCGAGCAGCTGCGTCGCGACCCACCCGTCGGACATGTGCGTGGCGCTTGCCGCGCTTGACGCGATCGTCCACGTCACAGGACCGGGCGGCGCGCGGACGATCCCCCTTGTTGAACTTCACCGGCTGCCGGGCGGCACGCCGCAGATTGAGACCGAACTCGCCGCCGGCGAGCTGATCACCGCGGTCGAGCTGCCGCCGCTGCCGTTCGCCGCGCGCTCGGAGTACCGCAAGGTGCGTGATCGCGCCTCCTACGCCTTCGCGCTCGTCTCGGTCGCCGCCGCGCTCGATCTCGATGGCGGGACGATCCGCGATGCGCGGATCGCGCTCGGCGGCGTAGCGCATAAGCCCTGGCGGGCGCGGGCCGCCGAGGAGGCGCTGAAGGGGCAAGCCGCCGGAGAGACGACCTTTCGCGCGGCAGCCGAAGCCGCGCTCGCCGGAGCCGTGCCGCTCAAGGACAACGCATTCAAGATCGAGCTGGCAAAGCGCACGATCACGGCCGTGCTCGGCAGGCTGTCAGGAGACGCCGCATGAGCATCCTCGACGATCCCGAGAATGGCGCGCAGGCGCGCACCGACGGTCTCATGGGAAAGAAATCCGACAGCTGGAAGGCGGGCGGCACGCCTGATCCCCTGATCCACCAAAAGCACGGCCTGATCGGCAAGCCGGTCTCGCGGATCGACGGCCCGCTCAAGGTGAGCGGGAAGGCGCCCTTCGCGGCCGAGATTGCGATGGACGCCATGCTCTATGCGCAGATCGTCTTCGCGACGATCGCCAAGGGCCGTTTAGCGAGACTGGACACCAGTGCGGCCGAGGCCGCGCCCGGCGTCGCGCTGGTGATGACCTATCACAACGCACCGCGCCTCGCGCCGATGCCGGTGGTCTTCACCAGCCTCAAGGCGGGCGGCAATGACGGCATACCGATCCTGCAGGACGACAGGATCAGCTGGAACGGTCAGCCTGTCGCGGTCGTGCTGGCCGAGACCCAGGAGCAGGCGGACCATGCCGCGACCTTGATCCGCGTCGATTATGTGCCCGAGACGGCGGTGACCACCTTTGCTCAAGCCAAGGCCAATGGAACCGAGACTGCTGTGTTCGCCGGACAGCCGATGCACTTCGAGGTCGGCGACGCGGAGGCGGCGCTCGCCGCCTGCGAGGTGCGCGTCGAGCAGATCTATCTGACGCCGCGCCACAACCACAATCCGATCGAGCCGAATGCGGTGACGGTCACGTGGGACGGCGATCGCATGATCCTGCACGATGCCTCGCAGCTCGTGGCGAACACGGCCTGGTCGCTCGCGCAGATTTTCGGGATCGAGGAGGCGCAGGTCGAGGTGCGTTCGCCCTATGTCGGCGGGGGCTTTGGCGGCAAATGCCTGTGGGTTCATCAGGTACTCGCGGCGGCGGCCTCGAAGATGGTCGGGCGGCCGGTGCGCATGGCACTTTCGCGCGAGGGCGTTTACCGGCTGATCGGAGGACGCAGCCTCACCGAGCAGTATGTCGCGATCGGCGCCGACCGCAGCGGTCGCTTCAAGGCCATCATCCACACCGGCTTCAGCGCCATGACGCCGCACAACGCCATCCCCGAGCGGTTCATCCTTCCAACCAAGGCATCTTATGCGTCGGAGACGATGAAGCTCGACGTGCAGGTCGCGCGGATGGACATGCTGTCGACCACGGCCATGCGTGCGCCGGGCGAGGCGGTCGGCACCTTCGGGATCGAAAGCGCGATCGACGAACTCGCTGTCGCGCTCGGCATGGACCCGATTGAACTGCGTATCCTCAACGAGCCTGAGAAGGACCCGCTGACTGGGCGCGCCTTCTCGCAGCGTGACATCGTCAAGGCATGGCGCGACGGCGCGGCGGCGTTCGGCTGGACCAAGCGCAACCCGACGCCGCGCGCGACGCGCGAGGGCGAATGGCTGATCGGGCTGGGCTGCGCCAAGGCGACCTACCCCTATCATCGCATGCCCGGCGGGGCGGCCCGGATCACGATCCGCAAGGATGGCACCGCACTGGTCGAGATCGCCGCCCACGACATGGGCATGGGCACGGCCACCGCGCAGACCGTGGTCGCGGCCGCGCGGCTTGGGCTCGAGCCCGCGCAGGTGACCTTCGCCTACGGGGACTCGTCGCTGCCGGGGGTGGCGCTGGTGGGTGAACTGATCAAGCTCGCGGGGAACGACTCGCCCATCGCCGGGCTCGAGGCTCACGAGGTGGCCGGGCTCAACGGCGGACTCGCCAAGATCGACGAGCCCGGGCGACACGAAAGCTATGTCTCGATCCTCGCGCGCGCTGGACGCGAGGCGTTCGCGATCGAGGCGGAGGCGCCGCCGCCGATGGAGCTGGAACAATGGTCGATGCACTCGCATGGCGCGCTGTTCTGCGAGGTTGCGGTTAGTGCCGTGACCGGCGAGCCGCGCGTGCGCCGGCTGCTCGGCGCCTTTGATTGCGGGCGCATCATCAATCCCAAGACCGCCGCGAGCCAGCTGCGCGGCGGGATGATCATGGGACTTGGCCTCGCCCTCACCGAGGAGACGCTGTTCGACGAGCGCTCGGGCCGGATCGTCAACCCGAACTTCGCCGAATATCATGTGCCGGTGCATCTCGACGTGCCCGCGATCGAGATTCTGTGGACCGACATACCCGATCCGCGTGCACCCATGGGCGCACGCGGCGTCGGCGAGATCGGTATCACCGGGGTCGGCGCCGCAGTCGCCAACGCGATCTACAATGCGACCGCAATCCGGGTGCGCGAGGTGCCGATCACGCTCGACAAGCTGCTGGGTTGATTCCGAGCCGCCAGGAAGGGCATCGCCCCGGCGCGGGTCGTGCCCTTCGCACAGCATGGAACTGGTCGTTCAGGCGGGATGGCGAGGAGATCGACGTCGAGGTGAAGGGGCCGGTCGCCCTCCACGATCACGAACTGATGATCGAGACCGCACTGGCCGGTGTTGCGCTCGCCTAAGTGTGGGAAGACCGCGCGCATCCGCATATCGAGAGGGGGCGGCTGATATCCTGCCTCGCCGACTGGATCATGCCCGAGGACCGGCTCTACCTTGACTACCCGACGCGCCGTTACATCTCGGCCGGATTGCGGTATCCGACGCTATCCGAACGTACGACCCGTCACTCCCACTCGATCGTGCCGGGAGGCTTGCTTGTATAGTCATAGACGACGCGGTTGATGCCCTTGACCTCGTTGATGATGCGGGTCGCGACGCGGCTGAGGAACGCGGCGTCGAAGGGATAGATGTCGGCGGTCATGCCGTCGGTCGAGGTGACGGCGCGCACTGCGCAGACGCTGTCATAGGTGCGGTGATCGCCCATCACGCCAACGGTCCGCACCGGCAGCAGCACGGCGAATGCCTGCCAGATCGCATCATAGAGGCCGGCGTTGCGGATTTCCTCCAGATAGATGGCGTCGGCCTTGCGCAAGATATCGCACCGGTCCTTGGTGACTTCGCCGGGAATGCGGATGGCGAGGCCTGGGCCGGGGAAGGGATGGCGGCCGACGAAAATGTCCGGCAGCCCCAGTTCCTTGCCCAGCGCGCGCACTTCGTCCTTGAACAATTCGCGCAAGGGCTCGACCAGCTTCATGTTCATGCGTTCCGGCAGGCCGCCGACATTATGGTGCGACTTGATCGTCACTGACGGACCGCCGGTAAAGCTGACCGATTCGATGACGTCGGGATAGAGCGTGCCCTGCGCCAGGAAGTCCGCGCCGCCGATCTTCTTGGCTTCTTCCTCGAACACGGCGATGAATTCGCCGCCGATGAACTTGCGCTTCTTTTCGGGATCGGTGAGGCCGGCAAGGCCGCCCAGGAAGCGGTCCTCCGCGTTCACATGGACCAGGCGAATGCCATAATGTTCGCGGAAGAGGCTGACGACCTGCTCGGCTTCGCCCAGCCGCATCAGGCCGTGATCGACGAACACGCAGGTCAGCTGATCGCCGATCGCCTCGTGAATGAGGACCGCCGCCACCGCGCTGTCGACGCCGCCTGAAAGGCCGCAGATCACGCGGCCCCCATTCGGACCCACGCCCACCTGCTCGCGGATTTCGGCGATCTTGGTCGCGCGGAACTCCGCCATCGTCCAGTCGCCGGCAAGGCCGCACACATGGCGGACGAAGTTGGCGAGCAACTTGGCGCCATCGGGCGTATGAACGACTTCGGGGTGGAATTGCGTGGCGTAGAAGCGCTTTTCCTCGTTCGCGGTGATGGCGTAGGGCGCGCCTTCGCTGACCGCGACCACCTCAAACCCCGGCGCGAGGCGCGTCACCTTGTCGCCATGGCTCATCCATACCTGATGGCGCTCGCCTTCGCTCCACAGGCCGTCGAACAGGGCGCATTCGCGCTTCACTTCGATGAAGGCGCGGCCGAACTCACCGCTCTCCCCGCCTTCGACATTGCCGCCCAGCTGCTGCATCATCGTCTGCTGGCCGTAGCAGATGCCGAGGACGGGCACGCCCGCGTCGAAGAAATGCTGCGGCGCGCGGGGGCTGTCGTCCCACATGACCGAAGATGGGCCGCCGGACAGAATGATGCCCTTCGGCTTCAACCGCTCGAACGCTTCGGCGGCGGTGTTGAAGGGGGCGATCTCGGAATAGACCCCGGCCTCGCGCACGCGCCGGGCGATGAGCTGGGTCACCTGGCTGCCGAAGTCCACGATGAGGATATTATCCTGAAGGGGCAGCGTCATGGGAATCGCCTCTGGATGGATGGGAAGGGCTTCGCGCCCGGTTAGTCGCCCGGTCCCGATATGTCCAGTTGCGCCGTCGCCCCCTTGTCCGCACGCCACCCGATCAACGCCGCGCCAGCCAGGATCGCCGCCGCGATCAGGAACGCGCTGCCGATAAAGGGCAGGAGAGGATGCGCGCCCATGGACAGCGAATAGACGGTGCCGAAGAAGAGGGGCGATGCGATGCCGGCGATCGCGCCGACGCTGTTGTTCGCCCCTTGAAGCTGTCCTTGTTCGGATTCGCTGACATGGCGGGTCATCAGCGCCTGGATGGTCGGCATGGCGAGGCCCCAGAGCGCGTTGGGGAACATGGCGGCGATGAACAGGCCCTGGTCGGGGGCAAGGCCCATGGCCGCCACGCCGATTGCGCCGAACGAAAGGCCGACAACCATCGTGGTGCGATCGCCAAGCCGCTTCACCACCGGCCCAGTGAGCAGTCCTTGCACGCCCATGTCGAGGACGCCGACCAGCGCCAGTAGCGCACCGACCTGCCATGCCCCCCAGCCGTACCGGTCGCCGGCGTAGAGCACGAAGACCGCGGAAAAGAGGTGGTGGGCGAAATAGAGCAGGAAGTTCACCATCGCCAGGCTGGACAGTTCGGGATGAGACCGAAGCAGACGGAGCGCGCCGAAGGGATTGGCCCGCGCCCAGCTGAACCCCATCCGTTTATCCGGGGCGAGCGATTCGGGCAGGATGAACAGGCCGTAGAGGAAGGCGAGGCCCGACAGCGCGGCCGCCGCCCAGAAAGGCGCGCGTAGCGAGATTTCTCCCAGCACGCCCCCGACCAATGGTCCGGCGACGAAGCCTGCGCTGAACGCCGCGCCGATCAGGCCATAGCCCTTGGCCCGCGCCTCTGGCGGGGTGATGTCGGCCATATAGGCGAAGGCGGAGGTGAAGCTGGACGAGGTGACGCCCGCGAGGATGCGGCCGAGGGCGAGCCACCAGAGATTGGGGGCGAGCGCCATGAGCATATAATCGAGCGCGAGCCCCGCGACAGAAACGAGGATGACCGGGCGTCGCCCGAACCGGTCCGACAGCGATCCGATTATGGGCGAGCAGAGAAACTGCATCCCGGCCCACAGCGCGACGAACAGGCCGTTCCACACGCCCGCCGACGTGCTGGAACCCGACAGGGTTTCGATGAGCGGCGGCAGCACCGGTATCACGATGCCCATGGACATGACGTCGAGCAGCGCCGTCACCAGGATGAAGGCGATCGCGGCGGTGCGGCGCGGGAGCGGCGGAGCGGACATGGGAAAGGGGCTAGCCTGCGGGGCGGGCGATGCCAAGGACCGGAAGGGCGTTTTGCGCCTGCCTCCGAAGTTCACACCGACATTGCCCGGAAAAGCGCCGAATCTTCCGCGACGCGCTCCCGAAGCGCTTCGGACGCCGCACCGACGCGCCCGCGAAGCCTCGCTGACGCGTCCCTTCCTATCGGTGGGGCGTCAGCGGGAGGCGACGTCGCGGCTCAGATAGACCTCAGCGACCCGGCCATCCTTCATCGCGCAGGTGAAGCGATGGGTGGTGCCGCCGGTCGCGCGATAGCCGGCGCGGCTCTCCACCTCGCCGTCGATATTATAGGCATCCGGGCCTGTCGCGCGGGGCGCGCCGATCTGGCGGACCTCGGCATAGCCGGCCCGCTGGCGCTGCGCCTCTTCACGCGCCGCGATCGCGCAGGCGTCGGCCATCGCATCGTCGCGGCTGTTCGCGTCGGCGATGTCGGAAAAGTCGGCATCGTTTCGCGGCGGCGCGCCGTTCTGCACATCCGCGCCATAATCGGTGCCCTCGCGCGGCGGCGGCGCATCATCGTCGCCATGGGCGTGGTCGGCGCTGCCGCCATTCCGAGCCTTGCTGTCCTTCGCCATGGAAGAGGCGACGATGGCGACCGCGCCGACCAGCGCGGCAACGCCGATCGCGTCGCCCACGCCAAAGCCATCGCCACGCCGATGATGCCGATCCCAGCCCCCCCG
>NZ_LSJY01000135.1 GCF_001556865.1 Sphingobium sp. CCH11-B1 | reverse complement strand
CCACCCAATTCCGTCACCCCAGCGAAGGCTGGGGTCTCAGGAGATGGTGAACATCATGGCCTGAGATGCCAGCCTGCGCTGGCATGACGAGATAGGAAGCCGTCCGCTAACAACCCTTCACGTCATCATGCCACAAAAAAGGCGGCCCGCCGCGGACCGCCTTTTTCTGTTTCGCAATGCCGGTTCAGTTCGCGGCGGCGACGCCCTGGTCGGTCATCAGCTGCTGAAGCTCGCCGGCTTCGTACATTTCCATCATGATGTCGCTGCCGCCGACAAATTCGCCCTTCACATAGAGCTGCGGGATGGTCGGCCAATCGGAAAAAGCCTTGATCCCCTGGCGGATGCCCTGGTCCTGCAACACGTCGACCGTGTCATAGGCGACGCCGAGATGGTCAAGGATGGCGATCGCGCGGCTGGAGAAGCCGCACTGCGGGAAAAGCGGCGTGCCCTTCATGAAGAGCACGACATCATTGCCGTTGACGATGTCGGCGATCCGCTGCTGCACGGCGTCGGTCATGATTCTGGTCCAATCTGTCTGGCGCGCCTGCCGGCGACGCGGATGTATGTGGCCGGTTAGTTGGGAACGGCCGTGGTGAGTTGCAAGGCGTGGAGCACGCCGCCCATGCGCCCGCCAAGCGCCGCATAGACCGCGCGCTGCTGCGCGACGCGGGTCATGCCCCGAAAGCTCTCCGCCACCACGCGCGCGGCATAATGGTCGCCATCGCCGGCGAGGTCGGTGATCTCGACCTGCGCATCGGGAATGGCGGCGCGGATCATGTCCGCGATGTCGTCTGCGGCCATCGGCATGGAAAACGTCCTATTCGATGAACATGCGGCGCGCGATCACCGCCTGTTCGTCCAGGGCTATGCGCACGGCCGCTTCATCAATGTCAACGCCGGCCGAGGTCAGGTCGCCCAGCAGCTTGCGGATCACATCCTCGTCGCCCGCTTCCTCGAAATCGGCTTGGACGACGGCCTTTGCATAGGCGTCGGTCTCTTCGGGCGTCAGGCCCATTTTCACTGCGGCCCATTCGCCCAGCAGGCGGTTGCGGCGCGCCTGGATGCGGAATTCCATTTCCTGATCGTGGGCGAACATATTTTCGAACGCTTTTTCGCGATCGTCGAAAGTGGTCATGCGTTTCGAGCCCTGTTTGATGCCGTGCCGTTATCCTGTGATAGGAACTGCGGACGCATTACGCAACGGCAGCGGGGACGATCCAGGGCTGTTCCTGCGCCTGACGCGATTCGTAGCGGTCGATCACGTCCACTTCGCCCAGCGTCAGGCCGATCTCGTCCAGTCCGCCGAGCAGGCAATGCTTGCGGAACGGGTCGATCTCAAAGGAGAAACGGTCCTGGAAGCGGGTGGTGACGGTCTGCGCCTCCAGATCGACATGGATGGGGTCGGTCCTGGCGACCTCCAGCAGGCGATCGATCGCATCCTGCGGCAGGACCACGGTCAAGATGCCGTTCTTGAACGCGTTGCCGGAGAAGATGTCGGAAAAGCTGGGCGCGATCACGACCTTGATGCCAAGGTCACCAAGCGCCCAGGCCGCATGCTCGCGGCTGGAGCCGCAGCCGAAATTGTCGCCCGCGATCAGGATCGGGCTGCCGGCATAGGCGGGATCGTCGAAGACGTTGCCCGGTTCCTTGCGCAGCACTTCGAACGCGCCCTTGCCCAGGCCCGATCGCGAGATGGTCTTGAGCCAATGGGCGGGGATGACAATGTCGGTGTCGACATTCTTCATCCCGAACGGATAGGCTCCGCCTTCGACGACAGTCAGTTTTTCCATCAATGCGCCTTCTTCGCCTGCTCTTGCGGCGTGTCTTCGGCGCGGCCGAGCGTCGCGGCCATCGCCGCGCTGGCGAGTGCACCCAAAGTCAACAGCCAGAATATCTTTTTCATAGCGATCCCCTCTCTTGTTATGACAGCAACTCACGCACATCCGTCAGCCGGCCGGTGATCGCGGCAGCCGCGGCCATGGCGGGCGACACCAGATGGGTGCGCGATCCGGGGCCCTGACGACCCATGAAATTGCGGTTGCTGGTCGATGCGCAGCGCTCACCCGCCGGCACCTTGTCCGGGTTCATGCCCAGGCACGCCGAACAGCCCGGCTCGCGCCATTCGAACCCGGCATCAAGGAAGATGCGGTCCAGCCCCTCCGCTTCCGCCTGGGCCTTCACCAGGCCGGAACCGGGAACGACCATGGCGTGCTTGACGCCCGGCGCAATGCGGCGGCCCTTCAGCAGGCCGGCGGCGGCGCGCAGATCCTCGATCCGGCTATTGGTGCAGCTGCCGATGAAGATATGTTCGATGACGACATCCTGCATCCGCTGCCCGGCGGTCAGGCCCATATAGTCGAGCGACTTCTTCGCCGCCGCCTGTTTGGATGGATCGGCAAAGCTCGCCGGATCGGGCACGACGCCCGTCACCGGCACGACATCCTCGGGGCTGGTGCCCCAGGTGACGCTGGGCACGATGTCGGCGGCGTCGATGACGACGGTCTTGTCGAACCGCGCGCCTTCATCGCTGTGCAGCGTCTTCCAATAGGCGACCGCCGCGTCCCAGTCCGCGCCCTTGGGGGCCATCGGCCTGCCTTCGAGGTAAGCGAAAGTCTTGTCGTCGGGTGCGAACAGGCCGGATCGCGCGCCCGCCTCGATGGACATGTTGGCGACGGTCAGGCGGCCTTCCACTGACATGTCGCGGAAGACGGAGCCACGATATTCCATGACGTGGCCGGTGCCGCCCGCCGTGCCGATGCGACCGCAGATGGCGAGCGCCACATCCTTGGGCGTGACGCCGGGGCCCAGTTCGCCTTCGACCACGACTTCCATGGTCTTCGACTGTTTGAGCAGCAGCGTCTGGGTGGCGAGCACATGCTCCACCTCGCTGGTGCCGATCCCGAAGGCCAGCGCGCCCAGCGCCCCGTGCGAGCTGGTATGGCTGTCGCCACACACCAGCGTCGTGCCCGGCAGGGTGAAGCCCTGTTCCGGCCCGATCACATGGACAATGCCCTGTTCGGGATCAGCATCGCCGATCAGGCGGACGCCGAATTCAGGCGCGTTGCGTTCCAGCGCGGCAAGCTGCTGCGCGCTTTCCGGATCGCTGATCGGAATGCGGTTGCCGGCAGCGTCCCGCCGCGCGGTGGTGGGCAGGTTATGGTCCGGCACCGCAAGGGTCAGGTCAGGCCGGCGCACCTTGCGCCCGGCAAGGCGAAGCCCCTCGAACGCCTGCGGACTCGTCACCTCATGGACGAGATGCCGGTCGATATAGATGAGGCAGGTTCCGTCCGGGCGGCGCTCCACGACATGCGCGTCCCAGATCTTCTCATAGAGTGTGCGAGGCTTAACCATGATGGATCAGCCCCTAGACCCGTTCGACCGATCAGGAAAGAGGGCGGGCGAACGATTTGCCCTGTTTTTCCTATCGGGCAGGCAAGAATGTTACACTGCGCGAAAGTCCTGGACGATGCGGCCAGCCGCACCGATCTCCGCTTCATGGCTGTCCTCCCGCCATGTTTCCGCCAGGGCCTCCGCTTCCCACTGCCGCATTGCGGGATGGGCGAGCATATGATCCACCCACCCCTGCGCGATCGGCCCCACGTCCAGGCCATAGGTGCGCACCCGGAAGGCGACGGGTGCGTAGAAGGCGTCGATGGCCGTAAAGACCTTCCCCGCGAGGAAGGGACCGCCGAACCGGTCCAGCCCCTGCTCCCACAGTTCGCGAAGCCGCGCAATGTCGCGGCCCAGCGCAGGCGAATGCATGTGCGGCTCGACCCGCACGCCGACATTCATGGTGCAATCGCTGCGCAGCGTCGTGAAGCCGCTGTGCATTTCGGCGGCGGCGCACTGGGCAAAGGCACGGGCCGTCTCCTCCGCTGGCCACACGCCTGGATGACGGTCCGCCAGATAGAGGATGATGCCGAGCGAATCCCACACCGTCCGCCCCTCTCCATTGGCGCCATCGATCAGCGCCGGCACCTGACCCGTGGGCGAAAAGCTGCGGAAGGCGGCATAGTTGGTCGCGGCGGCGAAGGGCTCGATCCGGTCCTCGAACGGGATGTTCAGCGCCTTCATCAGCACCCAGGGGCGCAGCGACCAACTGCTGTAGTTCCGGTTGGCGGTGATGAGCGTGTAGGTCATGCGTTGGTCCTCCCTGGCCTTGCGAGCGCCGCATAGCCGATGAGGCGTCGGCGATACAGGCGCAACGATCGACCAAGCTCACAAGCTGGGCTTATCGATCGGTCAAAGCCAAGGCAGGGTCTAGCCAAGTCCCTGTCTTCGCGGCACAAAGGCGCATCCACAGGCGGCGCTCAAGCCCCCTCTCCCTTGTCCTGGAGCCCATAGTCGTGAACCGACGCCAGTTTCTTGCCACCAGCGGCGCGTCCGCCATCGCCGCCGCCGCTGCCAACGCCTTTGCCCAAGCGAGCGACGCCGATACGCGGTTCCGCGCGATGCTGGACCAGTTCTTCTACGACCGGCTGGCGGATTCGCCTGAAAGCGCGACCCGGCTGGGGCTCGACACCGGAGCGCGCGCGGCATTGCGCGGCAAGCTGAGCGACACGAGCGCGGCAGGCGTGGCGCGCGACCTTGCCCGGACCAAGGCGCAGGCGAAGCAGCTGGCCGCCGTCGATCGCGCGACGCTGAGCGAAGCGAGACGGATCGACTATGATGTCGTCGCCTATCAGTTCGACCGCGCCATCGGCGGCGAACGGTTCGGTTATGGCGAGACGGCGGGCCGCTACGCGCCCTATATCCTCTCCCAACTGACCGGCAGCTATCGCGAGGTGCCGGATTTCCTCGATTCGCAGCATCGGGTGAAGGACGCGGCGGACGCCGACGCCTATCTGTCGCGTCTGGAAGCCTTCCCCGCGGCGATGGACGGGGAACTGGCGCGGCAGCAGGCGGACGCCGCGAAGGGGGTGTTCGCGCCTGATTATATCCTCGACACGACGATGAAGATGCAGGCGGCGCTGCGCGACCAGCCGGCGGCGCAGACGGTGCTGGTCGCGTCCTTCGCGAAGAAGCTCGCCGATGCGGGCCTGCCGCCGGAGCGCGCCGTACAGGCCGAAAAGATCGTGGCGGAGAAGATTTTCCCGGCCGTCGATCGCCAGCGCGCGCTGGTGCAGCAGTTGCGGGCGAAGGCCAGCCATGATGCGGGCGTGTGGCGGCTGCCCGACGGCGAAGCCTTCTACGCTGCCGCCGCCGAGGCCGCGACCACGACCCGGCTGACCGGAGACGAGATCCACCAGATGGGCCTGGACCAAGTGGCGGACATTTCCGCCCGGATCGACGCGATCCTGAAGGGCCAGGGCATGACCAAGGGCAGCGTCGGCGACCGGCTGGTGGAACTCAACAAGCGGCCCGATCAGCTCTTCCCCAATACCGATCCGGGGCGCGAGGCGCTGCTGGCGCAGCTCAATCGCCAGATCGTGGCGATGAGCAAGCGACTGCCCGAAGCCTTTTCCCCGCGCACCCTGCCCAAGGCCCCGGTGGAGGTGCGCCGCGTGCCCGTGACCATCCAGGCGGGCGCGCCGGGCGGCTATTATCAGAACGCCTCGCTCGACGGGTCGCGACCGGCCATCTACTTCATCAACCTGCGCGACACGTTCGATCGGCCGAAATTCGGCCTTGCGACGCTGACCCATCATGAGGCGGTGCCGGGCCATCACCTCCAGGTGTCGGTGGCGCTGGAATCGGACACCATCCCGATGATCCGGCGGCGCGGCGGCTATAGCGGCTATTCGGAAGGCTGGGCGCTCTATTCGGAGCAACTGGCGGACGAGATGGGCATGTATGACGGCGATCCGCTGGGGCAGGTCGGCTATCTCCAGTCGCTGCTGTTCCGCGCCACGCGACTGGTGGTGGACAGCGGCATGCACGCCAGGCGATGGAGCCGGGAGAAGGCGACCGATTACCTGATCGCCACCACCGGCATCGCGCGTGGCCGCAGCCAGGGCGAAATCGACCGCTACACGGTCTGGCCGGGCCAGGCGTGCAGCTACAAGATCGGGCACACGGTCTGGAACGACCTGCGCGAGGAAGTGAAGAAGAAGCAGGGCGCGGCCTTCGACATCAAGCAGTTCCATGAGGTGCTGACGCTGGGCGCGATGCCGCTCGACATATTGAAGCAGACGGTGCGGCGGCGGGCGGGCATCGCCTGACCGCCCGGCCGACTAAGGAAGCACGCGAAAAAACGGCCCGGCGGGGTGCCGCCGAGCCGTCAAGTCCTTCCACCCAAGCGCGTGGCGACTGACGCAGTCTCCACGCGATGGCCCGTGTTGCGGCCCCCCGACCGTCAAATCCCATGCGCCCGCCTCCCCGGCGGCATCGGGCTTTCTGCCGGGGAGGCGGCGCGCTTCGCGGTCCGCACACCGCGAAGCTGATCGTCCGCGTCAGGCCGCGAACTGGTTCCCCCGCGGCCGTCAGGCCGCGAACTGGTTCCCCCGTGGCCGTCAGGCCGCGAACTGGTTCATCGTGTTGTGCGCGCCGCCGGCCTTGAGCGCCGCCTCGCCCGCGAAATAGTCCTTATGGTCGTCGCCGATGTCGGAACCGGCCATGTTCTGGTGCTTGACGCAGGCGATACCCTGGCGGATTTCCTGCCGCTGCACGCCCTTGACGTAGCCAAGCATGCCCTGATCGCCGAAATATTCCTTCGCCAGATTGTCGGTGCTGAGCGCTGCGGTGTGATAGGTCGGCAGGGTGATGAGGTGGTGGAAAATGCCCGCCTCCCGCGCCGCGTCCTTCTGAAAGGTGCGGATGCGCTCGTCCGCTTCGATCGCAAGGTCGGTGCCGTCATAATCGACACTCATCAGCTTCGCCCGGTCATAGGCGCTGAGGTCGCGGCCTTCCTGCTGCCAGGCGTCGAAGACTTGCTGGCGGAAGTTCAGCGTCCAGTTGAAGCTGGGCGAGTTGTTGTAGACCAGCTTGGCATTGGGAATGACCTCCCGGATGCGGCGGACCATGCCGCCGATCTGGCCGATATGCGGCTTTTCGGTCTCGATCCACAAGAGGTCCGCGCCATTTTGAAGCGCGGTGATGCAATCGAGGACGCAGCGATCCTCACCAGTGCCGGCGCGGAACTGATAGAGGTTGCTGGGCAGCCGCTTGGGGCGCAGCAATTGGCCGTCGCGGCTGATGAGCACGTCGCCATGGCCGATCGCCGCCGGATCGACCGGATCGCAGTCCAGGAAGCCGTTGTAGAGATCACCGATGTCGCCCGCCTGGCGGCTATAGGCGATCTGCTTGGTGAGGCCGGCGCCGAGGCTGTCGGTGCGCGCAACGATGACGCCATCGTCGACGCCCAGTTCGAGGAAGGCGTAGCGCACGGCCCGGATCTTCGCGAGGAAATCCTCGTGCGGGACAGTCACCTTGCCGTCCTGATGGCCGCACTGCTTTTCGTCGGACACCTGATTCTCGATCTGGATGCAGCAGGCCCCAGCCTCGATGAACTTCTTGGCCAGCAGGTAGGTCGCCTCCGCATTGCCGAAGCCCGCGTCGATATCGGCGATGATCGGGACGACATGGGTTTGATATTCGTCGATCTTGTGCAGCAGGCGGTGGGTGTTGACGGCGTCGCCGGACGCCTTGGCCGCGTCGAGTTCGCGGAACAGCATGCCCAGCTCGCGCGCGTCGGCCTGCCGCAGGAAGGTGTAGAGTTCCTCGATCAGCGCGGCGACGCTGGTCTTTTCATGCATCGACTGATCGGGCAGCGGCCCGAATTCGCTGCGCAGCGCCGCGACCATCCAGCCCGACAGATAGAGGTAGCGCCCCTTAGTCGTGCCGAAATGCTTCTTGATGCTGATCATCTTCTGCTGGCCGATGAAGCCGTGCCAGCAGCCGAGCGACTGGGTGTAGGCTGCGGGATCGGCGTCATAGGCCGCCATGTCGGCGCGCATGATCTTCGCCGTGTAGCGCGCGATGTCGAGGCCGGTCTGGAATCGGTTCTGGAGGCGCATGCGGGCGACGGATTCGGCCGCGATGCCATCCCAATTGGTTTCGGTTCCGATGCGGTCGCCGGCAGCCGCGATTTCGCTGTGATAGGTCATGTGTCTGCATCCTTGGGTGAGCGGATGGACAGCGAAATAGACAGGCAGATTGCGCTTGCGCAGGTGCATCGCGGTTCAGTTGTCGATCTTTACAGATTTATGCTGTAAAGTTGTAAATATCTGCACAGGAGGATGTTGACATGGCCAGGGATCGCCCCGTTTACATGGGCCCGCGCTTGCGGCGGCTGCGGCGCGACCTTGGCCTGACACAGGCGGACATGGCCGCGGACCTTGAGATTTCCGCTTCTTATGTCGCGTTGCTCGAACGCAATCAGAGGCCCTTGACGGCGGACATGCTGCTGCGCCTGGCCCGCACCTACAAGCTCGACATGGCGGAGGTGGCGGGCGATGGCGGCGCGGAACAGACGGCGCGGCTGCATGCGGTGCTGAAAGACCCGATGTTCGCCGACATCGACCTGCCGGCGCTGGCAACAGGAGACGTGGCAGTCAACTATCCGGGCATCGCCGAAGCGCTGACACGGCTCTACACCAGCTATCGCGAGGAACATCTGGCGCTGGCCGACCGGGATGCAGGCGATGCGCTGCAGGAAGACGCGGCCGATCCGGTGGCGGAATCGCGCCGTTTCCTTGCCGCCCGACGCAACTGCTTCCCGGCGCTGGACGATGCGGGGGAAAGGCTGGCGGCGGAGGTGGAGACGGAAGGCGGCCTTGCCGGTTGGCTGCGGGCGCGACACAGCCTGCGCGTGCGACGGTTGCCCAGCGACGTGATGGCCGGATCGATGCGGCGGCTGGACCGCCACCGCGATGCCGTGCTGCTGGACGATACGCTGGACGGGGCGAGTTCGCAGTTCCAACTTGCGTTGCAGATCGCCTATCTCGAAATGCGAGCAATCTTCGACACCCTGTTGAAAGAAGGCCAGTTCGCGAGCGAAAGCGGGCGGCGGCTGACCCGGCGGGCGCTGGCGAGCCATGGCGCGGCGGCGATATTGATGCCCTATGGCGCGTTCGCCAAGGCGGTGGAGGCGAAGCGCTATGATGTGGAGGCACTGGCCCGGCAGTTCGGCACCAGCTTCGAGCAGACCGCCCATCGCCTGACCACCTTGCAGAAACCGGGGCAGGAACGGGTGCCCTTTTTCTTCCTGCGCGTCGATCCGGCGGGCAATGTGAGCAAGCGGCTGGACGGCGCGGGCTTCCCCTTTGCGCGCCATGGCGGCTCCTGCCCGCTCTGGTCGGTGCATCGCGTGTTCGAACGGCCGCGCGATGTGGTGACGCAATGGCTGGAACTGCCGGACGGGCAGCGCTTCTTTTCCATCGCGCGTGCGGTGGCGGCGGGCGGCGGCGGATGGGGCGCGCCAAAAGTGGAGCGCGCGATCGCGCTCGCCTGCGCGGCGGAGCATGCGCACCGGCTGATCTACACGCAGGGCATGGAGCAGACAGAGCCGACGCCGATCGGCGTCACGTGCCGCCTGTGTCACCGTGCCCAGTGCATGGCCCGCTCCGCGCCGCCGATCGGCCGCGAGATGCTGACCGACGATTATCGACGGACGCGCGAACCGTTCGGGTTCGAGGGGTGAGCATATCAGGCCCCCTCCCGCGAGCGGAGAGGGCCAATCAAGCCCCCTACCCTTCAATGAAATCCAGATAGGCGACCACGTCATTA
Organism: Sphingobium sp. CCH11-B1; assembly: GCF_001556865.1. GTDB lineage: Bacteria > Pseudomonadota > Alphaproteobacteria > Sphingomonadales > Sphingomonadaceae > Sphingobium. Next base: position 75,114 of record NZ_LSJY01000135.1, on the reverse strand, counting down.
TCCGTTGCGAGGAACAGGCCCTCCTGGACTTCGGCGGGCTGCTGCTCCGCAGCGAGCAGGGCCTGGCTCAACGGGCCATACATGATGGTCGTCGCGCCGCCGTCATCGCCCAGATGGTAGAGGCGAACGGTGGCGCTGTCATAGGTGGTGCGCATCGCGCCACGATAGCGCAGATGCGCGCCCAAGTCAGCGGCGGTCCTTCACCTTCATCGAGGGGGCGAGCCGGTTCGCGCCGATCCTTACCGGATCGTCGGTGAAGTTGGCGACGAAGGTCGATCCCCGCTCCAGCCCCGGCACGAAGCCGGCCTTGTTGCCCTCTATCACCAGGCCCGCGCTCGAATGTTCGCGGCCTTCCGGCGCGACGGTGATGAAAGCGGACCAGTTGTCCTTGTCTTTCCCCTGCACCATCTCATTGCCGGAGATAACCCCGCTCGCGCCGTTGCTGAGGTCGATCATGTAGTTGGTGAGATGGCCGCCGCTGTCGTCGAAGCTGTTGCCGGTGATGGTCACCCGTGCCGTGCGGGTCTTGAGATAATGGCCGCCATCGCCCTGGTCGAAGCGGCTGTTCGTCACGACCAGATTGGCGAGCCGCCCGATATAGACGCCATGTGCGCAGTCGAGGTCGCGGTCGCAACGGCCCAGTTTGCGGAAGGTCGACTTGTCGATCGTCACCTGCCCGCCGTCATAATCGCCGGTCAGAATGCCTTCCTCGCTGTTGCGGAACAGGCTGTTGCGGACGGTCAGGTTACCGCTTTCCAGACGGATGCCCGCGCCGTTGCCGTCGGGCACGCGAATATTCTGGAAGATGATGCCGTCTATGGTGCTGGACCGGCCACGGAGCACCATTGCCGCCTTGCCTTCGCAGGGCACGGCGTCGAAGATGACGGTGCCCGGCGTCGCGGCGCGGATCGTTACGTCGCCGCCCTGTTGCACGGCGCATTGCCGGTAGGTGCCGGGTGCGATCTGGATGGTGCCGCTGCCGTCGCCCACCGCCGCCAGCGCATCGCGCAGCGTGGCGAACGAGCGACCGGATTCGGCCAGCGTGAAGGGCGCGGACGTGCCCTGCGCCCAGGCGGCAGAGGCGATCGCGACGGCGGCGAGCAGGCTGATCGACAGGGTGCGCATGGGTGGCAGGATAGGCGCTGGAGGCATGCCCACCAAGGCGGGAACAAGGTTAATGCAAAATTGCCCCGATATGGGACAGGCGGCGTGATGCTGGCTTACTTCGGGAAAAGGTCGATCCGCTCCGCGTCCGGCAGAATGGCGTCCAGCAGCAACGAGCGATGGCAGCCGGACGGGTCGCGCTCGAAGCAGAGCAAGGCTGTCGGCGTCTCGCCCGCCATGTCCTTGAGCTGCTCGGCCTGCACGATGGCTTCCGGCAGGTCGAGCTGGCGCGCGTAGATTTCAGCGAGGCGGGCGTGATGCCCCTTGCGCGCGGCTTCGCGCCCTTCGGCAGGTGTGCCAAGCGCCTTCAGCCCGACATAGGCGATCCCCGCTTCGCGCAGACCGGCGGCAAGGATATTCTTGGAAAAGCCCGGCCGACGCGAAAGCGGCACTGCGCGAACATCCGCGAGCAGGCGCACGCCCGCTTCGCGCAGCGCGTCTATCAATGCCGCTTGCGTCGCGCCTTCATAGCCGATGGTGAAGATTTTCATGGGGGGGATATGGGGATCGGGCGCCTATTTCCCAACATCCGTTCGATCGGACCCGCCGAGAAATGCGAAGCGCCATTTGCACCACGAGGTCAGCCAGGCGGAAGCCAGCCAACCGCCCGCCCGACGAGCAGCTTCATTCTTGTCGCGCGGGCCGTTTGGCGGCGGCGGAGATCATGGCGTCCCAGCTGCTCCACGGGATGGCGCGGCCGGGATAGGCGACCTTCGCGAAGGGCCAGTCCTTCCCGATCCACTGCACGACCCACTTGTACAGTTCGGCGTCGAATCCGGCGTCATATTCCGCCTTGGTCACCCACAGCCTGACCACGGCGTCATATCCGGGGACCGGGCTGGGGTAGACATAGACGCAGCCACGCTCGCGGCGGCCATCGGGCGTCAGCACGGCGTAGGCGAAGGATTCCCGCTTCCGAAACCGCGCCTCCTCGGTCTCCATGTCGCGCATCGCGTCGGCGGAGGAGATGCCCGGATGCGGCCAGTCGGCGCTGCGCGTGAAATTTTTCTGCAAATGCTCGATCGACGACATGTAGGCGTCGAAATCCACTTTGACCAAGGCCGGCCCGAGCGGGACCAGCTTGAAAGCGGTGGTCTTGACCAGCAGTGGAGCGTGAAACCCAGCCGGGATGAAGGAGGCGGCCGGTTGAGGCTGCGGCGGTGGTGCGGAGGTTTCCGACACCGTCCCGGTCTTAGCGGCCACGGCGAATGCGGCGGAGGCCCCCATCATCGCGATTGCCATGGCCGCGGCGTTTCGAATCTTCATGCGTCCTCCTTGGGACAGAGCGACATGTCCATGCCGGCCTGCTTCCGACACCCCCGACATATCACCCCGCTTTGCGGCGGCGCGTCAATCCAGGTTCGGCCGCAAATAGCGTTCCGCTGTATCGAGATCGATGCCGCGGCGTTGTGCATAATCCTCCAGCTGGTCGCGCCCGACCCGCGCCACGCCGAAATATTCGGCCTGCGCATGGCCGAAATAGAAGCCGCTGACCGCTGCCGTCGGCAGCATCGCGAAGCTTTCCGTCAGCGTCACGCCAGTCGCATGATGCGCATCCAGCATGTCGAACAGGATGGGCTTGAGGCTATGTTCCGGGCAAGCGGGATAGCCGGGTGCGGGGCGGATACCGCGATATTGTTCCTTGATCAGCGCTTCGTTGGTTAGCTGCTCGCCCTCCGCATAGCCCCATAACGCGGTGCGGACATAATGGTGGAGGCGTTCGGCAAAGGCTTCGGCGAGGCGGTCTGCCAGCGCCTTGAGCAATATGTCGGAATAGTCGTCGATCGCATTCTTGAACCGCGCCAGATGCGGTTCGATGCCGTGGATCGACACGGCGAAGCCGCCCATCCAGTCGCCATTGGGGCTGATGAAGTCGGCAAGGCACATATTGGCCCGCCCTTCCCGCTTGGCGATCTGCTGGCGCAGCATGGGCAGGCGATAATGTTTCTCGTCCTCGACATGGACCACGATGTCGTCGCCTTCGCGGCGGCAGGGCCATAGGCCAGCGACGCCGCGCGCAGTCAGCCATCTGTCCTCGACGATCCGTTCCAGCATCTCCTGCGCGTCGGCGAACAGGCTGCGCGCGCTTTCGCCCACCACCTTGTCGTCGAGGATGGCGGGATAGTTGCCCGCCAGTTCCCAGGCGCGAAAGAACGGCGTCCAGTCGATGTAATTGACCAGATCCTTGAGATCCCAGTCCTTGAAGACGTGGACGCCCGGCAGGCGCGGGCGCGGAGCCTTCAGGCTTTCGTCCATTTCGAAGCCGTTGGCGCGGGCGTCCTCGATCGGCAGGAGCTGGCTCTGCCCCTTGCCTTCGCGCGCGGTGCGGACATGGGCATAATCATCCTTCGTCTTCTGCACGAAGTCGGTCTTCTGCGTGTCGGAAACGAGCGCGGTCGCCACGCCGACGGCACGGCTGGCGTCCAGCACATGGACGACCGGACCGGCGAAGGCGGGATCGATACGCAGCGCGGTGTGCACCTTCGATGTCGTCGCGCCGCCGATCAGCAAAGGCATCGTCATGTTCGCCCGCTGCATTTCCGCCGCCACCGTCACCATCTCGTCAAGGCTGGGGGTGATGAGTCCCGACAGGCCGATCATGTCGGCGTCATTCTCGTTCGCGGCCTTGATGATGTCCTGCCAGGGCACCATCACGCCCATGTCGATCACCTCGAAGCCGTTGCACTGGAGCACGACGCCGACGATATTCTTGCCGATGTCGTGGACGTCGCCCTTGACCGTGGCCATGACGATCTTGCCCTTGCCCTTCGCGCCCGGTTCCTTCGCAGCTTCGATGAAGGGCAGAAGATGCGCCACCGCCTTCTTCATGACGCGGGCCGACTTTACCACCTGCGGCAGGAACATCTTGCCCGCGCCGAACAGGTCGCCCACCACATTCATGCCGTCCATCAGCGGGCCTTCGATCACCTCGATGGGCCGGGCAGCGGTCAGGCGCGCTTCTTCCGTATCCTCGACCACATACATGTCGATGCCCTTGACCAGCGCATGTTCGAGGCGCTTGGCGACCGGCCAGCCGCGCCATTCCTGCGCGGCTTTTTCCGATGCCGCGTCCTTGCCCTTATAGCTTTCGGCGAGCGCCACCAGACGGTCGCCGGCTTCGGGGTCGCTGTTCAGCAGCACATCCTCGCACGCCTTGCGCAGCGCGGGGTCGATGGCGTCATAGACGTCGAGCTGGCCGGCGTTGACGATCGCCATGTCGAGGCCCGCCGGGATCGCGTGATAGAGGAACACGCTGTGCATCGCCCGGCGCACCGGTTCGTTGCCGCGGAAGGAGAAGGAGAAGTTGGAAAGGCCGCCGGAGATATGGACGTGGGGGCAGCGCGCCTTGATTTCCCGGCAGGCCTCGATGAAGTCGACGCCGTAATTATTATGCTCCTCGATCCCGGTCGCCACGGCGAAGATATTGGGATCGAAAATAATGTCCTCGGGCGGGAAGCCGATGGTCATCAACAGCTTGTAGGCGCGTTCGCAAATCTCGACCTTGCGCGCCTGCGTGTCGGCCTGCCCCGTCTCATCGAAGGCCATGACGACCACGGCGGCGCCATAGGCCATGCATTTGCGGGCATGTTCCAGGAAGAGCGCCTCCCCTTCCTTCATGCTGATCGAATTGACGACCGGCTTGCCGCTGACGCACTTCAGGCCGGCTTCGATCACTTCCCATTTGGAGCTGTCGATCATGACGGGAACGCGGCTGATGTCCGGTTCCGACGTCATGAGCTTCAAGAAGGTCGTCATCGCCTCGACCGCGTCGAGCAGCCCTTCGTCCATGTTAACATCGACGATCTGCGCGCCATTTTCAACCTGCTCGCGCGCGATGTCGATGGCGGCGGCATAGTCCCCCGCCATGATCAGCTTCTTGAACTTGGCGGAGCCGGTGACGTTGGTACGCTCGCCGATGTTGACGAAGGTGGCGGTGGATTGAGTGGTCATAGTCTTAGCTCGTCACCCCAGCGATGGCTGGGGTCTCCCCGTGTTGAAGCGCGCCCCTGGAAGCACGAGATCCCAGCCTTCGCCGGGATGACGGTTTACTTTAGGCCGCGATGTGCATCGGTTCGAGCCCCGCGAGCCTTGTCACCACCGGCAGCTCCGGCACGACCCGCGGCTTTTCGCCCGCCAGCGCCCGCGCCACCGCGCCGATATGGGCCGGTGTCGTGCCGCAACAGCCGCCGACCATGTTGACCAGCCCTTCGTCCACCCAGTCGCGGATCAGCCTCGCGGTGGTTTCGGGCAGCTCGTCATATTGGCCAAGCTCGTTGGGAAGGCCGGCATTGGGATAAGCGAGAATCAGCGCGTCGGCATTTTTCGACAGTTCGGCAAGGTAGGGCCGCAGCAGGTCCGCGCCGAACGCGCAGTTCACCCCGATGGTGAGCGGCTTCAGGTGCCGCAGCGAATACCAGAAGGCGTTGATCGTATGGCCCGATAGGTTGCGCCCGGACATGTCGGTGATGGTGAAGCTGAGCATCAGCGGCACGGGACGTCCGGCGGCCGCCTCGGCCTCCCGCGCGGCCATGCCCGCCGCCTTGGCATTGAGCGTGTCGAAGCAGGTTTCGACCAGCAGGAAATCCACCCCGCCCGCGATCAGTGCGTCGCATTGTTCGCGATAGTCGGCCTTGAGCGTGTCATAATCCACTTCGCGATAGGCGGGGTCGTTGACGTCGGGCGAGATGCTGAGCGTCTTGTTCGTCGGCCCGATCGATCCGGCAACGAAGCGTGGGCGGCCGTCCTTGGCCGTCGCCTTTTGGCAGGCCGACCGGGCAAGGGTCGCGGCGGCGACATTGATGTCCCACACCAGATGCTCCGCTCCATAGTCGGCCATGGCAATCTTGGTCGAACTGAAGGTGTTCGTCTCCACCATGTCCGCGCCCGCCTCCAGATAGGCGGCATGAATGCCCTCCACGATGTCCGGGCGGGTGAGGCACAGAAGGTCGTTGTTGCCCTTCTGATCCTTGGGCAGGTCAAGGTCGCCGCGATAGTCGGCTTCGGTCAGGCCATGCTTCTGGATCGACGTGCCGTATCCGCCGTCGAAAATCAGGATCTTGTCCGCTGCCAGGGCGCGAAGTTCAGCTTCGGCGCTCATGCCGTCTTCTCCAGTTGGGCAGCCACCTTCGCCCGCAGGCCAAGCAGATGGCAGATCGCATAGCTCATTTCCGCGCGGTTGAGCGTGTAGAAATGGAAGTCGCGCACGCCGCCCTCGTGAAGCTTGCGGCACAGCTCCGCCGCGATGGTGCTCGACACCAGTTGCCGTGCGGCGGGCAGGTCGTCGAGACCGTCGAACAGCCGGGCCATCCATTCAGGGACATCGGTGTTGCACATGGCCGACATGCGCCGCACCGCCGCGAAATTGCTGACCGGCATGATGCCAGGCACGATATCGGCATCGATCCCAGCGCCCCTCACCTTGTCCATGAAGCGGAAATAGGTGGCGGGTTCGAAAAAGAATTGCGTGATCGCGCGGGTGGCGCCGGCATCAAGCTTGCGCTTCAGATTGTCGAGATCGCTTTGCGCGCTGGCGGCTTCGGGATGCACTTCGGGATAGGCCGACACGCTGATTTCGAAATCATGGCGCTTCTTCAGGCCCTCGACCAGTTCGGCCGCGCCCCGGTAGCCGTCAGGATGCGGATCGAACCGTCCGCCGGCCTCCGGCGGATCGCCGCGAAGGGCAACGATGTGGCGTACGCCCGCTTCCCAATAGGCGTCGGCTATCTCGTCAATCTCCGCCTTGCTCGCCGCCACGCAGGTCAGGTGGGCGGCGGCGGCCAGCGGCGTTTCCCGCGCGATGCGGGCGACGGTGTTGTGGGTCCGCTCCCGCGTCGATCCGCCCGCGCCATAGGTGACGGACACGAATTGCGGCCCAAGCGGCGTCAGCGTCTCGATCGCCGACCAAAGCTGTGCTTCCATCTTCTCCGTCTTGGGCGGGAAGAATTCGAAGCTCACCCGGGCGTCGCCGCCAAGGTCCGCAAAGTGCGGCGCGGCGGGTTCGATGTTCGTCATGCGGAAATCCGTCCTTCGATGGGCAGGACCTGCGCGCCCGTGCGACGGCCCAGCCAGAGTTGCACCGTCAATTCCTGGCCGGGCAGCGTTTCCACCCATTCCAGCGCTAGGCCCACTTCGGCGAACCAGCCAGCGATCTGATCGTCGGAAAAGCCGAGCCGCGCATGCTGGTCGCGCGTGCGCAGCTCTTCCCGCTCGTGCGCGGCAAAGTCGGCGATCAGCACACGGCCGCCCTTTGCCATCACCCGCGCCGCCTCCGCAATGACCGCCTGGGGCGCTTGCGCATAGTGCAACACCTGATGCAGCACCACCGTATCGATGCTGCCTGCTTCGAGTGGCAGATCGAGGAAATCGCCAAGCAGCAGCGCATATTTGCCCCCGGCATCCTGCGGCAGCTTGGCGCGGGCAAGGCGGAGCATATCGGGGCTGCGATCCAACGCCGTCACCTCATCCGCCTGGGCGCCGAACAGTTCGATCATGCGCCCGGTGCCAGTGCCGATGTCGAGCATCCTGCCGATGGGCTCGCGGGCGAGCAGCGCGATCATCGCGGCTTCGACATCGGCTTCCGCGACGTGAAGGGAGCGGATCGCATCCCACTGTTCGGCATGTTCGGCGAAGTAGCTTTCCGCCGCGCGGGCGCGATCGGCACGGACGGCGGCCAGCCGCGCCAGGTCCGCCGCCTGCCACAGCGCTTCGGCAGCGGAGGGCTCAAGCCGGTCGAACAGGGTGAGGAAGGGAGCGACGGGCGGCGTGCGCGACAGGCGCAGGAAAACCCAATTGCCTTCCTTGCGCCTTTCGACCAGCCCCGCTTCGGTCAGAATGCGAACATGACGCGACACGCGCGGCTGGCTTTGCCCCACGATCTGCGCGATCTCGCCCACGGCCAGTTCCATCGCCCGCAGCAGATGAACGATGCGGAGCCGCGTCGGATCACCAAGTGCCCGGAAAATATCGAGTGCCGCGTGCATGGACCGATCATATAAAGAAATCTTTATATGCGTCAATGGGAAGGTGCCGACGACTGGTTCGAGACGGTTTCCCGCCCCCTCTCCTCGGTGGTCCTATCAAAAACGGATTGCGTTGGATCGCCCAACTCATTACGAATCGGCGCGCAGGCGCAATGGGGGGTGAGCTTTTCTCCGAGAGTGGTCTGCAATTTGTTTTTCTCAGAGAGGGGTTTAGCCCATGACCAAGTCGATTGCTCTTTCGTTCGTTCTCGCTGCTTCGCTCGGCCTCGCTGCTTGCTCGGGCGGCCATGAAAACGCTGCTAACAATGCCGCGAACGCCGCTGAAAACGCTTCGAACGCTGCCGACAACGCCATGAACGCTGCGCTGAACGCCGCCGACAACGCCGCGAACGCCGCGTCGAACGCGACGAACAACGCCGCGAACGCGATGTAAGTCCCACCGGGATTTCGAGTTTATGAAGGGGTCGCACCGGCAACGGCGCGGCCCCTTTTCCTTTGGGGACAGACCGGAACGATGCGGATAGCACTGCCCATCGCCTTTCTGGCGATGCTGACCGGCTGCGGGTCGGGCGATCAGGATGGTGTCGGAGGCGTCAGCGCCGGCGACGCCAAGGCCCTGAATGAAGCCGCCGCCCGGCTGGACGCGGAACCTCGCGGATCGACGGATGCCGGCCTCAACCCCGCCGCCACCGGCGCGGCCCGGGCCGATCGCGAAAGACGACCACCAAACGACAGGCCGCGCTGAATCAAGGAAAAGGCCGCCCCCCTTGCGAGGAGCGGCCCTTCCATTGGTCCTGCAGGACGGGTTGTCAGCAGTTGCGATCGATGGCCCGGCCGGCCAGCGCGCCTACGCCCGCCCCGACGATCGCGCCAGTGGTGCCGTCGCCACGGCGGCCATAACGGTCGCGTCCGCCCCGGCCGATTTCGTTACCCAGCAGGCCACCGGCGATTGCGCCGATGATGGTGCCGCCCGTGCCATTGTCCCGGCAGCGATAGCCGCCGCGATAGCCACGATAGCCGCCCCGATAATAATCGCCGCGATAGCCACGATCATAACCGCGATAGTAGCCGCCGCGGTTGCCGCGATAGCCACGATCGTAACCGCCGCGATAATAGTCGCCCCGGTCATAGCCGCCACGATAATATTGGGCGCTGGCGGGGGCCGTGGTGACAGCGAAGGAAGCAGCGCCCATCGCCAGAGCGGCTCCCATATTCACAAGAAACTTCATGTTCATGGCGTTGCTCCTCCAATAGCCATCCTCTTGGGCGGCGTCCCTGGAAAGAACGGGATTGCCCATCGATTGATCCTCTAATAGGCGATTCGGTTTGAGCCGAGCCTGAATGGCGGTGACAGCCGCCGTTCAGACTGGCGCATCCCGTCACGGGGTTGCTGCGCCCTGGCGGATAATAGCTTATGTCGGGCCGCGATGCAGCGAATCCTGATCGTCCTGGCGCTGGCCGTGCTCCTGCTGCCTGCGCCCCCCGTCAACAAACCGGCCATCGTCCATGCTGGCACCCTGCTGGTCCGGGTCCGCCCCGTCGCGCTGGACAGCACAAATCCCGAACGGCGCACCGTGGGTGCGCTCACCTATCTGGGCGGATGGGCGCTGGAAAGCGACGCTGCGGGGTTCGGCGGCATATCCTCCCTGCTGGTCGACGGGGATGGACAAGTGCTGGGCCTGAGTGATTCGGGCATCCTCACCGGCTTTCACGTTGGCCCCGGCCCGGATCGACGACGCCCCTTCATCGCGCCGCTGCCTGTCCGCCCGCAGGACCGGCATCGCGCCTGGTGGATGTGGGATTCCGAATCGCTGACCCATGATCCGGCAAGCGACCGCTATTGGGTCGGTTTCGAGATGTTGCAGGCGATCTGCCGCTATGGCCCGGGGTTTGCGCGGGTGGAGGCGTGCCGCACTTGGCCGGACATCGTCGCCTGGCCCCCCACCGGGTCCATCGAATCCCTCGCGCGCCTGCCGGACGGGCGCTTCATCGCCATCGGCGAGATGGGCATGACATCCGACGGGCGGCATGACGTCCTGCTCTTCACAGGCGATCCCGCTGAACAGGACACGCCCGCCCCCATTCACCTTCGCTACGCTCCGCCGCAGGGCTATCGCCCGACCGACGCGGTCGCGCTGGATGCCCGGCATCTGCTGGTGCTGAACCGGCGGCTGACGTTGCAGGACCTGTTCACCGCGACCATCGCCGTGGTGGCGTTGCCGGAGCGGATGGAAAGCGGATCATTGCTGAAAGCGCGCACGCTCGCACGGTTGGCGCCTCCCCTGCTGGCCGACAATTTCGAAGGGATCGCCGTCACGCGGGAAAAGGGGCGACCGGTGATCTGGGTCGTGTCGGACGATAATCACGAATTTTTCCAGCGCACGTTGCTGCTGAAATTCGGGTTGGCGAAGCTGCCATGACATGCGCCATGCCCGGCCGTGAGCCGAGAGGGCGAGAAAGGCCAGTCTGACGCAAAAAAGCGGCCCGGTAAGGGGCCGCTCTCATGCCGGAACGAATCGCGGAAGATCAGGCCGCGACGGCGGCCTTCTTTTTCAGGATGTCGCGCTTCAGGCGGCGCGCCTTGAGCGACAGCTTGTCATCGCTAGTCTTGACCAGCCAGTTGTCCAGGCCGCCATTATGTTCGACCGAACGCAGCCCGTGGGTCGACACACGCAGCTTGACCGTGGTTTCCAGAGCCTCGGAAATCAGCGAGACATTCTGGAGGTTCGGCAGGAACACACGCTTGGTCTTGTTGTTGGCGTGGGACACATTGTGACCCACCTGGCGGCCCTTGCCGGTCAGCTCGCAGATGCGCGACATAGTCAATCAACCTTTGAATTCGGGTTCGTTCGGAAAGCCGCGCCGATAACGGGATTCGACCGAGCCGTCAACCCGCAGCGGCCCTTGACACGCAACCCTTTCGCGCGCCCCGGCGTTTGATCTCCATTAACAAGGAGGAGGCGAAGATGAAAGCCATTGGCGGCGTGTTGATCGTGATTTTGCTGATCCTGGCCGGCGGGATCGCGACCGGCTTCATCGATTTGCAGCGTACGCAGGCCGGAAGCCTGCCCGAAGTGCAGGTGAAGGGCGGCGAACTGCCAAAATATGAGGCGAGCGTCGCCAAGGTCGAAGTGGGCACGCGCAACGAGACGGTTCAGGTGCCCACGGTGGACGTGAAGAAGCCCTGAGATTTGCGGCACCGGCGGACTGTTGTAAGGGCGGGGCATGGCTGTTCCGCCCTTTCCCCTGCCCGCCCCCATGCGCCGCGCGCTCGACCTTGCCTATGCGGCAGTGCTGGAAGGCGAAGTGCCGATCGGCGCGGTCGTGACGAAGGATGGCAAGATCCTTGGCGAGGGGCAGAACCGCAACCGCCGCGACAACGATCCCACCGCTCACGCCGAAATCGTCGCGATGCGCGAAGCGGCAACGGCGCTGGGCGATTTTCGCCTGACCGGATGCGACCTGTGGGTCACGCTGGAGCCGTGCCCGATGTGCGCGGGGGCGATTTCCCACGCGCGGATCGCCCGCCTCTATTATGCAGTGGCCGATCCCAAGGGCGGCGCGATCGAACAGGGACCGCGCCTCTTCACCCAGCCGCAATGCCTGCATCGGCCGGAGGTTTATGGCGGCCTGGCGGAAGCCGAAGCCTCAGCGCTGCTCCGCGATTTTTTCGCTGTCCGCCGCTAATAGCGTATCCGGTAGAGCTGGTAGGGCAGCGTCATGCCGGTCTTGAGCGTCACTGGTTTGAGCCAGTCCGGACGCTCGCCCCGCATCAGCCCCGCGTAGAAGCCATGCGGGCTGCGCGCCTGATAGATGGTGCCTTCGGGAAAGGCGGGGCAGATGAGCAGATAGGTCGCGTGATGCTTCGCCGCGATGGGCCGGAACCCGCTCGCCGGCCCGTCGAAAGCATGGTGAATGTCAAGGATCGCCGCGCCGTTGCGATGATAGGGACCGGCAATGGCGCTGTGATGCGTGGTGGCGATCAGGCGCGGGCCAAGATCGACCATGGTGAAGATTGTGGCGGGCGGCAGCTGGTCCAGCACTTCAAGGGCAGGCAGCGTCCGGCATCGCCCGTTCGCCTTGTTGATCGCGTCGGTCCGCGCTTTGGCGGAGGGTCGCCACGGTTTGGGCACGGTGCCCGTCGCCTGCTGCCAGAGTTTCAGCGCCTGCGGATAGAGCGGAGACGCGGCGGCGGCGGTGCCGATCAACGCCGCGCCGATGGCGGCGGCGACGCGAACCCGGCGCGTGCCGGTGAAGAGTGCTGCCACCAGCCGGTGCGCGGCCCAGGCGGCGGGCGGGATCGCGAGCAATTGCGCTGCAGGACCCGCGCGCAGTTGCCAAAAAAGCAGCGCGGTCGAGAAGATCATCATGAGACCAACCGTAGCCCAGGCCCAAAGCCGCTCTCCGTCACGCCGCGAATCCCACAAGGCCCAGAGCAGGCCCAGGAAACCCGCGACCGGCATCGCCATCAACGGCACGACCAGGCTTTGCGCCTGCGCGGTGATGGGCTTGGCCTCACGGATGTTGACCAGCCACAGCCGCTGCAGTTCGGGCGATATCTGATAGGGGCTGAGGCATTGCGGCCAGTTCAGGTAAAGGAAGGCGGCCACCGCGCCTCCGACGATCGTGCCGGCGGCCAACCGGACCGGCCAGCCGCGCAAGGGCGCCAGTGACAGCAGCACCATGCCCGCGCCCGCCGCGCCGAACACCGCCACCCATATGGGCGATAGCGCGTCACACAGCATAGCCCGGTTGGCATTGCTGGCGAAAAGCAGATAGAGGATGGATGTGGCGCCGGCCAGGCTGATGCCATAGGGCAGCATCCGCCGTTCCGCGCCCGGTCGAAACACCCAGCGCAGCGCGATCAGCGCACCGCCCGCCGCCAGATAGACGATCATTTCCATACCGATCGCGACGGACAGCGCGCTGCTGATCCCCGCCATGATGCCGCCGCGCACCCGCCGCTCGTCAATCACGCCGGCCAGCGTCGTCAGCGCCAGCGCCAGTTGCCAGCCATGATGATCGATCCGCATAGGCGCATACATGCTGAGCGCCATCTGCGTTGCGAACGGGGCGAGCACGGCAAGCAACCAGCCATTCGGCCCTGCCAGCCGCCGCCCGATGAAACCGAGGCTCAACATCAACAGCAGCAGCGGAAACAGCGGCGCGATGCCGCAAGCCAGGCGATCGGCCAGGCCCTGGTCCACGAAAGCCCGGAAGAACAGCATCAGACCCGCGATCGGCAGGTCGACCAGCCGATACTGGCGCAGGTCGAACCAGCCCTGCCCCGCCAGCCAGTCCTTCACCTGAAGATAGCGGATATTGTCGTCCGTATCGCCCAGCACCAGCCAGTGAATCGCGGGCCAGCGCACCGCCACATAGCCGACGGCGGTGGCGATCCAGATCAGCAGGGTCAGCCATTTCCAGTGACGTTGCGCCTGGTCCAACAGGATGACGGCCCATCGGAGGGCGCGGGTCCGCACGCTATGGCCGCTATGCAATGTCATGCCGCTCGATTAGACGCTCCGCACCAAAGCGCAACGGGGACCATCATGAAATATCTGTCACCTTTGTCGCCGCAGCATCGGGCGCTGTTCTGGCAAATCGTGCGCTATGGATTGACGGGACTGTTCGTCACCGCCTGCCAGGCGGCGATCTACTGGCTGCTCGCCGCGCCGGTCGGCCTGCATCCGCAACTCGCCAATTTCGTCGGCTACCTGGCGGCGGTCGCGATTGGCTATGTGTCCCACAGCCTCTTCACCTTCCGCGGTCATGGCGCACAGGCGGATCATGCCGCGCGCGGCATGCGCTTCGTGGTCGCCTCTCTCGTCAGCTACGGGCTGAACGCCCTGTGGGTCTATCTGTGCGTCAGCCATATGGGTTGGCCCGAATGGTCGCCCATTCCGGCGATGATCTTCGTGACCCCGGCGCTGATGTTCGTGCTGAACCGCCAGTGGGTGTTCCGCTGACAGGCCGCGAAGGGGGGCGGATCGCATGAGCGTCCGCCCGAAGCGACCGGGTGGGCCGCCCCTTCCCCTCTAATGCACGAAGCGGGCGACCACGTCGCGATAGGAACGGCTGACCTTCACCTGCGCGCCGCTTTCCAGCACCAGGAAACATTCGCCGTTGGTGTGGGGCTTCACTTGGCGGACCTGGCTCAGATTGACGATCGTGGAGCGATGAACGCGCTGGAAATTGCGGGGGTCCAGCCGCTTTTCCAGATCCTTCATCGTCTCGCGCAGGATCAGCGAATTGTCGGCGGTGTAGATGCACATATAGTCGCCGGCGGCGTCGATGCGCTCGATCGAATCCACGTCCACGCGGAATATCTGCCCGCGATCCTTGATATTGATGAGTTTTTCGAACCGGTTGGCGGCCGGCGTGTCGTCGTCCGCCGCAAAATCGCTCATCGCCTGAGGCGCGACCTCGGCCAGCACCTCGCGCAGCTTTTCCGCCTCCTGCACCTGCCGCCGCTCGCTTAGGCGTTGACGCACACGGTCGAGCGCGTCGGCCAGCCGGCCTTCCTCCACCGGCTTCATAAGATAATCGACGGCCTGCGCCTCGAACGCGCGGATCGCATAGTCGCCATAGGCGGTGACGAAGATGAAGAGCGGCGGCTCGACTTCCATCATGCCCTGGACGACCGAGAAGCCGTCGAAGCCAGGCATTTGGATGTCAAGGAACACAAGGTCGGGTTTGTGCGTCTTTATGGCGCGGATCGCTTCGCGGCCGTTGGTGCAGGTTTCGATGATTTCGACATCCTCATGCGCTTGGAGACGCAGCTGAAGGCCTTGAATAGCCAGGCTTTCGTCGTCGACGAGGATTGTTCTGATGGTCATGCGGCCACTTTCGATGTTTCATCCATGTTAAGCGGAAATTCGATGATGACCGAAAATCCGCCCGGCGTGGAACGCGTCTCGAAGCTCTGTCGTTCCCCGAAGGCCTGAATTAACCGGTCCCGGATGTTCGGCAGCCCAACGCCAGTTCCTTCGCTCATGGGGATGTGCGGCTTCATTCCGCCTTCGTTCAATCCCGGTCCGCTGTCCGATACGATGACCCGGACGTTTTCACCGGCAGGCTGCGCGCTGACCGAAATATCCGCCCCTTCCTCCTTGGGCGTGACCGCATATTTGATGGCATTTTCAACGAGTGGCTGGAGCAGCAAGGATGGCAGCCGGGCCTTCGCCACGGCCGGATCGATGCTGAAGCTGGTGCGCAGACGGTCCTCAAACCGCATCTTCTCTATCTCCAGATAGAGTTTCAATGTCTCGATCTCCTGCTCGATCGTCACCTGCGCGGTCGGTTCGTTGATGAGCGTGTAGCGAAGGAAGGACGACAGGCGCGAGAGCATCGCGTTCGCCCGGTCGGTCTGTTTCAGCAGCACCAGCGTCGAGATGCTGTTGAGCGTGTTGAACAGGAAATGCGGATTGAGCTGGTAACGCAGCATCGCGAGTTGGGCGTTCGCCGCCTGATTTTCCAGCCGCAGCAACTGATCCGCCTGCTCCTCCACCGTCAGGTAGAAGTTGATGGCATAATAGAGCGCGGACCATGCGCCGATCAGCGTCACCGACAGGTAAAAGGCACCCAGGAACAGTTGCAGTCCCGCCGTCTCACTCGCGCGGTTCTGCGTCGAAAAGACCCAGGCGTCGATGAAGGCCACAAGCCCCGCCGCCAGCACCACCGTCAGGATCGACACGCCCCAGGTGATGATGGGCCGTTGCTTGAGCAGGAAGCGAAAAGCGACCGCGATCAGCAGCGTCACCGAATAACCGGTGACCGTCGAGATCAGCACCGGGATCAGGCTGGAAAAAGGCTGGCCGTTGGCGACGGTGGACGAGCCGCGCAACAGGAAGGCGCCGGCCCATCCCAAGGACTGGAGGTTCCAGAAGGCGCGGTTCTTGTCAGCGAAGAAAGGCTGAGGCTGGATACGGGTCACGGACATTGCCACAGAGCCTAGCCCCGCGCGCGGCAGATGGAAACACTCCGTTCACGCCGTCCAGCGATCAGACGTCTAATGGCGCGTCGCGCGAGCGCGGGCATACTTATCCCTCGCTCGTTTCACCCTTGAAAAGGACGCACTGCCGCAGGAGCGATCAGGCCGCCTTGGCGGGTTCCCGCTCCGGCGCCATCGGCGTTACTTCGTCCGTGCACACCCAGACGAGATCGGTGAGGTCGAGCGCCCGCCCGTCATGCGCCTGGATCGTGACGCCCCGGATCGGCTTGCGGTCGCGCTTGTCGGCCAGCACCTGGCAGGAAGCGGGCGCGCAGCTCCATTTTTGGCCCCATTGGCGCAGCGCGATCATGGCGGGGGCCAGATCCTCCCCCTTTTCCGTCAGCCGATATTCGACCTTCCGCCGGTCGCACAGCATAGGCTGGCGCAGCATGATGCCATTCTCCACCAACCGGGCGAGCCGGTTGGCCAGGATGTTACGGGCGATGCCCAGCGTCGACTGGAACTCCTCGAAATGGCGGATGCCCGACAGCGCGCTGCGCAGGATGAGGAAGGACCATCGTTCCCCCATCGCTTCCAGCGCGGCGGGAAGCGCGCATTGTTCCAAGTCCTGGGCCAGATTATGTTTCATGACATTCTCATATAGCGCAAAGCCGTCTCCGTTGCAAAAAGAGCGGCGCTAAATGACCCATGATGGGATTTTTTTGTTGCGCAGCAAGGCCGTTCTCTCACAATCGGGCAACGATGCTGCGTCAATATGAACTTGTCGAACGGGTGAAGCGCTACGATCCGGATGCGGACGAGGCAATGATCAACCGCGCCTATGTCTTTTCCGTGCAGAAACATGGCAGTCAGAAGCGCGCCAGCGGCGACCCCTATTTCAGCCACCCGATCGAGGTGGCGGGCATCCTGACCGATTTCAACCTGGACGACCAGACGATCGTCACCGCGCTGCTCCACGACACGATCGAAGACACGCTGGTCACTTATGAGGAGATAGAGAGCGCCTTCGGGTCCGACGTCGCCCGCATGGTGGACGGCGTGACCAAGCTCAGCAAGATCGAGGCGATGAGCGAGAATGAGCGGGCGGCGGAAAATCTCCGCAAGTTCCTGCTCGCCATGTCGGATGACATCCGCGTGCTGCTGGTGAAGCTTGCCGACCGGCTGCACAATATGCGCACGCTGCACTTCATCAAGAATCCCGACAAGCGGCGCCGCATCGCGCGGGAGACGATGGACATCTACGCCCCGCTTGCCGAGCGGATCGGCATGTATGACTTCATGCGCGAGATGCAGTTGCTCGCTTTCCGGGAGATCGAGCCGGAAGCCTATGACAGCATAACCCGCCGGCTGGAGCAGTTGAAGGAAGGCGGCCACGACAAGGTCGACCGGATCGGCGCGGAACTGCAGCTGCTGCTGGCGGGCAAGGGCGTGTCGGTCAGCGTATCAGGCCGCGAGAAGCACCCCTATTCCATCTGGAAGAAGATGCAGGAACGGCACATCAGCTTCGAACAGCTGACCGATGTCATGGCGTTCCGCGTCATCACCGAGACGGTCGAGGATTGCTACCGCGCGCTCGGCATCATCCACCAGACCTTCAAGATGGTGCCCGGCCGGTTCAAGGATTATATCTCCACGCCCAAGCGCAACGGCTATCAGTCGCTGCACACCACCGTCATCCATCAGGACAATGCGCGGATCGAAGTGCAGATCCGCAGCCGCGCCATGCACAATGACGCGGAAATGGGCCTTGCCGCCCATTGGGCCTACAAGCAGAAGGGCGACGCGGCCGATCACCATGCCGCCTGGCTGCGCGACCTGGTCGAAATCCTGGAGCAGAGCCAGGATGCGGACGAGTTGCTCGAACATACCCGCATGGCGATGTATCAGGACCGCATCTTCGCTTTCTCCCCCAAGGGCGAGTTGCATCAGTTGCCCAAGGGATCGACGCCGGTCGACTTCGCCTATGCCGTGCACACGTCGCTGGGCAACCAGACCGTGGGCGCGAAGGTCAACGGCCGCGTCGTGCCGTTGCGCACGTCCCTGGAAAATGGCGATCAGGTCGAAATCCTGAAGTCCGAAGGACAGGAGCCGCAGCCCGGCTGGCTGACCTTTGCCATTACCGGCAAGGCGCGCGCCGCCATCCGCCGCTACATCCGGCAGAAGCAGCGGGGCGAGGAGATAAAGCTCGGCGAGAAACTCTATGAGGAGATCGTCGGCCGCTTTTCCCCCGACCTTGCCAAGGAACTGGGCGACAAGGCGCTGTCCGCGGCGCTCAAGCGATTGAAGCTGGAAGACCGCGCCGCGCTGATGGTCGCCATCGCCACGCATCGCGTGCTCGACAGCGAAGTGATGGAGGCGCTGATCCCCGGCTCCACCACGGCGGAAGGGATGGAGGAAGCGCACCCGCGCCAGCATGAGCCGGTCTCGATCCGCGGCCTCACCCCCGGCATCGCCTACAGCCTCAGCGATTGCTGCCACCCCGTGCCGGGCGACCGGATCGTGGGCGTACGCCGCACCGGCGAACCCATCGAAGTGCATACGATCGATTGCCGGTCGCTGGAGGTGGATCAGAACGACGACTGGGTCGACCTTGCCTGGGACAGCAAGTCCAAGGGCGGCACCGCGCGCCTTTCCGTCATCGTCAAGAACCAGCCCGGCGCCCTGGCTGCGGTCGCCAACGTCTTCGGCGCGACCAAGGCGAACATCCTGAACCTGCAACTGGTGAACCGCGAAGGTCCGTTTCACACCGACATCATCGACCTGGAGGTCGCGGATGCGCAGCATCTGAACCGCATCCTGTCGGCCTTGCGCGCCCTCGACATCGTGGTGCAGGCGGATCGGGTCTGATCCGGGCCGCCGTTACGCGGCGTTTCGCGGCAGAGCACCCCGCGTCGATCCATGTGCCCGTTTCGGCGTCCGCGATCCGGCTGACGCTGCCCTTGCCATGGTGCCTTTGCGCCCACGCGCCGACGGCGGCAAGGATGGGCAGGACGTCTTCACACATCCTTCTCCAACTGTTCGTTCTTCTACATCCAGGCGCCAAGTTGCCAGGGAACGAATTCGAAATCGCCCATGCCCAGCGCCTCAGACTTCGTCGGCGCGCCCGATGCGGTCGCCAGCAGCCGGTCGAAGATCATGCGCCCCGCGTCCGCTACGGAAAGGCCGCCGAGCACGGGCGAACAGTCGATGTCGATGTCGTCCGCCATCGACCGCGCGAGCGCCGCGTTGGACGCCAGTTTGAGGCACGGCGTCGGCTGCGCGCCGAACGCCGACCCGCGCCCGGTGGTGAAGGCCAGCAGATTGGCGCCGGACGCGATCTGCCCGGTCGCGGAGCAGGGATCGTAGCCCGGCGAATCCATGAAGTTGAGGCCGTTGACCCGTCTTTGCTCACCATAGAGCAGGACGTCCGCCAGCGGCGCGGACCCGGCCTTGGCGATCGCGCCCAGCGACTTTTCGAAGATTGTCGTGAGTCCGCCGGCCTTGTTGCCGGGCGACGGGTTGTTGTCGAGGTTGGCGCTGTTGCGCGCGGCATATTCCTCCCACCAGGCGATCCGCGCCTGCAAAGCGCGCGCCACGGCGGGGTTTGTTGCCCTGGCGATCAAGAGGTGTTCCGCACCGTAGATTTCCGGCGTTTCCGACAGGAACGCGGTGCCGCCCGCCGCGACCAGCAGGTCGGTCGCCGCACCCAGCGCTGGATTGGCGGTGACCCCGGACCAGCCATCCGAACCGCCGCACTGCAGCCCCAGCACGAGGTCCGACGCCGGTCGCGTCGTGCGCCGATCTGCGGCCGCTTCCTCAATCAGTTCGGTCACGATAGCGCTGCCCCGCTCGATCGCCTGCGCCGTGCCGCCCGCATCCTGAATCGTCAGCGTGCGCAGGCGCGGCCCGGCGGTCAGCCCGTGCCGTGCCATCATCTCGTCGATCTGCGCCACTTCGCACCCCAGTCCGATCAGCAGCACGCCGCCGAAATTGGGATTCCGCGCATAGCCCGCCAGCGTCCGTTCCAGCGTTTCGAAGCCGTCGCCCGATTTGGGCATGCCGCACCCGCTGCCGTGCGTGAACGGAGCGACCGC
This sequence comes from Sphingobium sp. CCH11-B1, assembly GCF_001556865.1. GTDB lineage: Bacteria > Pseudomonadota > Alphaproteobacteria > Sphingomonadales > Sphingomonadaceae > Sphingobium. Next base: position 54,943 of record NZ_LSJY01000135.1, on the reverse strand, counting down.
ATCGATGCCAGCGGGCAGACGCCCCTCGAACTGGCGGGCGATGCGGCGCACGACCGTCGCCGAGCAGTTGACGCTGGCGATGATGCCAATCGCGTTGCGCGTGCCGACCGCGCCGCCGGCGCGCAGATAGCCATCGAAAGTGGCGGCCGACAGGTCAGCGGCGGCCGGTCGCGCGGCCGGCGCCGGCACGCCTTCACCCGTCTGATGGTCGCCTACCTCCAGATTGTGCGAATGGACATGCTCGCCCGGCGCGATGTCGCGCGTGGCGACGCCGATGACCTGCCCATATTTGCGCACGATCTCGCCCGCCGCGATCGGCCTCAGCGTCAACTTGTGCCCGCTCGGGATGGCATCGCGCGCCGCAATGCCCAGCACATCGTCGCCGGGCGCTGCATCGTCGATGAGGATCGCCACATCGTCCGCGTCCGTAATCCGTAACGCCCTTACCATTATTCTATATCTCCATAGCGCCCCGCCAGCGCGCGCAAGTGCGGCATCGGCAAATGGCAGTCGCTGCCGTCCACCCAGTCGACAAATGCCCCGATCCGCTTCGCCACCTTGGCGGGATGATGGGCGTGGATGTCCGACAGCCGATGTTCCAGATAGGGGTTGGCAAAGCGGTCGAGCGTCATCGCGACATAATCGCGCGCATGCTCCCCCCAACCCATGGCCGTGAAGCCCGGCACCACCTCATCGGCATACAGGCGCGCGAGCCGGTCGGCCGATGCTTCGTCCTGCATCATCGAAAGCACGGTAACGGCGCGGTCGCCCCCCGCCTGCGCCCACTCTTCCGCGAGCCAGCTATGGCCGAGGTTGAGGATGTGCAGCTTCAAACGCTCGCTGCGTTGGAGGTCGTTCACGACAGTCACTGAAGGGTGGACAAAGGGCATGACGAGCGCCGGCTGCCGTTCGATCGCCCATAAGGCGTAGGGTTCCGCGACAGCCCCCGCCGGTTCCAGCGGCGCGCTGACGATCCGGTCGACCAGCGTGTTGACCCACAGGCATGTCGCCTCCAGCCACGCGATGAAGTCCGTTTCCAGACCCTGCGCTATCGCAAGGCCCCGCACCGCCTTGCGCAATGTCGCACCATTGGCCGCGACCAGTTCGCAGGGCAGCAGGGTGACGCCCGGACGCCCCGCCATCCAGCGACGATGAAGCAGGTTCAGGAGGATGCCGCAGAAGCTTCGCGGCGGGCCATCGCCATTCCGCGCGCGGTCCGCGTCGCCGATATCATAGCCCGTGTCGCCGCTGTTCGACACGATATGGGTCGCCCGATCGACGAACAGATCGCAAAGCGCTGCCCAGTCGCCGCTGGCGGACAGGCCGCGCGTCACGCTGCAGACCTGGACCCGCCGCTCCACGGGCACGCCCTGCTCCAGTCCGCGCACGATCACCGGGAAGCCGGCCGAATCGTTGAACGCCTGAAGCCGGCCTGCCCGGCTGGCATCGCCGCTAACCTGAACGATCGCGATGTCCGGCACATCCTGCCCGGCCTGCGCCGCCTCCCACGCGAAGAGGTCGACATGCGCCTGAAGGAAACGGCTGGTTCCAAATTGCAGGATCATGGCTGCCCCGCTTGCAGCGCGTAAGCGCGCGCAGCATTGCCGCCGAAAATGGCGGCTTCGGCATCGGGGCAGTGACGCGCGACATAATCAGCGATCAGATCGTGCACGGCACGGTAGGGAGTCGCGAGCAGACAGACCGGCCAGTCCGATCCCCAGATCAGCCGATCCGGCCCGAACGCGGCGAAGACATGATCCAGATAGCGCTCCACATCCTTGGGTCGCCAATGCCGATGATCAGCTTCCGTCACCAGCCCCGAGACCTTGCACCAGACGTCCGGCCGGCGCGCGACAGCCGCCAGATCGTCAGCCCAGGGCTGCCAGCCGCCGCGGGCGATGTCGGGTTTTGCCGCGTGATCCAGCACGAACCGACCCGGACCAACCCTGTCGAGGAAAGCAGGCACGGTCGCAAGCTGCGCGTGATTGACGAGCAGATCGTAGCACAGGCCATGGCGGACCACGGCGCTGACGCCATGGACGAACGCGTCGGCAAGCAGGAAATCCGGATCCGCCTCGTCCTGCACCACATGCCGGTAGCCGACGATCAGCGGGTTCGTCCGCGCAGCGAGCAGTGTGTCAATGTCCGACGCGCGCAGGTCGATCCAGCCCACCACCCCGACGGTCCGCGCGAACCGTCTGGCGGCGTCGAGCAGGAAATCGGTTTCCTCCGCGCATTGCCGTGCCTGCACGGCAATGACAGCTTCGACGCCAGCTTCGTCCAGACAGAAGGCGAGATCGGCCGTCGAGAAATCGCGGGCGATGGCGGACGCGGGATCGATCCAGCCGAATGCGGCGGGATCGTAGCGCCAGAGATGATGATGAGCGTCTATTCGCATATGCGATCCCTAACTTGCATATATGAGAATGATCGTCTAGGCCCACCGGGAGAGACATCGCCGAGGCAAGGAGCAGGTCATGAAAGCGATCGTCTGTCGCGAACCCTTCAGCATCGAAATGGAAGAGCGGCCCGAACCTGCGGTGCAGGCCGGCCAGATACTCGTCCGCATCCGTCGCGTGGGATTGTGCGGCACCGACTATCATATCTTCGCAGGCCGCCACCCCTTCCTCGCCTATCCGCGCGTGATGGGGCATGAACTGGGAGGCGAAGTCGTGGAGGCCGGTCAGGGCTCCGCCTTCCGTCCCGGCCAGACGGTGGCGATCAACCCCTATCTTTCCTGCGGCCATTGCGTCGCGTGCCGTCGGGGCAAGCCTAACGCCTGTATGAACATCAGCGTGCTGGGCGTCCATGCGGACGGCGGCATGACCGAATTGATTGCTGTACCCGAACGCGCGGTGATCGACGCCACGGGCCTCAGCATCGACCAGGCGGCGATGCTCGAATTCCTGGCGATCGGGGCCCATGCGGTGGCGCGGTCACGGGTTGGCGGGGACGACCGGACGCTGGTTGTGGGCGCGGGTCCGATCGGCGTCGCGGCGGGCCTGTTCGCCCGGCTGAACGGTGCGTCCGTCACGCTGGTCGACACCCGACCTTCGCGCCTGGCCTATGCCCGGGACCGGCTGGGTTTCACCGACATCGTCGAAGCCGGGCCGGACCTTGCGAGCGACCTCGCCGCCCGCACCGACGGAGAGATGTTCGACATGGTGTTCGATGCCACGGGTTCGCTGCAGGCGATGGCCCAGAGCCTTAACCATGTCGCGCATGGCGGCGCGCTGGTGCTGGTCGGCGTCGCGCCCGGCGATCTTGTTTTCCCAGATCCCGAATTCCACAAGCGCGAGACGACCCTGATCGCCAGCCGCAATGCGCTCTCTTCCGATTTCGATCGGGTCAAGCAGGCTATGCTGGACGGCAGCATCCCGACCGACGCCCTCCATACCCACAGTCTGTCGGCCGAGGAAATGCCGACCCGCATTCCAGAGCTGATCGCGCAAGCGGACCATGTGTTGAAGGCGATCGCACGCTTTTAGGTCGACATGAGCAGAGGCGGCGTCGATAGGCTCCTTCGCCAAAACATGCTATAGCGTTCAGGAAGGCCGCCCTGGACCGGCCGCTTCGTGCGCGCCGGAGGATTTGCCATTTCAATGAAGACCATCGGCCTTGTGGAACTGGCCAAGATCGCGGGCGTCCACGTTTCAACCGTGTCACGGGCGCTGGACGACAATCCCCGGGTCTCGGCAAAGACGAAGGCCCGCATCAGGGCCCTTGCGGAAGAACATGGTTTCAGGCTGAACCAGACCGCCAGTTTCTTCCGAAAGCGCCGCACCGGCGCTGTGGGCGTGGTTTTTCCGCTGGGTCACGAAGTGCAGCAAAGCCTCTCCGATCCCTTCTTCATGGGCTTGCTTGGCCCCCTAGCCGACGCGCTGGCTGAACAAGGTTATGACCTGCTTCTGTCCCGGGTCGTGCCTGGCGACGAAAGCTGGCTGGCGAACATGGCCCTGTCCGGCCGCGTCGATGGCATCATCCTGATCGGGCAATCGGACCAGACCGATGTCATAGAAGGCGTGGCGAAGCAGTTTGCGCCTCTGGTCGTCTGGGGCGCGAATCGCCCGGATCTGGTTCAGGTCACCGTCGGCACCGACAATCTGACGGGGGGAGAAATGGCGGCAAGGCACCTTATCGCCATCGGCCGGCGCAGGCTGGCCTTTCTTGGCGACCCGGCGGTTCCCGAATTCGCGGATCGCTATGCCGGATTTCACCGCGCCATCAATCAAGCCGCCGAAGTCGAAGAAATCCTGTTGCCGCTGCATCTGACCGACCAGGATGCCTATCAGGACATGGCGCGTTACCTCGAAACTCACACGTCGCCGGACGGCATATTCGCCGCGTCCGACGTGATCGCCATGAGCGCCATGCGGGCGGTCGCCGATCAGGGCTTGCGCGTGCCGCAGGACGTCTCGATCGTCGGCTATGACGACATCAGCATTTCCGCACACACGGTTCCGCCGCTCACCACCGTCCGTCAGGACATGCGCAATGGCGCGAGATTGCTGGTCGACCTTCTCATGCGACGCATGGCGGGAGAAACGGTTGCCTCCGTCGCGATGAAGCCGGAACTGATCCTGCGCGGTTCGGCGTAGATCAACTTGCGCTGACCGTCCCGGTCCTGCCTTCCTTCACGCGCAAGGTCGCCGCAGCCGCAATCAGCATCATGGCGCCCGACAGCAGGAGAACATTGCGCGGATCCCCGCCCAGCAAGGGCCGGTAGATGATCGGCATCACGAGCGTTTCGATCATCATGGGCACGACGATGAACATGTTGAAGATGCCCATATAGACGCCGGTTCTGGCAGGCGGAATGGCGCTTGCCAGCATGACATACGGGTTGCCCATCAGACTGGCCCAGCCGATCCCGATGCCGATCATCGCGGGAATAAGGCCGATCCTGCTGCTGACCAGGCAGAGCGACAACATGGCAAGCCCCGAAAGAAGCATCGCCCCGGCATGCACGGACCTGGCCCCCGCGCGCCGGACAATCGGCATCATCGCGAAGGCGGCGATGAAGGCGACGAAATTATAGAGCGCGCCCGCCTGCCCCGTCACCAGGACGGCCTGCCGGAAGGCAGCGCTGCCCGCGTCCGCCGTGGCGAACAGGGACCGGGCAAGCGCAAAGGCGATATATTGCCAATAGGCGAACATGGCGAACCACTGAAACAGCATTGCGACCGCCAGTTGCCGCATGGGACGCGGCATGTCGCGGAGTGCCGCCACAAAGTCGCGCAATGCGGAACCGGCCGTGAGCGCTACGCCGGCGATGCGTTCGCGTTCTTCAGCGTCGAGGGGCAGTTCGGGGACGCGCAGGACCGAATAGAGAATCGTGGTGATCGACAGGACGGCCCCGATGAGAAACGCGATACGGGTGATTTCGGGGATGCCGTTGGCGTCGATCAGGTCCGCGCTCACGCCCGCCTGGACGAGCAGCGTCGGAGAGAGATAGGCCAGGGTTTGCGCGAGGCCCGTAAAGGCGGATTGCATCAGGAAACCCGCGCCCTGCTGCGCCGGATCGAGACGGTCGCTCACATAGGCCCGATAAGGCTCCATGGCGACATTGTTGGCTGCATCGAGAATCCAGAGGAGCGATGCAGCGACCCACAGGGCCGGGCTGTAGGGCATGGCGAAAAGGCAGATGCTGCAAAGAGCCGCGCCGATCAGGAAATAGGGCGTACGCCTGCCCAAGCGGCTGTGCGTACGGTCGCTGAGGACGCCAACCAAAGGCTGCACGAGCAGGCCAGTGACGGGTCCGGCCAGCCAGAGCAACGGCATGGACGCCTCGTCAGCGCCCAGGAAGCTGTAGATAGGGCTCATATTCGCCTGCTGGAGGCCGAAGGAGAATTGCAGGCCGAAAAAGCCCAGATTCATTTCGGCGATCCTAATGGCGCTCAGACGTGGTTTGGGACGAAACAACACAGGCCCTACCTCTCCCAACAATAGCCGGAATCGCTGCGATCTCCGGTCGCTTGAAGCGCGTCATACCTGATTGCGCAAACGTTTGCCAAATCTTTCTTGGCAAACGTTTGCGCACCTTCTATGCCATAGGGGCATCGAGTCGGCGCAACCGACCTCTTGGGGAGTGATGACATGAAGGTATTTACGTTTTTGTTGGCGACAACCGCGATGGCCATGCCTGCGTCTGCCTTGGCGCAAACCAACGCGGCCGACGCCGAGGCGCCTGCGACAGATACGTCTGAAATCATCGTGACTGCCGTCGCGCGGGGCCAGAACAAGCTGGACAGCTCGGTGTCCGTCAGTTCGCTGAGCGCCGAGGCCATTCAGCAGTCCGCGCCGCGATCGGTTGCGGAAATATTCCGCAACATCCCCGGCATCCGTTCCGAATCTTCAGGCGGCGAAGGCAATGCCAATATCGCGGTCCGCGGCCTTCCTGTCGCGTCCGGCGGCGCCAAATTCCTGCAGTTGCAGGAAGACGGCCTGCCCGTTCTGGAATATGGCGACATCACCTTCGGCAACGCCGACATCTTCCTGCGCGCCGACTTCAACGTCCAGCGTGTCGAAGCCATACGCGGCGGTTCGGCATCCACCTTCGCATCCAATTCGCCCGGCGGCGTCATCAACCTCATCTCCAAGACCGGCGAAACCGAGGGCGGCGCGATCCAGGCATCGGCCGGCCTCGACTATAGCGATTATCGGCTGGACGTGGATTATGGCGGCAAGCTGGCGGATGACCTGCGCTTTCATATCGGCGGCTTCTACCGGCAAGGCACCGGCCCGCGCGAGGCCGGCTATGACGGGAACAAGGGCGGACAGATCAAGGTCAACATCACCAAGGACTTTGCCGGCGGCTATATCCGTTTCTACGGCAAATATCTGAACGACCGGGCCATCGGCTACCTGCCCAACCCGGTCCGCGTATCGGGTAGCAACGCCGATCCCAAATATAGCAACATCCCAGGCTTCAGAATCAACCAGGACACCCTGCATTCACGCTATATCACGCGCAATGTGACGCTCGACGGCAACAATAACCCCGTCCTGGACGATATCCGCGACGGGCAGCGCCCGATCGTCAAATCCTTCGGCCTGGAAAGCCAGTTCGAGATCGCCGACGGCTGGCAGCTGACCGAGCGTTTTCGCTATTCGGACGTGTCGGGGCGCTTCATCTCGAACTTCCCCGCCAATGTCGATTCCGCGACGACCATCGCCGCAGCCATGGGTGGCGCCGGAGCGACGCTCAGCTATGCCAACGGACCCAATGCGGGTCAGGCGATCGCCAATCCGTCAACGCTCAATGGCAACGGCCTTCTCGCCCAGATCGTCGTGTTCGACACCAAGCTCAACAGCCTGAACAACATCACCAACGACATCCGCCTCACCCGCGATTTCGACGTGGGCAGCGGGAAGCTGGGGCTCACTTTGGGCTTCTACAAATCGCGTCAGACGATCGACACCGAATGGCTTTGGACGTCTTTGCTGTCGGACGTGGTAGGCGGCGGCAACGCGGCGCTGGTGAATGTGCGTTCCGCAACCGGCCAGCTGGTGACGCAGGATGGCATATATGGCTACGGTGCCAGCTATTTCGGCGGCTGCTGCCGGCGCAGCTACAATGTCGATTACAATACGAACGCTCCGTTCGCCTCGCTTAGCTGGACGTCCGACAAGCTGACCCTCGACGGCAGCATCCGCTACGATTTCGGCGACGCCAGCGGCTCCATCGCGGGCGCCGATCTGGGCGGGGGCCGGGTCGGCACCATATCCCGCGACATCAACGGGGACGGCGTGATATCGGACGCCGAAACGCGGGTATCGGTCATCCCGCTCACCAGCCCCGCGCCGGTGAACTATGACTTCAACTACTGGTCCTATTCTCTTGGCGTGAACTACCGTCTCGCCCAGGATCTGGCGCTGTTCGCACGATACAGCCAGGGCGGGCGCGCCAATGCCGACAGGCTCCTGTTCGGCCCGGCCGTCAGCACGGTCGATGGCCATCTGGTCGATGCCAATGCGGCTGTCGACATGGTCAAGCAGGCTGAAGGCGGGGTGAAATATCGCACCGGCGGCCTTTCTCTTTACGCGACGGGCTTCTGGGCGCGCACGGAAGAGCAGAATTTCGAGGCTACCACGCAGCGGTTCGTCGATCGCAAGTACCGCGCATATGGCCTGGAACTGGAAGGCAATTACCGCGCCGGCATCTTCAGCCTGACCGCTGGCGGCACCTGGACCAAGTCCAAGATCGTCAGCGACGCCCTGACCCCTGCGGTGGTCGGCAACGTTCCCCGTCGGCAGGCCGAGTTCGTGTTCCAGGCGACCCCGCAGATCGACGTCGGTCCGGTGACCTTCGGTGCCAATATCATCGGCACGACATCGAGCTATGCGCAGGATAGCGATCAACTGAAGCTGCCCGGCTACACCACGGTCAACGGCTTCCTGCAATATCGTCCCGTCGACCGGGTGCAGCTGTCCCTGAACGCGAACAATCTGTTCAACGTCAAGGGTTTCACCGAAGCGGAAGAGGGAGCGATCCCGGCGAATGGGATCGTTCGCGCCCGGTCGATCAACGGCCGGACGATCTCCGCCGCCATAAGGGTGAACTTCTGAGCCATGACGCTGGCGGTGACATCGGGAAGCGGAGTTTCGACTGAAGTGGATATAGATACCTTCCACTGGACTGCGGCCCATGTCGCCGCCATCGGCGATGGCCATCGGGCACCCATGATCGACAAGTTGGTTCCGGTCCTGCCCGGAACCGACCTTTGGGACCATTGGCCGATCATCGACAGGCAGGGGCGGACGGTCGATTTCCCCGGCGGCCCCCTGGTCATCGCACTGACGGCGCCCGTCATGCCGGACCCGGAGGCGCGCCATGCCGTGGCCCGCCTTCGGCTGATGCAGAAAAGGCCGGAAGGCTGGCTGGACTTCGGCAATCTTCTGCCCGATGATCTTAATCCGGGAAGCAGGGAATGGGCGGGGACGGCCGTGCTGGACGAGGACGGCAAGACTCTCTGGCTCTACTATACTTCGGCCGGGGTTCGGGGAGAGGCGGAGCCGACCTTCGTCCAGCGGATGCTCCTCACCTGCGCTACGCTTGAATTGTCCGACGCTGGGGCGACAGTGCATGGCTGGACAGCCCCCAGGGACATGTTCCTTCCCGACGACCGCCTGTACCAGTCGGATATGACGGGAGGCGGTGCCGTCGGCACCATCAAGGCATTCCGAGATCCCTTCCCTGTCATCCATCCGACGACCGGTGAGGAATTCATCCTGTTCAGCGCGTCCAAGCCAGGCTCAACGTCCGACTGGAACGGGCTGATCGGGGTCGCCCGGCGGGAGGGAGGGGTCTGCACGTTCCTCCCCCCGCTGGTCGATGCCGACGGACTGAACAACGAGCTTGAGCGACCGCATGTGGTCCGGCATGGCGAGCGCTTCTACCTTTTCTGGTCGACGCAGGCGAAGGTCTTCGCATCCGATGGTCCCAAGGGACCGAACGGGCTCTACGGCGCGGTAAGCGACGATCTGCTGGGCCCGTGGCGACCGCTGAACGGCACCGGTCTGGTCGTCGGCAATCCCGCCGAAGCCCCTTTCCAGGCCTATAGCTGGCTCGTGCTCGACGATCTGAGCGTTTGGAGCTTCGCTGACCTGGTCGGCGTGGCCACCCCTCCCCGCGACCAGGCGGAGGCCCGGTCGGCCTTTGCCGGAACGCCTGCTCCGGTCTTGCAACTGGCGCTTGATGACGACAGCAGCAGGATCATCGCATGAACGGCGATCCCGTTGTCGCGTCGCTCGAACTGGGCGGCACAAAGTCCATCGCTTCGCTGACGCAGGGCACACACATTCTCCAGCAGGAGCGGATCGCCACGGGAGACCGTCCCGAGGCGGTGCTGGGCTTCATGGTCGAAACGCTTGAACGATGGATAGCCCAAACGCCGTTCACGGCCATCGGCGTCGCGAGTTTCGGACCCGTCGGGCTCGCGCCCGACCGTGAGGATTTTGGATATATATTGACGACGCCAAAGCCCGGCTGGTCCAACTTCAACGTGCTGCGGCGCCTCAGGGACCGCTTCGATCTGCCGATCGGCTTCGACACCGATGTCGGCGGCGCAGCCTTGGCCGAAGGCCTGTGGGGCGCTGCGGCGGGCTGCCGCACCCATGCCTATTTGACCATCGGAACGGGCGTGGGATTGGGGCTCGTCGTCAATGGGCAGGTCCATCATGGGGCATTGCATCCCGAAGCGGGCCATGTGCGGCTTCGCCGGTCACCGGGCGACACGTTTCAGGGCATCTGCCCGTTTCACGGCGATTGTCTTGAGGGGCTGATAAGCGGTCCTGCCCTTATCAGCAGAGTGGGCGGGCCTGCTGACCAACTTCCCGCCGCTGATCCCGTATGGACGCACGTCGCGCACGACCTCGCCGAATTTCTGACCACGCTTCTTCTGATTACATCTGCCGAGCGCATCCTGCTGGGCGGGGGCGTGGCGCTGGGCCGGCCGATGTTGCTGCCAGCCGTTCACGCAGCAGTAGCGCATCGCCTCAACGGCTATCTCCACAAATGCGGGCCGTCCGATTTGCAGAAGCGCATCCGCTTCGCGGGTCTCGGCGCGAATGCCGGCCCCCTTGGCGGGTCGGCGCTCGCATTGCAGGCGTTGCAACGGTAAAGCGAATTTGGCGGCTGACGGAGCGGTTTCGGCGTGCCCCCTTTGAGATGCTTTAACCGCCCTGCTCTTCTCCCTTGGCTGCGATGGCGCTCAGCATCGCGCGCAGGGGCCCTTGGTCCCACCCGTCCAGCATGTCGCCGAAGCGTTGTTCAAGCTCGTCCATGATGGCATCGGCTCTTGACCGGATGGCCTCGCCCGGTTCGGTCAGCGTCAGGGCGAGCGATCGTCCGTCGACCGGCGACTTGTCCAGATAACCTTTCGCGGACAAGGCGGAAATCAGCGGCGCCATATTGGCCCGCTTGATCCCCAGCACCCGCCCAAGATCACTCTGAATGCAGCCGGGATTGGCGCCCACGAGGATGAGGATCGTCGCCTCGACCGGCCGAAGGCCGATGTCCGCCAGTCTGGACCCCAGATCGGTCATCATCGCCGATGAGGCGCGGCGCAGCAGATAGCCCAAACGAGAAGCGATGGGATCGTGCAGAGGGGTGTTCGGATTGGGCGGTTCCATCCTCGTGCATTATTACCGTTGTCCGCTCCAATCAACATTGCTATGTTATATAGCAATAAATGGGAGTCAGGATATGCCTGTGTCGGAGATTCAACTGATTATCGGCGGCGAATCACGCGCCGGCGCTAGTCAATTCGAACGCGTCGATCCCGTCACGGGACTGGTCGCGACCCGCGCCGCAGCCGCAAGCGTCGAAGACGCGGTCGCCGCGGTGGAAGCGGCGGCGGGTGCTTTTTCGTCTTGGTCTGCGCTTGGTCCCAATGCTCGTCGGGGGGCGTTGATGAAGGCGGCGGACCGGCTGGAGGCGAGGGCCGCCGATTTCGTGGATGCGATGATGGGCGAGATCGGGGCGACCGAAGGCTGGGCGCGCTTCAACCTGATGCTGTCCAGTGCGATGATCCGCGAAGCGGCTGCGCTCACCACCCAGATTGGCGGCGAGGTCATTCCGTCCGACAAACCGGGCTGCATCGCCATGGCGATCCGCGAACCTGCCGGCGTCGTGCTGTCCATGGCGCCCTGGAACGCCCCGATCATCCTTGCCACCCGGGCCATCGCCGTGCCGCTCGCATGCGGCAACACAGTGGTGCTCAAGGCGTCGGAACAATGCCCGCGCACCCATGGCCTTATCATCGAGGCGTTCGTCGAAGCGGGCCTGGGCGGCGGCATCGTCAACCTGGTCACCAACGCGCCGCAGGATGCGGGCGAAGTGGTCGGCGCGATGATCGATCATCCCGCTGTCCGCCGCGTCAACTTTACCGGATCGACGGCAGTGGGCAAGATCATCGCCAGGCGCTGCGCCGAGCATCTGAAGCCAGTCCTGCTGGAACTGGGCGGCAAGGCGCCGTTGATCATATTGGAGGACGCCGATCTCGACGAGGCGGTGAAGGCGGCGGCCTTTGGCGCGTTCATGAATCAGGGCCAGATTTGCATGTCGACCGAGCGGATCATCGTGGTCGAGGCCGTTGCCGACGCCTTTGCCGAGAAATTCAGGGCCAAGGTCGCCACCATGCCGGTCGGCGATCCGCGCGAGGGCAGGACCCCGCTTGGCGCGGTGGTCGACGGCAAGACGGTCGCGCATGTCAGCGCCCTTATCGACGATGCGCTGGCAAGCGGCGCGGTGCAGCTCAACGGCGGCGAAGCCGACGGCGTGCTGATGCCCGCCCATGTCATCGACAAGGTGACGCCTGGCATGAAGCTGTTCCGCGACGAGAGCTTTGGCCCGGTGGTCGGCATCATCCGCGCGCGCGACGAGGCCCACGCCATCGCATTGGCGAACGATACCGAATATGGCCTTTCAGCGTCGGTGTTCACCCGTGACACTGCACGCGGCCTGAAGGTGGCGCGGCAAATCCAGTCGGGCATCTGCCATGTCAACGGACCCACCGTTCATGACGAGGCGCAAATGCCCTTCGGCGGCGTCAAGGGATCGGGCTACGGCAAGTTCGGCGGCAAGGCCGGCATCGACAGCTTCACCGAGCTGCGCTGGATCACCATCGAAACCGAGCCGGGTCATTACCCGATCTGATCTTCCTCATCTCTGGAGAACAACATGACCAACATTCTGCATGTCGAAGGGGTCGAACAGGCCGAACTCGAAACCGTCGCCTTCACTGTCGAAGACGGCATCGCCTGGGTCAGCTTCAACCGCGCGGAAAAGCGCAATTGCATGTCCCCCCGCCTCAACCGCCAGATGATGCGCGTGCTCGATGAGCTGGAGTTTCGCGATGACGTGGGCGTCCTGGTCCTGACGGGCGAAGGCACCGCCTGGACCGCGGGCATGGACCTGAAGGAATATTTTCGCGAGACCGAAGCGCAGGGCCTTAAAGGCACGCGGAATGCGCAACGGGAAAGCTATGGCTGGTGGCGGCGGCTGCGCTGGTATCAGAAGCCGACGATCGCCATGATCAACGGCTGGTGCTTTGGCGGCGGCTATGGCCCGCTGTTCGCCTGCGACCTCGCCTTCGCGGCGGAAGAGGCGCAGTTTGGCCTTTCGGAAATCAACTGGGGCATATTGCCGGGCGGCGGCGCGGCCAAGGTCGCCGTCGAACTCACCGGATTCCGGAACGCCATGTATCATTCGCTGATGGGCGAGAATATCGACGGCAAGACGGCGGTCGAATGGGGCTTCGTCAACGAAGCGCTGCCGCTCGCCCGGCTCAAGGAGCGGGTGACGCAAGTGGCCAGGGTGCTGCTGTCCAAGAATCCGGTCGCGCTCAAGGCTACGAAGGACGCCATCCGCCGGGTGCGCGAAATGACCTACGACAATGCCGAGGACTATCTGGTCCGTGCGCAGGAAGCGGCCAACAGCTACGACAATGAAGGCCGCAAGGAAGGCATCAAGCAGTTCATCGACGAGAAGAGCTATAAGCCGGGCCTGGGCGCCTATGACAAGTCCAGGCAGCCGGCCTGACATTGAAACGCCGACCCTGAAACGATGAGCTACGCACGCCCGGCGTGGCTCATCGCGCGCTATTCCCGATATATTGCGATTATCCCAGGAGAGTGACCCATGACGGTCGAGACGCAGATCAAGCCCGCACCCCCGGCCACGACCAGTCCGGGCACGGCAGGCGGCCCATCGCTCGCTCGCCTGCTCCGTCCCCGGTCGGTCGTCATCGTCGGCGCCTCGGACAAGCCCGGCGCCCTGGGAGCGTCGGTTCTCTCGAACCTGACACGCAACGGTTTTGCGGGCGACATCCACCTCATCAATCCCAAGCGGCCGGAGATCGCCGGGCGGCCCTGCCTGCCCTCGGTCGATGCCCTGCCCGAAGGCGTCGATGCCGCCGTGCTGGCCATTCCGCGCGTCGCTGTCCTCGACACGATCCGTGCGCTGGCCGCGCGCAAGGTCGGCGCCGCCGTCATCTTTTCCGCAGGCTTTGCCGAAGGCGGCGCGGAAGGCCTGGCGCAGCAGCATGAAATCGGCAGGATCGCGGCGGCATCGGGCATGGTGATCGAAGGGCCCAATTGCCTTGGCATGACCAACTTCATCGACCGCGTGCCGCTCACCTTTGTCGAAATGGACGCGGTTCCCCTCGGCAGCCGCGACGGCATCGGCATCGTGTCGCAGAGCGGGGCCATGGCAGCCGTCCTGTCCACGACCCTGATGAGCCGCGACCTTGGCCTGTCCTTCTCCGTGTCGACCGGCAACGAAGCCGCCAGCGGGGTGGAGGATTATGTCGACTATCTGATTGACGATGCGTTCACGCAGGTCATCGCCATGATCGTCGAACAGTTCCGCAAGCCCAAACGGTTCATCGACGCCGCATTGCGCGCGCAGGAGGCCGGCAAGACCATCGTCCTGCTGCACCCCGGCAAGTCCAGCGCGGCCCGTGAATCCGCGGCGACTCACACAGGCGCGATGGCGGGCGACTATCAGCTGATGCGCGCCAAGGTGGAGCGCGCCGGCGTCATCTTCGCCGAAACGCTGGAGGAACTGGGCGATATTTCCGAAATCGCGCTGCGGTGCCCGCGCGTGCCCGCCGGCGGTGTCGCGGTGCTGGGCGAGTCGGGCGCCTTCAAGGCGCTCACCCTGGATCTGTGCGAGGCGCTCGAGCTTGAACTGCCGGTTGCCAGCGATGAAAATTCTCCGGCACTGCGTGCGGCGCTGCCGGACTTCGTCGGCGTTTCCAACCCGCTCGACCTTACAGCGCAAGGCCTGGTCGATCCCGATCTCTATTATCGCACGCTTGCCGCGCTGTTCGCGGACGACCGTTTCGGCAGCATCGTCGCGGGCATCATCCAGACCGATCCGGTGACCATCGGCATCAAGCTGCCGCCGATCTTGCGCGCGGTAAGGGAACTCAAGCCCACCAAGCCGCTGATCTTCGTCGGCCTTGACGAAGGCGCGCCCTTCCCGGCGGACGCCCTCGCGCAGTTGCGCGCGCTCGGCATTCCCTATTTCCCATCGAACGAACGCGCGTTTCGCGCGCTCAAGAGGCTGAACGATCACGCGCGCCGCGATGTCGCGAAGGCCGATCCAAAGCCGCTGCCGCTTGGCAGCTATCCCGTGGGCGTGGTGCCCGAATATCGCTCCAAGGCGCTGCTTGCCCCGCTCGGCATTCCCTTCCCCAAGGGCGCGTTCTGCCGGGACGTGGAAGAAGCCGCGACCGCAGCCCGCGAAATCGGTTACCCCGTGGTCCTTAAGGCGCAGTCCGCCGAACTGAGCCACAAAAGCGATGCCGGCGGCGTCATTCTGAACCTGGGCGACGAAGCCGCGCTGCGAGCAGGATGGGACCGGCTTTACGCCAACGTCGCGAACTATGATGCCGGCATGGTGCTTGACGGCGCGCTGATCGAAGGCATGGGCGCGCGGGGGCTTGAACTGATCATCGGCGCGAAGAGCGATCCCGAATGGGGGCCGGTCATCCTCGTCGGCTTTGGCGGCGTCACGGCGGAAATCCTGCAGGACGTGCGCCTGCTGACCCCCGATCTCCCCCAAGAGGCGATCCTTAGGGAACTGAACAGGCTCAAGCAGGCGGCTCTCCTCCACGGCTATCGCGGCTCGCCCGCACTCGATGTCGAGGCAGTCGCCGAAATGATCGCGACCCTGGGCCGCATCCTCATCGCAGAACCAGCCATCCGCGAGATCGACCTCAACCCCGTCGTTCTCTACCCCAGCGGCCAGGGTGCCGTCGCCCTCGACGCCCTGATCCTCACGGCGCCTGGACAGGATGCAGGGGAACCGGCGCAATGACCGACGATGTGGCCCGCCGTTCGGTGTTGATGGCCGGTCCAGCGGTCGCGCTCGGCGGCGCGCTGACAGGTGCCGCCCAGGCAGCGGATGGCTTACAACTCTCGGCTCCCCAGCTCGAACGGGCCATGCGCTTTCATGTCCTGATCGGGCCGGCGCAGGAATTGGGACAGGTGGACGGCGTCAGGAAACGGATCATTCCTATCACCGGCGGAACCGTGGACGGGCCGCGACTGCAAGGCCGCATCTTGCCCGGCGGTGCCGACTGGCAGTCCATCCGCGCCGATGGCACAGCCGACATATTCGCGCGCTATTCGATAGAAGCGAAGGACGGCACGATCATATCGGTCACAAATCCCGGCTATCGACATGGTCCTGCATCCGTGCTTGGGCGCATTGCCGCAGGGGAAGATGTGGACCCTGCCATTTATTATTTCCGCACGACGCCCCGGTTCGAAGTGGCGCAAGACAGCCCCCATGGATGGCTGGGCCGTACCGTATTTCTGTGCACCGCCGCGCGATACCGGGACCATGTCCGGCTCGACATCTTTGCGGTCGCGTAAGATGGGATGCGCATGATGGACGGCCCCGCCGATATCAAACGCCTGATCGACGAAGCCCCGATGAGCCGCGCGCAGCTGACGGCCATCATCTTGTGCGTGCTGCTCAACGCGCTCGACGGTTTCGATGTGCTGGCGATCAGCTTCGCCTCGCCCGGCATCGCGGCGGAATGGGGCGTCGATCGAGCGGCGCTGGGCATCGTCCTGTCGATGGAGCTTATCGGCATGGCCGTGGGATCGTTCCTGCTGGGAATGATGGCGGATCGCGTCGGAAGACGACCGACGACGCTCCTCTGCCTGATCATCATGACCATAGGAATGCTGGGGGCGACGCAGGCGGCGAGCGTCGCCACCCTCTCCGCCGTCCGGCTGTTCACCGGTCTCGGGATCGGCGGGATGCTGGCCTGCACCAACGCCATGGTAGCCGAACTGGCCAATGCCCGCGCTCGCAGCCTGGCCGTCTCCGTCATGGCGGCGGGCTATCCCGTGGGAGCCATTCTGGGCGGGTCGATCGCCTCCATGCTGCTCGTCGCGGGCGATTGGCGGGACGTGTTCCTGTTCGGTGCGATCACGACGGGCGTTTTCCTGCCGCTCGCATTCATACTCCTGCCCGAATCAGTGGGCTTTCTGTTGCAGAGGCGGCCGGCAAACGCGCTTGAGAGGGTCAATTCTCTCCTGAAGCGTTTCGGTCATCGCCAGGCGGCGGAGTTGCCCCCGCTGGACGAAACCGCGCCCAAGCCCAGCTTGCATAGCCTGTTCCACCCCGGACTGGCGCGCATCACCCTATTGCTGACCGCGGCCTATTTCGCGCACATCATGACCTTCTATTTCATCCTGAAATGGATACCCAAGATCGTCGTCGACATGGGCAATGCGCCATCCGCAGCCGGCAGCGTACTGGTGTGGGCCAATGTCGGAGGGTTGGCGGGCGCTCTGCTGCTCAGCCTTCTCAGCTGGCGCATCCACATCCGCACTCTCGTGATCGCCGCCATGCTGCTTTCCACGGTGATGGTCACGGTCTTCGGTCAAAGCCAGTCGGGCCTGACCGGGCTTGCCCTGGTGGCCGCGGCTGCCGGCTTTTGCACCAATGCGGGGGTGGTCGGGCTATATGCGATCATCGCCCAATCCTTCCCTACCCCGGTACGGGGTGCCGGCACGGGCATCGTCATCGGGATTGGCCGCGGCGGCGCTGCGTTGGGACCGATCATCGCGGGCCTTCTGTTCAGCCTGAACTTCGGGCTGCCGTCGGTCGCAATGGCGATGGCCGCGGGCTCGCTCATCGCGGCGGGCGCCCTGCTGGCGTTGCGCCCAGGCAAATCATAAGGAAGGTCGCCATGGACCTGCAAAGCGGGGAAGGCCAATTCCTCTAACCGCGCATCGCCTGGTACATGGCCTGCGCGCCTGACGGGATAGACGGCCGGCAACGGGGCCACCGGACATGCAATAACAGGTGGCGGAAAAACGCGCAGACTGCGGCCGTGGGGCTAAAAGTCAGGGAACAGGGGCATGCGGGTCATCGGCGGCTTGCAGTTGGCGATCGTGCGCCGGTCTGCGCCCCATGTGCCGCGCATAGAATCTCGAAAAATAGGAACTGTCGGCAAAGCCTAATTCCTCGGCCACTTGCGCCACGCCCGCATTGGTGAAGCGCAGCAGGCGTCTTGCCTCCAGCAGCAACCGCATGTGGATGAGTTCCATCGGCGTGCAATCGAGACGGCGTCTGCAAATCCGCGTCAATGTCTTGGCGGTGATGTTGAGCCGAGCGGCGTACCAGTCGAGATTATGGTGCTCGCGCAAATCCGTCTCGATCAATCTCCGAAAGGCTGCGAGCCGTTCCTCGTCGGCGGACTCCGCCTGCGCAGGCGCGGGCAGCGATCGGACCAGAGCCTCGGCCAGAGCCAGGAACAATGGTTGCGGTGCGCGCCAATCCGCCTGGCAATCGATCATTTCCTCGCAAAGCAATGTCACCCGGCGGATGTTGGCCTCCGGGATCTTACCGCACGTCCCCTGGGTAAGCAGGCGCAGGAGGGGATCGTCGCTTCCTGCCGCGCGCGACGTGAAACCCGCTGAAAGCGTCAGGACATATCCCGAACTTTCAGGCGTGAAGCTGAAGCCATGCACGCTGCCGATCGGCACGATCATGAAGCAGGGCGCGCGCAGCTCCCTCACGAGATCGTCGCAACGGAACTGAACCTGTCCGTGAAATAATAGCAGCGCCTGTACGCTGCGCAGATGGCGGTGCGCGTTAATCTCCCAATCATATAGCGCGCTGCGAGTGGCGATAGCTTCAATATGCGCGAATTCCGCCGCGTCGTCGTCCAGCTTCTCCCCATAGAGGACGAAATCGGGAATGGCGGGGCGTTGCATCGGCATGTCCCGAAAGTACCTGAACTATGACCGTAGCGTGTCTTCCCGCATCGGTCGGCCGCTGTCAATATCGGGTTCGCGAACGCACCTGCCCAGAGTGCACGACCGGAGAGATTAGTCATGAAAACACAAGTCGTGATCATCGGTGCGGGGCCCGCCGGGCTGCTCCTTGCCCATTTGCTGAAAGCGGAAGGCGTGGACTGCATCCTGCTCGAACGGCAGAGCGGTCCTTATGTGCTGTCACGCATTCGCGCCGGCGTGCTGGAGCAGATCACCGTAAGCCTTATGGAGCGGCTGGGCCTCGACGCGCGCATGAGGGCGGAGGGACTGCCCCACGACGGGTTCAACCTGGCCGATGGCGAAAGGCTGATCCGCATCGACATAAAGGCGCTGACCGGGAAGCAGGTGATGGTTTATGGCCAGACCGAACTCACCCGCGATCTGATGGAAGCCGCCGGCCCGCGCGGGCTGCACCTGATCTACGAAGCTGGCGACGTGACGCTGCATGATGTCGAGAGCGACGCACCCTTCGTGACCTACACAATCGATGGCGCCGAACGGCGGATCGATGCGCGTTTCATCGTCGGTTGCGACGGCTTTCATGGTCCATCGCGCCAAGCGATCCCGGCAAGCGTCGCGCGCTCCTTCGAACGTGTCTATCCGTTTGGCTGGCTGGGCATCCTGGCCGATGTTCCGCCCTGCAACCATGAATTGATCTACGCCAATCATGACCGCGGCTTCGCGCTTGCGTCGCAACGCAGCGCGGTGCGCAGCCGCTACTATATCGATGTGCCGACGACCGAGAGGATCGAGGATTGGAGCGACGATCGGATCTGGGACGAACTCAGCGTCCGGCTCGGGCCGGAGGCGGCCGCCCACATCACGCGCGGTCCGTCGATTGAAAAGTCGATCGCGCCCTTGCGGTCGTTCGTATTCGAACCGATGCGCCATGGCAGCCTGCTGCTATGTGGCGATTCCGCACATATCGTGCCGCCGACCGGCGCGAAGGGCCTGAATCTGGCGGCGAGCGACGTTCACTATGCGTCAGAGGCGCTGGTCGCCTATTTCCGGAAAAATGACGCGGATGCCATCGTGGCCTATTCGGGCAAGGCGCTCGCCCGCGTCTGGAAAGCGGAACGCTTCAGCTGGTCGCTCACCAAGCTGATGCATCGCTTCCCCGACGATGGACCGTTCGAACGCAGGATGCAGGTTGCCGAACTGGATTACATCGCATCGAGCGAGGCGGCGCAGCGGTCCATCGCCGAGAATTACGTAGGCCTGCCAGTCTGACGGACGGGTGAAGGGCTCCTCCTGGCAAGCCCTGCGCGCGGCTTCAAAGTTCTTCGGGCCAATAGAGGCGCATCGGGTTGGCGACGAGCAGCTTGTGCTGCAAGTCCGCGGTGGGCGCGATGCGTGGGATTATGTCGACAAGATGCCCGTCGTCGGGAATGGCGTCCTGCATATTGGGATGCGGCCAGTCTGTGCCCCACAATACCCGGTCCTGATAGTCCATCACCAGCGGCGCGACCGCGTCGGCAAAGGCGTCCCACGGATCGCCGGTGGGATCGAGCCGATCGGGGCATGTCGCCTTGAACCAGATATCCTCACGGCTGTCCAACAAAGCGCGAAAGGCCTTCATATCGGCCCCCGCCGGCCCCTGGGCGACATCGGGGCGGCCCATATGGTCGATCACCAGCGGCACGGGAATGGCGTCCATGAAGGGACGCAATTCCTCCAAAATGTCGGCCTCGAAATAGATCACCACATGCCAGCCGGCCGGCAGACGCCCCGCCACCTCAAGGAACCTGTCCTTGGGCGCATCATCGACCAGCCGCTTGAGGAAGTTGAAGCGGATGCCGCGCATCCCGCCGGCGTGCAACGCCGCCAGATCCGCCTCCGAAATCGCAGGATCGACGACAGCGACCCCCCGCGCCTTGCCTTCACTGGCGGCGATGGCGTTCAGCGTGGCCGCGTTGTCGGTGCCGTGGCAACTGGCCTGAACGATCACGTTGCGCGAAAAGCCAAGATGATCGCGCAGGGCGAACAGCATGTCCGGCCCCGCATCCTCAGGCAGATATTTGGCCTTGGCGCTGAACGGGAACTGCGCCATCGGCCCGAACACATGGCAATGCGCGTCCACAGCGCCCGCGGGTGGAACATAGTGCGGCTTAGACGGCGCGTCGTGCCAGGATATGATGCGTTCAGACATAGACTATTCCATCCATCAACTTGCGCGCGGTGCGCAGCAGGGCTGCGCTGACGACAGCGCCATCTTCGTCGGTCTGGAGCACGCAGGTCATCTCACCGGTCGGATGCTCCACCGACAGCGCCTTGCGCGCGCCATCGGGAATCTGCGCCACTTCGGCGGCAGGCGATCCTGCCAGCAGGCACGCCGTCGCCACCGAGACCGCTCCCAGGACACCGATCGTGGCATGGGCGCGGTGCGGTATGAAACTGCGCACCGTCACCGCCCCGCCCTTTTGCGGCGGCGCGACCAGCATCATCTTGGGCACCGACTTGTCGGCGACGTCGCCCAGGTTCATGCGCGCGCCAACCGCGAGGCGGATCGCTTCGAGCCGCGCCTTGAGTTCCACATCGGCGTCGAGCGTCTCGCGGTCTTCATATCCGGTCACGCCCACGTCCTGCGCCTTCATCACGACGCACGGCATGCCGTTGTCGATCAATGTGACGCGCGTTCCGTTCACCACATCAACGCTGTTGCCGGTGGGGAGCAGGGCGCCGCAGGACGAGCCGGCGGTATCGCGGAATTCCAGCGGCACCGGCGCATGGGTGCCCGGCACGCCGTCAATGGCGGCATCGCCCCTGTAGGACACGGTTCCGCCGGGCGTCTGCACGGTCGCGACTGCAACCTGCCCGGTATTGTCCATATGGATCGCCACCTGGGTTTCGTCGCCCGTGACGGCGACAAGGCCGCGTTCGATGGCGAACGGGCCAACCCCGGCAAGAATATTGCCGCAATTCTGGGCGTCAGTGACGATGGCCTTGTCCACGAACACCTGCAAAAACAGATAGTCGACGTCGATCCCTTCGCGCACGGACCTGGACACCACGGCAACCTTGCTGGTCAGCGGATCGGCACCCCCCATCCCGTCGATCTGGCGCGGATCGGGCGATCCCATCACGCCCAGCAGGAAAGCATCGCGCGCGGCGATATCGGCCGGCAGGTCGTCCTTGAGGAAATATCCGCCCTTCGACGTCCCTCCCCGCATCCACATGCAGGGAACCTCAGACATATTTGAGCCCCTCCCGCTCCAGCCGCTCGCGCATCTTGTACATGTCGAGGCCCAGGACGCCCTGCGCCAGCAGGTCCCGCTTTTCAGCCTCCTTCGCCTCGCGCGCCTGCGCCGCAGCCAGCACTTCGGCAGCCTTGTCGCGTGGGACGACGCACACGCCGTCATCATCGGCCACGATCACGTCGCCCGGATTGACCAGCGCGTTGGCGCACACCACCGGCACATTCACCGAACCGAGCGTATTCTTGACGGTACCCTGAGCGTAAATCGCCTTGGACCAGACCGGAAACGCCATCTCGGTCAGGTCGCGCACATCGCGTACCCCCGCATCGATAATGAGGCCGCGGCATCCCCGCGCCTGCGCGCTGGTGGCGAGGAGGTCGCCGAAATAGCCATCTTCGCAAGGGCTGGTCGGCGCAAGCAGCAGCACGTCGCCCGCCTTCAGCTGCTCGATCGCGACATGCACCATCCAGTTGTCGCCCGGCGCCGCGCTGATCGTCACGGCCGAGCCGGCGATGCGCGCTCCGCTGTAGATCGGCCGCATATAGCTCGCCAGCAAGCCGGTGCGCCCCTGGGCTTCGTGAACAGTCGCTACCCCACATTTGGCCAGCCCGTCGATCACGTCCGGGTCGGCGCGATCGATATTCTGGACGACAATACCACTCATGCGATGCACTCCTGTTTTCCCTGAGATGGCGGAGGTCTGCGCCAGACGGAAAGAGAAGTTTGAAAAGTGCGATTGGATTTGGCTAAGAGTGGGTGCATGGACATATGGGCGCTCAATCTTCGTCACCTGCATGCCGTGGAACGAATTGCGCGCCTGGGAACGGTGAACGCCGCCGCCGCTGCGGTCAATCTGAGCCAGCCGGCGATAACGCAGGCGTTGAGCCGTCTTGAGGACATTATTGGCCTGCCGCTGTTTGAAAGGCGGCATGACGGCATGATCCCGACCGATGCAGGCGACATATTGGCACCGAGAATTGCCGCCGCGCTTGACCACATCCGCAGCCCGCACGTCACGATGTCGCGCATGCGCGCGATGCTCGCGGTCGCCGAAACCGGCAGCTACACGGGCGCAAGCCTGGCCACAGGTCTGTCGGTGCCGTCGATCCATCGGGCCGTGGGCGATCTGGCGCTGGCCCTCCGGCGAGCGCTGGTTACGCGGCGCGGTAAATTCGCCATCACGACCGAGGCCGGCAATCAGCTGGCACGCGAATTCCGGCTGGCCCAGGTGGAACTGGAGGCCGGGCTGTCAGAAGTGATGGCGCTGCGCGGGCACGAGACGCGGCGCATCGCCATAGGTGCCATGCCATTGTCGCGCGCGCGCATCCTGCCAGTCGCCGTTGCCCGCTTCTTCGCTCGCCGGCCGCAGGTGCGGCTGACCATTGTCGAAGGATCGCGCACGGAACTGGTCGAACCGCTGCGCAACGGCCTGATCGATGTCATGGTGGGCGCTTTGCGGGAACCGCTGATGGAACCGGAACTGGTGCAGCATCGCCTGTTCGACGATGTTCCGGCCTTTTATGCGCGCCATGATCATCCGCTGGCGGGCAAGGCGCCCGCCGGCGACGCAATGGCTGCATTCCCCTTCACGCTCGCCCCGCGGGGCACGCCACTGCGCGACAGTTTCGAACGCTATTTCACCGAACTCGGGCTGGCGCTGCCGGCTGTCCCGATCGAATCGGGATCAGTCATGATGATCCGGCAAGTGCTGATGAGCACCGATTTCATCACCCTGCTTTCGCCCGATCAGGTAGCGGTCGAGGTCGAGGCGAAATGGCTGCGGCCATTAGCCCGGCTACCGGAACGTTTTGCACGCACCATCGGCATGACGACGCGCGCTTCCCTTCTCCCCACGCAGGTCCAGTCGGAGTTTTTCGCGGATCTCGAAGCGGCCGCACGGGAGTGCGGCGGCATGCAGAATTAGCGCAGCCTTATCGTCATTCGCCAGTTCCGATTTGATGTGCGACGGCTACCCCCGCACGGTGTCTGGGATGAGAGGAACCATTGCCCTGATCGGCTTCGGCGAGGCCGGATCCACTTTCGCGAACGCCGCTGGATGGGCGGCACGCGCCGCCGCTTATGATACCGCCGCCGCGCGCCATGCCGCGATCGAGCAATCCGCCTTGAAGCCATGCGGCAGCGCGCGGGAGGCCGTCGCCCACGCATCACTCATCCTGTCTCTCGTGACCGCCGACCAGGCGCTCGGCGTCGCTCGCCAATGCGCGCCCCTCCTATCGCCGGACGCTCTGTTCTGCGACATGAACTCCGTCGCGCCGGGTACGAAGCGCGAGGCAGCGCGCGCTTTTGCCGAAGCGGGAACCCGTTATGTCGATGTGGCGGTGATGGCACCGGTCAATCCGGCGCGCATGGCGGTTCCGCTCGCCCTTTCAGGCCCGGATGCGGATCGAGCCGAGGAACTGCTGCGGAAGGCGGGTTTTACCAACACCTATGTCGTGGGCGATGCCATCGGACGCGCGTCCGCGATCAAGCTGGTGCGTTCTGTCATGGTCAAGGGGATGGAAGCCCTTACCGCCGAAATGATGATGGCAGCCCATGCCGAAGACGTTGCCGACGCGGTGCTGGCATCACTCGACGCCAGCGAGAAGACGATGGGCTGGGCCGAGCGCGCCGATTATAATCTCGACCGCATGCTCGTCCATGGCCGCCGCCGCGCCGCCGAGATGACGGAGGCAGCCCGGATGCTGCGCGACCTTGGCATCGCGCCCCTGATGACCGAAGGCACGGTCCGGCGCCAGCAGGCATTAGGCGACCTTGGCATCAATCCGCCACCGACCGGCTTTCCTGCGAAGCTGGCCGCCATCAACGCTTCGTTCACGGAAGAAAGCTGAGCCATGTCGCTCGTCATAGATTGCCACGGTCACTACACCGTCCTGCCCAAGGCCCATGATGCATGGCGCGAAGCCCAGATCGCCGCCTTCAAGGCTGGGGAGCCCATCCCTGACTACCCGGATATTTCCGACGAGGACATCCGCGAGACGATCGAGCAGAACCAGCTGAGGCTCATCAAGGAACGCGGCGCAGACCTCACCATCTTCTCGCCACGGGCGTCCGCCATGGCGCATCATGTCGGCGACCAGGCGATATCGCAAGCCTGGGCGTTCCATTGCAACAACCTGATCGCCCGGGTCGTGCGGATGTTCCCCGAAACCTTCGTGGGCGTGTGCATGTTGCCGCAATCGCCGCAGGCGGACCTGACGGCGTCCGTCAAGGAACTGCGCCGCTGCGTCGAGGAACTGGGCTTCATCGGGTGCAACCTCAACCCGGACCCGGGCGGCGGCCATTTCGAACATCCTCCGCTGACTGACGCATATTGGTTCCCGATCTACGAGGTCATGGAGGAACTGGACGTTCCGGCCATGATCCACGTGTCGGGCTCATGCAACCCGGCGATGCACGCCACCGGAGGCTTCTATATTGCGGCGGACACGGTTGCCTTCATGCAACTGATGCAGGGCGATCTGTTCGCAAGGTTCCCCAAGCTGCGCTTAATCATCCCGCACGGCGGGGGCGCCGTGCCCTATCACTGGGGTCGCTATCGGGGACTGGCGGATATGCTGAAAAAGCCCAGCCTCGACGATTATATCATGAAGAATGTCTTCTTCGACACCTGTGTCTATCACCAGCCGGGCATCAACCTGCTGGCGGACGTGATCGACAACAAGAATATATTATTCGGGTCGGAGATGGTCGGCGCGGTGCGTGGGATCGACCCGACAACCGGGCATTATTTCGACGACACCAAACGCTATATCGACGCGCTCGACATCAGTGATGCGGAGCGCCACGCCATCTTCGAAGGCAATACACGCAAGGTGTTCCCACGCCTCGACGCCATTCTCAAGGACCGCGGGCTATGACCGGGCCGCGCGACATCCACACCTATCTCGGTGAGTTCGACGATATTCCGGGCACGCGGGTCTATACTGCGGCGCGCGCGCGCGTGGGCTATCATCTCAACCAGTTCGCGATGAGCCTGATGAAGGCCGAAAATCGCGCGCGCTGGCTTGCGGACGAACGCGCCTATCTCGACGAATGGCCGATGACGGAGGAGCAGAAGCAGGCCGTGCTGGCGCGCGACTATAATCGCCTGCTCGATCTGGGCGGGAACATCTATTTCCTCGCGAAGCTTTTCTCGACCGATGGGCTGAGCTTCGTTCAGGCGGTTTCGACCATGACCGGCATGAGCGTCGAGGAGTATAAGGCCATGATGGATGCGGGCGGACGCTCCCCCGAGGGCGTAAGGTCGATCAGGGCAAACAGGGAAGCCCAAGGCGGCGCCCCCCAAGAGGAGACGCGCTGATATGGCCCGCATTACCGCAGGGATCGCGTCGAGCCATGTGCCGCTGCTCGGCGTCGCCGCCGACACAGGCAAGGATCGCGACGCCTATTTCGAACCTATCTTCGCAGGCTATGACTGGACGCGCGAGTGGATCGCAAAGCCGGAGAACAAGCCCGATGTCGTGATCCTGGTCTATAACGACCATGCCAGTGCCTTCGACATGAAGATCATACCCACCTTCGCCATCGGCTGGGGACCGCGAAAGGTGCCCGATGTCGAGGGTCACCCGGATCTGGCGTGGCACATCGCGCAAAGCCTGATCCTCGACGAATTCGACATGACCATCATCAACGAGATGGACGTCGACCATGGGCTGACCGTCCCGCTGACGATGATGTATGGCGCGCCGGACGCCTGGCCCGCAAAGGTCATCCCGCTGGCCGTCAACGTCGTCACCTATCCCCCGCCGTCCGGCAATCGTTGCTGGGCCCTGGGCGAAGCGATCGCCCGCGCGGTGCAGTCCTTCAAGGGCGAGGATCTGAAGGTGCATATCTGGGGCACGGGCGGCATGAGCCATCAGCTCCAGGGCATGCGCGCCGGCCTCATCAATGCCGATTGGGACAATATGTTTCTCGACGGCATGATTGGCACCACGCAGGCGTTGCGTTCGATCCCGCACATCGAATATCTCCGCGAGACCGGCTCGGAAGGGATCGAGATGGTCATGTGGCTCATCATGCGCGGAGCGCTTGGCCGCGAAACCCGAGCACTGCATCGCCATTATCATGTGCCCTGCTCCAATACCGCGATAGGGCATATCGTGCTCGAACCGATGGACGGCACCGTACCGCCCAGCCCGACGCTGGAAGGCAACAATGCGGCTGCGCAGGGCGCGATCTGAAAACCGTCACCCATTCCAAGGAGAACAACATGCGCATTGCCCTTGTCGGCGCAGGTGCCTTCGGCGAGAAGCATCTGGATGGCCTCAAGAATATCGACGGCGTCGACATCGCATCGGTTATCAGCCGATCGGCTGAACAGGCTGCCGCAGTCGCCGCCAAATATGGCGCGCCGCATTCAGGCACCGATTTGTCCGAAGCGCTCGCCCTGCCCGACGTGGACGCGGTGATCCTGTGCACGCCGACCCAGATGCACGCGGCCCAGGCGATCGCCTGCATGGACGCGGGCAAGCATGTCCAGGTGGAAATCCCGCTGGCGGACAGCTGGGCCGATGCCGAAGCGGTCGTCGCCAAGCAAAGGGAAACGGGACTGGTCTGCATGGTCGGGCATACCCGCCGTTTCAACCCGTCGCACCAATATGTGCATAACAAGATCGCCGCAGGCGACCTGACCTTGCAGCAGCTGGATGTGCAGACCTATTTCTTCCGGCGCAAGAACATCAACGCCAAGGGGCAGCCCCGTTCATGGACCGACCATCTGCTGTGGCACCATGCCGCGCATACCATCGACCTGTTCGCCTATCAGTCGGGCAAGATCGTGGCCGCCAATGTGCTGCAAGGCCCCAAGCACCCGGACCTGGGCATCGCGATGGACATGTCGATCCAGCTCAAGGCCGAAACGGGCGCGATCTGTACGCTGTCCCTGTCCTTCAACAATGACGGGCCTCTGGGCACCTTTTTCCGCTATATCGGTGACAATGGCACCTATATCGCTCGCTACGACGACCTTGTGAACGGGAAGGAAGAGCCCATCGACCTGACCGGCGTGACGGTTTCGAACAATGGCATCGAATTGCAGGACCGCGAATTCATCGCCGCCATCCGGGAAGGCCGCGAACCCAATTCATCCATCGGCCAGGTACTCGACTGCTACCGGGTGATCGGCGAACTCGCCGCCAGTCTCGAAGCCCAGGACGGCTGGTCGTGATGGCGACCCGCGTCCTCGCCGGGCGGCAGGTTCGATCGATCGGCCTTGGCTGCATGAATGTGGCTTGGGCCTATGGCAACCCACCCGCGCGCGAGGACGCGGTCGCGCTTTTCCGTCATGCGCTCGATGCGGGATGTGATCATTTCGACACGGCAAACATCTATGGCGGGGGCGTCAGCGAGGAAATCCTCAGCGAAGCGATCATGGATCGGCGCCATGAATTTCTGCTGGCGACCAAGACCGGCATCATGGTGGATGGTCCGCGCCGCGGCGTGGATTGCAGCCCGGCATCGATTACGGCGTCCCTCGACGCCAGCCTGAAGCGACTCGGCACGGACCATGTCGACCTGTTCTACATGCACCGTTTCGATCCGAAGGTGCCGATTGCTGAGTCCGTGGGCGCCATGGTCCGCGCGATAGAGGCAGGGAAAATTCGCGCCTATGGGGTCTCCGAATGGTCCGCCGCGCATGTGCGGGAGGCCCATGCAATCCATCCCATGGCGGCCGTCCAGACCGAATATTCGCCCTGGACAAGGAATGTCGAACTTGGGGTGCTTGCAACGACGCATGCCCTGGGAATCGCTCTCGTCGCGTTTTCGCCGCTGGCACGTGGCGCGCTAGGCGGCGAATTACGGGATGTAGAAACGCTGGCGGAGAAGGACTTGCGCCGGACTCTCCCCCGCTTTTCCGCCGAAAACTGGATTCATAACCGCAGGCTTATCGATCGGTTCAATGACCTGACCACAGAAGCGGCGGTGACGCCCGCGCAATTGTCACTGGCCTGGGTCCTGTCGCGCGCCAGGCACGTCCATGCCATCCCCGGCACGCGGTCACGTCCCCATTTCGATCAGAACCACGCGGCAAGTGACCTGATCGTGTCGTCGGACATTCTGGAACGCGTGAGCGCGCTCATCAATCAGGACAGCGTTGCGGGCCACCGCTATCCACAGGGAATACGCGGCACGATCGACACCGAGGATTTCGATCAGTTCAGCCAATGATCCAAACAGCGCCCGGCGTTACGGGGTGCGAGGCGAGGACTGAAGGAACCGCCCCCTTGTCGTTGCGACGATCGCGCATAAAAATGGGCGCCAACTGCCGCCTCTTTATAAAAATGGCAGCCGATCTTCAGCCAAGGCTGCTCCGCGCTAAATCAGCTGCGTCGGTTTGATGGCTTGCAACGCCATTGAGACTTTGCAACACGTCAGGTGGGTGTTCGTCGGTCTGGACGGGCAGGTTTCTTGCCGCTGGTCGGGCCGCCAGCGGACCAAAATCACGCCCGGAGTCTATAGAGATGGCCCTATCCCGCGCCAGGCCGCTCAGCGCGCTTCGCCAGTTTCTCAAAGGACAAGCGTCCGCCGGCCTCGTGCTTATGGGTGCGGCCGTGGTCGCCATGATCCTCGCAAACTCGCCCTGGGCGGAAGGCTATGAACATCTGCTCCACGGGCAGATCGGGCCGCTGTCGCTTCATCACTGGGTGAACGACGGGCTGATGGCGGTCTTCTTCCTGCACGTAGGACTGGAGATCAAGCGCGAGGTCATGGACGGGCAGCTTTCAACCTGGTCCCGGCGCATTCTTCCCGGCATCGCTGCGGCTGGCGGCATGGTGGTCCCAGCGCTCATCTACCTCGCCTTCAACCTCGCGGGCGCAGCGCATGGCTGGGCGATCCCGGCGGCCACCGATATCGCCTTCGCGCTCGGCGTCATCGCCCTGCTCGGCAAGCGCGTACCAATCTCGCTACGCGTCTTCCTGACCGCGCTGGCGATCATCGACGATCTCGGCGCGGTGATCATCATCGCGCTTTTCTACACCGCCAAGCTGTCGCTGCTCGATCTTGCGGGAGCCGCCGCGGTCACGCTGCTGCTGTTCTGCCTGAACCGCGTCGGGGTTCGGCGGCTCCTGCCCTATCTGCTCATCGGCATCCTGCTCTGGGTCTTCGTGCTGCGTTCGGGAATTCACGCGACGCTTGCAGGTGTCGTCCTTGCATTTGCCATTCCACTGCGAAACATGCCGGGCGAACCTGACGAAGAGGAAAATAGCCCGCTTCATCGCCTGGAACACGGGCTGCATAAACCTGTCGGCTTCATGATCGTCCCAATATTCGGTCTCGCAAATGCCGGCGTGCATGTATTGGGGCTGCCGTCCGAGGCTTTCACTGCGCCGGTCACGATCGGCGTCGCTCTTGGCCTGCTGCTTGGAAAGATGGTCGGCGTATTCGGGACAGCGATGATCGCCGTCCGTCTTGGCATCGCCGATATGCCTGCCCATGCCGGACGGGCTCAACTGGCCGGAACCGCGCTGCTCTGCGGCATCGGTTTCACGATGAGCCTGTTCATCACTCTGCTCGCCTTCCCGAGCGATGCGCTGCTGCAGACGGAGGCCAAGATCGGAATTCTTGCCGGGTCGCTATTGTCCGGGTTCCTGGGCTATCTGGTGCTGCGGTTCGCGAGAAACGAGGGTGCGGGCGAGAAACTGAAAGCGGTGCAAGGCACTTAGAGCCGCGTAGAGGGATCATTCGACAAGATGACGCAACCGGGAGAGACATTCTCGCAAAGAGCCGAGGCACAGCTCGAACATGTCGCGCTCTATCGCTGGTGGCGTCGCGCCGTGGTCGGGAATGTCGATCACCAGGCGATCATCGAGCGGATCGTCTCCGAAAGCGGGTGGTCGCCCCGTTACCTCTTCATGACGATGATGTCGGCGGGCATCGCGGTGCTCGGCCTGCTGCTCTCGTCTCCGGCCGTGGTGATCGGCGCGATGCTCATTTCGCCCCTGATGAGCCCGATCCTGGGCCTGGGCTTCAGCCTTGCCCTGTTCGACTTCGCCGAAATGCGACGCGCGCTGATCGCGCTTGCGGCAGGGTCGGCCTGCGCGGTCGCGTTCACGGCCACCATCGTGCTGCTCTCCCCGCTGCAAGCGCCGACAGCGGAGATCATCGCGCGGACGCGGCCCAATCTCTTCGATCTGGCGGTCGCCCTGTTTGCCGCCCTGGCGGGCACGTTCGCGATCATTCGCGGGCGTGGCGACACGGTAGTGGGCGTGGCGATCGCTACCGCGCTGATGCCGCCGCTCGCTGTCGTCGGCTATGGCATCGCGACCGGCAATCTGCCGGTACTCGGCGGCGCGCTGGCGCTCTTTGTCACCAACTTCGTCACCATTGCACTGTCGGCCACGGTGATGGCGCGTTTCTATGGCTTCGGGCACTCCCTCTCCAGCCAGCAGAGCTGGACGCAGACCATAATCCTGATCCTCGTCTTCGTCGCCATGGCGATCCCACTCGGCCTGTCGCTCAAACAGATTGCGACCGAAGCCGTGACCGTCACGCAGGTGCGCTCGTTCCTCAATGACCGGTTCGGTTCGGATGCGCGCGTCACGCAGCTCGACGTCAACTTCGACGCAAAGCCGATCGCGGTGCGCTCGGTGGTGATCACGCCGCGTACGAAAATGCAGCGCACGGCCGCATTGCAGGCGGAACTGCAGCAGCGACTTGGCCGGACAGTCCGCCTGCAACTCGATCAGGTACTGCTCGAACCGGGTGCCGGGCCGCTCGACGCGCAGCGCGAGGAATTGCGGCAGGCTGGCGACGCCGCCGCTGCAGAGACCGCCCGGATTGCCGGACTGTCGCAGATGCTGGGGCTTGCCGCCGGCGTGGATCCCGAAGCTGTGACGGTCGATCGCGACCATCGCCGCGCCAGCGTTACCGCCGCGCCGCTGCCAGGTGCTTCGCTCTCCACATATCGCGTCCTTGAAGACCGCGCGCGCAGGGAAATACAGGATTGGAGCATTGCCATCGTCCCACCGCAGGGGCCGCTTCCCGACATCGCCTTCGCGGACAACAGCGATACTCTCGACAACCAGGGGCGTGAAGCGGTGCTGACCTCCGCCTGGGCCGCAAGGCGGTGGAACGTCCGCGCGATGAACGTGCCTGGACTGCCCGAGACGCCTCCCGAGCGGCCAACCCTGGCACAGCGCCGCGCCCTTGCGATCGCGACCCTGCTGCGCGAGCAAGGCGTGGCCACGTCGCCGGCAAACGGAGGAGGTCAGCGTTTCCGGCTCACCGCAGCGACGATCGGCTCACCATGATCGGGCGCGTGATAAGCGATGCCGGCTGGAGCGCCATCATCCTGGGCGGCGCGCTGCTGCTGCTGTTCATCAGCGGAAAGGTGCGGCACGATCTTGTCACGCTGATCGCCCTGTTCAGCTGTATGGCGGTCGGCCTCGTCACCCCGGCCAAGGCTTTTCTCGGCTTCGCTGACCCCGCCGTGCTGGCGGTGGCGGCGATCCTCGTTGGCGCGCCGGCGGAGGGCTGAGCCATGCACATCCATCGCCTGACGTTCCGCCGCTTCCGCGCACTGATGCGCCGGCACGGACCCGAAGCGCTCGTCTGGCGACGGCGGATCGCGATCCTGGGCGGCGCGATTACAGTGGGTCTTGTCGCATTGCTGTTCGCGCGTCTGGCTGATGAGGCAGGCGAATTGTTCCTATATTATGCGCGGCGGTGGTGGTGGGCACCGCTGATCGCGACCCCTCTCGGCTTCGCGGCACTGGTCTGGCTGACCCGTCGTTATGCCCCGGCGGCATCGGGGTCCGGCATCCCGCAGGTCATGGCGGCATCGCGCGACCCCGAACAGGGGCTGCGTCTATTGGTCTCCGCGCGCACCGTGACGGTCAAACTCTTCCTCACCATCGGCGCGCTGTTCCTGGGAGCATCGGTGGGACGCGAGGGGCCGACCGTGCAAGTGGCAGCCGCCATCATGGGCTATGCCCACCGGCTGATGGCGATCCCCTTGCGCGCATCGGTCTATATCGCCGGTGGCGCCGCGGGTGTTGCGGCTGCATTCAACACGCCGCTCGCCGGGGTCGCTTTCGCGATAGAGGAACTGGCCGCCGCCTATGAGCAGCGCATGACACTCCTTGTCATGGCGGCGGTGCTGATCGCCGGCATGGTCAGTCTGGGACTTGCCGGGGACTATGTTTATTTCGGCGTGATGCGCCAGACCCTGGGCGTTCGGGAGGCGATGATCGCAACGCCGGTCGCAGGTATCCTGGGCGGCCTCGCCGGCGGCTTGTTCTCCCGCGCGATGCTGGCGGCGGGCCGCACGGACTGGCATCCGATGGCGTGGCTGCGCGCGCGACCGATCCTGCTGGCAGGTTGCTGCGGACTGGTGGTGGCGGTTCTGGGCGTCGCGACCGGATTGACGTGGGGCACCGGCTATCAGACGGCCAACGCCGTGATCGCCGGGTCCGACGTGCCGCTATGGTTTGGCGGCGCAAAATTCATGGCGACGCTCGCCACTGCGGTTTCGGGACTTCCCGGCGGA
Source organism: Sphingobium sp. CCH11-B1 (assembly GCF_001556865.1). Lineage (GTDB taxonomy): Bacteria > Pseudomonadota > Alphaproteobacteria > Sphingomonadales > Sphingomonadaceae > Sphingobium. The sequence continues at coordinate 21,430 of NZ_LSJY01000135.1, read as the reverse complement.
ATCTTCGCGCCGTCGCTTTCAGTCGGCGCCGGGGTCGGCGACTTGCTGCGAAGCATCTTCCCAACCTATCCGCCCGGCGCGATCGTTCTCCTCGGCATGATCGCCTATTTCACCGGCGTCGTCCGCGCGCCGCTCACCGCCGTGATCATTATTTCCGAAACGACGGCCAGTCGCGGGCTGTTGCTGCCGTTGCTCAGCTCGGCACTGATCGCCGATTTCGTGGCTCAGCTCGTCTGCAAGGACCGGCTGTACCACGCATTGTCGAAGCGGTTCGATACAGCGGACGGAGATGATGTCGGCCGATCGGGTGCGGAGCAAGGTTCGCGGTGAACCTACCAGAGACCGCATCGACCCGGCCGCAGCCGACCAATGCGGTACGCCCGGAATCTGCCGACATTCCGCAAAGCAGGGAACGCAATCAGCAACATACCGTTAACATGTTTTCCATGTTTGAAGAGTGTCCCCCATGGAGACCCAGCCCGCGCGCGCCCTCCGTCCAATTGCTCCCGTCATTCTGGGAGCAGTCGTAGCGCTCATCGGCGCGGTGCTGACGATCGGCGGCTGCTGGCTCGCGATTCTTGGTGGTTCCCTTTATTATGTGCTGACTGGCCTGGCGATGGTCGCGGCCGGCATCTTGTTGATCCGCCGCAATATCTTGGGCGGGTGGCTCTACTGCGCCATTTTCGCTGCCACGCTCCTATGGGCTTTCGCGGAAGCCGGCGCAAATGGATGGGCGCTGGTGCCGCGCATCGTTGCGCCACTCATATTGCTGATCGCGGTGTTGCTGGTAATGCCCACCTTGTCGCGCGCGCGTCTGCGCTGGCGGCTCGGGATCGGAGCCAGCCTTCTTTCGATCGCTGCTGCGGCTGTAGCAGCAGTGGGGATTGGTCATATCGATGCGACCCGACCTCAGGGCACGCTCCCGGCCCTTGCATTTTCGGGGGCCGATACAGCTGCGATGCAGGCAGGCGATGATTGGCCGGCCTATGGCGGAAGCTACAGTGCGCGGCGTTTTTCCCCGCTGGCCCAGATCACGCCGGCCAACGTCGGATCGTTGCAGCGGGCATGGTTGATCCATACAGGCGACCTGCCGTCCAAAGCCGCCAAGGGCACCTATGGCGCAGAAAACACGCCGCTCAAGGTCGGCGATACACTCTATGTCTGCACCCCAAAGAACATCGTGCTGGCGCTCGATCCGGCGACCGGCAGACAGCGCTGGCGCTTCGACCCCAAGGTGTCCGATGAAGCGATCCCCTATACTGCCGCCTGCCGGGGGGTGAGCTATTTTGCCGTGCCGGGCGCCGATGCAGCGACGGCCTGCGCCAGCCGCATCATCTTTGGCACCCTCGACGCCAGGCTGTTTGCCATCGACGCACGCACCGGTCGGCGCTGCGCGGGCTTCGGCCGCAACGGGGAGACAGATACCAAGATCGGCATGGGGTCAACTCCGCCCGGATATGTCTCGATCAACTCACCCCCCACCATCGTTCGGGGCGTGATAGTTACCGGACATCAGGTGCTTGACGGGCAGGATCGCTGGGCGCCGTCGGGCGTCATTCGCGGGTTCGATGCCGTGACAGGGCGTCTGCGCTGGGCCTGGGACATGATGCACCCGGACTGGAACGGCTATCCACCCAAGGGCCAGACCTGGGCGCGCGGCACGCCTAACATGTGGACGATAGCGAGCGGGGACGAGGCATTGGGTCTTGTCTATCTGCCGATGGGGAATGCGGCCGCCGACTATTACTCCAGCCTCCGCCGTCCGCAGGAAAAGGCGTTTGCCACCTCTCTGGTCGCGCTGGATGTGACGACCGGCAAGCCGCGCTGGCATTTCCAGGCTGTGCGCAACGACGTGTGGGATTATGATTTCGGCGCCCAGGCGACGCTGGTGGACTATCGGGGGACGCCCGCGCTCGTGCTGCCCTCAAAACAGGGCGACATCTACGTACTGGACCGCCGCACCGGCCAGCCGCTGACCCCGGTCGGGGAAATCCACGCTCCAGGCGGCGGCGTGGAACCGCAGCAGCGCGCGCCCACCCAGCGCGTGTCGCTGTGGCATACGCTGCGCAAGCCGGACCTTACCGAGAAAGACATGTGGGGCATGTCTCCGATCGACCAGATGATCTGCCGCATCCAATTCCGCAAAGCTGCTTACCGGGGCTTCTACACGCCCCCGGAGGCCGAGCGCCATTCGATCGAATATCCGGGGTACAATGGCGGCACCGACTGGGGCGGCATCGCTGTCGATCCACGGCGCGGGGTGATCGTCGCCAATTACAACGACATGCCCAATTACAACCGGCTGGTGCCGCGCGCGGAAGCGAACCGGCGGGGTTGGGCACCGCGTGATCAGGCCCGCGGCAATATCGGCGGCGCGGAAGGCGCAGGCGATCCACAGGCACATACCCCGTACGCGATCAACGTCAACGCCGGCTGGCGACTGCCCTTTACCGGCATGTTGTGCAAGCAACCGCCCTATGGCGGCATCCGCGCCATCGATATGGCGACAGGCAAAACCATATGGGACCGCCCGCTGGGCGAGGCGCGGACAAATGGCCCATTCGGCATACCGTCCATGTTGCCGCTCGACATCGGAACGCCCAATAATGGCGGTTCCGTGGTGACCGCCAGCGGGCTGATCTTCATTGCCGCCGCGACAGACAACCTATCCGGGCGATCGACATGCGTACGGGCAGGACGGTCTGGAAGGACGTCCTGCCTGCGGGTGGTCAAGCAACCCCGATGACCTACGCAATGGGCGGCAGGCAATATGTGGTGATCTATGCGGGTGGTCATCACTTCATGGAAACGCCGGTGGGTGATGAAGTGATAGCCTATTCCCTGCCGGGAAAAGGATGATCGCCTCGAACCCAAGGTGTGACCAATGCTTCAGGGATTAACATCGGCAATCACGGACGAGGCAAACCATGGACTTCCTGGTCGTCTATCGCGGTAATAATTCCGGCGGAAAGCCACGCTCCCAGCCACTGACCGACAAGCGCTACGCCGCGATCTTCACCGAAACTCAGGGTGGCGTTCTCACAAGCCTCTCTGAAAGACATGCCGCTGCGGAGATCCAGTAGCGTCTGTAATTCGGCGGCATCGATGATCCTGATGCGACATTGCTCGCCCTCGCGCCATAGCAAAGCAGTTTCGGGCGTATCCAGATAACGGGACGCGGGCGGTTCCTCCTGGGCCGCCAATGAGGACCAGATGGTGAAGGCGTTGGTCTTCAGGTCGATAAGGTCGATCGACCCCTGAAACGTCAGCACCGCCCGGTCCCAGTCAATCTCGCTTAATTGGCCGAGCCCGATCGCCAAGTAGTCCGCCGAGACGAACAGTTCTTCCAACCCAAGCTCCAGGCGAGCGATTTCCGCGATTTCGGGATCGTCGGGATAAAGCTGCGCCAATGTCGCTGGAAAATCATGCGCATAGGCGTCGAGCGTCCAGCTGCTGGGGGGCACATCGTCGATATGATGCACGGCCGCCTGAAGGAACCGTTCCTCGCCGATCCAGGCGCGCGTGCGCGCGAAGCTGCTTTCCAGACAGGTGACGAGCTGAGAACGGTAATTATTCTGGTAGACGGCGAGGCCGGGTCCGATCGACGGATGAATGCGCGCGGCGGCGGCCGCGTCGGCATGCACGAGCCAGGCGCGGATGTCGCGCTGAAGTGCCAGCAGGCTCATGCCGCCGCCTCCATCCTGTCCGCGGCGATCTGCCGCGCGGTGTCGAGTTCCGTGAGCAAGTCGCCGAGGGGCGGTATGTCGTCGTCGCGCTCGATCATCGTCGCCACCGGGCCGAGGCGGGGAAGAATATAGGCGTAAAGCTCCCACACCGATGGGGGCACCGGCCGATCATGCGTGTCGATCAGCAGATGTTCGCCCTGGCTGTGGCCCGCCAGGTGGATTTGACGCACGTGGCGGTGCGGAACGCCGTCCAGATAGGCGATGGGATCGAAACCGTGATTGCTGGCGCTGACAAAGACGTTGTTCACGTCGAGCAAGAGGCCGCAGCCCGTCCGTGCACACACCAGATTCAAAAATTCCCACTCGGTCATGTCGGCCGACACGAAGTCGAGATAAGAGGAGGGATTTTCGATCAACATCGCGCGCCCCAGTGCATCCTGCGCCCGCCCGATATTGGCGCAGACAATATCGAGCGCCTCCCATGTGTAGGGCAAGGGCAGAAGATCGTGCGAATTAAACCCCTCGATCCGCGACCAACTCAGATGATCGGACACGAACAGCGGTTCGATATCGTCAACAAGCGCGCGCAGCCGGTCGAGGTACAAGCGGTCGACGCCATCGGCAGAACCGATCGACATCGACACCCCGTGCAGGGCAACCGGATATTGCGCGCGGATGTTGCGCAATATCCGCCGGGGCCGGCCGCCATCCACCATGAAGTTTTCGGAGATCACCTCCAGAAAATCGACCGCCACCTGCCGATCGAGAAAATCGGCATAGTGCGGGGCGCGCAGACCAAGGCCAAAGCCGGCAAAGGACGGGATCATCAGAACACTCCCTGCTGCGAAGGGCAGCCCGGCGCCGCCATGAGCGCCGGGCTTTGGGATAAATTTACTTGGGTTCGGTCAGGCTGCCGCCGGCGGCCTTGCACGCCTTGACGGTCATTGCCTTGAAGCCGTGCCCCTTGCAGACATTCTGGCCTTTGCATTCGTTGGTGGGCGTCTTGCAGTCGGACGTGCCCTTGCAGCTGTTGACGCCGTAGCAATGCACGACCTTGGTATCGGCACTGTCCTTTGCGACAGCAGGGGCAGCGGCGGCGGCAACAATGGCAATGGAAGCGGCGGACGCGGCGATACCGATGCCTGAATTGAGCGTGAGCATGATGGATTCTCCGGGAATACTGATTGAGCCAGAATGGCCCCTGTCTTTCGATCCGGACGGGCGGTCGGTTACAGCAGCGGGAGAAAATTTTACCGACGCGGCGCGCGGCGCACCGTTACCAGCGCAACAGCCTTGGTCCGACGAGCATGCCCAGCAAGGTCGCCAGCACTATGCCCAGCGAATACCAGGTCAGAACGAAAATGGCCGACACCTCGGGACAGTGCAGGCAATAGACGGTCGCCGCGAAAGCCCCCGCGGAAAGACCCGCCGCTGCGCCGGCCGCCCGCAGCCGCGTGGGCGCAAGCCGGCGGAACGACCAGAGCAATCCGGCAAAGATCGGCGCGGAGAGCGACAGGACCAGCCAGGGGCAGCTTTTCCAGCTGTGGCCGAGCCACATCGACAACCATTGTGAAGAGGGCGTACGCACCAGTTCCAGCATGCCGACGCCGGCGAGCAGCACGACCGGGATCAAGATCAGCCAAAGGCCGCGTAATGGGCCTGCGTCGGGCCGCGCGAGTTGCGCGGTCGTCATCAACGCGACGATGGCCAGGGAAAATGTATAGCCCCACTTCATCCAGAAGGAAGCTCCCCGCATCGCCGCGGCGAGATCCGGTCGAAAGCCGAGTGCGATCTGGATCAATATTGCCGATCCGACGCCGCCTATGGCCATGCCGATAACGAGTCTTCGCGCGACGCTGTTGCGGGCAACCGGGCGCGTGTCGGTGGCGAGGTGCCGGACCAGATCGTCGGTGTTCATCGCATCGCCCCCTGCACCCGCGCCATCAGCGCCTTCAGGCCGCGATGTACCGAAACCTTGACGTCCGATTCTCCAACCCCTTCCGCGCTCGCTGCCTCAGCGACGCTCAGCCCCTCGATCCGGGTGGCGCGGATCATCCGCGCCTGCTTGTCCGGCAATGCCTGAAGCAAATCGTGCACATCGAGCCTGGCGATGCTGCTCGCCTCGAAATCCACGGCGGTAAGCCATTCGTCGCTATCCTCGATCGGCCGCAACCGGCCGATGCGGCGGAAGTGATCGATCATCTTGTAGCGCGCGACCGCGTACAGCCAGGCCGTGAATACACGCCCCGGATCATAGGTGGCGCGACGCGTGTGAACGGCAATTAGGGTATCCTGCACCAAATCCTCGACATCGTCGTCAGCGCCGCGAAGCCGACGCCGATAGAAGCCCCGTAGCAGCGGAACCAGCAGGCGCAGCAATGCCTCATGAGCGCCGGCATCGCCGTTCAGCCCATCGATCATCAATGCGCGCAAATGCTCCTCTGTCGCCTGCATTCGGTCTCCTCGCTCCATTTTCGGGCCAAGGCGCGGACAGGTTACAGCATCGGAGAAAAATTTTCGCGCAAATCGGATGTAACCGAAGGCAGGCCTTCCACGAACTTGCCGACGTGACACGGGCTTCCCCGCCTCCTCCCCGGTCACCGCGCGGCTCGGTCAGCCCGAGCCGCGCGAAGAGGCTTCGGATCACAGAGGACATCATCATGCGTACCACATATGCCGCGATCGCCGCGAGCATCGCCGTCGCTTCGGCAACCGCGCTCGCCATGCCCGCCAATGCCCAGGAAAAACCAAAGATGGAAAAATGCTACGGCGTGTCGCTCGCCGGCAAGAACGACTGCGCGGCCGGTCCTGGTACGAGCTGCGCGGGCACGTCCAAGGTCAACTATCAGGGCAACGCCTGGAAGCTGGTGAAGGCCGGAACCTGCACTTCGATCAAGACGCCCAAGGGCAACGGATCGCTATCCCCCAAAGCCTGACATAAGCAGCCGGGGCGATCGACCGCCCCGGCCATGTTGGAGACGAGCCATGCCCATTTCCATTTATGACCTTGTCGTTCGACGGATTGCGGCGCTGTTGCCCGATGCCCTTCTGCTGCTCATCGGCCGCCTTGCCATCGCGTCCATATTCTTCCTGTCCGGGCGCACCAAGGTGGAGGGCGTCTTCACCATCACCGACAGCACCTATGAGCTGTTCCGCACCGAATATGCCCTGCCGCTGCTGCCGTCGGACGTTGCGGCAGTGATGGGAACGGCGGCGGAGCATGTGTTCCCCATCCTGCTGGTGCTGGGGCTGGGCACGCGCTTGTCCGCGATGGCCCTTCTCCTGATGACCCTGGTCATAGAGATTTTCGTCTACCCCGACGCATGGCCCACGCATCTCAGTTGGGCCGCTATCCTGCTGCCCCTCATTGCACGCGGTGGTGGCATCTGGTCAGTGGACGCCTTGTTGCGGAAGGACGCATTTGCGCGTCAGATCCCGCAAAGCGGTCGATGACGCCGCTTCCTTGACCCTCATTTCTTCAATCCACTCGGCGGGCAAACCAGATGTGGTGAAACTGGTCCTTGCTGCCTGCGAAAGCGGGCACGCCCAGCTCGTCGACATCGAACCCGACATCCTCAAGCCTGATGCCGAAGTCTGCAGCGGGATAAGCCGACCAGATGGCCAGAATTCCTCCGCATTTGAGCGCGGCATGGGCGGAGCGCAGGCCCCAGTTGGAGTAGAGCCGCTCATTTTCAAGCTGGATCATGCCGTCGGGGCCGTTGTCCACATCGAGCAGGATCGCATCGAACCGATTGGTGGAAGCGGCCATGACATCATGCACGTCGCTGACATCGATCGTCAGGCGCGGATCCGACAAATGATCGCGGAAGATGTGCGCCAACGGGCCTCTTGCCCAGGTTACGACTTTGGGCACCAGTTCAGCGACGGTGATCGACGATCGCTCCGACCACGCCGCCAAGGCAGCGCCAAGCGTGAAACCCATGCCCAGCCCGCCGATCAGGACGTCGCCATCACGACTGCCCAACCGCTGGCACGTCATCGTCGCCAGCGCTTCTTCGGACACATGGTCGCAGCTTCCCATCAACTCGTCCTGACCGAACCGGATGGAATAATCGTCGTCGGACTTGAGCAGCCGTAACTGCCCGCCGCCGGGTATCTCTGCAATATCGATAAGTTGTACAAGATCGGGTGAGGATCGGGTGATGCTGCTGACAATCTGGTCCAGAAACGATCCTTCACTTTGGGCCGCGAACGGTCCCTATTTACGTGCCTTGCGAGCGGCATAGCGCGCGTCACGAGCGGCCTTACGTTCCGCTTCCGTCAGCGCGGCCGGTTTCTTTGCAGCAGCCTGCTCCGCCTTCTCGCGGCGGGCGGCCTTTGCCGCTTCCCGCTCGCGCAGCACCGCCTCACGCTTTTCCTGCGCAGCCGCTTCCTTGGCAAGGCTCCTGGCCAGCCGCTCCGCCTGTTCCGCTTCGCTCAGCGGAGCCTTGGCACGCAACTGCTCCAGCGCCTTGTTCCTGGCGTCCTTCGCCGCCGCAGTCCTATCCTGGAAACCAGGCTCTTTGTATCCGCGCATGTCGTCCTTCTGTGTTCACATCCCACCCGACCCACCGGCACCCATGGGATCAGCCCAGAAGCGCTTGAACAAGGCACCCGCCCCGGTATTAGCCCAAAGGCAGTTTCACCAAGGTTTTCCGCGCTTTGCTTGTGAAAGGGATGGTGCCCCAAGGCGGACGAAAGCGATGAATATGAATCGCCGCTTCTACTACCCTAGAGCCGCCATTTAACGCAAATGATCGCCTTCCTTCGTCCCCGGATTGCCCCCAGCGCTATGACCTAAAGGAACCGTTTTACTCATCCGTCGAGGAACGATCACCCTGCGGCAAACCATCACATCGAAAGGATTGACCGTCCATGCGGCATTTGCCATGATTTGAATATGGGGATCGCGGTCTCCCCACGAGGCGACAGGCTCAAGAATCGCGTCCTACTTTCAACAAGGACGCATCATGTCTGTTCTCAACACGATCTCACCGGATAAACTCGTTCGCTTGGTCGGTATTCCGACCGGGCCTGTTTTGATCGACGTTCGACCCGAGGAGGAATTCTCGGCCGAACCGCTGCTGATCCCTGGATCGTTGCGAAGGTCCGCCAGCGATGTCAGCGCCTGGGCACGAGCATTCCACGGCCAGTCGGTCGTTGTTGCTTGTCGGGACGGTGGATCGCTGAGCCAAGGCGTCGCCGCCCGGCTGCGCCACGACGGCGTGTCAGCGGAGGCGCTGGAGGGCGGTGTGGCCGGATGGGCGAACTCTGGTCTTCCAATGGTGCCGAACACCGTGCTGCCGCCCCGCGATGCCGAGGGACGGACCGTCTGGGTGACGCGCGGTCGCCCCAAGGTGGACCGGATCGCCTGCCCGTGGCTGATCCGCCGCTTCATCGATCCGAGCGCGATCTTCCTGTTCGTGGCGCCCTCCGAGGTTCAGGGCGTCGCCGAGCGCTTTGGCGCCGCTCCCTTCGACATCGAAGGCGAAGGCGTCACTTGGAGCCATCGGGGTGAGCTATGCACCTTCGACGTCATGGTCGAGGCATTCGGCCTCAGCGGTCATGAGTCACTCAAACGCCTCGCGCCGATCGTGCGCGGTGCCGATACCGGCCGCCCCGACCTCGTGCCCGAAGCGGACGGGTTGCTTGCCGCCTCGCTCGGCCTGTCGCGCATGTATGCCGACGATCAGGAACAGCTCGAGGCCGGGATGCTCCTCTACGACGCCTTCTATCGCTGGTGCCGCGACGCGACCGACGAAACCCATAATTGGGTCTCGCACCAGCCCGCGAAAGCCCGCGCCAAAGCGCAGGTGCGGCCATGAGCGGCGCGGTGACGGAACTGCCCGTAGGCAGCGAAGCAGGCACGCCGGATCACGGCATCACATTTGGTGAAGCCGTGCGCGTCTGGGCGCGGATCGCATCGCTGAGCTTCGGCGGCCCCGCTGGCCAGATCGCGGTAATGCACCGCATCCTCGTCGAGGAGAAGCACTGGATCGGTGAGGAGCGCTTTCTGCACGCGCTCAACTATTGCATGTTGCTGCCCGGCCCCGAAGCGCAGCAGCTTGCCGCCTATATCGGCTGGCTGCTTCACAAGACCAAGGGCGGTCTGGTCGCAGGCGGACTGTTCGTGCTGCCCGGCTTCCTCGCAATCCTGGGCCTCAGTTATCTCTATGTGCTGCTCGGCCATGTGCCGCTGATCACCGGGTTGTTCTTCGGCTTGAAGGCGGCGGTCCTCGCGGTGGTGATCCAGGCGGTGGTGCGGGTCGGATCGCGTGCTCTCAAGAACAACGTCATGCGCGGGATCGCGGCGGCCGCCTTTGTCGCGATCTTTTTCCTCAATGCGCCTTTTCCGCTGATCGTCCTAGCGGCGGGCATCGGCGGCTATGTCGGCGGACGGCTGGGCTTGTCGGCCTTCAAGGGCGGCGGCGGACATGGGAGCGCGGGCGGGAATGTCGTCCATGACCGCGATACCGCGCTCGGCGAAAGCCTGCCGGATCATGCCAAGCCCAACCTTGGCTGGTCGCTCAAGATTTCCGGGACATTCCTGTTCCTTTGGCTCGCGCCGGTCATCGCGCTGCTGGTGCTTCTCGGCCCCGATGACGTGTTCACGCGCATCGCAACCTTCTTCAGCCAGATGGCGATGGTTACATTCGGCGGCGCTTATGCCGTGCTGGCTTATGTCGCGCAGGAAGCGGTAGGCACCTATCATTGGCTCAGGCCCGGCGAGATGCTCGACGGCCTTGGCCTGGCCGAGACGACGCCGGGGCCGCTGATCATGGTCACGCAGTTCGTCGGCTTCCTCGCGGCGTTTCGCGATGCGGGCGCATTGCCGCAATTGGTCGCGGCCACGCTGGGCGCGATCCTGACGACATGGGTGACGTTCATGCCCTGCTTCCTGTGGATCTTCGCGGGTGCGCCGTTCGTCGAGCAGTTGCGCGGCAACCGGACGCTCTCGGCCGCACTCAGCGCGATCACGGCGGCCGTCGTGGGCGTGATCCTCAACCTTGCCGTCTGGTTTGCGATCCACACCTTGTTCCAGGACGTGCGGGTGGTCCGGGTCGCGCGGTTCGCCTTCGACTTCCCGGTTCTGACCTCGCTTTACCTCCCGGCGGCGCTGCTGGCCGCCGGCGCCGCGATAGCCGTGTTCCGGTTCAAGGTCGGGATGATCCCGGTCCTCGCGGCAAGTTCCGCGATCGGTGCGGCCCTCTATCTGTCAGGCGTGGTCCAATGATCCCGCTGCTGCTCAAGGAGATCATGATGAAGCGTATCACCACGTTCGGCCTGTTGGGGCTTCTCGCTCTGAGTTCGCCCGCATTGGCGGCTGAACCCTGGGAACAGGCGGTCGCCACCGCCATCGGCAAACCGGGCGCCGAGATGCCGGGCGGTGTCTATCGCATCGGCCTGCCGCGCAGCGACCTGCATGTGGTGCTCGACGGCGTGACCTTGAAACCGGCGCTGGCGCTCGGCTCCTGGCTGGCGTTCGTACCGCATGGCGGGGGTCAGGCGATGGTCATGGGCGATCTGGTGCTCACCGATACCGAAGTGAATCCGGTGATGGCCAAGCTTGTCGCCGGCGGAATCGAGATCACCGCGCTCCACAACCATCTGCTGCGGAACACACCCCACACCATGTATATGCACATCGCCGGGCATGGCGATCCGGCGCAACTCGCCAAGGTGCTGCACGATGCGCTGGCGCTGAGCGGCACGCCCTTGTCCGCGCCTCCGGCGGCAAGCCCCGCCGCGCCGGAGACGATCGACCTCGACACCGCCGCGCTCGACCGCATCATGGGCCACAAGGGCAAGATCGGCGGCGGCGTCTATGCATTCGGCATTCCCCGTGCCGAGGCACCGCGCGATGGTGGGATGGCGTTACCGCCCGCGATGGGCGCGGCCATCGCCATCAACTTCCAGCCAACCGGCGGCGGCAAGGCGGCGATCACCGGCGACTTCGTGCTGACAGCGTCGGAGGTCAATCCGGTGCTGCGCGAGTTGCGGCAGAACGGGATCGAGGTGACGGCGCTCCACAACCACATGCTCGACGACGAGCCGCGCCTGTTCTTCATGCACTTCTGGGCCAATGACGACGCGCAGAAGCTCGCGCGCGGGTTGACCGCCGCGCTCAGCCATGTCGCGGTCGCGGCGAACTAGGGCGCAGCGATGAAACCCTGGAGGGGATGTGCAGCGGCACTGCTGCTGGCGCTGCCGGGGTGCAGCCAGGCACAACCGACCGATCCGCACTCCCCTCTCGTGCTGGAGCGAACGATCTCGCTCCCCGACACCAGGGGGCGCATCGACCATCTGGCGGTCGATCTGGCGGACCATCGGCTGTTCGTTGCCGAGATCGCCAACGGCACGGTCGATGAGGTCGATCTTGAGGCCGGCAAGGTCATCGGCCGCATCGCCGGCCTTGGCGAACCGCAGGGCGTCGCCTGGCTTCCGGCGACCCACGAATTGGTGGTCGCCTGCGGTGACGGCTCGGTCCGCTTCTATGACACAGAGCTTCACGAGCGGGCGCGGATCGCGCTTGAGGACGATGCCGACAATGTGCGGGTCGATCCGCGCAACGGCCATGTCATCGTCGGCTATGGCAAGGGCGGCCTCGCCACGATCGATCCCGTCCGTCACACGGTTCTCGCCCGATTGGCGCTGCCCGGCCATCCGGAGGGGTTTCGGCTGTCCGGATCGCGCGCCTATATCAATATCCCCGATGACGGCTCGGTGATCGCGGCCGACATCGACCAGGGAAAACAACTGGCACGCTGGCCGACCGGACTGCACCGGCTTAACTTCCCGATGGCGGTCGAGCCGTCAGGCAACCGGATCGTGATCGCCTATCGGCTCCCGGCGGCGCTGGCGACGATCGATACAGCGAGCGGCCAAACGCTCTCCCTCGGATCAGCTTGCGGTGATGCCGACGATCTATTCCTGGTGCGCGATCATATCCTGCTGGTCTGCGGCGCCGGCCATGTCGATGTGATCGGCGCCGATGGACAGAGCGCGTGGGCGCAAACTGCTGGCGGCGCACGCACCGGGCTCTATGTGCCGGAGCTGGACCGATTGTTCGTGGCGGTTCCGGCCCATGGTCATCCCGCCGCGATCTGGGCGCTCAAACTGAATCTCGCGCAGCCCCAGCGCTGAAGCACGGCGGCGTCAGAGATATTTGGCCAGTTCACCCAGCTTAGCCAGTTCGTCGCGCGTCGCCTTGGGCAACGGCCCGACCAGTTCCTCCAGATGATGTTCGATATGATCGCTGACCAGCAGTGTCTTGGTCTTGTCGAGCGCAGCGACCACCGCCTGCATCTGCTGCGCGATCTGGAGGCCGTCCCGGCCTTCGGCAACCATTTCGACGATCTTGGCGAGATGGCCCTGCGCGCGCTTCAGGCGGTTGAGAAGATCGGGATTGGCGGCATGGCTCATGCAAATGTCCTGCTCAATGCGGTAGCGCGATCCATCCGTGAACGGCGACATAGAGGCCGACGATCAGGATGACCCCACCCGAAACATAGGGCGCCTTGCGGACGATCTCGCCAAAACCGCTCCAGCGCTTCGTCACCTGCTTGACGCTGATCGCGGCGATGACGCCCGACGCGACCATGGTGATGGCAAGCCCGATGCTAAAGCACAACACCAGCACGGCGCCCAGCGCGAGCCGCTGGAGCTGGAGGCAGAGCAGCAGCACGGTGATCGCGCCCGGGCATGGGATCAGACCGCCGGTCAGGCCGAACAGGATGATCTGGCCGGTGGTGACATTGCTGTTCGCGAAGCGGCGCCGGATGTCCTCTGCATGGGCCATTTCGTGCGCATCGACAAAGCCGCCGGTCGCAACCTCCAGGCCGCGTTCCTCGGCTTCCTCGAATTCTTCATGTTCATGGTGGTCGTGATCGCCGTGATGATTATGCCCGTGGCCGTGGGAGTGGCCGTGATGGTGCCCATGATCGTGGTGATAGTGTTCGGCTGCAATCTGCTCGCGGCGGGTGCGCCATAGCATCCAGGCGGCGATCACGACGATCAGCACGCCGGATGCGAGCTGGAAATAGGGTTCGGTCGCTTCCGCGTTGAGGCCGCCGAACAGCCACATGCCGCCGAGCGCCACGACCCAGACCACGACCGTATGGGAGAGCGTCGCCGCCAAACCCAGCAGCACGGCCTGGCGCACTGTTCCCCTGACCGCGATGATGAAGGCCGCCATCATCGTCTTCGAATGGCCCGGTTCGAGCCCGTGCAGCGCGCCGAGCAAGATGGCGGTAGGCACAAACAGCCACGCATGGGCGGCGCTTTGTTGAAGCAGGTCTGCAAGAGAGGTCATGGCGTGGCGTTTAGCATGAGCTTTCGCATCATCCCATCCCCCTGGATAGGATATTTATCGATAAACGAACCTTATTGTGTTCTGGAGATTACTCCTCATCGCCTGATGAGCATCGGCGCCCGCTGGCTCAATCTACAAGTAGCGCGAGATTGCCTTGAAACCCTCGATCGCCCTGTTCGAGGGCGATCGGCGGTTCGCGGTGGTGGTCCGCTTGCCGGATGCCCAGCGCGACGATCTTGAAACGCTTGGCGTCATCCCGGTCATGCTGCCGGCGGCCGAAGGCCAGGCTGGTGCTGCCGGCGATTACGGCTTGGACAGCCCGCCTGAAGATCGGTCCCATGCCAAAGGCCAAGTTGGCGACCTCGTAGGCAAACGCAATGCCGGTGCCCGGATGGGCATCGGCATTGTGATCCAGCAAATATCAAGCCGGTCAGACTGCACCGTCCCTTCGGAATGCTGGTCGCGGATACGTAGCCAGAATCTCCGCAATCGATTTGAACTCCATGACCGTCATCGATCGCCGTTGTCACTACGCTGGCGTAGCAAAGGCGGTTTATAGGTCATTTTCGGCGGAAACCAACGGTATGTGGTGACCCGCGATGATGAACACTACATTTACGCTGTAACACCGCCCTAATGCTTGCACATTCGAATCAATTCGGATGGGCCGCCGCCGCAGTCGAGTCTATGACGGAAGAACTTCGACAGTCATGGAATAAGACGATCGTGGCCGCGGTGGCGCAATCGGGCGCGGTGCTCCTTCGCCTCCGGGCAGATTACCAGCAGCCAGTGGCTGTTCAGCCTTGGCACTGGCTTGGGGCGCAGAACCACCGGGGCCGGCCGCGCTCCGTCCACCGCCGCTGGCGACGTTTACCCACCACATACCGGCGTCCGGCCAAGTGATCGTGACCTTGCCCTCGGCATCGGTCGTGAGATCAAGCTGCTGAATGCCATCGCGATAGCGAACGCCACCGTTTACCGCGCTCACGGAAAGGTCGGCCGCCGGCTTGCCATCAAGCAGGAACTGGAAAGTGGCAGCCTCGCCGCTCGCCAGTTCGGTAGGGTGCGTAACCGGAACCATCTCAAGTCCCTTGCCGGTCGGCTTGAAAACCGCGGTGGTCGGCTCTCCAGCGGTCGCAAAGGTCTCGATGCGGCTCGTATTGACCGCGCTCCATACATCGGTCGCCCCGGCGGGCACAGCTTGAGCGAGCGTTGCAGGCGTGGTCCCGCGCGGAAGCATCTTCCGTTCTCCGTTCAGCAGGTAGCTGCCGCTCACCGATTCAGAAACGATTGCGATCTTGTAGGTGCCGGGCTGCACGACATGGACATCGAAAGTCTGACGCAGGCGGCCCTTCGCGCTGTTCTCGACCGCTACCTTGCTGCCATCCGGCGCGAGCGCGAACGGTTCCCAATTCTGCACGGCGTGATCGAAATAATAGAGGTCCGTCGATAGGGCCGCATCGACCGTCAGCCATTCGTCGCCGCTACCGACGAACATGGTCTCGGAAGGAAGCATCCACGACCGGGGCGCTGCCTCGACAGCGATCGGCGCAAGCGCGGCTCCCATGGCGAGGGCCGACAGGATCGACGTGCGGATCATCTTCACAGGCATAGCTCCCCCTTAACGCCGGGCGTTCAGTGAGACGCGGCCAAGCTCGAACTTGCCGCTCGTCGATGCAGTTGCCTGGGTTCCCGACCAGGTGAAGGGCAGACGCACCGCTTCGCGTCCACCGGCCTCGCGTGCTGCTTCGACGACGAGGACATAGTTCCCCGGTGTCAGCGCGGGCATACCTCCCCGACCGGCGGTGAAGCTGAGCGTATGCGATCCGGCCGGACGGGTTGCGCCGCTCACGCCGTCGGCAGGAACACTGAGCATTCGTCCGGCAGCACGCCACCAAAGACGCACGTCGCGCAGCCATTTGGCGCCCGCATTGTTGCGCTTGTCGACATCATAGAGAATGCTGAGGGTCCGGGGAGCGCTGCCCGCCTTCTCCAGCCAGACCGCCACATAGGGGCGATGATATTCGGCAACCGACAATCGCGGCAGCGTGAACGAAAGGTCAATCGTCTGCGCGCCAGCTGGCGTTACCCCAAAGCCGCTTGAGCCGAGAGCCGCCGCAGTCAATCCCGTCAAGCGAAAACGCATGCATATATCCCTGATTTCGATTGCTTCTAAGAAGCCCAAGGTCCAATTCAACATCACCCACGTAGCGCAAACAATTCGCATTCGCAACAAAAGGGACTTGCGTTCATCAATATTGCATCGTCAAATGGGAAGAGCGCATGTTCGTGCACCTTAACTCCGATTGTAAGAACGGCTATTCCATTCAAGACGGCGACCCACAGATGCAGCATGGGCGGGCAGTCCTTCAGCCTCGGCAAGGGTCACGGCTGCACGACCGAGTTCTCGTAAAGCCCGTTCGTCCAGCTCGATAACGCTGGTGCGCTTCATGAAATCAAGCACCGATAGTCCTGAGGCGAACCGCGCCCGGCGCCCTGTTGGCAGGACGTGATTGGGGCCAGCGATATAGTCGCCGATAGCTTCCGGCGTATGCTGGCCGAGAAAGACCGAGCCAGCATGTGCGACACGGTCAAAAAGATGGCGAGGTCGAGGGGTGGCGATCTGGAGATGTTCGGGCGCAAGCGCATCGATGAGTGGTATGGCATCGTCGAGAGCAGGGACGACAATGATCGCGCCATGCGCTTCCCACGAGGAACGCGCCACCGCCGAAGTGGCGAGGGTGCCGAGTTGCACTTCGACCGCCGCAGCGACGTGGTCGGCGAAGGCCCGATCGTTGGTGATGAGGATCGACTGGCTCGTCGGATCATGTTCGGCCTGACTGAGAAGGTCGGCGGCGATGCAATCCGCATCGTTCGCTCCATCCGCCAGGACGACAATCTCGGATGGACCCGCGACCATGTCGATTCCCACGACACCGTAAACCTGCCGCTTGGCTTCGGCGACCCAGGCATTGCCCGGACCGGTGATGACATCGACGCGTGGGATCGACCCAGTGCCGTAAGCCAGCGCGGCGACCGCTTGTGCACCGCCAATCGGACGCACCTCGTCAATGCCGGCGAGGTAGGCCGCCGCCAGCACCAGCGGGTTGGCGATGCCATCGGGCATCGGGGTCGCCATCACCACGCGACTTACGCCCGCAACGGCGGCAGGAATCGCGTTCATCAGCACCGATGAGGGATAAGTGGCTCGGCCCCCCGGCACATAGATACCGGCGCTTTCCACTGCCCGCCATCGCGCGCCGAGCCGGACGCCAGCACCGTCCACATAGTCGCTGTCCGTGGGCAACTGCCTTTCATGGTAGGTGGCAATCCGCCGCGCGGCAAGTTCCAGGGCCATACGCAAGTCAGGGTCGAGGTCGCGGAACACCCTCTCGCAAACGTCGCGGCCGATCGTCCATCCGGTCTGGTCGAGGTCGTGCCGATCCCACTTCCAAGTATAGGCGCGCAACGCATCGTCGCCGTCCCGGCGAACAGCCGCGATCACCTCGCGCACGACCACCGAGACATCCTCGTCGGCTTCGCGCCGCGCTTCCACCAGTGCGTCAAAATCCAATTTGAAATCAGGGGCGTCCGCAAAAAATCTTCGAACCATGCTTCACACTTCCACTTGTTGGGCGCTGAATTTGGTGAGGCGACACGCAGCAGCTTTCGCAGATTACCGCACAGCCTCGACCGCGATCAGCAGCACGGCATAGCGCCCGCCTTTGGCCAGCAACACCAGCGGCAGGAAGACCCGTAAAGGCGTGCGTAGCAATCCGGCCGCAAAGGTTAGCGGATCTCCTACAATCGGCGCCCAGGAAAGCAGGAGAGACCATTTGCCCCACCGGGCATACCAGCAAACGGCCTTCTCGACCGTGGCGGCCTTGAACGGAAACCAGCGCCGGTCGCGCAGCCGTTCGAAACCGCGTCCGAGCAGCCAATTGAAAAGCGAACCGAGCGTGTTTCCTGCCGTCGCACTTAACAGCAGCAGGAGCAGATCGTATCGCCCACTGATCGCCATCGCCGAGAGCAGGATTTCGGACTGTGCAGGCAGCAGGGTCGCGGCGACGAACGCTGTCACGAACAACCCGGCATAGGGCGCCGCTATAGCGATCATCGCGATCGACAGAAGGCATAGCGGTTCGCATCCTTCACTGCACAGTCGTGCCGAACAGGTGGCCGATGCCCGCCGTGGCTGCCAGCGCGATCGCGCCCCAGAAGGTCACCCGCACCGCGCCACGCCACATCGACGCGCCGCCTGCCCTTGCGCCGATCGCGCCGAGAATGGCGAGGAGGACGAGCGTCGCGATCGTGATTGCGATGACCAGCGAGGCGCGCGGGACCACGCCGACCATTAACACCGGTATGATCGCACCTGCGCAGAAGGTTGCCGCCGACGCCAGTGCCGCCTGGATCGGCCGTGCCGCCAATTCGGACGTGATGCCAAGCTCGTCACGCATGTGCGCGCCGACCGGATCGCTGCGCATCAACTGCTCGGCGACCTGGACGGCGAGGTCGGGTGCAAGCCCGCGCGCTTCATAGACAGCGGCCAGTTCGCGGCGTTCCTCCTCGGGGTCTGATGCATGTTCGCGCGTTTCGCGCAGCCGGTCGGAGCCTTCGACATCGGCCTGACTGCTCACCGAGACATACTCACCCGCCGCCATCGAGATTGCGCCGGCGATAAGCGCTGCGACGCCGGTCAGCATTACCGTCGACGAACTCGTCTGGGCCGAAGCGATGCCGACCACCAGGCTGGAGGTTGAAATGATGCCGTCATTAGCGCCGAGCACTGCCGCTCGCAGCCAGCCGACCCGCTGCACCAGATGCCGTTCGCTCGGATGTCGCATGCCTCAGTCTCCCTGCCTCGTTCGCGATGGGCATCCAGTGAGACGCCCATGGCGCGGACTGTTTCCGCACTTATGCCCGAAGGACTCAGCACTCGGTGGCCAACGCCGAGACCCCTCCATCATGCTTCCGCAATCCTGACGCGCAGAAGCTTGACCGAATTAAGGAACACGAGAACGTCTGGTCCCAGATGGATGAACGCCGCCTGGATTGGTCCAATCCAGCCCATGAGCGCGGCGGTGATGCCAAGCACATGGACCACTCCGACACCGACCCAGAGATTTTCCTGGACGGTCCGATAGGCGCGACGCGCGATAGTGCGCGCGCCAACAATCTTGCCGAGGTCGTCGGTCATCAGTGCGATGTCAGCGGCTTCCAACGCCGCCTGCGTGCCGCCGCCGCCCATGGCGATGCCAATGTCGGCACGCGCGAGTGCCGGCGCGTCGTTGACGCCGTCACCCACCATCGCAACCTTATAGCCGCGCTTCTGCAAGTCGGCGATCATGGCGACTTTGTCTTCGGGCATCAGGTCGGCCTTGACCTCATCGACACCCAAGTCTCTCGCAATCGCGTTAGCAGTCGTCTGATTGTCGCCGGTCAGCATGACGATATGTCTGACGCCATTTTCCTTCAAAGCGGCGATGGCTTCTCGCGCCCCTGGGCGCAGCGTATCGGCGATGAAGATGATCCCGCAAAACCGGCCGTCAACCGCGACGTGGACGGGCGTGCGATCCCGATCTTCGACAGCATAGGCGATGGACACGCCGTTCTCGCGAAGTAAAGCCGGATTACCTACGAGAACGGTTCTGCCTTCCACGGTCGCCCTAACGCCTCGACCCTGAACCTGCTCGTAGTTTTCCGGTTCCGGCACTGTGATTCCGTCCTCGGCGGCCGCCTCGACCACCGCCTTGGCCAAAGGGTGGGCTGAGCGGCGATCGGCGGCGGCCGCGATCCGCAGCAGTGTCGTTTCCGAAAAATCTGGATTGGTCACCTTGACGTCGACCACTAACGGCTTGTTGGCGGTCAGCGTGCCGGTCTTGTCAAAGGCGATCGCGTCTGCCTTGGCGAGTTGCTCAAGATAGAGCCCGCCCTTGATGAGAATGCCGCTGCGAGCAGCCCTGGCAATCGCGGCGATCATGACGATCGGCGTCGCCAGGCCAAGCTCTGCCGGCGAGGTGAAGATCAACAAGGTCACGATCTTGGAGACGTCGCGCGTCACCAGAAAAACGACGATCAGGAAGACGAACACGACCGGGATCAGCCATCCCGCGACCTTGTCGGCCAGCTTCTGCACGGGGGCAGCCTCGGCTTCGGCATTTTCGACCAGCGCGATGATGCGGGAGAAGATCGTATCGCCGCCGACCTTTTCGGTTCGGATGTCGAGCGCGCCGGCTTCAACGATGGTGCCGGCGAACACCTCTGCACCCTCCGTCTTGTCCTGGGGGACGCTTTCACCGGTGATCGGTGCCTGGTTGACCGAGGCTCGCCCGCCGACGACCACGCCATCGACCGGGATTTTCTCGCCGGTTCGCGCGAGGACGATGTTGCCCGCCTTGAGCGCCGCGATCGGCACCGTGCGCTCCGACCCGTTATCCCGCACGATCGCGGTTTGGGGCACGGACCCGATCAGCGCCTTGATCGAGGCGCGAGCGCGATCGGTATTGAGGTCGGCAATGAACTCCGCAATGAGAATGATGACCATTAGGACGGCGCCGGCCACAGTTTCGCCGCCGAATATCGCGACAATGGTCGCGATCGTCACGAAGATCTCGGTGCCGATCTTACGTTCAGTTATGAGGTCGGCGAGCCCTGTCCTGACCAGCGGATAGAGGCCGATGACGACCGCAGCCCAAAGCACCTGGATCGGCACAAGCTGTTGCCAATACAGCAGCGCCACCGTGCCGGTAAGCAGTATCCGGCCAATTTCGATCCAGCGTTCCCGTGTCATCAGGTCGCGCCAGGTCGCACCGTCTTCCCGGGGTTCAACTGCCTCACTCATCGTAACGCTGCCTCCTGTCGCTTCATTTTTCCGTTCGCCCGATAGAGGCTCCCGTTTCCCGCACCCTGAGGGGACATTTCGCCGCGAGCGCGGGGGCGAGCGCCCGCGGCGTGGTTCAGACCTCAAGGGGCAGGCCCGAACCAATCTCGATTTTAAGCACCGGAGCGAAAGCCCTTCCTGGCGCGACGCCTGGGTGCAGTTGACGGCCTGCGGAGCGCAAGATGCCGCGCGAGCAAGCGGTCCTCGGCCCTGAGCAACGAACCGAAAAGTCGCTTCGCACCTTTGAGCGGCAGCAAGGATAAAAGCCCCGTGCAGCGGAAACTGTGGACCACGCGCGCGCCTGGGGGGATTGCAGAGAGCAGGTAGCTTTCCTCCAGTGCGAAAAGCTTTCCCAGACCGAAGCGCAGGGCAAAGCACCGCTGCTCATCTACCGTTACAATGCGGGCATCGACGGTTCGGAAAGGCGCATTGCCTGTCTTCATGCGGAACGAATAATCGACCTTTGTATCCGACGTCAGCGAACCGGTTATTCTGTTAGCGTCCGCGCTCGTGGTGTAATTTTCGGTGGAGATTTAGGTGCTGCTGGTG
>NZ_LSJY01000134.1 GCF_001556865.1 Sphingobium sp. CCH11-B1 | reverse complement strand
GGGGCAGTCCGGGCGGCAAGGATCGCGCAGCCAAGGCCGGCGGCTGAGCGCCATGCAGCTTTCCGATCTTTCCGTTCGCAGGCCCGTCTTCGCCGCCGTCATCGCGGTGCTGCTCTGCATCGTGGGCGTCGTCGGTTATCTCAGCCTTTCGGTACGCGAATATCCGGACACCGATCCGCCCATCGTTTCGGTCGAAACCACCTATACGGGCGCGGCCGCATCCGTGGTCGAAACCCGCATCACCCAGTTGATCGAGGATGCGGTGGCGGGCGTCCAGGGTATCGAGACGATCACCTCCACATCGCAGGACGGTACGTCCAACATCAACATCGAATTCGATCCGTCGCGCGACATCGACACCGCCGCCAATGACGTGCGCGACCGGGTGGGTTCCGTGGTCGAGGATTTGCCGGAGGATGCGCTCGCCCCGGAAATTCGCAAGGTGGATTCCGACGCTCGCGCGATCCTTTTCATTGCCTTCTCGCGACCCGGATGGTCATCGATCAGGATCAGCGACTATCTCGACCGCAATGTGGCCGACCGGTTCGCCGCGATCGATGGCGTGGCGCGCGTAACCATCGGCGGCGAGGCGCGGCCATCGACCCGCATCTGGTTCAACGCCGAAAAGCTCGCCGCCTTCAACCTCACGCCGGCGGACGTGGAAGCCGCGTTGCGGCGCCAGAATGTGGAATTGCCCGCGGGCCGTTTCGAATCGAAAGACCAGAACCAGACGCTGCGCGTCGAACGGGCCTATGCCCGGCCGGACGAGTTCGCCCAACTGGTAGTGGGCCGTTCGGATGACGGCTATCAGGTGAAACTGGGCGATGTCGCACGTATCGAGGAGGGCGCTGAAAATCCCTACAGCAGCTTTCGCTCCAACCAGGGCACCGCGGTTGGCATCGGCATCATCCGCCAGTCTGGCGCGAATACGCTGGAGGTCGCGCAGAAGGCCAAGGCGCTGATCGCGGAACTGAAGTCGACCCTGCCGCAGGGCATGCGCGTCGCGATCGGCACTGATGAATCGCTTTTCATCGAGCGCGCGATCGAGAATGTCTATGACACGCTGATCGAGGCGGCGCTGCTCGTCATCCTCGTCATCTTCCTGTTCCTCGGTTCGGTGCGCGCCACGCTCATTCCGGCGGTCACGGTGCCGATCTGCCTGCTCGCGACCTGCGCCGTGATGTGGCTGCTCGGCCTGTCGATCAACCTGCTGACCTTGCTCGCCTTCGTCCTCGCCATCGGCCTGGTGGTGGACGATGCCATCGTGGTGCTCGAAAATGTCTATCACCGCGTGGAACAGGGGGACGATCCGCTGGTCGCCGCCTATCTCGGCACGCGGCAGGTGGGCTTCGCGATCATCTCGACCACGCTGGTCGTCTGTGCGGTGTTCGTGCCGGTCATGTTCCTGGCCGGACAAACCGGCCTGCTGTTCCGCGAACTCGCCATCGCGATGATCGCCGCCATCGCCTTTTCCGGTTTCATCTCGCTCAGCCTTGCGCCGATGCTCTGCTCAAAGCTGCTCAAGACGGCCGAGCGCGGCCGTCTGGCGCGCTGGGTGGACGAAAGGTTCCAGCGGCTGGAGGCTGGCTATGCCCGCTGGCTGGACCGCGCGCTGAAAAAACCGCTGCTGCCATTGCTGGGCGTGCTGCTGTTCCTGGGCGCCGCCGGATTCCTGTTCACCCGCCTGCCGACGGAGTTGGCGCCAGCGGAGGACACCGGCGTCGTGGAAGCGCAGATCAGCGCACCCGAAGGCACCGGCTTCGACCGGATGATGGCCTATATGAAGAAGATAGAGGACGATCTTGCCTTCCTGCGCAAGGATGGCACGCTTCAGAATCTGGTCGTCCGTACGCCCTCGGGCTTCGGTACCACCGACGATTTCAACGGCGGAAACATCATCGCCTTTCTGCGGCCCTGGGAGGATCGCGTCATCACCACGGCCGAAGTGGCGACCGTCATAAACCGGGTGATCGCGGATCAGCCCGGCGTTCGTGGCAATGCCGCGCCCCGGTCCGGCCTCGGGCGCGGACGCGGACTGCCGGTCAACGTCGTGCTTGCCGGTTCGACCTATGAAGGACTGGTCGCCGCGCGTGACCGGATCATGGCCGCCGCCGCCAACTATCCCGGCCTCATCAATCTCGACAGCGACTATAAGGAATCCAAGCCGCAGATGCGGATTGAGATGAACCTGCCGCGCGCGGGCGATCTTGGCGTGTCGGCCAACGACATCAGCCAGGCGCTGCAAAGCCTGCTGGGGTCGCGCCGCGTGACGACCTATGTCGATCGGGGCGAGGAATATCGCGTCATCGTGCAGGCGGAACAGCAAGGGCGGCAAACGCTTGCCGACCTGGAACGGATCAACGTGCGCAGCCGGTCCGGCGCACTGGTGCCGCTGTCCGCGCTGGTGACGGTGCGCGAAGTCGCCGGCCCGCGCCAGCTCAATCGGTACAACAAGCTGCGCGCGATCACCCTGACCGCGGCCCTTGCGCCGGGCACATCGCTTGGCGAGGCGTTGACCTTCCTGGAGTATCAGGCGCGCCAGTCTCCCGAAGTGCTCGCCATCGGCTATCGGGGCGAAAGCCAGTCGCTGCGGGAAACCGGCGGGTCGATCTGGCTGGTGTTCGGCCTCACGATCCTGATCGTCTTTTTGCTGCTCGCCGCCCAGTTCGAGAGCTTCATCCACCCTGCGGTCATCATCGCGACCGTGCCGCTGGCGGTCGCGGGCGGGGCACTCGGGTTGGCGCTGACCGGCGGATCGGTCAACCTATACAGCCAGATCGGCATCGTCATGCTGGTCGGCCTTGCGGCCAAAAACGGCATCCTGATCGTCGAATTCGCCAACCAGCTGCGCGACGAAGGGCTGGAGATCGCCGAGGCGATCCGTGAAGCCGCCAGACGCCGCCTCCGCCCGATCCTGATGACGTCGATCGCCACCGTCATCGGCGCGGTGCCGCTCGTCATCCGGGGCGGGGCAGGGGCTGCGGCGCGCCACTCGATCGGCGTCGTGGTGGTATCCGGCGTCAGCCTCGCCACGCTGATCACGCTCTTCCTGATACCGATCTTCTACTCGCGCGTTGCCAAGCGCACGGTTTCTCCGCAAACCGTTGGTCGCAAGCTGGATTCGGCGCTTAGGGATTCGCCCGATCCGGCGGAGTGACATGGGTGGGGAGTGTTGCTGCCGATGAATGAAATCGCGTCTCCGGGCCAGTTGCGCCTTGCCTATCTGCGATGGGCGCTGGTTACGGTTCCGGCCATCGTGTTTCTGGGTTTCCTGTCGGGAAAGCTGTCCAACAGCGGCTATGGTAACCGCTGGTTCGATGCCTTGGTCAAACCCGCTGTCATGCCGCCCGGCTGGGCGTTCGGCGTGGTCTGGACCATCCTCTATGTTCTGATGGCGCTTGCCTTCGCCATGGTCCTTCACGCGCGCGGTGCGCGCGGCCGGGGCGCGGCGATCATGCTTTTCCTCGTCCAGCTGATCATGAATCTGGCCTGGTCCCCGCTTTTCTTCCGTGCGCATCAGATCGGGGAGGCGCTGTTCCTGCTTGTTGCGCTTTTCGTCGTCGTCGCGGTTGTGACGGTGCTTTTCTGGCGCATTCGTCGCCTCGCAGGCGTGCTGCTGCTTCCCTATCTTGCATGGCTGGCCTTTGCCTCCTTCCTCAACTATGAGATCGGCCAGCTCAACCCCGGCGCCGAAACCCTTGTCGCTCCGGCGCTCAAGACCCAGATATAGACGACAGGGCGCGCGGGTCGCGCTGCAGGAAGGACAAGAGAGATGCAGAGCGAGAACCGCTTTTTCGATGATCTGGCCAAGCTGGTGAACGGCGCGGCCGGCACTTTCGCGGGCATGACCCGCGAGTTCGAATCCAACGCGCGGGAACGGGCCAAGGAGTGGATCGGCGGCATGGAATTCGTGTCGCGTGAGGAGTTTGACGCCGTTAAGGCCATGGCTGCGGCGGCGCGTGAAGAGGTCGAACTGCTGAAGGCGCGGCTCGATGCCCTCGAAGGCAAGAGCGGTGGCTCCAAGCCGGAAAGCGCGAACTGAACCGCCTGTCCTTTCGCCGCATGCGGTGATATGGCCCGCCGATGATGGACAGTGACGAATTCGAACATGGCGGTCAGGAAGCGGCCCCGATCGACATGCTGGCGGCCTATTTCGAGGCGCATGGCTGGAGCTTCGATCAGGTGGGCGACGACGAGATCGTCGCCAACACGCAGGGAAGCTGGGCGCAATATGAGCTGCGCGGCATCTGGCGCGACGAAGATCAGGTGCTCCAGCTGCTCGCCATGCCGGACATCCGCGTCACGGACGAAAAGCGCGGCTCGATCTACGAGACGCTGGGCCTGATCAACGAACAGCTTTGGATCGGCCATTTCGAGCTTTGGTCGTCCAGCGGCATCATCCTTTTCCGCCATGGCGCGCTGCTGGGCGCAGGCGGCACGCTGACGCTGGATCAGGCGCAATTGCTTGTCGAAACCGCGATCGACGAATGCGAGCGCTTCTATCCCGTGTTCCAGTTCGTCCTTTGGGGCGGCAAGTCGCCGTCCGAAGCCATCTCCGCCAGCCTGATCGAAACCCGCGGCGAGGCTTGACGGCCATGCGCGCGCCTGACGATGCAGGGACGTTCCCCGACCGCCTGTTCATGGTCGGTTGCGGAAACATGGCGGGCCAGATGCTGTCGCGCTGGCTGACGTGCGGACTGGATCCCGCGCGCGTCACCGTGATGCGTCCCAGCGGACGTCCGGTGGCTGATGGTGTTGCGGTCGTCAGGCACTATCCCGATGCGCTGCCGGCGGGAACCACGGTTCTGCTGGGCATGAAGCCTTACCAGATCGACGATGTGGCTGCCGCCCTTGCGCCCCGATGTGCTCCGGATCTACGGCTGGTGTCGATCCTGGCTGGAACGACGCTTGCCAAATTGCGCGCCGGGTTTCCCAATGTCCGCGCCATCGTCCGCGCAATGCCCAATCTTCCCGTGGGGCTGGGGGAAGGCGTGACTGCCTTGTTCACCGATGATGATACTGACGCGGCGGCCAAAGGGTCGATCAGCGCATTGATCCAGCCGCTCGGCCTTGCCGAATGGATTGATGACGAAGCGCTGTTCAACCGGATCACCGCACTGTCCGGCTGCGGCCCTGCCTTCCTCTTCCGCTTCATAGACGCGCTGGCACGGGCGGGGGAGGCCATAGGCATCCCGGCGGATCAAGCCGCGCGCATGGCTCTCGCGACGGTTCAGGGCTCCGCCAACATGGCGGCTCGCGCGGCTGTCAGCCCGGCGGCGCTTGCCGACCAGGTTGCTTCTCCGGGCGGCATGACGCGCGAGGGGCTGAACGTGCTGGATGCGGACCAGAGGCTGCTGACGCTGCTTGCCGACACGCTGGCTGCGGCCCGCGACCGGGGCGAAGCGATGGCGCGCGGCGCATAGCATTCGACAAGGATATTCCATGCTGTCTTCCGAAACGCCCATTTTGCTGCTGACCACCGGCGGAACGATCGACAAAATCTATTTCGACGCGCTGTCCGACTATCAGGTGGGCGAGACGGTGATGGCGAAGCTGCTGGAGATCGCCCGGGTGAAGCGGCCCTTCCGCGTCGAGGAAGTGACCCGCAAGGACAGCCTGGAACTGGACGATCGTGACCGCGCCCTAATTTATGCGCGGGTTTCGGCGGCGCCGGAAAATCATGTCGTCATCACCCACGGCACGGACACGATGACGGACACGGCCAAGCTGCTGCGTGACATCCCGGGCAAGACGATCGTGTTGGTCGGCGCGCTTGCGCCCGCGCGCTTCGGCGAAAGCGACGCCAGTTTCAACCTGGGCATGGCCTTCGCGACGGCGCAGGTTGCCGAACCCGGCGTCTATATTACCATGAGCGGATCGGTGTTCCGCGCGGACAGGGTGGTGAAGGATCGTGCCAAGGGGGCGTTCGTGCCCGTTCCCGACAGCATGGATTGAAGTCCAGCGCAGACGGTTCCACGTCTCGCCCCTGCGGGAACCTCCTTCCTCGTTGCGGCATTGTTGCTGCGGGTGGCGTATGAGGAGGAGAGCGACATGACCGATTATCGCGGTGATTATCAGGACCGGCCGACAACCACGACGACTGTCATCGAAAAGCGTGGCGGCGGCACGACGCTCGCGGTTCTGCTGCTGGTTGTCGTGGTGGCGGTCGCCGCCTTCTTCCTGGTCTCCAGCCAGACGAACAAGGACAATGCCGTAAGCAGTGCGGCGACGCAGGTAGGCCAGGCGGCCAGCGACGTCGGCGACGCGGCCAAGGATGCCGCGGGCGCAGCCAAGGGCGACTGATCGCGGCGACCGAATGCAACGAAAAAGGGCGCCCCGAACCAAGCCGGAGCGCCCTTTTTCATTGCCCCTGATGAAGGCCTGACTTAGGCTTCGACCTTCACATGCTTGGGCGCAGCTTCGTTCAGGATGCGCAGGATCTTCTTGAGCGCGCTCGGCTCGTCCGTTTCTTCCATGGCGGCCAGTTCGCGCGCAAGGCGGCTGGAAGCAGCCTCGAAAATCTGCCGTTCGGAATAGCTCTGCTCGGGCTGGTCGTCGGCGCGGAACAGGTCGCGAGTCACTTCGGCGATCGACACCAGGTCACCCGAATTGATCTTGGCCTCATATTCCTGCGCGCGGCGCGACCACATGGTGCGCTTGACCTTGGGCTTGCCCTTCAGCGTTTCCATCGCCTCCTCCAGCGTCTTGTTGGAGGACAGCTTGCGCATGCCCACACCTTCGGCCTTGTTGGTCGGCACACGCAGCGTCATACGCTCCTTTTCGAAGCGGAGCACATATAGCTCCAGCTCCATGCCCGCGATCTGCTCCTTTTGCAGTTCGATCACACGGCCAACGCCATGCTTGGGGTAAACGACATAATCACCAACGTCAAAGGACAGCGCCTTGGCAGCCATTTGATACCTTTCCAATTCAACCGGGGAACGGGACGAACGCGGGGGCAGATGTGCCAGAGAGACAAATGCCGGGAAGTCCACGGCGCCACCGTCATGACATGAAGATCATTCTCCAGGGCCGGACAGGGGGACATCCGGCCATCGATCGCCTATTTAGCAGATTCGTAACAAAATTACCACCCCCGGACACAATGTCTGGGGATGGCGTTGAAACTGCTTGAAACGGCGATGGCGTCAGCTGCCCGATCCGGGCTCCGGCGAAAAGAATTTTTCCAGCTTGTTCTCGATGCCGCTCATGGCGTCGGCATCGCCGGGCGCGTCGCCCTTGACCGTGATGTTGGGCCATTCCGCCGAATATTTCGCGTTCAGCTCCAGCCACTGCTCCAGGCCGTTCTCTGTATCGGGCAGAATCGCCTCGGCGGGGCATTCGGGTTCGCACACGCCGCAGTCGATGCATTCATTGGGGTTGATGACCAGCATATTCTCGCCCTCGTAGAAGCAATCGACGGGGCAGACCTCCACGCAATCCATATATTTGCAGCGGATGCAGTTGTCGGTCACGACATAGGTCATTGGCTGGCACTCTTGGTGTTGAAAAACGCGGCCCTGCTATGCCCGCATGCGCGCAAGGTCAATGAGGATATTGTTGCCATGGACGTAGGGCCGGTTTGGCGGGACGGCGCGGAAGTTCACACCGTCGCAGGCCCGTCGGGACGAGCCATCAGGGAAGGCAGGAGTGGCAGGAAGAAGCCCGGCGGCGGGGTCAGCTCCCCACCGTCAGTTCCTCATAACAGGCCTGCGCTTCCGGGGCGGGACCGCGCCTGGCCGGCAGTGTCATCACCCGGACCACGCGCACCTTATCGAAATGGGGAAAGGTGATGAGATCGCCCATACGGACCGGCGCATGGGCGCGGTCGATGCGTCGGCCGTTGAGGCGGATATGGCCGTCCTCCGCCAGCGCCTGCGCGTTCGAGCGGCTTTTGGACAGCCGCGCGAACCACAGGAATTTGTCGATGCGAAGGCTGGGCCCATGCCCCACCGTCGCCGCGTCAGCCATTGCGGCCCAGAAGCTCGGCGAGCCCGGCAAAGGCGTTGTTGGCAGGCGCTGGCGTGCTGCCGGCCGAAGCGGGGCGCGGGGCGCGTTCGCGTGACAGGCGGCGATCGCCCTCCGGCTTGCCGCCGGGCTTGCCGGCGCGGGGCTTGCTGCCCTGCTGCTGGCGGTCCGGGCGCGGCTTCTGACGCCCGCGGAAAGCCCAGTTCGCGCCGGCAGGAACAGGCGTCGCAACCTCGGTCGTTTCAGTGCCTTCCGCCGTTTCGGCAGGCGCTAAGCCTTCGACATCCTCGACGCAGGGAACATCCGCGGCAGGCGCGCGGGGGGCAACGGGCCGGAATCCAGCCAGACGCATCAGCGTCAGGAAGGATGGTTCGCTAAGACCCAGGGACACGATCTGCGGGCTGGTCGCGGTGAAGGGCTCATCCTTCGCAATCGCCTCATGCGCGGCGCGGGCCATGCGCTCGGCCATGTCGATGCGCAGCATCTGGTCGCCGAAACCGCGGAAGCCCGCGATCCGCGCGCCCATCTGCGCCGGCTTCTCGCCCGCCGGGATCAGCGTCAGGCCGGGGCCGGGCAGGGGCAGGCAGGGCTTGGCGATGCGCGCCGACAGCAACGCCGATCGCCAGCGCGCCGCGCCGGGCTTCAGCAAGCCGGGGTGATAGATGTCGAGCACGCCGATATCGATGCCGGCCTTGCGCAGCAGATGCCGCTGTTCCTTGTCCAGATGTCCGAGCGCATCGTCCAGATCGGTCCGTGCCATGACGCCGCCTGCATCGGCCAGCTGGGCGAAGACGGCGCGCACGACAGGCGGCACCGCCGGATCCGCGGCGCTTTCCGCCATCTTCACAAGCGGCAGCAAATGCTTCTGCTTCTGCGCCTCGAACCAGGTCGAAAGCCGGGCGACGACCTGCTTCTGCACATCCTGTCCCAACGCCAGCAGCGCGCGGTCCAGCCGGATGTCCGGCGACAGCAGGCTCGGCCCGGCCAGCAGGGCCGCCACCGTCGTCCCGCCCCAGGCGATGCCTGGCGCCTGTCCCGCCTCGTCCAGCAGCACGAAATCCGCGTCCGTCGCCGCCACCAGTTCTTCAGCCTTCACCCGCAACACCTTTCCAAGCCGGCGATCGGCCGCCGCCAGCAACATCTTCCGATCGGCAAGCCGCGTAGCGGGATCGACCGAGAATCGGAAGCCGTCAAGTCGCCCAATCGTCTCGCCATCGACGCAGACTGTCCCGTCCTGCTCCACCGTCACCGGCAGGTTGCTGGCATTCTGGCCGATGTCGCGCAACAGGACGGACGTGCGCCGGTCCACGAAACGTTGGGTCAAAGCGGCATGCAGTGCGTCCGAGAGCTTCTCCTCCAGCATGCGCGTGCGCTCTGCCATCTCGGCCGGATGCTCCAGCCAATCGGCCCGATGCGCGATATAGGCCCATGTCCGCGTGGCCGCGATGCGGCCGGAAATCGTGTCGATGTCGCCCTGCACCGAATCGAGTCGCGCGATCTGCTGCGCGAACCAGTCGCGGGGAATATGGCCCGACCCTTCGGACAGGAAACGCCATATCCGGCTCACCATGCGGGCATGGTGGTCCGCTCCCAGCTTCTGGAAGTCGGGCAGGCCGCACGCGGCCCAGAGCCGTTCCACCTGCCGCTTGCCCTTCGTCCGTTCGATGACGAGCGGGTCGGCCGCAAGGCGCTTAAGCACGGCCAGGTCCACCGCCTCGGGCGCGGCGCGCAGTTCGGGGCGGTCGGGTTTTGCCTCCAGATCGGCCACCAGATGGTCCAGCCGGTCGGTGCGTGGCGTACCGTCACGCCAGAAAAGCTGGTCGATCGGCGGGAAATGATGCGATTCGATCGCCTCTATTTCCTCGGGCGTGAAGGCGGCGTCGCCATCCTCATGGCCCAGGCTGCCGAACGTCCCGTCGCGATGGTGCCGCCCCGCGCGGCCGGCGATCTGCGCCATTTCGCTGACGGTCAGGCGGCGGGCGCGCCGGCCGTCGAATTTCCGCAGCGAAGCGAAGGCGACATGCGCGACGTCAAGGTTGAGGCCCATGCCGATGGCGTCGGTCGCGACCAGATAGTCGACCTCGCCATTCAGGAACATCTGCACCTGCGCGTTCCGGGTGCGCGGGGACAGCGCGCCCATCACCACCGCCGCGCCACCGCGAAACCGCCGCAGCATCTCCGCCACGGCATAGACTTCCTCTGCCGAAAAGGCGACGATGGCGGACCGCTTGGGCAGGCGGGACAATTTCTTGGCGCCCGCGTAGGACAGGGTGGAGAAACGCGGGCGGCTGATGATCTCCACGTCGGGGACCAGCGCCTTCACCACCCGGCTTATGCTGGCGGACCCAAGGATCATCGTCTCCTCCCGGCCCCGCGCCCGCAGGATGCGGTCGGTGAAGATATGGCCGCGCTCCGGGTCCGCGCCGAGCTGCGCCTCGTCCAGCGCGACGAACGCCAAGTCGCGGTCAAGGCTCATCGATTCCGCTGTGCAAAGGAAATAGCGCGCGCCCGGCGGCACGATCTTCTCTTCGCCGGTGATGAGCGCGACTGACTGCGGTCCCTTGATCGCGACGACCCGATCATAGACCTCTCGCGCCAGGAGGCGCAGGGGAAAGCCCATCATGCCGCTTGAATGGCCGCACATGCGCTCGACTGCGAGGTGGGTCTTGCCGGTGTTGGTCGGTCCCAGGACCGCGGTGACGGGAGAGCGGGCGAACTGGGCCATGGTGCCTCCTATGTCGGGCAGGCCGCCCGGATCGGCAAGGGATTTCGCCGCCCCATGCCCGATTGCGACGCCTGTCGGACGGTTCGCACGTTTCATCGTCGCGCCGTGCGCCCGGCCGCGCTCTTTATTTGACTTTAACCCTGTGCGTTCACAAAGGTCGCGCTCACGCACGGCGCGGGGGCTGTGCGGGGCGGCGAAGCCCATGGGGATGCGGGTTTGTTTCAGGATCACCGACTCGGATTGCAGCAGGGCGGCGCAACGGCATCGCTGTGGGCAACCGAATCGCTGAGCCGCTCTCCGGCACCGCAGGACTGGCGCGTGCGCCTGCGGGAATGGGCCGATGAGGTCGAGCTGGTCCCCGATCTTGGCCAGCGGATCGGCAGCCGCACCTGGTTCCGGGGGCTGTTCACTTGCTTGGGCCTCTGCGCCATGGCGCTCTATCTGTCGCCGGCTTTCGAGCCTGTTCCAGGCGCTCCCGGCCCGGTCCTTTCGGATGCGCATTATGATGAAGTGCGCAGCCAGATGATCACGCCGCTGGCGCTCGGCGCGGACAGCGGACGACATATGGGATCGACCGACACCGTGCAGCCGCTGCGCGAAACACCCGAGCGGCCGCAGATCGAATTGAGCGCCCAGGTCGGGAGCAGCGACACGCTTGCCCGCGCCCTGTCGCGCGCCGGCGTGAGCGGCGACGACGTGTCGACGGTCATGAGCCTTGTCGGTGGCGATATCGACGGGGGCGTGAAGCCGGGCACCCGGCTCGACATCGTCCTTGGCCGCCGCGCCGCGCGAGACCGGCCGCGGCCGTTGGACCGGCTGGCGTTCCGCGCGCGGCTCGACCTCAGCGTCGAACTGACGCGCAACGGAGGGCTGCTGTCCGCCAGGCGCATTCCCATCCGGGTGGACGATACGCCGCTCCGCATCCAGGGCGTGGTGGGCGACAGCATCTACCGTTCCGCCCGCGCGGCCGGCGCGCCGCCCCGCGCGGTGCAGGCTTTCCTGCGCGTCATCGCGCAGCAGGTCGATCTTGGCGGCATCGCGGCCGGCGACCGCTACGACATCGTCACCGAATATCGCCGCGCCGAAACCGGCGATGTGGAGGTGGGCGACCTTCTCTATGCCGGGCTCCGGCGTGGGCGCGGCAAGTCGATCGACATGCTCAAATGGACCAAGGACGGCCGGACCGAATGGTTCGAGGCATCGGGCGTCGGCGAACGGCGCGGCGTCCTGTCCTCGCCCGTGGCAGGCCGCATGTCGTCGGGTTTCGGCATGCGCCGTCATCCGATTCTGGGCTATACCCGGATGCACGCCGGCATCGATTTCGCCGCGCGCTATGGATCGCCCATCTATGCGGTCACCGACGGCGTGGTCGCCTATGCGGGGCGGCACGGCGGGCATGGCAATTATGTCCGCATCGAACATGGCGGCGGTCTTGCCACCGGCTATGCCCATATGAGCCGCATCGCCGCGATACCCGGCCAGCGGGTGCGGCGCGGGCAGGTGATCGGCTATGTCGGCTCCACGGGCCTGTCCACCGGACCCCACCTCCATTATGAGCTGTATCGCAACGGCGTGACGGTCAACCCATTGTCGGTGCGCTTCACGACCACGGCGCAGTTGGCCGGCGCGGAACTGGCGGCCTTCCGCGCGAAGCTCGCCCACTATCGCCAGCTGCGCGTCGGCCTGCATGACAGTTTCGCGCAGGCTGCCGGCGCGGGCCCTGCCGTTCGGAGCAAATAAGCTGCTTTCCGCCTGTCGCCGGTTCCGCTAACGGCGGCGCATGACCGCTCCAGTCACCGCCATCCTGCTTGCGGGCGCGCGCCCGGTTCCCGATCCGCTGGCGCTCGCGGCTGGCGTGCCGGTCAAGCCGCTCGCGCCGGTCGCCGGCCGGCCGATGATCGACTATCCCGCCCGTGCGCTGCTGGATCATCCGGCGGTCGGGCAGCTCGTCATCCTGACCCAGCGCCCGGACCTCTACGCCGCCGACCCGGCCACCGCCTGGCTCGCGAGCCATCCGCGCGTCCGGTTCGAAACGGGCGGGCAGGGGATTGCCGCCTCGCTGCTGTCGCTGATGGATGGAGGGGGGCTGTCCTATCCGCTCCTGCTGACGACGGCCGATCATGTCCTGCTGGACCTGGCAATGCTCGACCAGTTTGTGGCGCAGGCCGCGGGCGCGGACGTCGCCGTCGCGCTGGTGGAGCGCCGCACCTTGCTGGCCCGCTATCCGCAATCGCGCCGCACCTGGCTCAAGTTCCGCGACGGCTGGTGGTCGGGCGCGAACCTCTTCTGGTTCGGGAGCGACAGGGCAAAGCGCGTCATCGCGCTGTGGCAGGAGGTGGAGCAGGATCGGAAGAAAGGCTGGAAGATCCTCGCCGCTTTCGGTCCGGTCGCCCTGCTCGGGGCGCTGCTGCGCCTCCTCACGCTGCGTGGCGGGATCGCCCGCGTCGGTCGCAAGTTCGGCCTTGCGGCGCGGCTGGTGGCGATGGACAAGGCCGAAGCCTGTATCGACGCCGACAAGCCGGAGGATGTGACCTTGATCGAGACGATCCTGCGCGGCGAGCGCGCGGCCTAGCGCCGGAAGCTCTCCGCCGCCGCGCAGGCGAGCTGGTCGGCCCGTTCATTTTCCGGGTGGCCGGCATGGCCCTTCACCCACTGCCACGTCACCTTATGCCGTCCTGCGGCGGCCAGCAGAGCCTGCCACAGCTCGACATTCTTCACCGGCTTGTTGTCGGCCGTCTTCCAGCCGCGCTTCTGCCAGCCGAACACCCATTTTGTGATGCCGTCCATCACATATTTGCTGTCAGTGTAGAGGGTTACACGGCATGGTTTCTTGAGCGTGGTAAGGGCTTCGATGGCTGCCATCATTTCCATGCGGTTATTGGTCGTCTGCGCTTCGCCGCCGGAAATCTCCTTTTCGACGGTGCCAAAGCGCAGCACCGCGCCCCAGCCGCCGGGGCCGGGATTGCCCTTGCACGCGCCGTCGGTGAAGATGTCGACCTGGGGAAGCTCGCTCATGCGCCGAGCAGGACCGCCGGATCGGCGCTGGCGTAGAAATCCAGACGGCGCAAATAAGCGAGGGGATCCTTGCGCGTCACCAGCGCATCGGCCGGCGTGTTGATCCAATCATAGGCGCGCGTCAGCAGGAAGCGAAGCGCCGCCCCCCGACAGAGGACCGGGAAGGCGGCCCGTTCCTGCTCCGTCAGCCCATGCGATGCCGTATAGCCCGACCCCAGCGCCGCTGCCCGCTCCGCGAACCAGGTCGCTCCGTCATTGCTGAAGCACCAGGCGCTGTGCGTCACGGCGAGGTCGTAGGCGCGAAGGTCCGTGCAGCTGAAATAAAAGTCGATAAGGCCGGTTACCCGGTCGCCGAGCATCAGCACATTGTCGGGAAACAGGTCCGCATGGATCACCGACCGGGCAAGGTCCGATGGCCAATGGGCGTCGAGAAAGGCCAGTTCCCGCGCTACCCGCGCGCCAAGGCCGGGGGCGACGCTGTCGAAGTCGTCGCCGCATTTCGTGGCGAGATCGTGCCATCCCGCAATGTCGAGCGCGTTGCGCCGCTCGCCGGCAAAACCCTGCGCCGCCCTGTGCAACTCGCCCAGAGCAACGCCCGCCGCGCGCGCCTGTGCCGGGGTCGGTTCGGTCACGCTGATCCCGGTCAGAAACTCGATCAGGCAGGCCGGACGGCCGCCAAGCTGTTGCAGTCGCTGTCCGCTTTTGTCAGCGATGAAGCGTGGGACAAGGCATCCGCGCGCGCCCAGATGGTCCAGCAGATCCATGAAAAAGGGCAGGTCGGCCTCATCCACCCGCTTTTCATAGAGGGTCAGGATAAAGCGATGGCCCTTTCCATCCGCGCCGGTCGTTTCCAGCAGGTAGTTGCTGTTCTCGACCCCTTCGGCGATGCCCTTGGCCGACACCAGCCGGCCGGCGTCGTAGCGGGTCAGGAAAGCGTCGATCTCTTCGGCGGGCACATGGGTATAGACCGCCATGGATCAGGCTGCCTCCAGCCCGCGTGGCAGCTTGAAGGCGATGCTCTCGCGCGCGGTTTCCACCTGTTCCTCGGTCACGGCGAACCGGCTGGCGATCCGGTCGACCACCTCGCGCACCAATATTTCGGGCGCTGACGCCCCGGCGGTCAGGCCCAGCGTGCGGACATCCGCCAGCCAGGCAAAATCGATCTCGTCCGCCCGCTGGATGAGGCGCGCGGGCGTGCCTTCCCGCTCCGCCACTTCCACCAGGCGCAGCGAATTGGAACTGTTCGGCGCGCCGATCACATAGAGCGCGTCGCAGCGCGGCGCTATCGCCTTCACCGCCGTCTGGCGGTTTGACGTGGCGTAGCAGATGTCCTCGCCCTTGGGCGCGGCGATGGTCGGGAAACGCCGCTCCAGCGTCGCGACGATCGCCGCCGTGTCATCGACGGACAATGTGGTCTGCGTCAGGAAGGCGAGATTGTCCGGATCGGCCGCATGGAAAGCTTCGGCATCCTCGACCGTCTCGATCAGCGTCATGGTGCCGGCCGGCACCTGGCCGAACGTCCCGATCACCTCCGGATGCCCCTTGTGCCCGACGAACAGGATGTGGCGGCCGGCCTCCACCTGCCGTTCGGCCTGGCGATGGACCTTGCTGACGAGCGGGCATGTCGCGTCCAGATAGTCGAGGCCGCGTTCCTCGGCCTTGGCCGGCACCGCCTTGGGCACGCCATGGGCGGAAAAGACGACCGGCACGCCGTCTGGCACCTGGTCCAGTTCCTCCACGAAAATCGCGCCCTTGGCCTTCAGGCTGTCCACCACATATTTGTTGTGGACGATTTCGTGCCGGACATAGACAGGCGGGCCATATTTCTCGATCGCCCGTTCGACGATGACGATGGCGCGATCGACCCCGGCGCAAAAGCCGCGCGGCGCGGCGATCAACAGGGTCATCGGGCGGCGGACGTCTGGCGCTTGGGTCATGCGAGCCGCTTAGGACAATGTGGTTCCGGAAGAAAGAGCCTTGAGGTTGCGCGGGCGGCGGGGGATGGATAAGGAAGCGCAAAGTTCCCGGCCCCGGCCGGCCCGCCAAGGATTGTCTGCTCGTGAAAACCGTCCGTCTTGCCGCTGTCGCCATGCTTGCCCTCGCTGTGGCGGGGTGCTCGAGCCGGGGCGAGATCGATGCCAGCGGCGGCATCGTCGCGGTCCGGTCGGCCTGTCCGGTCGCGGCGATCCCGGCGCAGACGGGGGACATGACGCTGTTCAACCCGGCAAACAGCACGGACGCCTCCGCGATCGACATTGTCGCCAACATCACCGATCTGCGGTCCACCTGTGCCGATGGCAGTCAATTCTACACCGAAGCGACCTTCACCGTGAATGCGCGCCGCACGGATGCCACCGCCGCGCGCCAGGTGACGTTGCCCTATTTCTCGGCCGTCGTGCAGGCGGGGACGAACGTCGTTGCCAAGCGCGTGGGGCAAGTGACGCTGACCTTCGCGCCCGGCCAATATCTCGCCAGCGCGCAAGCCAAGGCGGGGTCCTATGTGGACAAGGCGGCAGCGACCCTTCCAGCCGACATCCAGACGAAGATCACGCAGAAGCGCAAGGCCGGCGATGCGGACGCGGCGATCGATCCCTTTGCCCAGCCGGACGTCAAGGCGGCGTTGCAGCGGACCAGCTTTGAACTGCTGGTCGGGTTCAACCTGACGCAGGACCAGCTCCGATATAACGCCACCCGTTAAGCTCAGTCCCGTTCAACCGTTCGGGCCGAGCTTGTCGAAGCGCTGCCCTTCTTGAAAGACAGGAGCAGCCCTTCGACAGGCCCAGGGCGAACGGAACTTGCAAGAAAGTTTCGCTCCGTGTCCCTTTACACCCGTTTCACCGCTCATCTCGACGCCGTGCTGGATGCGCTGGAGGCCGATGGCGCGCTGCCCTCGGGCCTCAATCGCAAGCCCGTCACGGTCGAGCCGCCCCGCGACGCGAGTCATGGCGACCTGGCGACCAATGCGGCGATGGTGCTGGCAAAGCCCGCCGGGACCAATCCACGCACCCTTGCGGAGGCGATCGTCGCCAGGCTGCAGGCCCTGGAAGAGGTGGAGAGCGCTGCCATTGCCGGGCCGGGCTTCATCAACCTGACCCTGACCGACGCCACCTGGCGCGCCGAGCTGGCTGCGATCCATGTGGACGCCGACGAATATGGGCGCTCGGCCATGGGGCAGGGCGTGACGGTCAACGTCGAATATGTGTCCGCCAATCCCACCGGCCCCATGCATATGGGCCATTGTCGCGGCGCGGTGGTGGGCGACGCGCTCGCCACCCTGCTGGAATATGCCGGGCATAGGGTCATCCGCGAATATTATATCAACGATGCGGGCGGCCAGGTGGACGTGCTCGCCCGATCCGCGCACCTGCGCTACCGCGAGGCGCTGGGCGAAGATGTGGGCGACATTCCGGAAGGGCTTTATCCCGGCGACTATCTGGTGCCGGTCGGGCAGGCGCTCGCCCAGGAATATGGCGATCGTTTCGTGGGCGCTCCGGAAGGCGAATGGCTGGCGCTCTTCCGCAGCTTCGCCGTCGCGAAGATGATGGACATGATCCGCAGCGACCTCGCGCTGCTGGGCATCCATCACGACATCTTCTCGTCCGAAGCCGAATTGCAGGCGGCCGGGAAGCCCGATGAGGCCGAAGCCTGGCTGCGCGCGCACGACCTCGTCTATGACGGCACGCTGGAGGCGCCCAAGGGCGAATTGCCCGACGATTGGGAACCGGTCGAACTGCCGCTGTTCCGATCAACGAAGTTTGGCGACGATCAGGACCGCCCGATCAGGAAGTCGAACGGCAGTTGGACCTATTTCGGCGCGGACATGGCCTATCATTTCCAGAAGGCCCAGAGCGCGGACCAGCTGATCGACATATGGGGCGCGGACCATGCCGGCACGGTGAAGCGCATCCAGGCCGCCGTCGCCGCGCTGACCGAAGGGCGGGCGCGTTTCGACGTGAAGCTCATTCAGATGGTCCGGCTGCTGCGCGACGGTGAGCCGGTGAAAATGTCCAAGCGCGCCGGCAATTTCGTGACGCTGGCGGACGTGGTGCGGGAAGTGGGCAAGGATGTCGTCCGCTTCACCATGCTGACGCGCAAGGCCGACGCCCAGATGGACTTCGACTTCGCCAAGGTGGTGGAGGCGTCGAAGGACAATCCGGTCTTCTACGTGCAATATGCCCATGCGCGTATTGCCTCGCTTGGCCGTCGTGCGGAGGAGGCCGGGATCGATATGCCCGCGCCTGACCTGTCCCTTCTCGGGACAGCGGAGCTTGGTCTGGTCAAGCTGGCCGCGCAGTTCCCTCGCGTCGTCGATGGTGCTGCGCAAGCGCGTGAGCCGCATCGTGTCGCCTTCTATCTCAATGACTTGGCGTCCGCCTTTCATGGATGGTGGAATATTGGCAATGATGATCCCCGCGCGCGCGTAATCGTCGCCGATGATCCCGCACTCACCGCAACCCGCCTTTTCCTCGCTCAGGGAATCGGGCAGATTATCCGTAACGGCTTGACCCTGATGGGCGTGGCTGCCTTGACGGAAATGCAATGAGGCGCTGAAGACTATGGGTGATTATGCGCGCGGCCGGCTTGACCTTGACGATGAGGATCGTCTCCCATGGCTTGAGCCGGCGATCGACGATGCGGAGGATGACCGCATTTCGCCGCTGCGCCTGCTGGGGCTTATCCTCCTTGGCCTCGTTCTTATTGGCGCGGTGGTGGCGGGGGTCTGGCTCGTCCAGAACCGCAACGGCGCTGGCAGCGCCGGCGAAGGGGCGCTGATCGCTGCCCCGCCGGGCGACTACAAGATCGCAGCGAACGAGGCCGATGCCAAGAAGTTCGATGGCGAAGGCGACGCCAGCTTCGCCGCCAGCGAAGGCGTGGCGCGCGACGGCCGCATCGATCCGAGCCGCGTGCCCGAAGCGCCAATCGAAAAGACCACGCCGGCGCTCGCCGCTGCCCGGCCCGCCGCGCCGGTCAAGCCCGCCCAGAGCGTGTCGACGCGTGTCGCAGACGAAACCGCGGCGCCAGCCCGGGCTGCGACGCCCAAGGCGGTGCCCGGCGGCACCATCCAGCTTGGCGCCTATGGCAACGCCGCGCTCGCGAAGGATGCATGGGGCAAGCTGTCCAAGCGCTTCGCCTATCTCGCGCCGCTCAGCATGACGATCGAGCCGGTGGAAATCGGCGGGAGCACATTGTACCGCCTGCGTGCTGGGGCGGGCAAGCAGGCCAGCCTGGTGTGCGGCAAGCTCAAGGTTGCGGGCGAAAGCTGCATCGTGGTGAACTGACCGGCATAAAGCCCTTCGACAGCGGCGGCGGCAGGCGCTACCATCCGGGCCATGAAGCCTGTTATCTTCGGCATGGCCGGCCTGTCGCTCACCCCGGACGAACGCGCCTTCTTCGCGGAGGCGGAGCCGGCGGGATATATCCTCTTCAAGCGCAATTGCGCCGACCGTGACCAGCTACGCGCGCTCACGGACGATCTTCGGACGCTGCACGGGCGCGACGACCTGCTTGTCATGATCGACCAGGAGGGCGGCCGCGTCGCGCGGATGCAGCCGCCGCACTGGCCTGCCTTTCCCGCCGCCGCGGCCTTCGACCGGCTTTACGATATCGCGCCTTCCAGCGCGATCGCGGCGTCCCGCGCCAATGGTCGGGCCCTGGCCCTGATGCTGGCGGACGTCGGCATCACCGTGGACGCGCTTCCCCTGCTCGACGTGCGGCAGGACGGCGCAAGCGACATCATGGGCGACAGGACGCTGGGCGCGGATCCTATGCGCGTGGCGGCGCTTGGCCGCGCGACGCTGGAGGGGCTGTCCGAGGGCGGCGTGGTGGGCATCGTCAAGCATATGCCCGGGCACGGCCGGGCGCTGGTCGACAGCCATCTGGACCTGCCCGTGGTCGATGCCGACTTGAACGCGCTCGAAACCGATCTCGCGCCCTTCCGCACCCTGCGCAGCGCGCCGATCGGCATGACCGCCCATGTCATCTATACCGAATGGGACGCGCATCGCCCGGCCAGCCTGTCCCCCGCCATCATTGGCGAGATCATCCGCGACTCGATCGGCTTTCAAGGGCTGCTGATGTCCGACGATCTGGATATGAAGGCGCTCAAGGGGTCGATCCCCGAACTTGCGGCGGGCGTCGTCGCGGCGGGATGCGATCTTGCGCTCAATTGCTGGGCGCGGATGGACGACATGATCGGCATTGCGGATCGCCTGCCCGATATCGCGGAAGCCTCCCGCGCCCGGCTCGACAGGGCCATGGCGTCTGTCCGCCACGATGCCGATCCGCCTGCGTTCGAGACATTGATCGCGACGCGCGACAGCTTGCTGGGCCTGGTGCCGGCTTGAGCGACCTTTTCGAGTCCCCGGCGGTCCCGTCGCCCCATATCCTCACGGTCAGCTTCGACAGTTGGGAAGGGCCGCTGGATCTGTTGCTGACGCTGGCGCG
Organism: Sphingobium sp. CCH11-B1; assembly: GCF_001556865.1. Taxonomy (GTDB): domain Bacteria; phylum Pseudomonadota; class Alphaproteobacteria; order Sphingomonadales; family Sphingomonadaceae; genus Sphingobium. Next base: position 161,960 of record NZ_LSJY01000134.1, on the reverse strand, counting down.
GGGACAAAAGGTCGATCTGCGGGAAATTTCCATCCTGGCGCTCACGGAACAATATCTCGCCTTCATCGACAGCGCCCGGCAACTGAAGCTGGAACTGGCGGCCGATTATCTCGTGATGGCGGCGTGGCTGGCCTATCTCAAATCCGCGTTGCTGCTGCCCAAGGCGGAACAGCCGGACCCCAGCCCTGAGGAACTGGCGCTGCGGCTCCATCTTCGGCTCCAGCGGCTGAACGCCATGCGCGATGCGGCGGCACGGCTGATGGCGCGCGACCGCATCGGCCGCGACGTGTTTCCTCGCCGCGCGCCGGAAGGGTTGCGCCTCATCCGCAAGGCCCAGTGGCGCGCCACCCTTTACGACCTGATCGCCGCCTACGGGCAAGTGCGCGCGCGGACGCAGCCGGTGGTGCATAGCATCGCCGTGCGCCCGGTCATGACGCTGGATGAGGCACTCCAGCGTGTGGGGTCGCTGGTCGGCGCGGCGCTGGACTGGACCCGGCTCGAAGCCTTTCTGCCGCCCGACATCGATCCGCCACGCGCAAAGTCGGCATTGGCCAGCAGTTTCGTGGCGGCGCTGGAACTGGCGCGGCAGGGCCGGCTGGACATTGCGCAGGACGGCATCTTCCAGCCGATCTACCTGCGCGCGCCGATGCCGGAGGCGGCGGCGTGATGCAGGAACCCGACGATTATCTTCGCGCCGTCGAAGCCACGCTGTTCGTGGCGGAAACGCCGCTAACCCCCGCGGAAATCAGGCTGCATGTGGGGGAGGACGGCGATCTTCGGGCCGCGCTGGCGACGCTTGGGGATCAATATGCGGGTCGCGGGATCAATCTGGTGGAACGCGGCGGGCGCTGGCATTTCCAGACCGCGCCGGACCTCGCCCACATGCTGCGCCGTGAAAAGGACGAGACGCGCAAGCTCTCGCGCGCGGCGACGGAGACGCTGGCCATCATCGCCTATCATGAACCCGTCAGCCGCGCGGAGATAGAAGCGATTCGCGGCGTGCAGGTGGCCAAGGGCACGATCGACGTCTTGATGGAGGCGGGCTGGGTCCGTCCGGCGGGCCGGCGGGAATTGCCCGGCCGTCCGCTCATCTACGCCACGACCGTAGAATTTCTGACGCATTTCGGCCTTAGCAGCCGACGCGACCTGCCGGGACTGGACGATCTTCGCGCCGCTGGCCTGCTCGACCCTGTGGATTTGGCGCTGGAGGGTCTGGCTGGCCAATCCGTTGTGGAAAATGACGAGGAAGAGGCCTAGATAGGCCTCCTTTCAGGAGTATTTGAAAATGGGTTCCTTCTCGCTGATGCACTGGGTGATCGTGCTCCTGGTCGTCATGCTGCTGTTTGGTGGCGGCCGGATTTCCGGCCTGATGGGTGACGTGGCCAAGGGCATCAAGAGCTTCAAGAAAGGCATGGCCGAGGATGACGACGTGCCGCCGGCCAAGCCTGCGACCCGGATCGAAGGCCATCGCGTGCCCGAACAGGATGCGCCGAGCGCCACCGAAGAAAAGAGCAAGGCCTGACCCCTTCAAGCACAGGCCGGTAGTCGCGCATGTTTGGTATCGATTCGTCCGAACTTCTGGTGATCGTGATCATTGCCGTGATCGTGATCGGCCCAAAGGATTTGCCGCGCGCGCTCTACAAGGTGGGGCAGATCGTGGGCAAGGCGCAGGGCATGGCCCGCCATTTCCGCACCGGCATCGATGCGATGGTGCGCGAGGTGGAACTGGAAGAGCTGGAAAAGAAGTGGGCGGCGCAGAACAAGCGCATCATGGAAGAGCATCCGCCCGAAACGGCGGAGGCCGCCTTGCCGCCGCCTGACGGCACGCCGGACGCGCCCGCTTTCGTCGCCCAGTCCGCCCCGGAAGAATCGCCTGCCTTCGTCGCTCAGTCGGCCCCCGTCGAGCCGGCCCCTGCGCCGACGCCGGGCGGGCCGCCCTATCTCGCCGGCTCCGCGGGTAAAAGCGACGCCGCGGCATGATCAGCGATATCGACGACAGCAAGGCACCGTTGCTCGACCACCTGATCGAGCTGCGCAGCCGCCTGCTCAAATGCGTCTATGCGCTTTTCCTCACGGGCGCTGTCTGCTTCTATTTTTCCGAGCAGCTCTTCGCCATCCTCGTCCATCCCCTGAAGGAGGCGTTCGGCGACGGCGGTGGCCGGCTGGTTTATACCAAGCTCTACGAGGCGTTCTTCGTGCAGGTGAAGATCGCGGTGTTCGGTGCCTTTTGCCTCTCCTTTCCCGTCATCGCCAACCAGCTCTGGGCCTTCGTCGCGCCGGGCCTCTATGCCAAGGAGAAGAAGGCGCTGCTGCCCTTCATCATCGCGACCCCTTTCCTCTTCGCGATGGGGGCGAGCCTTGCCTATTTCGTGGTGATGCCGACTGCCTTCCACTTCTTCCTGGAATTTCAGGGGAATAGCAGCGGCCTGTCGGTCGAGGCGCTGCCCAGCGCGGATGCCTATCTGGGCCTGGTCATGCAGTTCATCCTCGCGTTCGGCATCAGCTTCCTGATGCCCGTGCTGCTGATGCTGCTCAACCGCGCCGGGTTCGTGACCCGCACCCAGCTGATCGGTCTGCGCCGCTACATGATCGTTGCCGCCTTCATCCTGGCGGCGGTACTCACCCCGCCCGATGTCGTGTCCCAGCTGATGCTCGCGATCCCGCTGCTGCTGCTGTACGAAATCACGATCGTCGCCATCTGGTTCACCGACCGCAGGCAGGCGGCCGAGGAGGAGGCGGAGCAGGCTTCGGCCTGATCCATCGCGAGAGATTCGCCGCGTTTCCCCGCGCGGGCCGTAGTCCATCCCTTTTGCCAAAAGAAAAGGCCGGTCCCTTGGGAGGGGCCGGCCTTGGGAACGGAAGTAAGACGCGGCGATCAGACGTGGCAGCTCTGCGCGCTCTTCCCCGGAACGGTGATGGTCACGTCGTCGCCCTGGCCCGACACTTCGTAGCCGCCTTCCGCGACATAGGCCTTGCCGGCTTCGGGTGCGGTCAGCTTCGTTGGCGATCCGGTCTTTTCGGTGCGCAGGTTCGCGGTCTTGTCGTCGGTCATGAAGTCGACGAAGATCAGGCTGTTGTCCTTGCAGCGATACTGCTTGTTGGCCTTGACCGACGGCGGCAGTTCGACCGGCGCGGCGTTGGCCAGCCTTTCGGCCATTGGATCGGCGGGGCCGCCGACGACTTCGGGTTCATCATTCTTGTTGCAGGCAGACAGCATGGTCAGGCCGGCAACGGCGATCAGGGGGACATAATATTTCATAGCGATCCTTTTATGTGCACGTGCAACATGGTGCGTCAACGCAAAATGACGCATTTTCCTCCATTGCACTGAATTGACGTCATGACGGCGTGATGACCATCGGGCCTTTGTGGCGCAGCGGGCTTGACCATCCGCCTGGGCACGGTCAATGCAGGGCGATGGCTGAGGATATGTCGACCCCCGATCCCGAAACCCTGTCGTTCGAGGATGCGTTGCGCGCTCTGGAGCAGATCGTGCGCCGCCTTGAAAGCGGGGACGTGCCGCTCGACGAGTCGATCGCGCTTTATGCGCGCGGCGAGGAATTGCGCAAACGGTGCACGGAAAGGCTTCAGGCGGCAGAGGCGCGCATTCAAAAGCTCACGGTCGATGCCGGCGGCGTGGTCAGCGGCGCGCAGCCGTTCGGCGCGGACTGACGGCCATGTCCGGGGGAGAGGGGGGCTCCGCTTCTGCTTTGGTCGGTGCGCGCGCAGCGGAAGTCGCTGACGCCATCGATGCCGCTTTTGACCGTCTTCTCGCCCTTCCCGACGATCCGCGCCGCCGCCTTTATGATGCGATGCGGCACGCGGCCATCGGCGGCGGCAAGCGATTGCGGCCGCTGCTGGTGCAGGCGGCAAGCGACCTCTTCAACATCTCGCGCGAATCGGCGCTGCGGGTCGGGCTCGCGGTCGAATGCATCCATGTCTATTCGCTGATCCATGACGATCTGCCGGCTATGGATGATGACGATCTGCGTCGCGGCAAGCCCACGGTCCACAAGGCGTTTGACGAAGCGAGCGCCATCCTGGCGGGCGACTGCCTTCATGATCTCGCTTTCGAAGTGCTGGCGGATGAGGACACACACCCCGATCCCTTCGTGCGGATCGAACTGGTGCGGGCTCTGGCGCTGGCCAGCGGTCCTGCGGGAATGGCTGGCGGGCAGATGATGGACCTGGAGGCGGAAAAGGCCCGCTTCGACCTTGCCACCGTCACGCGGCTGCAAAATCTCAAGACCGGCGCGCTGATCGCATTCTGCGTCGATGCCGCCGCCATCATGGCGCGCCTGCCGCAGGAGGCGCGCACGTCGCTGCACGGCTATGCGCGCGACATCGGCCTTGCTTTCCAGATCGCCGACGATCTCCTCGACGTGGAGGGCGACGCCGCGCTTGCGGGCAAGGCGCTCGGCAAGGACGCGGCGGCGGGCAAGGAAACCTTCGTGTCGCTGCTGGGCGTCGAACGCGCGCGCGACCGGGCGCATCTTCTGGTGGCGCAGGCAAAGGCCCATCTGCACGGCCATGGCAGAGAGGCGGACCTGCTGCGCGCCATTGCCGACTATATCGTGGAGAGGGACCGCTAACCCATGAGCAAAAAGCGCATCGGTGTCTATCCGGGCACGTTCGACCCCATCACGCTGGGTCATATGGATATCATCCGGCGCGGCGCAAAGCTGGTCGACAAGCTGGTGCTCGGCGTCACCACCAATATCTCCAAATCGCCCATGTTTTCGGACGAGGAACGGTTGGAGATGGTGCGGCGTGAATGCGCGGGCATCGATACGGAGATCGTCGTCACCGGCTTCAACTCGCTGCTGATGGACTTTGCCGAATCGCAGGGGGCCAGCATCATCATCCGGGGCCTGCGCGCTGTCGCGGACTTCGAATATGAATATCAGATGGCGGGCATGAACCAGCAGATCAACGGCCGGGTCGAAACCGTATTCCTGATGGCGGATGTGTCCCTGCAGCCGATCGCATCTCGTCTGGTCAAGGAAATCGCCCTCTATGGCGGCCCGATCCAGAAATTCGTCAGCCCCGCCGTGCGCGACGAGGTGGTCGCGCGCGTCGAGCAGATCGGGCGCAAGGGCGTTTGACCTGCGGTTTCAGCCTGCGTTCAGTTGCCAATCGCGATCAGCGCGCTATCAGGGCCATCCAAGCCTGCCGGCCCAGAATTTTTTGAGGAAAGCGTCCACTCATGCGTCTCACTAGCGCGCTCAAGACCGTCGCGATCGGCTTCGCCATCACTGCATCCGGCGTCGCTTTCGCCCAGGGTGGCGGTGGCGGCGGCCGCGCCGACGAAATGAAGAAGGCGGAGACGGCTGCCCGCGCGCAGAAGAATCTTGAATCTCTGGGCACCAGCGTCACGCCGCAGTTGCCGCCCGCGACGGTGCCGGCCGACCCCCAGAATATATGGGACCTTGACCTGTCCAGCGGCGGGCGCGTGCGCATCCAGTTGCGGCCGGACATCGCGCCCGGCCATGTCGAGCGGATCAAGGAACTCACCCGGCAGGGCTTCTACAACGGCCTTAAATTCCACCGCGTGATCCCCGGCTTCATGGCGCAGGGCGGTGATCCCAAGGGCGACGGCACCGGCGGATCGACGCTGCCGGACCTGAAAGCCGAATTCAATCCGATGCCGCATCTGCGCGGGACGGTGTCCATGGCGCGCGCCCAGAGCGAGGACAGCGCCAACAGCCAGTTCTTCATCGTCCTGCTGCCCCGCATGCAGCTCGACAAGAAATATACCGTCTTCGGCCGCGTGATCGAGGGCATGCAATATGTCGACGCGATCGCGCCGGGCGAGCCGCCGGCAAACCCGACCGTCATCCTCCAGGCGTCGATCGAGAGCGACGGGAAGCCGCCCGTGACCGCCGCGCCCCCGCCGGCCGCCGTCGCGCCCTCCATCGTCGACACGCCCACCCCGGCGCGCAAGCCTGCCCCCAGGCCGGCTGCGTCCAAGAAACCGGCTGCGCCCAAGAAGCCGGCCGCCAGCAAATAAGCCGGCGGGTCCGGTTGCCCTCTGATGCGCGTAGACCTGTTCGATTTCGATCTCCCGCCGGAGAATATCGCGCTGCGTCCTGCCTCGCCGCGCGATAGCGCCCGGCTGCTCCTGGTTCCCGGCGATGGGGCGATGCAGGATCATGCCGTGCGCGACCTGCCGTCGCTGCTGCGCGCTGGCGACGTGCTGGTGTTCAACGATACGAAGGTCATTCCGGCCCAGTTGGAAGGCACGCGCGGCGAGGCGCGCATCGGCGCGACGCTGCACAAGCGGCTTGGCCTGCGGCAGTGGCAGGCCTTCCTGCGCAACGCCAAGCGGGTGCGTGCCGGCGACCGGATCGATTTCGGCGCGGGTGTCAGCGCGATCGCCGGCCCGCGCGATGAAGATGGCGGCGTTACCCTGAGCTTCGAGGGCGACGAGCCGGTCGAGTTGCTGCTGGAGCGGGCGGGGCGGATGCCGCTTCCGCCCTACATCGCCAGCAAGCGCGCCACGGACGAGCGCGACCGGAGCGATTATCAGACGATGTTCGCGCGGGAAGACGGCGCGGTCGCCGCGCCGACGGCCGCGCTGCACTTCACCCCGGACCTCATGGACGCCATCGCCGCGGCTGGCGTGCTGACCGAAACGCTGACGCTTCACGTGGGCGCGGGCACCTTCCTGCCGGTGAAGGCGGACGACACCGACGATCATCGAATGCATGCCGAATGGGGACGGATCGAGGCTGCGACCGCCGAGCGGCTCAACGCCGCGCGCGCGGCGGGGGGGCGATTGATCGCGGTCGGGACGACCTCGCTGCGCCTGCTGGAAAGCGCGGTCGGAGAAGACGGCCTCATCCGCCCGTTCGCGGACGAAACCCGGATATTCATCACCCCGGGCTATCGGTTCCGCGCGATTGACGGACTGATGACCAACTTTCACCTGCCGCGATCGACCTTGTTCATGCTGGTATCGGCGCTGATGGGACGCGACCGGATGCAGGCGGTCTATGCCCACGCCATTGCGCTGGGCTACCGCTTCTACAGCTATGGCGACTCGAGCCTGTTGTTGCCGGAACGGTGACGCGGCGCGATGCAGGGGCGCAGCCCCGCTATTCGAATGCGGATTTCTTGCCCACCGCTCGCCATTGCTGGCGGATGAGGGGGTGGACCCTGTCTCCCAGCCACCAGCGCAGCGGGATGCGCCGTTCGGCCAGCCCGGGCAGGCTGCCGATGTCCCAGCCGCGGCGAATGCGGAACGGATTGCGCCGACTATAGGCCCATAGTTCGACGCGCGTAACCGGGCCAGCGGCAGCGGTGCGCGAATGGAAGCCGAATGTGTCTGCGATAACCAGCGTGTTGGCGGGCACGTCAAAGACGCTGGGCTGTGGCAGATCGAGACCGTCCAGTTCGTCCGCCCGGATGCGCAGGGAACCGCGCGCCGAAAGCCGGCAGTTTTCGTCCCGGACGCTGAGGCTGCGAGCATGTTCCCATTTCAGCCGTGACGGTGTCAGGCGGTGCGATCCCCGCACATAGGAGAAGGGACCGGCCTCCGCCGGCACGTCCTCCAGGAACAGCCAGGCCTTCATCGATGGATGAAAGGTATCGGCATGGAGTTCATGCTGCGGGTCGCGGGGCGCATCGTGCCGGTTCGGCATGATCGACTGGATATAAAGCAGTGGTTCGACGTCGAAACCCGCGACATAGCGGCACAGCGCGCGCCAGCGCTCATCCTTGCGGAAATGGTCGAGGGCGGGGATCGCCCGGATCGCCTGCGGATCGACCGCCATGCGCCGCGTGACAGTGTCGCCCTGGACCGTCTCGCGGGCCGCGCCGCGATAGGCAAGGACGTCCGCCTGCATTGCGCGGAAAAGCGGAGCGGGCAGGAAGTTGCGGATTTCGACCACGCCGTCGCGATCGAAGGCCGCCCGATCCTCTGGCATGACCGCCGCGGCAAGCCCGCGCCGCCTGAATGCCGTCAACGCGTGCGCAGCCCGAACCCGCCCCGCATGCAAGCCGATGCCGTTCAGCCTTTTCGATCCGATCAGCGGATTGTCCACGAATGACTTTGCGCCCGTGAACAGCTGCGCAAACCAGAAGGGCATCATCCACATCGATTGAAAATGCATATGCGACGCATTGACGCCATCATCCGCCAAGGTCGAGCAAATTTTTCCAATCCGTTATCCGTTGGGCGTTGATGGCGTCCTGCGCCACGGGGGAGTGGAGATTGTGACGCCGCGCGCGGTTCCGAACCGTCTGCTTCCGACGCGACATTGCGCCCGAAACGGATCAGCTGCGCCCGACGAACAAAAACGCCACGGCGGCCATGATGCAGGCGAAGGCCGCCGCGTGCCGCCAGTGCAAAGGCTCGCCCAGCACCGTCACCATGAACACGCCGAATATGATGAGCGCGATCGCTTCCTGCGCGATCTTCAACTGCCCGGCGCTCCAGCCATGGGCATAGCCGATCCGGTTCGCGGGCACGGCCAGGCAATATTCGACGAAGGCGATGCCCCAGCTGATGAGGATCACGACCAGCAGCGGCTTGTTCATGCCGCCCTTCAGATGCCAGTACCAGGCCGTGGTCATGAAGACGTTGGAGAGCAGCAGCAGCAGGAAAGTGGGCATGGCTCGCTGCTTGCCACTGGAAAGGCGCGCGATGCAAGCGAACAGAAAAAAGGCCCGGTTGCAGCACCGGGCCTTTTTCCAGCGTCACGCGCGATCAGCGATAACGGGTTTGGCTCCACGCCGTGCTCGACCCGGACTGGCCTTCCTGGCTCCATCCGCTCCGGTCTTCGTCGCGGCCGCCGAACATCGCGCCTTGCTCGCGCTCGGTCCGCCAGGCGTCCTGCGCCTGCGCTGCGGTCTTCTCCAGCGTCACGCGTGTCGCGTCCACCGTCTTGATCCAGCTTGATGGGATCGAATGATGCACGCCGCCGGCATCCTCGTCATTCTTGGTCAGAATGATGCGGTCGCCGCGCAGCTTGCCGACGACGTCCATATGCTCCCGAACCTGCTGGATCGCTTGCCGCTGCTCGCCGCGCCGGGTGCGCCACGCGCCGAATTCGCTGTTGAAGCGGTCGCGATTTTCATTTTGATATTCGGCATAGTCGCGGTCCAGCTCGTCGATGCGCTGCTGACGCCAGCTATGGTAATTGCTGTCGTGATGCGCGCCATAGTCCTGCTGCGGGCCGTAGGCGCGGGTGCGGTAGCCATGGTCCTCGCTGCCGAAACCGCTGCGCTCGTTGGTGTAGGGGGCATAGCCCCGATTGGGCAGATAGTCGCTGCGCGCGGCCGAAGCGAAGCCCATCCGGCTCGACTGGTCGCGGGGATCGCCATAGGGACGATTATAATAATCGTCATATTCGCGGCGACGTTCTGCTTCCTCGTCGCCAAACCAGCTGCGAATCTCGTCGCCTGCACGGTCCAGGAAGCCACGGTCCTCCGGGTCATAGTCGCCCGGCGGGCGGCGATAGTCAGGGCCGCCAAACTGTCCGCGCGTCCCATAGCGATATCCGCGATCGTCGCGCCGATAGTCGCCCGATCCCCGGTAGCGATCACCGCCGCGATCCCAGTTGCCCGAATATCGGTCATCGCCACCATAGCGGCGTCCGCCTTGGTAACCCATCGTCCTTCTCCTTCGTTTGCCGGCGACGCGCGTCGGGCGTCGTCACCCTGAACAATGAGTGGACCGGACCAACGTTCCGGCCGTTACGCCGGGGTAATATCCCATCCACGGCGCGCCTTGCCGGCCCGTCGCGGCGCAAAGCAGGTCTTCGGACAGGCACGCAGATTTTTGCACAAAGACCGTTGCACGCCGGAAATCGCTCGCTTATAGGCAGCGCTCCTTCGGGGCCGTAGCTCAGCTGGGAGAGCGCGTCGTTCGCAATGACGAGGTCAGGGGTTCGATCCCCCTCGGCTCCACCAACTCCTCCACAGGGGGTTGTTCCCGAAGGCTTTCCGCTGCATGCGGTATCCATGACAGATGATGAACGTTCCTCCCGATCTGCGGCCACGCTGGTCGTCGTACGGGATCGGCCAGGGCAATCGGCTGAACTGCTTATGGTGGAACGGTCGCCCGCCATGGCCTTTGCGGCGGGTGCGCTGGTTTTCCCCGGCGGTGGCGTGGACGAAGGCGATCATATGCTCGCCGCGCGCGCGGCCGGCGCGCTGGATGTGGAGGATGCCGCCGCGCGCATTGCCGCCATTCGCGAAACGATCGAGGAAGCCGGCATCGGCCTCGGCTTTGAGGGCGTGATCGACCAGCCGACTGTGCTGCGGCTGCGCGACGGGCTGCGCGACGGCCGGACGCTGGGCGAGTTGCTGGACCGGCATGGCCTTTCGCTGAACCTCGACGCGCTCATTCCGTTCGCGCGCTGGCACCCCCCGCTGTCCGACCGGCTGCGGCGGGTCTACGATGCGCGTTTCTACCTGGCCCGCGCGCCGGAAGGGCAGGTCGCGAGCGTGGACACCACGGAAAATGTCCGCCTGTTCTGGAGCAGCGCCGCCGACACGCTCGCCTTGTGCGACGCGGGGCGGGGCCATGTCATCTTTCCCACGCGCCGCAATCTCGAGCGGCTGGCGCTGTCTCCTTCGTTCGAGGCGCTGACCGCGGACGCCAGGCGCTTTCCTGTCGACAAGATCCGGCCGTGGCAGGAGATCAGGGACGGGACGCTTCATATCTGCATTCCCGATCATCTGGGCTATCCGGTCACGTCGGAACCAATGGAGCATGCCCTGCGTGGTTGATCCATGCGCCGCCTCCATCTGACCCTCCGCCGCCTCATCGTTCTCGCCGGCGTCCTTTTCCTTCTCTTCCTCGCTTATGCCTGGTTGCGCCAGCGGCCGCAGGACTTGCCCTGGACGCCGCTCGACCTGTCGCAGCCGATCGGTATGTTTACCGGGCGAAAGCTGGCTGCGCTGACCGGAGACGCAGAGGGCTGCCGCGCGCTGCTCGATCGGGCCGGCGTGGATTATGTCGCGATGAAGCCGGGCGGCACGGGACAGTGCGCCTATGCCGATGCGCTGCGGTTGCGGCCGGATCGGGACGCCATCGCGCTCGCGCCCGCGTCGGTCGCGCCGTCCTGCCCCGTCGTCGCCGCGCTCAAGCTGTTGTACGGCCAGCCGGTCCGCTCGATCCGCCATTTCGGCAGCTATAGCTGCCGTCGCATGTACGGGCGGAGTGCGGGCGATTTCAGTGAACATGCGACCGCCGACGCGATCGATGTCGCTGCCTTCGTGTTGAAGGACGGACGGCAGATCAGCATCGTCGGGGACTGGAAGGGGGAGGGGAAAAACGCAGCTTTCCTGCGCGACGTGCGTGACGGTGCCTGCGACCTGTTCTCGACCGTGCTGTCACCCGATTATAATGCGGCGCATCGCGACCATCTGCATCTCGACCAGGCGGAACGCGGGGCGACCGGCTGGCGCGCCTGCCGCTAGAGCATGATCCGTTCATACTGAATCGCATCATGCTCTAACTATCTTTTGTTTTCCGCATTTTCCCACGCAGCGGACGACGCCGTCCGCTTCGAAAATGCTCCGGGGGCTTACTGTCCGTACCCGGCTTGCCGCGCCACGCTCACAGCCTCGCGCGCGGCCGCCAGCAGCGCGCCGCTTTTCGCCTCGCACTCGCGCTGTTCATATTCGGCCTGGGAGTCCGCGACGATGCCGGCGCCCGCCTGCACATGCATCATGCCGTCCTTCAGCACGGCGGTGCGCAGGACGATGCAACTGTCCATATTGCCGTCCGGCCCGAAATAGCCGACGCCGCCGGCATAGGCGCCGCGCGTCTCCGGCTCCAGTTCGGCGATGATCTCGCAGGCACGGACCTTGGGCGCGCCGGACACGGTGCCGGCGGGGAAGCCGGCGAACAGCGCGTCGATCGCATCCTTGTCCTCCGCCAGCCGCCCGACCACGTTCGACACGATGTGCATGACGTGGCTGTAGAATTCGACGGTGTAGCTTTCCGTGACCGTCACCGATCCGGCGGCGGCAACTCGACCGACATCGTTGCGGCCCAGGTCCAGCAGCATCAGATGCTCGGCCCGTTCCTTGGGATCGGCGAGCAGGCTTTCGCGATTGGCGGCATCCTCCACGGCGTTTGTGCCGCGCGGCCGCGTACCCGCGATGGGGCGGATCGTCACTTCGCCGTGGCGGGCGCGCACCAATATTTCGGGACTGGAGCCGATCAGCGCGAAGCCGGGCAGGTCGAGATAATAGAGGAAGGGCGACGGATTGATCCGCCTCAATGCGCGATACAGGGCGATGGGCGGCAGGGTGAAGGGACTGGTGAAGCGCTGCGCCAGCACCACCTGGAATATGTCGCCCGCGACGATATAGTCTTTCGCCTGCTCCACCATGCGTGCGTAATGGCCCGGTTCCAGCACTGGCGTCACCGCGACATCGGCGATCTTTGTCGGTGCTGGCAGGGGCGGCAGGGGCGCGGCCAGCTTCGCGGCGGCGGCGTCGATCCGCTCAAGCGCGGTCTCTATCGCGCGGTCGGCGTCTGTGAAGCTGCCTTTCCACACCGGCGATATGATGAACAGCTGGTCGGCCAGCCTGTCGAAGATCAGGATGACCGTCGGCCGCACGAACAGCATGTCGGGCACGCCGATGGGATTGGGGGCGGGACGCGGCAGTTTCTCGACCAGCCCCACAGTCTCATAGCCAAAATAGCCGACCAGACAGGCAAGCGCTGCGGGCAGGACCGGGTCCATCGTGGCGCGGCATTCCGCCACCAGCGCGCGCAGCGCATCGAGCGCGCCGGCGCTCTCCGCGACGAAGGCGTCGCGGTCAGTCGCCCATTGCCGGTTGATCTCGGCCCGTTCGCCCTGCGCGCGGAAGACGAGGTCGGGAGCGAGGCCGATCAGGCTGTAGCGGCCGCGCACCGCGCCTCCCTCCACCGATTCCAGCAGATAGTCGCCCCGGTCGGGCTCGAACAGCTTGAGCGCGGCGGAAATGGGCGTGTCGGTGTCCGCGATCTGCCGCCGCCACACCAGCGCCGATTCGCCTCGCGCCAACGCGGCCCGCGCGCTCTCGATGCCGTCCGCTCCCCCCGCCACCGTCATTTTACTGCCCGCTGTTGGTGGCGGACAACGCCTGCCGCACCTTGGCGACCGCGTTCGCATTGCGGGTCACGCCCAGATCCTTCTCGACGGCGCGCTCGAACTGCTGGCCATATTCCTGGCCCACCACCTCTGCGAGTTGGGTGCGGACCTGATTGAGCAGTTCGGGCTGCCCCTTGGCGTCGCCGCGCTCGATCCTGTTGAGCTGAACCACGAAATAGCCGCGATCTTGCCCGATCGGCAGCGTCTTGACCGTGTTGGCCGCCATGGCGAACATGATCGCGACTTCCGCCGGCGGACGCTGCTGGCCGCGCATGATGTCCGCGCGGCGGCCGCCCAGCTGTTGCGGCGGGGGCAGCTTGACGCCCGCCTGCGCGATCGCGTCTGTCAGCTTCATGCCCTTGGCGACCTTCGCCTGGATCTGGTCGGCCAGCGCCTTCGCCTTGCGGTTGCCTTCGTTGAGCTTGTACTGCGCCAGCACCAGCTGCTTGACCTCGGCCAGCGGCGGCGGCGCTGCGGCCACGATCTCGCCCGGCGCGGCCAGCGCGTAGCGCTTGTCCGGCGTGATCGGCACCAGTTGCGCGTCGTCGTCGGCGCTCATGCCGAACACGGGCGCGATCAGCGGCTGCAAGTCCGGTCCTGCAGTGAAGGCCGCGTCGCGCACCTGCTTGCCTGTCGCCAGGACCAGCGGGCTGGTTTCCAGTTTCAGACCGTTGTCCTTCACCACTTCCTCGAAAGTGCCGCCGTCGGCGATCGCATCCTTTTCCTTGACCGCCGTGACCCGCACCAGCAACCAGCCGAGCGGCGCGCGGATCGGCCCGACCAGATCGCCCTGCTTCGCCGCCCATGCGGCGTCGGCCGCGGCCTTGCCGGCCGATGCGGTCAGCGCCTCGCGGCTCTGGTCGGCGAGCGTGGCCACGGCAAGGCCAGCGCCCTGCGCGGCGGCGGAGAGCGACGCGCCGCCCTTCACCTTCGCGGCGATCGCCTTCGCGCCCGCCTCGGTCGGCAGCACCAGCTGCTCGACGCTGCGGCTTTGCTTGGCGGCGTAGGCGGCCTTGTTCTGATTGTAATTGGCGGCGATCTCGGCGTCGGTGGGCTGGGCCGCCTGCGCGAAGCGCTGAGCATCGATCAGGGCGTAGCGGATGCGGCGCTGCTCGGGGATCGTAAAGCGCGCGCTGTTCTTCTTGTAATAGTCCGCCAGCTGCGCATCGGTCGGATTCTTGTCATCCAGCAACGCAATGGAGGGGATCGCCGCGACCATGCCCTGCCGCGTTTCCAGCAACAGCGACGCGTACGGCATCACCTGGCTGTCGGTCAGCTTCGCGCCCAGGCCTACGGGAGCAAGCAGCTGCCGCTGGAGCATCTCGCGGCTGATGTCGTCGCGCAGCGCCTGCTCTGTCAGCCGCTCGCGCGACAGCAGGGCGCGGAACTGATCCTGGCTGAAATTACCGGCTGCGTCCTGAAAGGCCGGGATCTGCGCGATCTGCGCGTCCACCAGCCGCTTGGAGATATGGACGTCCTGGCTGTCGGCAAAGGCCTTCAGCGTCAGTGCCGCGACCAGCTGGTCATAGACCTGGGCCGCGCCGCCCTGCGCCAGGAAATCGCCGATCTGAAGGCCCGGATTGGACTTGCGCGCATTTTCGAACACGCGCTGCACCCGGTCCTGATATTCGCCCTCGCTCAGCGAATAACCCTTCGCCTTGGCGGCCGACCCGCCGCTCAGGATCGATCCGCCGCCGAATTTCCCGCTGCTGATGTCGCCCAGGATGAAGGCGGCGGCGATGATCCCAAGGAACAGGATCGCGATCAGCGCGCCGAACTTGGAATGGATGATGCGGCGAAAGACAGAGAGCATGAATGGGTCCGGAACTGCGGGCGATATGGCGGCCCGCTTTAGGCGGGGAAGCGTCTGTCGGCAAGGCTTGGGCTGGACAAATGCGTGAGGGCCGTTCATCGGCTCGATACAGCATCCCGCCGATCCGGGGAGACGCCGTGGCCAAAGCCGTGGCGGCGGAACGGCGGGGGCGACGTGCAGCAATAATGACAAGGGATACAGGCGATGGACAGGCGCAAGCTGGTAGTCGGCAACTGGAAAATGAACGGGATGCGGGCGCATCTCGACGAGGTGGAAGCGATCGGCCGGGTCGCGGCGCAACACCCGGCGGTGGAGGTGGGACTGTGCCTCCCCGCCACGCTCATCATGGCGGGATCGGAGCGGCGCGGCGCAGCCTTCATCGGCGCGCAGAATTGCCATATGGACATCAGTGGCGCCTATACAGGCTCGCTCTCGGCAGAGATGCTGTGCGAAGCGGGGGCGAGCTGGGTCATCACCGGCCATAGCGAACGGCGCGAAGCGCGGGGCGAAACCAACGAGGATATCGCGGCGAAGTCCGCAGCCGCCCACCGCGTCGGCATGAAGGTGATCCTATGCGTGGGCGAGACGATCGAGGTGCGCGACGCCGGCGACGCCGAAGCCGTCGTGTCGGAACAGCTGCTCGCGTCCCTGCCCGAAGGCGCGGCGGCCGACTGGCTGGCCGTCGCCTATGAACCCATCTGGGCGATCGGCACCGGCCGCATCCCGACGATGGAGGCGGTCGCGTCGATGCATGCCGCCCTGCGCGCCGCTCTCGCCACCCGGATCGGCGGGGAAGCGGACAAGGTGCGCATCCTCTATGGCGGATCGATGAACGGCGACAATGCCGCCGACCTCCTGGCAATCGCCGATGTGGACGGCGGCCTGGTGGGCGGCGCCAGCCTTTCCGCCGCCAAGTTCGCCCCGATTATCGAGGCGGCCGACCGGCGGATGAAGGCAGCGGCCTGACGAGCGGCCAACCGGCCAGGATTGGTCATGCTGGACGTGTTTCGGCATCCATCGCGCCTTCGGGGTCCGCGCCCGTCGGCATGGATGAAGCCTGGAACGCGTCCGGCGTGACGACGGGCTGGAGGTGAGCTTGAAAAGACTGGGTGCAGCCACAGGTTGCCCCGACGCCCCATCGTCGCTATGTGCGCGCCAACCCACCCATCACCGGACAGAAACGTCGCATGTTCACCTTCCTCCTCGTCGTGCAGGCCATCGTGGCGGCCTTGCTGGTCACCGTCATCCTGATGCAGAAGTCTGAAGGCGGTGGCCTGGGCGTGGGCGGCAGCCCCTCGGGCTTCATGTCGGCGCGTGGTGCGGCGGACTTCCTGACGCGCTCCACCACGATCCTCGCCAGCATCTTCGTCATTCTGTCGATCATCATGGCGGTGATCGCATCGGTGCGGCACGCGCCGGCCGACATCGACACCTCGCTGGTGCGTCAGGCGCCCGCCACCCAGTCGGCGCCGGCCCAGCCGAACGCCGATCCGCTGGCTGGCGCGGCGAGCAACGCGGCGTCCGCGCCCGCGTCCAACGGCGCGGTTCCGCTCGCCAACTAACCGCTCCATCGATCCTTCGATCTTTTTTTAAGCGTGCGTGGATTCGCGCGCTTGCCCTTTGTTGTTCCGAAAGGCTAAGCCTCTCCTCCCATGACGCGGTATATTTTCATCACCGGCGGCGTGGTCTCCTCGCTTGGTAAGGGCCTGATGGCCGCATCCCTTGCAGCACTGCTGCAGGCGCGGGGTTTCCGTGTGCGAATCCGGAAATTCGATCCCTATCTGAACGTCGATCCCGGCACGATGTCGCCCTACCAGCATGGCGAGGTCTATGTGACCGACGACGGGGCGGAGACTGATCTCGACCTGGGCCATTATGAGCGCTTCACCGGCGTTTCCGCGCGCCAGAGCGACAATGTGACGCAAGGTCGCGTCTATCAGACGATCATTCAGAAGGAACGGCGCGGCGATTATCTGGGCGCGACGGTGCAGGTGATCCCGCACGTCACCGACGAGATCAAGGCCTTCGCGACCGCGGATACCGAGGATCTGGATTTCGTCCTGTGCGAAATCGGCGGCACCGTGGGCGACATCGAATCGCTTCCCTTCATGGAGGCGATCCGCCAGCTGCATAACGACCTCGATCGCGGCCAGTCGATCTTCGTGCATGTGACGCTGGTGCCCTATATCGCGGCGGCGGGTGAGCTGAAGACCAAGCCGACGCAGCACAGCGTGCGCGAACTCACCTCGCTTGGCATCCAGCCCGACATCCTGCTGTGCCGCTGTGAAAAGCCGCTGCCCGAAAGCGAGCGGCGAAAAATCGCGCTCTTCTGCAATGTCCGGCCCGAAGCGGTCATCCCCGCGCTCGATGCCAAGAGCATCTATGCGGTGCCCGAACAATATCATGCCGAAGGGCTGGACGAGGAAGTGCTGCGCGCCTTCGGCATTGCCGATGCGCCCGCGCCCAAGCTTGACCGCTGGACCGACATCATGGACCGGCAGCAGAATCCCGAGGGCGAGGTGACGATCGGGGTGGTCGGCAAATATGTCGGCCTGCTCGACGCCTATAAGTCGCTCTATGAAGCGCTGACCCATGGCGGCTTCGCCAACCGGGTGAAGGTCAACATCAAGTGGATCGACGCCGAACTGTTCGAGAAGGGCGACGATCTCGCCGCCAGCCTCGAACCCATGCACGGCATTCTCGTCCCCGGCGGCTTTGGCGTGCGCGGGTCGGAAGGCAAGATCGCGTCGGTCAAATTCGCGCGCGAACGCAACGTCCCCTTCTTCGGCATCTGCCTTGGCATGCAGATGGCCTGTATCGAAGGCGCGCGGAACACGGCGGGCATCGCCGACGCATCGACCACGGAATTTGGCGAAACGTCGGAGCCGGTCGTCGGCCTCATCACCGAATGGATGAGCGCGGAAGGACTTCAGAAACGCACCGCCGAAACCGATCTGGGCGGCACGATGCGGCTGGGCGCCTATCCCGCGAAGCTCACCGGCAACAGCGTAGTCGCGGGCATATACGGCACGAATGACATCAGCGAACGGCATCGCCACCGTTACGAGGTGAATGCCGGCTACCGCGAGCCGCTGGAAAAGGGCGGGTTGATCTTTTCGGGCATGTCGCCCGACGGCACATTGCCTGAAATCGTCGAGCGGCCGGACCATCCCTGGTTCGTGGGCGTGCAGTTCCACCCGGAACTGAAATCCAAACCCTTCGACCCCCATCCGCTCTTCGCAAGCTTCATCGAAGCGGCCGTCAAGCAGAGCCGGCTTGTATAACCAGAAGCGTCATGCCAGCGAAGGCTGGCGTCTCAGGCGGCATGTCGCTTACGGCCGCCTGAGACCCAGTTTACGCAGGGGTTAGGATTTAGCTGGCCGGAGTCAGCTTCAGCATCCGCCCCTGCGATCCGTCCCTGCCATCCTCAAGCAGCCAGAGCGCGCCATCGGGGCCTTGCTCGACTTCGCGGATGCGGCCGCCCATGTCCCACTGGTCGGCCTTCGACGCGCTCTCGCCATTCAGCTTCACGCGGACAAGGCTCTGGCTGGACAGACCGCCGATGAACAGCGAGTTCTTCCATTGCGGGAAGAGGTCCCCTGAATAATAGAGCAGCCCGCCCGGCGAGATCACCGGATTCCACCAGACCTTGGGCGGCTCGTACCCGTCGCCCGCCTTGTGATCGGGAATGTCGCGCCCGTCATAATGGCTGCCGTTCGACGCCAGGGGATAGCCATAGTTCAGGCCCGGCTTGATGAGGTTCACCTCGTCGCCGCCCTTCGGCCCCATTTCCTGCTCCCACAGGCGCCCGTCCTTGTCGAAGGCGATGCCCAGCAGGTTGCGGTGGCCGTAGGACCAGATAGCCGGATGAAAGCCCTTCGCGGCCAACGGATTGCCGGCGGCCGGCGTGCCGTCAAGGTTCAGCCGCAACAGCTTGCCCAGTGTCGCCTTGGGGTCTTGTGCCGGGTCGAACTTCTGTCGTTCGCCATTGGTGAAGAACAGATATCTGCCGTCGGGCGAGAAAGCGATGCGGCCCGAATAATGGCCGTTCCCATCGACATAGGGGCTGGCGCGGAAGATCACCTGCACCTTGTCCAGCTTCGTTGTCCCATCGCTCGCCTGATTGAAGCTGCCCTTGGCGAGCGCCACGCCCTTCATGCCGTCGCGCGCCTCGGAAAAGCTGAAATAGACCGCCTTGTCCCGGTCGAATGTCGGCGACAGCACTACATCCATCAGCGCGCCTTGCCCAGCGCTGTCGACCTTCGGAATGCCCGCGACCGGGATTTTGGTGCCGTTCTTCGGATCGAACAGGATCATCTCGCCCGCTTTCTCCGTCACCAGCGCGCGACCGTCCGGCAGGAAGGTCATCGCCCAGGGCGAATCGAAATCTGCGATGATCGATGTCTTGAACGGTTTGTCGGCCGAGGCCGCGGTCTGGCTGTTCGCGCCGTCGCTGGAACAGGCGATCAGCAGCAGGGGCAGGGCGGCGATCATCACGGTGCGGGACATTCTGTTCTCCGTTCGGGCTGAGCTTGTCGTGGCCCCGCTCTTCTTGAAAGGAAAATAGGCCCCTCGACAAGCTCGGGGCGAACGCGGCTGGAAATTCCCCCTAAAATGATCGGGCACGAATAATGTTGCAGAAATTCGGTGCCGCGCCTATATCCGCCTTGCTTCCTTACATCGTCAAACATGTCGGGGTCGCGGGCGGATCGCTCGCGGCACGAAGGAAGCTGCACATTCGTATCTGGAGACTCCATGGCGGACATCGCCGCACTGACCGCGCTGATCGAACCTGAGGTGAAGGCCCTGGGCTTCGACCTCGTGCGCATCAAGCTGTTCGGGTCGGGCGACGACTATACGCTGCAGATCATGGCCGAAGACCCGAAGACGAAGCAGCTCGTCATCGAGGATTGCGCCACCATCTCGCGCCGCCTGTCGGACATGCTGGACGAAACTGACCCGATCGAGGAAGCCTATCGCCTCGAAGTCAGCTCGCCCGGCATCGACCGTCCGCTCACCCGGCTGCACGACTATCGCGAATGGGTCGGGCATGAAGCGAAGATCGCCGCGACCGAACCGGTCGAGGGGCGCAAGAGCTTCCGTGGCGTGCTGAACGGCATCGAGGGCGAGGATATCCTCTTCACCGATGCGAAGGCGGGGGATGTGCGCATCCCCTTCGCCCTGGTCCATGATGCGAAGCTGGTGCTGACCGATCGACTGATTTCTGCTACAATGCCGCTCTCTTCCGATGGGGCGGATGAATTTGAAACCGAGGAATAAGGGTTCATAACGTCATGGCCAACGCCATTTCCGCCAACAAGGCCGAGTTGATCGCCATCGCCAATTCGGTGGCGAGCGAAAAGATGATCGACAAGGCTATCGTCATCGAGGCGATGGAAGACGCGATCCAGCGCGCGGCGCGCGCCCGCTACGGCGCGGAGAACGACATTCGCGCCAAGCTCGACCCCGACAGCGGCGACCTGCGCCTGTGGCGCGTCGTCGAAGTGGTCGACGTGGTCGAGGATTATTTCAAGCAGGTCGATCTCAAGCAGGCACAGAAGCTCAAGAAGGACGCCGTGGTGGGCGACTTCATCGTCGATCCGCTGCCCGCCATCGACCTTGGCCGTATCGATGCCCAGTCAGCCAAGCAGGTGATCTTCCAGAAGGTCCGCGACGCCGAACGCGAGCGGCAATATGAGGAATATAAGGACCGCGTGGGCGAGATCATCACCGGCGTCGTCAAGTCGGTCGAATTCGGCCATGTTGTCGTCAACCTGGGCCGCGCCGAAGGCGTCATCCGCCGCGACCAGCAAATTCCGCGCGAAGTCGTCCGCGTCGGCGACCGCATCCGCTCGGTCGTGCTCAACGTCCGCCGCGAAAATCGCGGGCCGCAGATTTTCCTCAGCCGCGCGCATCCCGAATTCATGAAGAAGCTGTTCGCGCAGGAAGTCCCCGAGATTTACGACGGCGTCATCACCATCATGGCCGCCGCGCGCGATCCGGGCAGCCGCGCCAAGATCGGCGTCATCAGCCGCGACAGCAGCATCGATCCGGTCGGCGCCTGCGTCGGCATGAAGGGCAGCCGCGTGCAGGCCGTCGTGCAGGAAATGCAGGGCGAAAAGATCGACATCATCCCCTGGAGCGAGGACACCGCGACCTTCGTCGTCAACGCGCTCCAGCCCGCTCAGGTCGCCCGCGTCGTCATCGATGAGGAGGAAGAGCGCATCGAGGTGGTCGTTCCCGACGATCAGCTTTCGCTCGCCATCGGTCGCCGCGGCCAGAATGTCCGCCTCGCCAGCCAGCTCACCGGCAAGGCGATCGACATCATGACCGAAGCCGACGCGTCGGAGAAGCGCCAGAAGGAATTCGTCGCCCGCTCCGAAATGTTCCAGAACGAACTGGACGTCGACGAAACCCTCTCGCAGCTGCTGGTGGCCGAAGGCTTCGGCGAGCTGGAGGAAGTCGCCTATGTCGAGGTGGACGAACTCGCCGGGATCGAGGGCTTCGACGAGGAACTGGCCGCCGAGCTGCAGAGCCGTGCGCAGGAAGCGCTGGAGCGCCGCGAGGCGGCTGCGCGCGAGGAGCGTCAGGCGCTGGGCGTCGAGGATGCACTGGCCGACATGCCGCACCTCACCGAAGCCATGCTGGTGACGCTGGGCAAGGCTGGCATCAAGACGCTGGACGATCTTGCCGACCTCGCCACCGACGAACTGGTGCAGAAGAAGCGCGTCGATCAGCGTCGCCGCAAGAATGACAGCGGCAGCGAGGACAAGGGCGGCATCCTGGCGTCCTATGGCCTGAGCGACGAGCAGGGCAACGAGATCATCATGGCTGCCCGCGCCCACTGGTTCGAAGAGGAAGCGTAAGGGAATGCCGTTCGTCGACATCCGCCTGGCGGGCAGCGCCACTCGCGAGCAAAAGGCCGCGGTCGTTGCCGATGTCACCCGGTCGCTCGTTGAGCGGCTGGGCAAGCCGGCGGCTGCCGTCCAGATCGTGATCTCCGAAATTTCCACGGAAAATTACGCGGCCGCCGGGCAATTGCTCGCCGACCGCGCCGCAACGCCGCAACCAAGGGAGGACGCCCATGCTGCGGACACTCCCCGATGAGAGGCTGACGCTCTCCAAAGCATTGCCGTTCGGACCCTGTGCTCCCGCGAAAGCGGGGAGCCGGTCCCGTCGTTTCGTGCTTTCCCGGCGGCGGAACCGCGTTCCTGCTCTCGCGGAAACGCGTCCGGCGCAGCAGGGGAGGTGTTCATGACCGAACGCAAATGCATCCTGACCGGCGATCGCGCCGATCCCGAAACGCTGATCCGCCTGGCCGTCGGACCCGAAGGGCAAGTGCTGCCCGATATCCGCGCCAAGGCACCTGGACGCGGCGCATGGATCGGCGTCAGCCGCGCCGAACTGGAAACCGCGCTGGCCAAGGGCAAGCTCCGGGGCGCGCTCGCGCGCGCGTTCAAAACGAACGATCTTTCCATTCCAGACGATCTGCCGGCGCTGATCGAGGATGGTTTGCGCCGCGCGCTGCTCGACCGGCTGGGGCTGGAGGCGCGCGCGTCGATGGCCCTTACGGGCTCGGAAAAGATCGACGTCGCCTGCCGCAAGGGGCAGGTGCAATTGCTGCTCCACGCCGCCGACGCCGCGGCGGACGGCAATCGCAAGCTGGATCAGGCCTTGCGCGTCGGACAGGAAGCGGAAGGCACGGATTTGGCGGGGATAACCTTGCCTGTGGACCGGAACGCCCTATCTATGGCAATGGGGCGGGATAATGTCGTCCATATCGCGGTAATCGACTCGCGCGCTGCCTCGCGCCTGCGCGCGGCCATAGGCCGCTTGGAAAGCTATCTGGGTTGCGCTAACGGGGCGCCTGCGCGTGTGGAGCATGTCTCCGCCGATGCGCCGGGCGTCAGCGGCTAGGCATCATATTGGGCGCCGACGGGCCTTTTCCGGTCGGGTGCATGTTTGAAGGGTACAGTTCAGTCGTATGAGTGACAGCAAGGAAGACAAGCCGGTTCTGGGCCGCAAGCCGCTGGGCATCAAGCGGACCGTGGAATCCGGCCAGGTGCAGCAGCAGTTCAGCCATGGCCGCAAGAATACGGTCGTGGTTGAGGTGAAGCGGCGCCGTGTTCTGGGCAAGCCCGGCGAGACGGCCGGTGCTGCTCCTGCGACTGCGCCCCAGCCCGATCCGACGCCGGCCCAGCGTCCCGCCGCGCCCGCGCCGCAACAGCGCGCGCCGCAGCCGGCCGCGCCGGCCCGTCCCGCCGCGCCGCAGAGCCTGATGTCGCGTCAGGAACTGCAGGCCAAGCTGCTGCGCGAGGCTGAGGAAGCCCGCATGGCTGCGCTGGAGGATGTGCGACGCCGTGAGGATGCCGCGCGCCAGGCCGCGAGCGAAGAGGAAAAGCGTCGCGCCGAGGAGAACCGCCTCGCTGCGGAGGCGGATGTCGCGCCTGCGCCAGCCGCGCCTGAAGCGACCCCCGCGCCGGCAGTGGTCGAGGAACCGGCCGCGCCTGCCGCGGATGAAACGCCGGAGGAGGCGGCTGCCGCTCCGGCCGCTTCTGCCGCGCCGCCGCCGCGCCGCTTCACCCCGGTCACGCCCGTCAAGCGCCCCGAACCCGCCAAGCCCGAGCGGGCGAAGCGTGGCGACGACAATCGCCGTCAGGCCGGCAAGCTTACCGTCACTCGCGCGCTCGCGGATGACGACAGCGCCCGCGCCCGCAGCCTCGCCGCACTGAAGCGCGCGCGAGAGAAGGAGCGTCGTGCGCACTATGCCGGCGGCAGCCAGCAGCGCGAAAAGCAGGTCCGCGACGTCGTTGTGCCCGAAAGCATCACCGTGCAGGAACTGGCCAACCGCATGGCCGAAAAGGGCGCGGATCTGGTCAAGGCCCTGTTCAAGATGGGCACTGCCGTCACGCTGAACCAGCCGATCGATCAGGATACGGCGGAGCTGCTGGTCGAGGAATTCGGCCACCGCATCCAGCGCGTGTCCGACGCCGACGTCGAGATCGGCATGGAAGGCGAATTCGACGCGCCCGAGACGCTGAAGCCGCGTCCGCCGGTTGTGACGATCATGGGCCATGTCGATCACGGCAAGACCTCGCTGCTTGACGCGCTGCGCGGCACCAATGTCGTATCGGGCGAAAGCGGCGGCATCACCCAGCATATCGGCGCTTATCAGATCAAGACGAAGGGCGGCGATCTCGTCACCTTCCTCGACACGCCGGGCCATGAAGCCTTTTCGGAAATGCGCGCGCGCGGCGCGAACGTCACCGACATCGTCATCCTGGTGGTGGCGGCCGACGACGGGCTGATGCCGCAGACGATCGAGGCGATCAATCATACCAAGGCGGCCGGCGTGCCGATGATCGTGGCGATCAACAAGGTCGACAAGCCCGACGCCAACCCGCAGCGCATCCGCGAACGCCTGCTCGAACATGAAATCGTGGTCGAGGATATGGGCGGCGAGACGCAGGACGTCGAGGTCTCCGCGCTCAAGAGGACGGGGCTGGACGAACTGCTGGACAAGATCCTGCTGCAGGCCGAACTGCTCGAACTGACCGCCAATCCCGACCGCGCCGCCGAAGGCAATGTGGTCGAGGCGCAGCTCGACAAGGGCCGTGGCGCGGTCGCCACCGTGCTGGTGCGCAAGGGTACGCTGAAAATCGGCGACACCTTCGTCATCGGCTCGGAAAGCGGCAAGGTCCGCGCGATGATCAACGACAAGGGCCAGCAGGTGAAGACCGCCGGTCCCTCGACTCCGGTCGAGGTGCTGGGTCTCTCCGGCGTGCCGATGGCGGGCGATCAACTCACCGTCGTCGAGAATGAGGCCCGCGCCCGCGAAGTCGCCGCCTATCGTCAGGAACAGGCGACCAAGAAGCGCACGACCGCCGCGCCGACCAGCTTTGAACATATGTTCTCGGCGCTCAACACCACGGTCATCGAATATCCGGTGGTGGTGAAGGGCGATGTGCAGGGTTCGGTCGAAGCGATCGTGTCGTCGCTGAACCGCATTTCGACCGACGAGATCAAGGTGCGCATCCTGCATTCGGGCGTCGGCGCGATCACCGAAAGCGACGTCACGCTGGCCGCTGCCAGCCGCGCGCCGCTGATCGGCTTCAACGTCCGTCCCAATGCGAAGGCGCGCCAGCTTGCCGAGCGCGAGAAGGTGTCGCTGCGCTATTATGACGTGATCTACGACCTGCTTGAGGAGGTTCGTGGCGAAATGGCGGGCCAGCTGGCGCCCGAACGCATCGAAACGGTCGTTGGCCGCGCCGAAGTGCTTCAGGTGTTCCCGGCGGGCAAGAAGGACAAGGCGGCGGGTCTGCTCGTCCTCGACGGCATCATCCGCAAGGGCCTGGCCGCGCGCCTCACCCGCGACGATGTCATCGTGTCGCGCACCAACATCGCGTCGCTCCGCCGCTTCAAGGACGACGTGTCCGAAGTCCGCGCCGGCATGGAATGTGGTGCTGTGTTGCAGGACACGAACGACATCAAGGTCGGCGACACGCTCGAACTGTTCGAGGTCGAGGAACGCCAGCGGACTCTTTAACGGGAAAACGCGTTACCCCAGCGACCCGGAAGGGCGGCGAAGCCAACGCTGGGATTTCGTGTCCCCTACGCTGTCGCCTGAGACCCCGGCCTTCGCCGGGGTGACGAGGATTGCATATGGTTGCTTCATCCGAAGGCCCGTCCGTCCGCCTGCTCCGCGTGGGCGAACAGGTGCGGCATGTCCTGTCCGACATCCTTCAGCGGGGGGACGTGCATGACGATGTGCTCGCCAGTCATGTGATGAGCGTCACGGAAGTCCGCATGTCCCCCGACCTGCGCCATGCGACCGTGTTCATAAAGTCGCTGCTGGGGCAGGATGAGGAAGCGGTGCTGAAAGCGCTGCGAACCAACACCGCCTATCTTCAGCGCGAGGTCGCGACCCGCATTCGCCTGAAATATGCCGCCAAGCTCAAATTCCTTGCCGACGAAAGCTTTGACGAGGGCAGCCATATCGACCGGCTGCTGCGTGACCCCAAGGTCGCCCGCGATCTGCCCTCCGGCGAGGAAGGGGAAGAATAGTCTTCGCCCCGGCGCGCCGCTGCGCTAACACAACCACCTGATCGAACAGGCGAAGGGGCGGTGCAAATGAGGACTATCGGATGGATCGCGGCCGCCTTGTCGCTGGCGTCTCCCGCAGCTTACGCCAGGGAGCCAGCCATCCATTCCGCCGTCATCGCCGACCCGTCGCCCGATGCAGCCTATCCCGCCGGCATGAGCGCCTTCGTCATCCCCGTGCAGGACGGCGCGATGAATGCGGTCATGTACACCGCGTCGGGCAGCGGCACGCACCCGACGCTGCTGTTGCTTCACGGCTTTCCCGGCAATGAGCAGAATCTCGATCTGGCGCAGGCCGCCCGCCGCGCCGGGTGGAACGTCCTTACGCTTCATTATCGCGGTAGCTGGGGCAGCCCCGGCCGTTTCTCGTTCGGCAATGCCTCGCAGGACGCGTTCGCCGCAGTCCAATATTTGCAGCAGCCGGCCACGGTCGCCCGTTTCCGCATCGACACCAGCGCGATCGTCGTCGCCGGCCACAGCATGGGCGGTTTCATGGCGGCCGACGCGGCCGCCGCCGAGCCACGCGTCGCCGGCCTGTTTCTGATCGATCCATGGGATCCGTCGCAAACCGCCGCCGCGCTTGCGACGCCACAGGGGGAGGCTGCGTGGAAGGCGGAAGTAGCAGGCGACCTGCCGCCGCTCGCCGGTGCCACCTATGAAAGCCTGACCGCCGAGATAAAGGAAGACACGGCCAAGTTCGACCTTGGCCGTCGCCTTGCCGGCTACGGCCGTCGCCCGCTCAGCATCGTCGGGGCGGAACGCGGCATCGGCGATCAGGCGCGCCGGGCCGCCGCCGACGCGCAAGGCGCCAATCCCGACGCGCGGCTCAGCATATGGCCCACCGACCATAGTTTTTCCGACAAGCGGATCGTGCTGGCCGACGCACTCGTCCGTTTCCTCGCTGGCGTAGCGCCGACGATGCGCTAGAGCCGCGCGATGGCGAAGCTCTATTTCTATTATAGCTCGATGAATGCGGGCAAATCGACGACCCTGCTGCAATCGGACTTCAACTATCGCGAACGCGGCATGGCCACGATGCTGTGGACCGCGGCGGTGGACGACCGCTTCGGGCGGGGGCGCATCGTTTCGCGCATCGGGCTGGAGGCGCAGGCCCATCTGTTCGATCCGGCGGTCGATATTTTTGCCGCCATCGCGGCCCGGCATCAGGATACGCCGCTGTCCTGCGTGCTGCTGGACGAAGCGCAGTTCCTGACCCGCGATCAGGTGTGGCAACTGGCGGCTGTGGCTGATCGCCTCGGCATCCCCGTCCTCTGCTATGGCTTGCGGACCGATTTCCAGGGCGAACTTTTCCCCGGCAGCGCTCACCTGCTCGGGCTGGCGGACGTTCTGAGCGAGATCAAGACCGTGTGCGATTGCGGCCGCAAGGCGACGATGAACCTGCGCGTGGACGGGCAGGGGCGTGCGATCCGCCAGGGCGCGCAGACGGAAATCGGCGGCAACGACCGTTATATCGCGCTCTGCCGCCGCCACTTCGTCGAACAGATGCAGGGCTGACAGCGGCGGCGACCCCCGCTAAGGGCGGCCGCCATGCATGGCTGGATCATTCTCGACAAACCCCTGGGCCTTGGTTCCACCCAGGCGGTGAGCGCGGTCAAGCGCGCCCTCCGCACCCAGCGGGAGGTGACGGGCGGCACGGAAAAATGGAAGGTCGGCCATAGCGGCACGCTCGATCCGCTGGCGACCGGCGTCCTGCCCATCGCCGTGGGGGAGGCGACCAAGCTCGCCGGCCGGATGCTCGACAGCGACAAGATCTATGACTTCACGGTCGAGTTCGGCATCCAGACCGACACGCTGGACCTTGAAGGCAAGCCGGTGGCGCAGAGCGACCATCGCCCGACGCAGGCGGAGGTCGAGGCGATCCTGCGCCACTTCACCGGCCCGATCGAACAGGCCCCGCCTGCATACAGCGCGATCCTGATCGACGGCCAGCGCGCCTACGACCTCGCCCGCAAGGGGGAGGAGGTTGAGATGAAGACGCGCGCGGTGACGATCCATTCTCTCGCCCCCACCCGGTTCGGAACGGGCGGGGGACTGCTGAGCGCCGTCACCCTCACTGCCCATGTGTCGAAGGGCACCTATATCCGCAGCCTCGCCCGCGACATCGCGCTGGCGCTGGGCACGGTCGGGCATGTCACCATGCTGCGCCGCCTGAAGGCCGGACCCTTCACGCTCGAATCGGCGATTTCGCTGGACAAATTGGACGAAGCTGCTAGGGGCGGCGACCTCGGTGGCGTGATGCTGCCGTTGACGGCGGGGCTGGACGACATCCCGGCTCTGCTCGTCACTCCCGATGAAGCGCTCGCTCTCCGCCAGGGGAAGTCGCTCGTGGGGAAACCGCACACCGGTCTCATGCTGGCGATGTCGGGCGATACGCCCGTCGCGCTGGTGCAGTCCAGTGGCCCGGATATCCGGGTGGTGCGCGGCTTCAATCTCTAGATACGAAAGGAAGCCCGATGTCGATCACTGCAGAGCGCAAGGACGCGCTGATCAAGGAACATGCCCGCGCCGAAGGCGACACCGGTTCGCCGGAAGTCCAGGTTGCGATCCTGTCGGAACGCATTTCGAACCTGACCGAGCATTTCAAGGGTCACCACAAGGATAACCACAGCCGTCGCGGCCTGCTGATGCTGGTCAACAAGCGCCGTTCGCTGCTGGACTATCTCAAGAAGAAGGATGAGGGCCGCTACAGCGACCTCATCGCCAAGCTGGGCCTGCGCAAGTAAGTCTGCTACAGAAGGAACGGCCCCAACCGGGGCCGTTTCCGATTCCGGAAGGGGCGCAATCCGGCGACCCGTTCTGTCCCAGGGGCCACACGATGCCCCGCAACCGCAGCGGGCCGGTTTAGCCCGCAGATGAGGCCCCGCCGGGCAATAGGGCCATGGCGGGCGAAGGAAAAAGCATGTTTGATGTAAAGAAAGTTTCGATCGAGCTGGCAGGCAAGACCCTGACTCTCGAAACCGGTCGCATTGCGCGTCAGGCCGACGCCGCCGTGCTGGCGACCTATGGCGAGACGGTGGTACTCTGCGCCGTGACCGCTGCCAAGTCGGTCAAGGACGGGCAGGACTTCTTCCCGCTGACCGTTCACTATCAGGAAAAATATTCGGCTGCCGGACGTATTCCGGGCGGCTTCTTCAAGCGCGAGCGCGGCGCGACGGAAAAGGAAACGCTGGTTTCCCGCCTGATCGACCGTCCGGTCCGCCCGCTCTTCCCGGAAGGTTTCTACAACGAAATCAACGTCATCGCCCAGGTTCTGAGCTTTGACGGCGACAGCGAGCCCGACATCGTGGCGATGATCGCCGCCTCGGCCGCGCTGACCCTGTCGGGCGTGCCGTTCCTTGGCCCCATCGGCGCGGCGCGCGTTGGCTATAAGGATGGCGAGTATCAGCTCAATCCCTCGCTCGACGAAGTGAAGGAAGGCGAACTCGACCTGGTCGTCGCCGCCACGCACGACGCGGTGATGATGGTCGAATCCGAAGCCAAGGAACTGTCGGAAGACGTGATGCTGGGCGCCGTCCTCTTCGCGCATGAAGCGTCGAAGAAGATCGTCAACGCGATCATCGACCTTGCCGAACAGGCCGCCAAGGATCCCTGGGACATCGCCAAGGGCGACGACCTGGGCGATCTCAAGAAGAAGCTCACCAAGCTCATCGGCAAGGACATCGCGGCGGCCTACAAGCTGACCGACAAGTCCGCCCGCTCCAACGCGCTCAACGAAGCCCGTGCCAAGGCGAAGGCCTATTTCGCGGAGGAAGGGCTCGACGCCCAGACCGTGATGGCCGGCATCAAGCTGACCAAGAAGCTGGAGGCCGAAATCGTCCGCACCGCCATCCTCAAGGAAGGCAAGCGCATCGACGGCCGCACCACCACGCAGATTCGCCCGATCGAGGCGATGGTCGGCTTCCTGCCGCGTACCCATGGTTCGGCGCTGTTCACCCGCGGTGAAACGCAGGCGATCTGCACCACCACGCTCGGCACCAAGGATGCCGAACAGATGATCGATGGCCTGACCGGCCTGCATTATGAAAACTTCATGCTGCACTACAACTTCCCGCCCTATTCGGTCGGTGAAGTCGGCCGCTTCGGCGCGCCGGGCCGTCGTGAAGTAGGTCATGGCAAGCTCGCCTGGCGCGCGCTGCACCCCGTGCTGCCCAGCAAGGACGAGTTCCCCTACACGATCCGCGTCCTTTCCGACATCACCGAATCGAACGGCTCCTCCTCGATGGCGACCGTCTGCGGCGGCTCGCTCTCGATGATGGATGCGGGCGTTCCGCTCAAGCGTCCGGTCTCCGGCATCGCCATGGGCCTGATCCTGGAAGGCAAGGATTTCGCTGTCATCAGCGACATTCTGGGTGACGAGGATCATCTCGGCGACATGGACTTCAAGGTCGCGGGCACGGAAAACGGCATCACCACGATGCAGATGGACATCAAGGTCGCCGGCATCACCCAGGAGATCTTCGAAGTCGCGCTGCGTCAGGCGAAGGAAGGCCGCGCCCATATCCTGGGTGAGATGAGCAAGGCGCTGTCCTCGACCCGCACCGAACTGTCGGCCCATGCCCCGCGCATCGAGACGATCCAGATCGACAAGTCGAAGATCCGCGACGTCATCGGCACCGGCGGCAAGGTCATCCGCGAGATCGTCGCGGAAACCGGCGCGAAGGTCGACATCGACGACGAGGGCATCATCAAGATCAGTTCGTCCGACATCGCCCAGATCGAAGCCGCCAAGAAGTGGATCCTCGGCATCGTCGAGGAAGCGGAAGTCGGCAAGATCTACAGCGGCAAGGTCGTCAATATCGTCGACTTTGGCGCGTTCGTGAACTTCATGGGCGGCAAGGACGGTCTCGTCCACGTCTCCGAAATGAAGAATGAGCGCGTGGAAAAGCCGACCGACGTCGTGTCGGAAGGCCAGGAAGTGAAGGTCAAGGTTCTCGAAATCGACCCGCGCGGCAAGGTGCGCCTGTCCATGCGCGTCGTCGACCAGGAAACCGGCGAGGAACTGGAGGACACCCGTCCCGCCCGCGAACCGCGCGAACCGCGCGGTGATCGTGGCGAAGGGCGTGGCGACCGGGGTCGTGGCCCGCGCCGCGACGGTGGTGACCGTGGCGGTCGTGGTGGCGACCGGGGCGGCGATCGCGGCCCGCGCCGTGACCGTGGCCCGCGTGGCGATGGCGGCGGCCGCGGCAATGGGGGCGGCGATGACGACGGCTCCAACGCCGGCCTGCCCGATTTCCTGACGCAGGATTGACCCGCAGTATCCTGATGGATGCTGAAAAAAAAGGGACGCATGATTAACCCATGCGTCCCTTTTTCGTGCCTGCGGCCGTCCGCCTAATCTCGATCAATGTGCGCCCCAATCTTTCTGTTACGGTTGCGCACCAGGGTCGGGAATCAGCATGCAGCGGATGAATGAGCGGTTTGTTGAGCGTCTGCCGCTTGTGCCGGGTCGCCCCGTCTATGCCTATCTGATCACGCTTCTTTTCTGTCTCGTCGCACTTGCCCTCCGTCTCGCGGCCGCCCCGCTGCTGCCCAGCGGCTATCCGTTCGTTACCTTCTTTCCCGCGGTCATTCTTGCCTCCTTTCTGTTCGGGGTGCGGCCGGGACTATGCGCGGCGCTGCTGTGCGGCTTCCTTGCCTGGTATATGTTCATCCCGCCTGCCTACGATCTGGCCCTGAACCCCGGGGTGGCGATGGCGATGCTCTTCTACTCCGGCGTAGTGACCACGGACATCGTCCTCGTCCATTTCATGCAGCGCGCCAATTACAACCTCGCCGTGGAGCGGGAACGCAACCGTGCGCTGGCGGAAAATCGCGAGCTTCTGTTCCATGAGCTTCAGCATCGCGTGTCGAACAATCTTCAGGTCGTTGCCGCGATGCTGAGCCTGCAGCAGCGCCATTTGGATCATGAGGTCGCCCGCCGTGCGCTGGAGGATGCCTCCGCCCGCGTTTCTCTCGTCGGCCGCATCAGCCGGGCGCTGTACGATCCATCGGGCGCGGGACAGGATATGCGCACTTTCCTCTCGACGCTGGCGGCGGACATATTGGATGCCAGCGCACGGCAGGATGTCGCCGTCGCCGTCGATGCGCCGGAAGGCCTGAAACTGGAGTCGCACATCACCGTGCCGCTGGCGCTGATCGTCGCGGAATCGGTCAGCAACGCGATCGAACATGGCCTGCCGCATAGCGCCGGGACCATCCGCATCCTGCTGGTCCGGGACGCGGACGCGCTGACGCTGCGCATCGCCGACGACGGGGAGGGTATCGCCCCGGGTTTCCAGATCGGACGCGAGCAATCCTCCCTGGGCCTGCGCATCGCCCAGGCGCTCGCCAGCCAGCTTGGTGGCCGTTTCACCCTGACGCCCGGACCGGATCGCGGGGCGGTGGCGACACTCACCCTGCCGGCCGTCGCGGTGCGCTGAACCTTCTGCTGTGCCATGCCATTCTGCCGCTTGGCTGGCGCGCCTCCCTCCGCTATGACCCGGCCATGCTGACGAAATCCATGACGCGCATCGGCGCGGCCCCAATCACCGCCATTGCCGCCCCGATCCTGCTTGCTGCCCTGCTGTCTGGATGCGCGACGTCGAAGAACAAGGCTGACACGCAATATGTCGCCCGCGACGTGTCCACCCTCTACAATAGCGGCAAGGACAGGCTGGATCGCGGCCAGTACAAGCTCGCGGCCGCCCTGTTCGACGAGGTGGAACGCCAGCATCCCTATTCGCCTTGGGCCCGCCGCGCGCAGCTCATGTCGGCATTCAGCTATTATATGAACCAGGATTACGCCGAATCCATTTCGGCGGCGCAGCGCTTCCTTTCGATCCACACCGGCAACAAGGATGCGCCCTACGCCTATTATCTGATCGCGCTCTGCTATTATGAGCAGATTGCGGACGTCACCCGCGACCAGAAGATCACGCAGCAGGCCCTGGACGCGCTGGGCGAACTGATCCGCCGCTATCCCGACACCCGCTACGCCGCCGACGCGCGGCTGAAGGTCGATCTCGTCAACGATCACCTTGCCGGCAAGGAAATGGAGATCGGCCGCTTCTACCAGCGCCGGGGCCAGTGGCTCGCCGCCACATTGCGCTTCCGCACCGTCGTCGACAAATATCAGACCACCACCCATACGCCCGAAGCGCTGGAGCGTCTGGTCGAATCCTATCTCTCGCTCGGTATTCCCATCGAAGCGCAGAAGGCCGCCGCCGTCCTCGGCCGCAACTATCCCGGTTCCGAATGGTATGTGCGCAGCTACAAGCTGATGGAGCGGCATGGCGGCAAGGCCTGACGCCATCATGATGGCGTCACCCCAGCGAAGGCTGGGGTCTCAGGCGGCTTGGGACGACCAAGAGGCAAGAGATCCCGGCCTTCGCTGGGATGACGTTCAAGGACGAACGCCATGCTGATCTCGCTCGCCATCCGCAACGTCGTGCTGATCGAAGCGCTGGATCTGGAGTTTGGCGCAGGCCTCTCCGTCCTCACGGGCGAAACCGGCGCGGGCAAGTCGATCCTGCTCGATTCCCTCGGCCTCGCTCTGGGCGCGCGTGCCGACAGCGGCCTCGTCCGCGCGGGGGAGGCGCAGGCCAGCGTGGTCGCCACCTTCGAACCGCCGGCCGGCGACACGCGCGCCGCAGCGCTGCTTGCTGATAATGGCATAGAGATGGAGCCGGGCGAGCCGCTGCTCATCCGCCGTACGCTGAAGGCGGATGGCGGCAGTCGCGCCTTCGTGAACGACCAGCCCTGTTCCGCCGCGCTGCTGCGCGACCTTGGCGGGATGCTGGTCGAAATTCACGGCCAGCATGACGATCGCGGCCTGCTCAATCCGCGCGGACACCGTGCGCTGCTGGATGCCTATGGCCGCTGCGACGCGGCGGCGGTGGCGTCGGCCCATTTCGCGTGGCGCGCGGCCACGGCGACGCTTGCCGACGCTCGGGCGACCGTGGAAAATGCCGCGCGCGACCGCGATTATCTGGCCCATGCGGTGGAAGAACTGTCGAAGTTCGCGCCCGAACCGGGGGAGGAAGAGCAACTGGCCGCCGAACGCGCCACGATGCAGAAGGGCGCGCGCCTCACCGATGATCTTGCCGCCGTCAGCGACTGCCTTACCGGATCGAATGGTGGCCTTGCCCAGTTGCGGCAGGCGGCCCGCCGGCTCGATCGCATCGCCGGGGAGGACGCCGCGCTCGCCGCCGTGCTGGAAGCGCTCGATCGGGCGGTGGTGGAAGCCGGTGAGGCGGAGGACCGTCTGGCCGAAGCGGCCGAGGCGCTGTCCTTCGATCCCGCGCGTCTCGACGCGATCGAGACACGCCTGTTCGATCTGCGCGGCCTTGCCCGCAAGCATCAGGTCGCGCCCGACGATCTCGCCGCGCTGCGCGACGAGATGGCGGCGAAGCTTGCCGCGATCGAAGGCGGGGAGGGGCATATCGCCGCGCTGGAAAAAGATGTCGCGGCGAAGGCCGACGCCTATCGCATCGCCGCGCAGGCGCTCTCTGCCGAGCGTCAAGTGGCCGCCGGCCGCCTCGATGCTGCCGTTGCTGGCGAACTCGCGCCGCTGAAGCTCGATGCCGCGCGCTTTCGCACCGTCGTCGCCCCGCTCGACGAGGGGCAATGGAGCGCGCAGGGCATGGATCGGGTGGAGTTCGAGATTTCGACCAACCCCGGCGCGCCCTTCGCCCCGCTGGTCAAGATCGCCTCGGGCGGCGAACTGTCCCGCTTCATCCTCGCGCTCAAGGTCGCCCTGGCGGAGCAAGGCGGGGCGGATACGCTGATCTTCGACGAGATCGACCGGGGCGTGGGCGGCGCGGTGGCGGACGCCATCGGCGAACGCCTGTCCCGCCTCGCGCAAAGCAACCAGATCCTCGTCGTCACCCACAGCCCGCAGGTGGCGGCGAGGGGCGCCGGGCATCTGCTCATCGCCAAATCCAGCGACGGCACGGTCACGCGCACCGGCGTCCAAGCGCTCGACGACGCGGAACGCCGCGAGGAAATCGCCCGGATGCTCTCCGGCGCCGAGATCACGGCGGAGGCAAGGGCGCAGGCGGAACGGTTGCTGGAAAGAGGGTAATCTTGTCCGTTGGGAGAGGGGGGTAAGCCAATGACCCATAACCGCAGAGACATAATCGGGCTTGCCGCCGCAACCCTCGCCGCCAACGCTGTCCCCGTCGCTGCGCAAGAACCGAAGCCCCGCTACGGCCTCATCGGCCAGATGCTGAGCGCGCCCGGCAAACGCGACGCCGTCGTCGCCATCCTGACCGAAGCCACCGGCGCGATGCCCGGCTGCCTCTCCTACATCGTCGCGCTCGACACCGCCAACCCCGACGCCATCTGGATCACTGAGGTCTGGGACAGCAAGGACAGCCACGCCGCATCACTCAAACTCCCTGCCGTCCGCGCCGCCATCGCCAAGGCCCGCCCGCTCATTGCGGGCTTCCCGCAGAGCTTCGAGACAGTGCCGGTTGCCGGTGTGTGAACCAAGCGGCTCCTGCGAAAGCGGGAGACCAGATCTTGCTGACATGACCCTGTCCGCAGGGCTCACGCTTTCGCACGAGCATGCGAGGCGTTAAGGCATCCCCATGACCAATCCCGCCACCCTCACCGAAGCCGAAGCCGCCAACCGCCTGATGCGCCTCGCCAAAGAGGTCGCGCGCCACAATCGGCTTTATCACGATCAGGACGCGCCGGAGATCAGCGACGCGGACTATGACGTGCTCATTCGCGAGAACAACGCGCTCGAAGCCGCCTTCCCGCACCTTATCCGCGCCGATTCGCCCAATGCCCAGGTCGGAGCGGCCGCCACCACGGCGCTCAAGAAAGTCCCCCACGCCGTCCGCATGATGAGCCTCGACAACGGCTTTTCCGATGAGGACATCGTCGAATTTCTCGCCCGCGTCCGACGGTTCCTCGCGCTGCCGGAAGACGCCCCTGTCGCGCTTACCGCCGAACCCAAGATCGACGGACTGTCCTGCTCGCTGCGCTACGAGAAGGGCGACCTTGTCCTCGCCGCCACGCGCGGCGACGGCACGACCGGGGAGGATGTCACCGCCAACGTCCGCACCATATCCGACATCCCCCAGACGCTCGCCGGCCCCGACGTCCCGGACCTGTTCGAGATACGCGGGGAAGTCTATATGGCGAAGGCCGATTTCGTCGCTCTCAACGCCCGCCTTCTTGCCGAAGCCGAAGACCCTGAAAAAGCCCGCCAGTTCGCCAATCCACGGAACGCCGCCGCCGGTTCGCTGCGACAGAAGGACGCCGCCGTCACCGCCAGCCGCCCGCTGCGCTTCCTCGCCCATGGCTGGGGCGCGCACAGCGACGTCCCCGCCGAAACCCAACTCGGCGTCATGCAGGCGATTGCAAGCTGGGGGCTGCCGGTCTCCGACCGCCTGACCTGCGTCGATGGCCTCGACGCCCTGATCGCCCATTATCGCGCCATCGAAGCCGCCCGCGCCGATCTTCCCTTCGAC
Source organism: Sphingobium sp. CCH11-B1 (assembly GCF_001556865.1). Lineage (GTDB taxonomy): Bacteria > Pseudomonadota > Alphaproteobacteria > Sphingomonadales > Sphingomonadaceae > Sphingobium. The sequence goes on along the minus strand of NZ_LSJY01000134.1, from coordinate 125,469 downwards.
ATCGACGGCGTCGTTTACAAGGTGGACAGGCTCGACTGGCAGCAGCGCCTGGGCTTCGTGGCGAAGGCCCCGCGCTGGGCCATCGCCCACAAATTCCCCGCCGAACGCGCGCAGACGACGCTGGAGGCCATCGACATCCAGGTCGGCCGCACCGGCAAGCTCACCCCCGTCGGCCGGCTCACCCCCGTCACCGTGGGCGGCGTGGTCGTCTCCAACGTCACGCTCCACAATGCCGACGAGATCGCGCGACTCGGCGTTCGCCCCGGCGACCGCATCGTCGTCCAGCGCGCGGGCGACGTCATCCCGCAGGTGGTCGACAACCTCACGCGGGACGAACCGCGCGACCCCTTCCTCTTCCCCGATCATTGCCCCGTCTGCCAATCGGAAGCCGTGCGCGAGGAAGGGGAGGTGGACATACGCTGCACCGGGGGTCTCATCTGCCCGGCCCAGCGCTTCGAGCGGCTGCGCCATTTCGTCAGTCGCGCCGCGCTCGATATCGAAGGATTGGGCGAAAAGACGATCCAGGAATTTCTCGACCTCGGCTGGATCGCCGAACCCGCCGACATCTTCCGCCTGAAAGCGCACCGTGCCGACCTGCTCGGCCGCGAAGGGTGGAAGGACAAGTCGGTCGACAATCTCCTCGCCGCGATCGAGGCCAAGCGCCAGCCCGACGCCGCGCGCCTGCTCTTTGGCCTGGGCATCCGGCATGTCGGCGCGGTCACCGCGCGCGACCTGCTCAAGCGCTACACGACGCTGCCCGCCGTTCATGTCCTCGCGGCAGAGATCATCGCTCTGCGGGACCAGCCCTTTGACAGCCCGGCAAAGCGCGACAAGGCCATTGCCGACCATATCGGCGTCGACAATGTCGGCGCGGCGGTCGGCCATGCCCTCGCGGATTTCTTCCACGAACCGCACAATATCGCCGCATGGGACGACCTCCTCTCGGAAGTCGCGCCGCCGCCCTATGTCGTGGAAACCACCGCCAGCGCCGTCACCGGCAAGACGGTCGTTTTCACCGGCAAGCTCGAAACCATGAGCCGCGACGAAGCGAAGGCGCAGGCCGAACGGCTGGGCGCGAAAGCCGCCGGATCGGTCAGCGCCAAGACCGACCTCGTCGTCGCCGGGCCCGGCGCGGGCAGCAAGCTGAAACAGGCCGCCGCGCTGGGAATAGACGTGATCGACGAGGCCGCCTGGGCCGAAATCGTCAAGGCGGCGGGCTAGCTTTCGCACCCGCCGTCCTTGTTTCCCGGCCGTCGCCGGGGAACGGCCTCTGCCTCGAAATGGCCTATGCCACGCCCTGCAGCTTGTCCTGCGTCTTCGTGTCGAAATCGCTGGCGTCATGCCGCTCGTGCAGCTGCTCCTCCAGCGGCCCGTTCGCCTTGTTGACGATCCGCCCGCGCCTCACCGCCGGCCGGGCGTCGATCTGCTGCGCCCAGCGCATCAGGTTCTTGTAGCTCGGCCCATCGAGAAACACGTCGGCGCCCGGATAACTGCGCCCCAGCACCACTCCGCCATACCAGGGCCATATCGCGATGTCCGCGATCGTATATTCGTCGCCCGCCATATATTCATGGGCAGCCAGATGCCGGTCCAGCACGTCCAGCTGCCGCTTTGCCTCCATCGCGTAGCGGTTGATGGGATATTCGTATTTCTCCGGCGCATAGGCGAAGAAATGGCCGAAGCCGCCGCCCAGGATCGGCGCGGCGCCCATCTGCCAGAACAGCCAGTTCAGCGTCTCGGTCCGGCCCGGACCGTCCTTGGGCAGGAACTTGCTGAACTTCTCGGCCAGATAGAGCAGGATCGAACCCGACTCGAACAGGCGGCGCGGCGGCGACACGCTGTGGTCGACCAGCGCCGGGATCTTGCTGTTGGGGTTGATCTCGACGAAGCCGCTCGAAAACTGCTCGCCATCGCCGATGCGGACCAGCCAGGCGTCATATTCCGCTTGGGCCACACCTGCCGCCAGCAATTCCTCGAGCAGGATGCCGACCTTCTGCCCGTTGGGCGTCGCGAGCGAATAGAGCTGGAGCGGATGCTTGCCGACCGGCAGCGCCTTGTCGTGCGTCGGCCCGGCGACGGGGCGGTTGATATTGGCGAACGCGCCGCCGCTTCCCTTGTCCCAGGTCCAGACTTCAGGGGGAATATAGGGAGTGTCGCTCAACGCACGATCCTTTCAACACGGAAACGATGGCGCGCACGTAGGAAGCGGGATAGGGCGGCACAAGGCTTGCGACCGGCTGTTCGCCCGCTTCGTCGCACCATGGTCGCGCGGATCGCGCGCGCGGCATAAAAAAGTGCCGCACCCATCTTGACGCTCACGCCTGCGCAGCCATATTCGCGGCGCTAGCACTCTCCTTCAATGAGTGCTAACAAGGGAAAGTTCATCGGGAGCAGGACAGGCGGTGCGGGCTTGACCGGCCGTTCATTCACTCTCGAAACAGCTAGGGAAAGGCACTCAACATGGCATTTCGTCCGTTGCACGACCGTGTTCTCGTCCGCCGCGTGGAAGCGGAAGAGAAGACCGCTGGCGGCATCATCATCCCCGACACCGCCAAGGAAAAGCCGCAGGAAGGCGAAATCGTCGCCGTCGGGACCGGCAGCAAGGCCGAAGATGGCAAGGTGACCCCGCTCGACGTCAAGGCCGGCGACCGCATCCTGTTCGGCAAATGGTCGGGCACAGAGGTCAAGGTCGATGGCGAAGACCTGCTCATCATGAAGGAATCGGACATTCTGGGCATCGTCGCCTGAATTGATCCTGCCTCTCCCCGTTCGCCCTGAGCCTGTCGAAAGGCTCGGCCGAACGAAGCGAGGCACTTCGCTCCGCTCGGCGGCAGGCTTCGACAAGCTCAGCCCGGACGGAGTTCTGGAAACTCAACTCGAAACATAAGTAGAGGAATTAGATCATGGCAGCGAAGGACGTAAAGTTTTCGCGTGACGCTCGTGAGCGCATCCTGCGCGGCGTCGACATCCTGGCCGACGCGGTCAAGGTGACCCTGGGCCCCAAGGGCCGCAACGTCGTCATCGACAAGAGTTTCGGCGCGCCCCGCATCACCAAGGACGGCGTTTCCGTCGCCAAGGAAATCGAACTGAAGGACAAGTTCGAGAATATGGGCGCCCAGATGGTCCGCGAAGTCGCTTCGAAGACCAACGACATCGCCGGTGACGGCACCACCACCGCCACTGTCCTTGCCCAGGCGATCGTGCGCGAAGGCATGAAGTCGGTTGCGGCCGGCATGAACCCCATGGACCTGAAGCGCGGTATCGACCTCGCCGTCGGCAAGGTCGTGGAAGACATCAAGTCGCGCTCGAAGCCGGTTTCCGGGTCGAACGAAGTGGCCCAGGTCGGCATCATCTCCGCCAACGGCGACCGTGAAGTCGGCGAGAAGATCGCCGAAGCCATGGAAAAGGTCGGCAAGGAAGGCGTCATCACCGTCGAGGAAGCCAAGGGCCTCGAATTCGAGCTGGACGTCGTCGAAGGCATGCAGTTCGACCGCGGCTACCTGTCGCCCTACTTCATCACCAACCCGGAAAAGATGCAGGTCGAACTCGCCGACCCCTACATCCTGATCCACGAAAAGAAGCTCAGCAACCTGCAGTCGATCCTGCCGATCCTGGAAGCGGTCGTGCAGTCGGGTCGTCCGCTGCTCATCATCGCTGAGGATATCGAAGGCGAAGCGCTGGCGACCTTGGTCGTCAACAAGCTGCGCGGTGGCCTGAAGGTCGCTGCGGTCAAGGCGCCCGGCTTCGGTGACCGCCGCAAGGCCATGCTGGAAGACATCGCCGTCCTCACCAAGGGCGAAGTCGTCAGCGAAGACCTCGGCATCAAGCTCGAAAACGTCACGCTCGGCATGCTCGGCACCGCCAAGCGCGTCACCATCGACAAGGACAACACCACCATCGTCGATGGTGCTGGCGACGCCGACGCGATCAAGGGCCGCACCGAGCAGATTCGCGCGCAGATCGAAGTCACCACTTCGGACTATGACCGCGAAAAGCTGCAGGAGCGTCTGGCCAAGCTGGCTGGCGGCGTTGCCGTCATCAAGGTCGGCGGTGCGTCGGAAGTGGAAGTCAAGGAACGCAAGGACCGCGTCGACGACGCCCTGCACGCCACGCGCGCAGCCGTCGAAGAAGGCATCGTTCCCGGTGGCGGCACCGCGCTGCTCTATGCCACCAAGGCGATCGAAGGCCTGACCGGCATCAACGACGACCAGACCCGTGGCGTGGACATCGTCCGCAAGTCGCTGACGGCTCTGGTGCGTCAGATCGCCGCCAACGCCGGCCATGACGGCGCGGTCGTTTCGGGCAAGCTGCTGGACCAGGACGACACCTCGTTCGGCTTTAACGCATCGACCGACGTGTATGAAAACCTGGTCGCCGCTGGCGTCATCGACCCGACCAAGGTCGTGCGCACCGCGCTGCAGAACGCTGCATCGGTCGCTGGCCTGCTGATCACCACCGAAGCCACGATCGCCGAGCTGCCGGACGACAAGTCCGCTGCTCCCGCGATGCCGGGCGGCATGGGCGGCATGGGCGGCATGGACTTCTAAAGCGATCGTAGCGGGCCGGCTTTGCCCGGCCCGTGGTTCGATCGCGATGGAAGACGTGGACCCGGTGTCATCCCGGCGCAGGCCGGGATCTCACCCGGCAGGCGAGAGCCTGCACGGAATGAAAGGGGCCGGCGCAGCGATGCGTCGGCCCTTTTCGCGCCTGCTTGCCTAAGAACCGGGGTGGGGGGATAAGGAGCGATGCTTGTGCAGCGGCTTCATCGCGGGGACATCGCCCGCATCACGATAGCGCCTGTTTTCCTGGTCGCGGGCGGCTTCCACCTTTGGCGGCCGGACATCTTCGCGCCGCTGATGCCGCGCGACGTGCCTATGCCCTTCCTGGTGATAGCCTTGACCGGGATGGCGGAAGTGGCCGGAGCGCTCGGCCTTTTCGTCCCGCGCGTGCGGGCGCTTGCCGGGGTAATGCTAGCTATATACGCCGTTTGCGTCTATCCTGTGAACATCAATCATGCGGTCCGGGATTTGTCGACGGGGACGGGTCTTGGCTGGTTCTATCATTTTCCCCGCCTGTTCGCCCAGCCGCTGATCTGCTGGTGGGCGCTGGTTGCCGGTGGCGTGCGGCTCCGCGACATCGGCACTGGGCCGGTGCGCAGGAGTGGACAGAAAGCATCGAGGAGTGTGCGCAGATGACGTCCCAAGATCGTTCCGGCCTTCCCGAACGGCGTCGTCATCCCCGGTTCACCACCGAATTTTCGGCCGAACTGATCCGGGGCCAACAAAGCTGGCCCATCGTCGTCGGTGACATTTCAGCCGGGGGCGCGATGCTCAATGACAATCGCGGTCTTGCGGTCGGCGACTGGATAATGCTCAAGGCCCGCCGGTTCGAGGCGGAGGCGCGCATCATGTGGCTGTTGGACGGCGTGTGCGGCATCCGCTTTCCCGAAGCGGTGGATCCTGCCGAAGTCATTGCCAACAACGTCCCCGTGCCGGACGATCTCTGGTCGCGCATGAAGAATATCGGCCGCGTCGACGCGGCCACCGTACCGGACAAGAAGCCGGGCTGAACGGTTTTTCCATCCCGCCCGGCGGCACGGGCGGCGGGTTTTTCCGGCGCGTGGCGGGTCGCCCGGAATGGTTTACCAAATGGAAAGGCTGTGGCGGCATTATGCTGTCGACGTGTCATTACCATTCCGCCTCCGGGGCGCGGGATTTCTGCGCCGGCGCGCTGCGCCACTCTCCGAGCACGGCGAGGAGGTGCGCGACGGTCTTTTGAAGGCGCTCTACGCCTCGCCTGCCTCGCTGCTGGCCGGCGCGATTTCGGGCGGGTCGTTGAGCGCGGTGCTCGCATGGCAGGCGGCGACGCTTCCCATGACCATCATCGCCTGCCTGGTGGTGATGATCGGTTTCAGCCGGTCGGTGTCGTCCTATTATTTCCAGCGCGCGCTCGCGCATCGGGACAAGCCCGCCCGCCCCATCTGGGGCCTGGCCTACGAGCTGGGTGCGTGGTTCTACGCCGCTCTCCTTGGACTGCAATCGCTTGCGACCCTCGTCCTCACGCACGACGCGAAGCTGCATGTCCTGGCCGTCGGCATGGTCGCTTCCTATGCGGGCGGCATATCGGGCCGCAATGCCGGTCGCGTGCCGGTTGCCGTGGGGCAGACCTGCTTTTCCCTTCTGCCGACAGCCCTTGGCCTGATTCTGGCGGGCGGGCTTGGTTATGTGATCCTGAGCATCCTCTGCTTCCTCATGATCTTTGCCATGGCGGAAATCACGCGGTCCACGCACCGCATCGTGCTCGACGCGCATCAGGGCAAATATGAAAAGTCGCAGCTCGCCCTCAAGTTCGAGCGGCTCGCCCATTATGACAGCCTGACCGGCGTCGAAAACCGCATGGCGATGCAGCGGCGGCTGCGCGACCTGTTCGACAGCCGGGCCGTCGATGATGCGCCCATGGCCGTGTTGTGGATGGACCTCGACCGTTTCAAGGAAATCAACGACACGCTGGGGCACATCGTCGGCGATCAACTGCTCTGCGCGGTGGCGGAGCGGCTGAAAATCGTGGTCGGGTCGCGTGGTCATGTCGCCCGCTTCGGCGGCGACGAATTCGTCCTCATCTGTCCGAACGCGGATCGCGACGATGCGCGCCTGATCGCGTCCGACATCATGCGCGCCGTCGAAGGCGCGATGGAAATCGGCAGCCACCAGTTGACCGTCACTGCCTCCATGGGGATCGCGGTCGCGCCGGAGGACGGGCAGGGCGGCGACGAACTGCTCCAGCATGCCGACCTGGCACTGTACCGGTCCAAACATGCCGGCCGCAATCGCTTCACCACCTTCGACTGGAGCATGCGGGCGGAGCAGGACCGCACCTACGAACTGGAAACCGGTCTGCGCGCCGCTCTTGCGAACGACGAGTTGCATCTGCACTATCAGCCGATCTTCGACAGCGCGACGGGGCGCATCGCCATGTGCGAAGCATTGATGCGCTGGAACCACCCGGTGCACGGCCCCATTTCGCCGGGCGAATTCATCCCGATCGCGGAAAGCACCGCGCTGATCGAGCCGATCACCCACTGGGCGGTGCGAAAGGCTTGCCACGACGCGATGGAATGGCCCGACGACGTGCGGCTCGCCGTCAACATCTCGCCTGCGTTGCTCAAGGCCGACGGTTTACCCCGCTCGGTCATTTCCGCGTTGCTGGCCTCGGGCCTTGCGGCGCGGCGTCTTGAACTGGAAGTCACCGAATCGATCTTCCTGGACGATGATCGCCGCACTCACCTCATTCTCAACGAACTGCGCCGCATCGGCCTGCGCCTCGCCCTTGACGATTTCGGCACCGGCTATTCGTCGCTGGGATCGCTGCGGACGCACGAATTCGACACGATCAAGGTTGACCAGAGCTTCATGCGCGATGTCGCGGACAATCCGCGCAACCGGGTGATCGCGCAATCCGTCGCCCAACTCGCCCGCGCCCTCTATGTCGAAACCGTGGCCGAAGGCATCGAAACGGAGGAACAGCTGCGCTATGCGCAGGATGCCGGCTTCACCAATTTGCAGGGCTTCATCCTCAGCCGCCCGATCCCGCAGGACCGGCTGCTCGCGCTGATGGGGGATCGGCAGACCGTGCCAGCCGCGGCGGCGACCCTGATCCAGGCACGCCGCGTCGCCTGAGCCTCCCGTTTACCGGCCCAGCCTGGTCTGGGCCGATGCCAGCCGCCGCATCATGCGGATATCGCGCAGGTCCGTCTTCAGCGCGGACGCGGCCCAATTCTCCACAATGTCCTTCAATTCGTCATAGTGGAGCGGATCGACCCGTCGTCCCGCCTCGAACACGCCGACATGCCCGGCATGATGCGGACGGTTCTCCGTCACATAGTCCCGCACGGCCTGTTCGCCTTCGCCATCGTCCACCAGCCGGTGAACGATGCCCATGTCGTACATTTCCTCGGCGCTGTAGACCTTGCCCGACAGGATCATGCGCTCGGCGGCCAGGCGGCCAAGCTTCCGGCTCAGGATGGAATAGGCACCCATTCCGGGGAACAGGCCGAACAGCATTTCGGGCAGGCCGAACCGCGCGCTGCGTTCGGCGATCACCACGTCGAAGCAGAGCAGCGCCTCGAAACCGCCACCCAGCGCGTCGCCCTGCGCCAGGGCGACCGATATCACGGGCATGTCGGCGTTGCGCCATGTGCGATGCACCACGTCGATGCAGGCATGGCCATATTGCACCAGTCCCGGCAGGTCGCCGCGCTCGATGCAGCCGGCGAACAGTTCCAGGTCGCCGCCAAGGTTGAACACGCCGGGGAAATGGGATGCAGCGACCATATATTTGATCGGCAGCACACCGGCGTCGAACAGCCGCTTCGATTCCGCATACCAATATTGGACATCGCGCAGCATCGTCATGCTGAAATTGGGACGATGCGTGGGGGCCATATAGGCCCATAATGTCGCAGCGTCGGCGTCCCACCGGACATCGATCTGGCCCAGGTCGAACAAGGCCGACCGGCCTGTTTCTTCCCCGCCCGCTGGCTTGCCCCGCGCGAGCGGCGGCAGGTCGTCCGCCGCGGCAAAATGTTCCTCCGACGCGTCCTCCGCATCGTGTCTGGTCGGGCTGAACCGGCCTGAATCAATCATCTGCGTCCCCGTTTTTCTATTGGAAATGAAGTGAACAGGCTTGCAGGCATGATGCAATCAACCGGCCGGATATTGACAGAGCATTAACCATTTTTCATTGCAACTGTTGCAAATAAGACTCGTCCTGACCGCCGGAAATCGACCCCCATGTCACCTCAAAGCCACAAATAGTTTTGGGGCCGGCTTTCCTGTGCCGGCGTCTAGCCCTTTGTTAACCTTCGCCATTTACAAAGGGGTCATGCGCCACATCCGTTCCTCCTCGCCGTCCGTCACACTCGCCCTGCATGATGCCGCTGGCGCGCCATGGCCGCTGCGCCTGTCTGCCGATTGCCTGCGTTTTGTCGGTCCTTATCGCCGGGTGGAAGGCTTCAATATCGACGCGCTTGCCCTGTTCGACGGCGTGAAGCGGGCGGGCTGACAGCCCGTCAATCCTTGTGTCCCGGTCGCTTCGCCCCTAGAGGCGCGGCATGACTGCACCCCGTTTTTCCTTTTCCATTAGCGCCACTGATGGCAAGGCGCGGACCGGTGTCATCCGGATGCGGCGCGGCGATATCCGCACGCCCGCCTTCATGCCCGTGGGCACCGCCGCCACCGTCAAGGCGATGCGCCCGGCCGAAGTGCGCGCGGCAGGCGCGGACATCATCCTTGGCAACACCTATCATCTGATGCTGCGTCCGGGCGCGGAGCGTGTCGCGCGCCTGGGCGGCCTTCACGGCTTCATGGGATGGGACCGGCCGATCCTCACCGACAGCGGCGGCTATCAGGTGATGAGCCTCAGCGCCCTCACCAAGATGAGCGAGCAAGGCGTCGCCTTTTCCAGCCATATCGACGGGTCGAAACATATGCTGACCCCCGAACGCTCGATGGAAATCCAGCGCCTGCTCGACAGCGACATCGTCATGGCCTTCGACGAATGCACGAAGAACGGCTGCACCCATGACGAAGCCGCCAGGTCCATGGAGCGGTCGATGCGCTGGGCCAGGCGCTCGCGCGAAGGCTTCGATGCGGGCGGCGATCATGCCGAACGCGCCGCCCTGTTCGGCATCCAGCAGGGATCGCTGGACGAAGGGCTGCGCCGCGCGTCAGCGGAGCAGCTGATCGACATCGGCTTCGACGGCTATGCCGTGGGCGGACTCGCGGTGGGGGAAGGGCAGGATGCGATGTTCGCCACGCTCGACTTCGCGCCCGACATGCTGCCAGCGGATCGCCCCCGCTACCTGATGGGCGTCGGCAAGCCCGACGATATCGTCGGCGCGGTCGAACGCGGCATCGACATGTTCGACTGCGTCCTGCCGACCCGTTCGGGCCGCAACGGCCAGGCCTTTACATGGGCAGGGCCTCTCAACATCCGCAACGCCAAGTTCAACGAGGATCAGGGCCCACTCGATCCGCGCTGCGGTTGCCCGGTCTGCGCCACATGGAGCCGCGCCTATCTGCATCATCTGGTGAAGGCAGGGGAAATGCTGGGCGCGATGCTGATGACGCAGCATAATATCCACTTCTATCAGGAACTGATGCAGGGCCTGCGCGACAGCATCGCAGCGGGCAGGCTGGCGAGCTTCGCCACCGATTTCCGCCGCGACTATCGGCGGGTTTGACGGCTCAGGGCAGGACGGTGATGGCGATCGCGTAGCTGCCAGCCTCGCCGTCATGAACGAGCGGTGCGCGCAGTTGCCGGGACAAGCCCGTCAGCACCCGGCCATATCGATCGTTCAGATATGCGCTCATCGCCTCCGATTCGACCAGTCCGCGCGATCGCATGATCAGTTGCGCGCGATTGGTCCCCTCCGCATCTTCCTGCACGGCGATGTGCATCGATCCCTGCGGTGCCAGCATCATCGCCAGTTCGACCAGTTCGGTGATGAGGAAGGCGATCGGCACGGCGACATCCTGGCTGATGTTCAGATTGTCGCTTTCGATCTGGATGGCGAAGCGTCGCGCCGCGGCCGGCGCGGTGCCGCGCAGGCTGGCGGACAATTCGCTGATCAGCGACCGTACTCCGACGCCGCGATTTTCCTCCAGCTCGGCGAAATGATTGCGGTGAACCACGGACAGCGCGTCGACCCGGCGCTGGATCGATGAATAGGCCTCCACCGCTTCGGGCTCGTGCGCCGACCGGGCATGCAGGCTGATGAGGCTGGAGATGATCTGGAGGTTGTTCTTGACCCGGTGATGCACCTCGCGCGTCAATTTGCGCTGCGTCTCCAGTCCCTCGGCCATCTCCGCCTCATGGGTGGCGACGTCCTCGCTGATCTCGCGGAACGTGTCGCCCAGCGCGATGATCTCCTGCGCAGGCGTGCGGACCCGCTGCATCGGCTCCAGCACTTCGCCTGGCTGATAGGCAGCGACCACGCGCCGCAGGATGACGAGCGGGCGGATCAACAGCCGGTTGACCACGAACCAGCCGATGGCGGCGGCGGCGAACCACATGACCAGCGGCAGGAAGAGGGACAGCAGCCGGGCCACTGTTGCGGGCGGCTCCCGCACGGTCATGGTCAGGATGATGTCGGCCGGGTCCAGCCGCGCCGACAGGCTGCTGCTGCGGCCGGGAAGCAAGGCGCCGGGGCGGCTGACGACCAGTTGCCTCGTCCCCTGATGCAGCACCAGTTGCCTGTTCTGTATCGCCGTCGCCGGATCGGCGACGCTTTCCAGATGCGCGCGCGAATAATAGCTGAGCGCCACCATGCGTCCATCATCGCTGCGGACGCGGCTGAGCAGTTGCCGCGATTGCGGCAGCAGCAACACCGGCTCCCTGCCGAACCGCTGGTCCGGGGCCAGCCCGGCGGGTTCCGGCTGTGCAGAACCGCAAAGCCTGCGGCCATTGCGGTCATAGATGTAGAATCGCCCATCGCTGTCTTCGTTCGCGGTCAGGAAAAATCCCAGCCGCCGGCACATGCCCGAATCGACCTCATTGTGCGCGAAGGCGTTGACGGTCAGTTGCAGGGCGGTCCTGTCGGACTGCAGATCAGCGGTCAGCTTGCGCGCGCTCTGGGTCACGGCGACGCGCAGCAGCGCTTCCTTCTCAAGGTCGGCGCTGCGGATTGCCTGAAGCGATGCGATCAGAGCGATCAGGCCCAGCGGCAGGAGGGCCAGGGTCAGGATGAGGAACATCTTGACGCCGGTCGAGCGGGAAAGGTCGGGGAGGCGCCGGACGGCGCCCGACGCGGGAGGTGAACTGCCTCCACTCATGGACGTCTCAGTCCAGCTTCTTCAGCAGGTCCAGCATTTCAGACGGGATATCCTCGTCAATGGCGCGCTGATAGACGGTGCGCAGGGCCTCCGATACATGGCCTTCCTCCTTGCCCCGATCGCGGCGTTTGGTCGAGGCGGAAGCGGTCTTGGCGCGCGTCTTCGTCAAGGTTTCGGAAGGCGTCGACACGCCATCCTCGCCACCATCAGACGTGCCCCGCTCCGTCATTGAAGAAACCAAAATCAGCCCCTCTGCAAGCCTGTGTCATGCCAGCAAGCGCAGTATTTGCGGCTTTCTGTCATGACGTCAATTCTGGAGCAGGCGATATCTGCGGATCCATGGCCCGCAAAGTCGCCGTCTCGGCAAAAAAACCATGTGGGAGCGAAACAAATCCGCACTTTGTTGGTTCCGGCCATCGAAGCATTTTTTACGCTGCCCGATCCCCGTCCTGCGCGGGGGCCGGCGAAAGGGGGGACGGGGGCTTGCCAATGCGGCATGGACATTCCATCCTTCCTGCTCACGCCGATGCTTCGGGATGTGAACGCCCGACACTGGGCAGGGAGACGATTTGACGATGTCGCTTGGACAGCAACTGCACCCCCATCTTCCGTTCCTGCGCCGCTACGCTCGCGCCCTGACAGGAAGCCAGGCGCATGGCGACGCCTATGTCCGCGCGGCTCTGGAAGCCATTGTGGCGGCCCCGGAGGAATTTCCGGCCGATGTCGATCCGCGGCTCGGCCTCTACAAGACCTTTCATGCCATCTGGTCCTCGTCGCATCTGGAGGATGTGCCGGTGTCGCCCGGCGGCAGCCACGAAGCGATCGCGCAGGCGCGCCTTGCCCGCCTGACGCCGCTGCCGCGCCAGGCGCTGCTGCTCACCGCGCTTGAAGGCTTCACCGTGGACGACGTGTCCTACCTGATCGACATGGAAACGGCCGAGGTCGAGGCGCTGGTCGAGGAGGCTCTGGGCGAGATCGAGGCGCAGACCCGGGCCAAGGTTCTCATCATCGAGGACGAACCGATCATCGCGATGGATATCGAAACCATCGTGCGCGACCTTGGCCATGACGTTACTGCCATCGCCGTGACACGTGAAGACGCCGTGCGCGAAGCCATGGCGGACCGGCCGGGCCTGGTGCTTGCCGACATCCAGCTGGCGGACGACAGCAGCGGGATCGACGCGGTAAAGGACATCCTGTCCGAATTTTCGGTGCCGGTCATCTTCATCACGGCCTTCCCGGAAAGGCTGCTGACGGGCGAGCGTCCCGAACCCACCTTCCTCATCACCAAGCCGTTCCAGCGTTCGACGGTCAAGGCCGCCATTTCGCAGGCGCTCTTCTTTGACGAGGCGACCGCGCCGGCCTGAGATCGAACCGGCCGAGATCGGGCAGGCGCGAGTTTATCGGGAACCGCCCTTCGTGCGCCGCGTTAATGATGCGTAACGATCGGGAGATGCGCCATGGCGGATCAGGAACAGCATATCGCCACCGACCAGGCGAGGGCCGGCTCGACGCCGCATGTCGTCCGCTATGTCCTCGGCATCTCGCTGGCGCTCGCCGTCATCGCGATGCTGCTGGTGATCTGGCGATAGGCCGGGTCGCGGGTTCGATATCGACATTGATGATGGGTTTAGGGGACGGACGCGCAGATGGCTTTGACGATGTCGGTTCATGCGGTGAGAACGGTTGCCGGCACGGGGGACGTTGCGATGGATGAAGATATGGGCGGCCCCGAAGTCATCGAGGAACGGGCCCAGCTGTCCGACGCCGATTTCAAGCGGGAGCTTGCGGCGGTCATCCCGCATCTTCGTGCGTTCGGCCGGTCCCTTTCGGGCAATCGCGACCTCGCCGACGATCTGGTTCAGGAAACGCTTCTGAAAGCGTGGGCGGCGCGCAGCCGCTTCCAGGCAGGCACCAACATGCGCGCCTGGACCTTCATCATTCTGCGCAACCATTATCTCTCGCAAATGCGTCGGTCGCGCTTCCGTGGCGATTGGGACGATCTGACGGCGGATCGTATCCTCGCTGCGCCCGCGGGCCAGGACAAGCATGTCGAACTGTCGGACATGCAGCGCGCGCTGCTGCAACTGCCGCAGCGACAGCGGGAAGCGCTGATCCTCGTCGGCGCGGGCGGTTTCGCCTATGAAGAGGCGGCTGAGATCTGCGGCGTCGCGGTGGGCACGATCAAGAGCCGCGTCGCCCGCGGCCGCTCGGCGCTGGAACAGATACTCGAAAATGGCGACCTGCCCAGCCGCCGCAGTCAGGAAACCACCGAGACAGCGGTGCTGGACGAGATCATGGACGATGTCGACCGGTTGAGCCGGGGCCGCAGCCTTTCCGCCGACGACTGACCGGAACGATCCGGGCCTCCCACCCGTTGTTAAAGGGTAGGGAGACAGGTGATGCGGCATGATGCCGACAGACAGGTCCGGCAGGCTGCGGACCAGGACGACCGGCGCGGCCGACTCCAGGACCAGCCGGCCAGACATGGCGTGGTGTTCGCGTTGGTCGCCGTGGCGCTCCTGATCGCGATCGCTTTCTTTTACCTGACCGGCCGGGATCGGCGCGATCGCGGCGCGGACGCGGTGACCCATGCGGCCGCGTCGGTGGACCGCGCCGCAAGCGCCATGGGCGACGCTGCGGGAAACGCAGCGAAAGATTTGCGCCGCGCCGACTGAAACGGCGCCGAACGCCGCGGCCGAGACGGCTTTAAATCGCCGGCATTTCCCGCCAATTCTGACAGGGCATTTAACATTTCTTCGTTATTTTCCGGCACGGTGCATCCTGTGTCGGATTATCTTACACCCGTTGTAAGGCGCATCCGGCATCAATGAAGGGCGCCGTTCCGGCTGCCGGCAAGGTGCGTGACGATGATCAGGTTGTTCAAACATTATGTGCCGCACGCGGTGCTGCTGCTGGGGCTGCTCGATCTCGTGATCCTGCTGGGCGCTGCGGAGGGGGGCTGGCTGCTGCGCGCGCACCAGATCGGCATGGACGTCGATCATATCGTGACTAGGCTCGGCCCTCTGTTCAGCTTCGCCGCCGCGGTGCAGACCGCGATGATCGCCGTGGGCGTCTATAGCCCCCAGTCGCTCCAGTCGATCCGCTTCGCCGTCGCGCGATTGCTGGTGGCGGTGTCGCTCGGCGTCATCTTCCTTTCCGTGCTCTATTTCCTGCTCCCCGGCATGACGCTGTGGCGCTCCAATTCGCTCTACGCCATGGGCCTGTCGCTGGTGCTGCTGGTCGCGATCCGCCTGCTGCTTGGCTCCATGCTGGGCGGGGAGGCGTTCAAGCGGCGTCTGGTCGTCCTGGGCGCGGGCAATCGCGCCAACCGGATCAAGGAACTGGAACAGAAACGCGGCGCCGGCTTCCTCATCGTCGGCTTCATAGCCATGAATGACGGCGCGCAGGTGATCCCGGAAGCGATCAACCGCAATGCCATCTTCAATCTTTCCGATTTCGTGGTTCGCCTCAACGCCAGCGAAGTCGTGCTGGCGCTGGAGGAACGGCGCAATGCGATCCCCATGGCCGACCTGCTGCGCATCAAGACCACCGGCGTCCATGTGAACGACCTTTCGACCTTCCTTGAGCGCGAAACGGGCCGCGTCGATCTCGCCAGCGTCAATCCCAGCTGGCTGATCTTCTCGGATGGCTTCTCGGCTGGTCGCCGCCTGTCCAGCATGGCAAAGCGCCTGTTCGACATCGTCGCCAGCTCCATCCTGCTGCTGCTGACCGGGCCGATCATCCTGATCGCGGCGATCCTGGTGAAGCTCGACAGCAAGGGGCCGGCTTTCTACCGCCAGCAGCGCGTCGGCCTTTACGGCCAGGAATTCTGGATCGTGAAGCTGCGCACCATGCGGCAGGACGCGGAAGTGTCCGGCCAGGCGGTCTGGGCTGAAAAGGACGATCCGCGCATCACGCGCCTTGGCTATTGGCTGCGCAAGCTGCGCATCGACGAACTGCCGCAGACATGGACCGTGCTCAAGGGCGAGATGAGCTTCGTGGGGCCACGCCCCGAACGGCGCCAGTTCGTCGAGGATCTGGAACAGCATCTGCGCTATTATGCCGAACGGCACATGGTGAAGCCCGGCATCACCGGCTGGGCGCAGATCAACTATCCCTATGGCGCGTCGATCGAGGATGCCCGGCACAAGCTGGAATATGACCTCTATTATGCCAAGAATTATACCCCCTTCCTCGACCTGCTGATCCTGATCCAGACGTTGCGGGTTATCCTCTGGTCCGACGGCGCACGGTAAGGGGGCGATCGGCCGATGGGCGCGCTTCTCCAATTTGTCGGCGACTGGGGCCACGCGCTGGCGGCGGTCCTCTTCGCCGCGCTCGGCATTTTCCTGCTGCGGCGAAGGGACGAAACGCCTGAACCGCGCCTTATCGCCGCCGCGCTGTTGATGACCTCCTGCTGGGCGCTGTACATCTCTTTCGGCGGCGTTTCGAAGTCGCTGTCGGGCATCATGGAAAATGTGCGCAACGCAGCCTGGCTGCTTGCGCTGTTCGTCATGCTGCGGCGTGGACCGGCAGGGCGGTCAGGGGCGATAGGCGCCGTCGCGGCCGTCTATGCGGCGGTTGCCGGACTATTGCTGCTGCAGACCTTCGTCGATCTCATCTGGCGTCAGCTGCCTCCCCATTCCGACCTGCACGTCGCGCTCGTCACCTGTTCGGTGATCCTGCACACGATGAGCGCGATCGGCGGTCTCCTTCTGGTCCATCATCTCTACACCGCCTGGCCCTCGCGCGAGCGGGGCGGCGTATCGCTGCTGCTTGGCGCGCTGGCCGCCATGTGGACCTACGATCTCATCCTTTACGCCTTCCTGTATCTGGCCCCCGACAATGTGAGCGCGCTTTATGCCCTGCGCGGCCTGATGGCGGCCCTGCTGGTTCCGGTCATCGCCATCGGCTTGCGGCGGGGCGTGAGCGCCCGGTTGCAGCTATCGCGCTCCATCGCCTTCCAGTCGCTGTCCGCCGCCGCCGCTGGCCTCTATGTGCTGGTGCTGCTGGCGCTTGCGGTCCTCATCGAACTGGTCGCCGGGCCCTATGCCCGGGCGATCGAGATCGGCGCTGTCTTCTTCACGGCCGTTACCGCTTTGGTGCTGCTGCCGACGCCTGCCCTGCGCGCATTCTGGAAGGTGCAGGTCGCCAAACATTTCTTCCAGCATCGCTACGACTACCGGACCGAATGGATGCGCTTCGTCGATACGATCGGCCGGTCGGATCAGGACGCCGCTCCGCTTGGCGAGCGGGTGGCGAAGGCGGTGGCCGACATCACCGACAGCCCCGCCGCCTTGCTGCTGCTGCGCGACGACAGGGGGGCGCTGGCGCTTGAAACGCAATGGAACTGGCGGGACGTATCGCCGGGGGTCGAGCCCGTCTCCGCCGACGCTGCCGGGCAGATCGAACGCCACGCCCGGACCATCGACTTCGCGCTCCCGCGAGAGGGGGCGGATGCGCGCAACCTGCCGCAATGGATGGTGACGGACCCGCGCGCATGGGCGCTGGTGCCGCTCATCCATTATGGCCGGCTGATCGGCGCTGTGCTGCTCGCCACTCCGCCAGTGGATCGCCGGCTGGACTGGGAGGATTTCGACATGCTGCGCGCCGCCGGGCGGCAGGCCGCGACCTATATCAGCGAATCGCTCGGCCAGCAGGCGCTCAGCGACGCGCAGCGCTTCGACGAATTCAACCGTCGCTTTGCCTTCATCGCCCATGACATCAAGAATCTGGTGAGCCAGCTTTCCCTCCTGTCCCGCAATGCCGAGCGGCATGCCGACAATCCCGATTTCCGCGCCGACATGGTGCTGACGCTGCGGGAGTCGGTGGGCAGGATGAACGACATGCTCGCCCGCCTGTCTCATCATAACAAGGCGCGGCCGGAAGAACCGCGCGCGGTCGGCCTGCGCCCGCTGCTCGACCAGCTTGTCCATATCCGCGCCCGCCAGCATCCGCTGCGCGTGTCCGGCGACGCGCCGCCCGCGCTGGCCGACCCCGTGCGTGTCGAACAGATCGTGACGCACCTGCTCCAGAACGCCATCGAAGCCAGCACAGCCGACAGCATGGTCGAACTGCGCCTGTCGACCGATGCGACCCATGTCCTGCTCGACATCGTCGATCAGGGCTGCGGCATGAGCGCCGAATATGTCCGCCGCGATCTGTTCAAGCCCTTCTCCTCCAGCAAGGCCGGGGGGTTCGGCCTCGGCGCGTTCGAGGCGCGCAGCCTTGCCGAAGCCATGGGCGGAAGCCTGACGGTGGAAAGCCAGCCGGGCCTGGGCAGCCGTTTCACCCTGCGCTTGCCGCTCGCGCTCCGGCAGAACCGACAGGAAAAGGCCGCCTGATGAGCGACATCCGACCCAAATTGCTGATCGTTGAGGATGATCCGGGGCTGCAGCGCCAGTTGCGCTGGGCCTATGAGGATTATCGGCTCTTCATCGCCGGCGATCGCGAGGAAGCGATCGAACTGCTCCACGCGGAGGCGCCCGATGTCGTTACCCTGGACCTTGGCCTGCCGCCCGATCGCGACGGCACGAGCGAAGGCTTCGCCACGCTGGCGGAGATATTGCGGATCAAGCCCGACACGAAGGTAATCGTCGCATCGGGCCATGGCGCGCGGGAAAGCGCGCTCGACGCGATTGCGGGCGGCGCCTACGATTTCTACCAGAAGCCCGTCGACATCGATGAACTCGGCCTCATCGTCCGCCGCGCCTTTCACGTTCATGCGCTGGAGCAGGAAAATGCCCGCCTCGCCGACACCGCGCCGGAGGACGGCCGCGTGCTCGGCCGGCTCATCACGGGCGCGCCCGAGATGATGAAGGTCGCCCGCACCATCGAGCGGGTCGCGAGCGCCGACGTGTCCGTCCTGCTGCTGGGCGGGAGCGGCACTGGCAAGGAATTGCTGGCGCAGGGCCTTCACGACGCCAGCCCGCGCCGCAGCGGGGCCTTCGTCGCGATCAACTGTGCCGCCATCCCCGAAACGCTGCTCGAAACCGAACTGTTCGGGCATGAAAAGGGGGCCTTCACCGGCGCGGTCAGGACGATGCCCGGCAAGATCGAACAGGCGCAGGGGGGCACGCTCTTTCTGGACGAAGTGGGCGACATCCCGCTCGCGCTTCAGGTAAAGCTGCTGCGCTTCCTGCAGGACAGGGTGATCGAGCGCGTCGGCGGACGCCAGCCCATCGCGGTGGACACGCGCATCGTCTGCGCCACCCATCAGGATCTCGACGCGATGATCGCGGCGGGCAGCTTTCGGGAAGACCTTTATTACCGTCTCGCCGAAATCGTCGTGCGCATTCCCGCGCTCAAGGACCGGCCGGGCGACCCGGCGCTGCTCGCCCGTCATTTCCTGACCCGCTACGCGCGCGACATGAACCCGCAGGTGAAGGGCCTTGCGCCCGACGCGCTCGCCGCGTTGGACGCCTGGTCCTGGCCCGGCAATGTGCGCGAGCTGGAAAACCGCATGAAGCGCGCCGTCATCATGGCGGATGGCAAGCTGGTCACGGCCGCCGACCTCGATCTGGACGAGAACCGGATCGACGGCGGGGAGGCGGTGAACCTCAAGGCCGCGCGTGAACTGGCCGACCGCCGGGCCATTCGCCGCGCCATCGCCCGGACCGACGGCAATATCTCGGGCGCGGCGAGGATGCTGGGGATCAGCCGGCCGACGCTCTACGACCTGCTAAAACAATATCAGATGCAGGGCTGATTCATGCGCCGGTCCCGCCTGTTGCTGATCGCCGGCCTTGCGGCATTGCTGCTCGCGCTCGCGGGTCTATGGCAATGGCGCGCGCACGAACGCGACGGCAGCGCCGCCCTCGCGCGCGGTCTTGCCGCGCTGGACGCGGGCGACGCCCGCACCGCCCGCGTGGAATTGATGAACGCCATCAAGGGCGCGCCCCGCAATATGGAAGCGCGCGCTGCCCAGGCGCGTGCCCTTGCCGAACTGGGCGACGGTCCCGGCGCGCAGGCCGAAGTGGAGCGCGCCCGCGCTCTCGGCCAGCCCGCCGCCTTGACCCGCGCCGTCATGGCGCAGGCGCTCCTGCTTCAGGGCGATCCGCAGGGTGCGCTGAACGAAGCCCGCGCTGACGATGTCGCACCTGCCTCTATGGTCGCGGCCGATCGCGTGGCGGCCCGCGCTTCGCTGGCGTTGGGGGACATCGACGGCGCGCAGGCGCTGCTGCGGCAGGCCCTGACGGCCGCGCCCCGCGATGCGGAAAACTGGGTGGACCTTGGCCGTCTGCATATGGCGGCGGGGGATCAGGCCGGCGCCATCCAGGCGGCGGATCGCGCCGTCGCGCTCGCACCCCAAGATGCCAAATCGCTGTCGCTCCGCGCCGAATTGACGCGGGCCCAATATGGCCTGACCGCCGCGCTGCCATGGTTCGACCGGGCGCTGGCGGCCGACCCGGATTCGGTCGCGACGCTCGAACATTATGCCGCCACGCTCGCCGATGCCGGACAGGCCAGCCGGGCGCTGGCCCTCAGCCGTCGCATCTTCGCGCTCGATCCAGCCAATCCGCGCGCCTGGATGATACAGGCGGTCATCGCCGCGCGGGCCGGGAATGACGATCTTGCCCGCCGCCTGCTCGATCGCACCGGGGGACGGCTTGACGGCGAGCCGGCCACGCGGCTGTTGCGCGGCATCCTCCAGATGGAGGGCGGCAACCCACTGCTCGCGGTTGAAGCCTTGGTGCCGCTGGTCGATGCCCAACCCGACAATCGCCGGGCCCGCACCCTGCTGGGCCGCGCCTATTTCCTGACCGGCGATGCGGGCAATGCCGCAACGACCCTTGCGCCGCTGGTCGCGCAGAGGGACGCCGATCCTTATGTGCTCACGCTTGCCGCCCGTGCGCAGGAGGCGCTGGGCGATCCGCTCATGGCCGCCGACATGCTCGCCCGCGCCAGCTTTCCGCTCCGCGCCGCCAGCGATGCAATCGCCAGTCCCAGGGACGCCGAACTGGTCGACGCCCCGCCACCTGATGCGGCGACCGCCAGCGACAATATCCCCTATATCCGCGCGCTGCTTGCCACCGGCCGCCTTGGCGAAGCGCTCGGCCGGGCGCGGCTGCTGCAACAGGCCAATCCGGGCGCGCCCGATGCCTGGCTGGTTCTGGGCGACGCGCTCGATACAGCCGGCCGACCGGGCGAGGCAGCGCGCGCTTATGAGGCCGCCGCCAATCTCCGCTTCGACCGCGCCGCCGCCCTCCGGCTTGCCGCTGCATGGAGCAGCGCGGGCGATGCCGCCCGGACGGCGCAGGTCGCGCGGCTTTATCTCGACCAGAATCCCGGCGATCCCGACGCGTTGCGCCTGTCCGCATCCCAGGCGGCGGCGCGTGGCGACTGGCGTTCTGCCCTGCGCCTGCTTCTGGCGGCGCGCGCCCGCATCGGCGACAATGACGCGCTGCTGATGATCCATCTTGCGCGGGCGGCGATGGAAAGCGGCGACGGCGCCGCAGCGCGCGCCTATGCCGCCCATGCCTATCGCCTGATGCCCGGCAATCCGGTGACTGCGGATATGCTGGGATGGGTGATGCTGCGGCGAGAGGAAAAGGGGGCCGCGATGATCGACCTGCTCGAAAAGGCGGTGGCGCTTGCGCCGCAAGCCCCCGCCTTCCAGCTGCATCTGGGGCAGGCCTATGCCGCGGCGGGCAACAAGGCGCAGGCACGGGTCGCGCTCGGCCGCGCCTTGGCGGCTCCGGGCTTTGCAGGCGAGCAGGAGGCGCGAGACACGCTCGCCCGCCTCTGAAATGAAATCAGGCCTTGGCCATGTCGAGATCGGCGATTCGCAGGCCCAGCCGGCGCATCTGCGCCGCGACGGTGGGCCACACCGTTTCCAGAAACCGCTCCCTTTCCGCTTCGCGCAGTCGCCGGGTCGCGCCTTCGGCCACGAACATGCCGACGCCGCGCTTC
Source organism: Sphingobium sp. CCH11-B1 (assembly GCF_001556865.1). Classification (GTDB taxonomy): domain Bacteria; phylum Pseudomonadota; class Alphaproteobacteria; order Sphingomonadales; family Sphingomonadaceae; genus Sphingobium. Next base: position 103,723 of record NZ_LSJY01000134.1, on the reverse strand, counting down.
ACCACGACCAGCCCGTCATCCTGAAAGCTCTGATAGGCTTTGGCGACGGTCAGCGGATTTGCGCCCTGCGCCGCGGCGAATGCCCGCACCGAAGGCAGCAACTCGCCATCGGCAAATTCTCCGTCAAGGATGGATGCGGCAATGATCTCCCGCAGACGGAGATAGACAGGTTTGGAGTCTTCGGCCATAGTGCATCAGTGCCATAACACAGCCAGCCAGGTCAAGACGCAAAATTACGCACTGAATTTTGTCAGAGTAATTATCTGTCCCAAGTCGATACTATTGCGTCATAATCTGGCCTTGGCCGCTCTTCCTGCGGTCTGCCAGGCGTACCGATGAACACAAATCCGGCAATGGTTTCGCCATCCTTTGCGAACGCGACGCGCACATCCTCATTATAGCTTGGCCAGCCGGTCAGCCAACCGCCCGCAAAACCCAGCGCGTGGGTCGCGTGCAGCAGGTTCATGATCGCCGCGCCGACAGACAATTGCTGCTCCCACAGCGGAATCTTGCTGCCCGAGACCGGAGCGGAGAGCGCCACGACCAGCGTCGGCGCCTGATGCGCGAACTGATGCATCGTCTCGATCTCCAGCCGCCCGGCGTCGGGCTTTTCCCGGCGATAGGCCGCTGCGAGCAGCTCGCCGAGCGCGGCCCGCTTTTCCTGCGGCACGATCACGAAGCGCCACGGAGCCAGCTTGCCATGATCGGGCGTGCGCAGCGCCACTTCCAATATCTGCCGCAACTGACCGTCGTCGGGGCCGGGGGCGATCAGGTCGCGGGGCTTGCCGGACCGGCGCGTCTGGAGGAGCGAGAGGGGGCTGGTGCGGTCGTTGAACATCGCCTCGACACATGGCGACATGCGCGCACCGGCGCAAGGGCGGGCTGCCCTTTTGACAGGATGAACCCATAGGCTCTAGGCTGCGCCCCATCACGCGGCCGCCCGACATGGCAGGCCGGACATAATGGGATAAAGGGCGCCCAATGGCATCTTCGGACATGATGGCGGCCGGGCAGGGCAAGACCTGGCTCGGCCACCCGCGCGGACTATATCTGCTCTTCTTCGCGGAAATGTGGGAGCGTTTCTCCTATTACGGGATGCGCGCCATCCTGATCTTCTACCTGACCAAGCATTTCCTGTTCGGCGAGGACAAGGCTTATCTTCTCTACGGGGCCTATACCTCGCTGGTCTATATCACGCCCGTCATCGGCGGCTATCTGGCGGATCGCTTCCTCGGCCCGCGCAAGGCGGTGACGGCGGGCGGCGTGTTCATCGCCATCGGCCATTTCCTGATCGCCATCACAGAAGGACCGGGGGGCCAGCAGCCCCTCTTCCTGAACGGCTTCTACCTTGCGCTCGCCAGCATCATCGTGGGCACCGGCTTCCTCAAGGCCAATGTCTCCGTGCTGGTGGGCGAACTCTATGCCCGCGACGATCATCGCCGCGATCCCGCCTATTCGGTCTTCTACATGGGCATCAACATGGGCGGCATGCTCGGCCCGGTCGTCTGCGGCCTGCTGGGCGAACTGTGGGGCTGGAGCTGGGGCTTCGGCGCGGCGGGCGTGGGCATGCTGCTCGGCCTGGCCGGCTTCGTGTGGCTCAAGCCCTGGCTGCTGGGCAAGGGCGAGCCGCCAGAGCCGCAACGGTTGCGCCAGCGCACCGCCGCCGGCCTCAACCGCGAATGGACCATCTATATCGGTGCGGCGCTCGGCGTCGTCGCCATCTGGGGCGTCATCCGCTATGCCGAGCTGCTGGGCTATGCGCTGCTCATCTTCTCGGCGCTGACGATCCTCTACATCGTCTGGCGCAGCGTGATGACGCTGCCCCGCGTGGATCGCGACCGGATGTTCGCCGCGCTCTTCCTGATCGCGCTCAACCCGCTCTTCTGGGGGCTGTTCGAACAGACGGGCTCGTCGCTCAACATCTTCACCGACCGCAATGTCGACCGGTCGATCCTGGGCTGGGAGGTTCCGGCCTCGCTGTTCCAGTCGGTCAATTCCATCTTCATCATCCTGCTCGCGCCGCTGTTCGCGCTGCTGTGGACGATCCTCGACCGGCGGCGACTCGAACCGTCCTCGCCGGCCAAGTTCGGCATCGGCCTCGTCCTGTGCGGCGCGGGTTTCCTGATCCTGGTCGCGGGCGCGGCCATGGCGGGGCAAAGCCTCACTCCCGTCATCTTCGTGTTCCTCATCTATCTGTTCCACACCATGGCGGAACTGTGCTTTTCGCCCGTCGGCCTGTCCGCCATGACGCGCCTGTCGGTGTCGTCGATGGTCGGCCTCGTCATGGGCACATGGTTCCTCGCCATGGCGGCCGGTAATTTCATCGCCGGCCTGATCGCCCGCGCCACCGGCAGCGGCGAGGCGGGAGATATTAGTCAAGTTCTTGACGTCTATACGCAAATAGGCTGGTTCTCGGTCATCGTGGGGGGCGTGGTGCTGCTTCTGTCGCCCATCGTCACGCGCATGATGCATCTGGACAGCATCGGATCGGAGGAACAGGCATGACCGGGGGCAACAGGGGTAAGTGGCTGCTGATGGCGGCATTGCTGGCGGGCATCGCGACTCCGCTGGCGGCGAAGAAGGAAAAGGAGGCTTCGCCGTCGCAAGGATCGTCCGCCGAGCCGGAAAATCCTTATCCCTCCACTTACAAGCCCTATCCGGGCCGTCCCACCGTGCTGCGCGGCGCGACCATATTCGATGGCGAAGGCACGCGCATCGACAATGGCATTGTCTTCTTCTCCGACGGCAAGGTGACGGCGATCGGCGGCCCTGACACGCCGATCCCCGCCGATGTGCTGGTGATCGACGCGCAGGGCAAATATCTTACCCCTGGTATTATCGACATCCACAGCCATCTGGGCGACTATCCCTCGCCCGGCGTCGAGGCGCTGTCCGACGGCAACGAAGCGACCTCGCCCGTCACGCCGCATGTCTGGGCGGAACATAGCATCTGGCCGCAGGATGCCGGTTTCACCCGCGCGCTCGCCAATGGCGGCGTCACCACGCTTCAGATCCTGCCCGGCTCCGCCAACCTCTTCGGCGGCCGCAGCGTGACGCTCAAGAACGTTCCCGCCCGCACCATGCAGGGCATGAAGTTCCCCGGCGCGCCGCAGGGTCTCAAGATGGCGTGCGGTGAAAATCCCAAGCGCGTCTATGGCGCGAAGGGGCGCGAGCCTTCCACCCGCATGGGCAATATGGCGGTCAACCGCCAGACCTGGATCAAGGCGCGCGAATATCAGAAGAAACGCGCCGCCGGGAAGGAACAGACCCGCGATCTCGCCATGGAAACGCTGGCGGACGCGCTGGAGGGCAAGATCCTGGTCCACAACCACTGCTACCGCGCCGACGAGATGGCCAACGTCATCGATATGAGCAAGGAGTTCGGCTACAAGGTCGCCGCCTTCCACCATGCGGTCGAAAGCTACAAGATCGCGGACCTCCTGCGGGAAAATGGCATCTGCTCGGCCATGTGGGGCGACTGGTATGGCTTCAAGATGGAAGCCTATGACGGCATCAAGGAAAATATTCCGCTGGTCCACCGCGCGGGCGCCTGCGCCATCGTCCACAGCGACGATCAGGACGGCATCCAGCGGCTGAACCAGGAAGCGGCCAAGGCGCTGGGCGCGGGTCGTCGCATGGGCATCGACATATCGGACGAAACGGCGTGGACCTGGCTCGCCATCAATCCGGCAAAGGCGATGGGCATCGCGGACCGCACGGGCAGTCTGAAGGTCGGCAAGATGGCCGATGTCGTGCTGTGGAACGGCAACCCCTTCAGCACCTACACGCGGCCCGAAAAGGTCTGGATCGACGGCGCGCTGATGTATGACAGCGCCAATCCCAAGATGCGGCCGGTGGTCGATTTCGAACTGGGCCAGATCGGATCGGGAGACGTGAAATGAAGAAGATAGCTCCCAAATTTGCGTTCGGTTCGGGCATGTCGGGAACCGCTTCCCTGCGGCGATCGAAGCGAGCGGGCCTTGCCCTTCTCGCCCTCGCGCTCTCCACCCCCGCGCTTGCCCAGTCCATCGCCATCACCAACGCCACCCTCGCCATCGGCGACGGGTCGGAACCGATCAGGGGCGGGACAGTCGTCATTTCCGCCGGAAAGGTCGTGGCGGCGGGCGCTGGCGTCGCCGTTCCCGCCGGCGCGAAGACCGTCGACGCCGCCGGAAAATGGGTGACGCCCGGCCTCGTCTCCGGCTTCTCGCGCGTTGGCCTTGCCGAAGTGCCTGCCGTGCGGGAAACGAACGATACCCGCGCGGCCCGCTCGCCCTTCTCCGCCGCGATCGACGTCGCGCCCGCGATCAACCCGCTCGCCAATCCCATCGCGATCAGCCGCACCGCCGGCATCACCCGTGCCGTCGTCGCGCCGGCCGCCGGCACCTCGATCTTCGCGGGGCAGGGGGCGGTGATAGACCTGGGTGCGGACATGAACCCGATCACCAGGGCGCGCGCCTTCCAATATGTGGAAATGGGGGAGGAAGGATCGGCCGAGGCGGGCGGCAGCCGTGCCGCGATGATCCTGACCTTCCGCATGATGCTGAAACAGGCGCAGGACTATGCGAAGGCCCCGGCCGCCTATGACGGCAACAGCCGGGACGCGCTGCTCAATCGTGTCGACGCCGAAGCGCTGGTCCCGGTCGTCACCGGCGCGATCCCGCTGATGATCCATGCCGAAAGTGCGCGCGACATCCTCGCCGCGCTCGCCCTGCGGCAGGAGTTTCCGGCGCTGAAACTCATCCTTGCCGGCGCGACCGAAGGCTGGATGGTGGCAAGCCAGATCGCCGCCGCGAAAGTCCCGGTCATCACCGCGGGGCTTGAGGATTTGCCCTCCAGCTTCGAAAAGCTCGCCGCGACCCAGAGCAATGTGGGCCGCATGGTGAAGGCGGGCGTCGGCGTTTCCATGGGGATGCTGACCGGCGACGACGCGCTGCAACTGCGCGTGGCGACGCAACAGGCGGGCAATATGGTCGCGCTGACGAAGGTGCCGGGCGCGACCGGGCTGAGCTGGGGGCAGGCGCTGCGCACCATCACCTCCGCCCCCGCCGAAGCGATGGGCCTTGGCGACCGGATCGGCTCGCTCCAGCCGGGCCGTGCGGGGGACGTGGTGATCTGGGACGGCGATCCGCTGGAAATGACCTCGGCCCCGATCGGTGTATGGATCGACGGGGTGGAACAATCGCTCGACAACCGCCAGACCCGCCTGCGCGACCGTTACGCCAACCCGGCCGAAGGTGCGCTGCCCAAGGCTTATGAATGGTGACGAAAAAGGGGGGAAGGGGGCGTCAATGCGATTGCGCGCTGACGCCCAAATTCCCGGTCTCGGTCGTCCGCCGCCGCTGATCCTGCCGGTGCCTGTCCTATCCGGCCTCTCGGCGCTATGGCCGAGATAGGGTCAGGGTCAGGGCGACATTCCGAAAATGTCCAACATAGGACATTCAATGTCGTGTTCTGCGGGACATATGCGAAGTTAAGCGCCGGAAATCCTATTTGTCGGTCGCGCCCCACAGGTCGCTGGCCTTCACATATCCCCGCTGTCCATGCACGTCGATCGCGCACCATCCGCCGCCGCAATCGGACAGCCGGCCCACCACGCCGCGCTCCGCCCGGAACAGTGTGCGCGCGCCGTCGCTGGCGGATTCCCGCATCGGCGCTTCGCCCGCCCGGACGATCGCGGTCGCCGTGTCGCTCAGCAGGCGGACGTGCATCCATCCCTGCACCCCGTCGGGATCTTCGACCTTGCGCCACTGGCCCAGAACCTGCACCACCTTCACCGGCAGGTCGCGGCGGCGATAGACCCAGTTGGACGGGTAATCCAGGCTCGGCCCCACGCGCATCCGCGCCTCATCCTGCGATATCGACGCCCAATAGGGCGTGGGCCTTGCCGGAGCCGCCACGGCCGCGCTGGCCGCCGCCGTCAGTCCCAATGCGGCCACGCCTGCCCATATCCGCTTCATGCGCATCTTGTCGCCGCTGTCCTTCATATCGCCGTCCATAGCGCCTCGCGCCGGGCGGCGACAGTCTTTCCATGCGCCGCGGCGCCATATCCGCTTGACCCGTGCGACGCCGGGGAATAGCGGCGTGGGCATGGCTCCTCAACCGCGCCCCGCCAAGCCGCGCGTCATCGTGACGCGCCGCCTGCCTCCCAATGTGGAAGCGCGGATGGCGCAACTGTTCGACGCCAGCTTCAACGTGGGCGATGCGCCGATGAGCCGGGCGGAACTGGCACGGGCGATGAGCCGGTGCGATGTGCTGGTGCCCACCATCACGGACCAGATCGACGCCGCGCTGATGGAGGGCGCATCCGACCGGCTGCAACTCATCGCCAGCTTCGGCAGCGGCGTCGACCATATCGACCTTGCCGCCGCCCGGCGAAAGGGGATCATCGTCACCAACACGCCCGGCGTCCTGACGGAGGATACCGCCGACATGACGATGGCGCTGATCCTGTCGGTGCCGCGCCGCCTGGCGGAGGGGGAGAAGCTGGTGCGCGCCGGTGAATGGCGCGGCTGGAGCCCGTCGGGCATGCTTGGCCATCGCATCGGCGGCAAGCGGCTGGGGATCATCGGCATGGGCCGCATCGGTCGCGCGGTCGCCCGCCGTGCCCGGGCCTTCGGCGTGTCGATCGCCTATCACAACCGCAACCGGCTGCCGTTCGAAGTCGAGCAGGAACTGGAAGCCCAATGGCATGGCGATGTCGACGCCCTGCTGGGCGAAAGCGACATCCTGTCCATTCATTGCCCGCTCAACGCCGACAGCCGCGCCCTGATCGACGAACGGCGGATCGGGCTGATGCGGCCGGACGCCTATCTCATCAACACGTCCCGCGCGGAGATCACGGACGAACGCGCCCTCGCCGCCGCGCTGGAGGAAGGGCGGCTCGCCGGCGCGGGGCTGGACGTTTACACCCACGAACCGGCGGTCGATCCGCGCCTGCTGGCGCTGCCCAACGTCGTGCTGCTGCCCCATATGGGCTCCGCGACGTTCGAGGGGCGGGATGCCACCGGGGCGCGGGTCATCGCCAATATCCGTACCTGGGTCGACGGCCACCGCCCCCCCAATCAGGTGCTGGAAGGCTGGGTCTGATCCCGTTGCGCGGCTGGAACAACGCTCCGGCCCGTCCGTTGGAAACATATCTGTTTCATCGGAAGGATTTCTTCATGATCAAGCTTGCGATCATCTCGCTCGTCATCGCGGCCGTGCTGGCATTGCTCGGCTTCGGCGGCGCCGCCGGCACCTTCGTCGGCATCGCCAAGATCCTCTTCTTCATCGCGCTCGCCGTCTTCGTCCTGTTCCTCGTGCTCGGCCTCCTGGCGGGTAAGGGCGTCAAGGACGCGATCGACTGACGCCATGGAGATCGGCGCTGGAGTGGACGAGACCGGCAGGCTGCTGCGCGACGAGGCCGGCTTCCTGCTCCAGCGCGATCTCGGCGGCAGCTACCGGCTGGTGCTGCTGCGTGTCCCTGTGGACCATGTCGAAAAGCGGGTGCGGGTACGCGGCTTTTACGCCGGCGATGGCATTGTCGAGGCGGACGGCGTGGCGCCCGCCTGATCCTCTTGCCAAATGAGACGGGACGCGCGAACCATTGCGCCCATGCGCAAGATTTTGTCTCTCCTCATCGCTGTCGCCACGCCCGCAATGGCGCAGGTCCAAGGCCCCCCGGAACAACTCTCCAAAATTATCGACGATCATTGGGCCTGGTATCTCTCGACCTGTCCTGTCGAAGCCACGGCCAGGGGCGTGCGCACCTACGACGACCGCATCGCCGACATGTCCCTTGCCGCCCGCGATGCGCAGATCGACAAGGAGCGGAGTTTCGCCGCCCGGCTGGACGCTGTCCCGGCCGATGGCCTGACGCCCGCCGACCGCGTCAACCGCGACGTGCTGCTCTGGATGCTGCGGGAGGATATCGAGGGCAACCGGCACCAGGCCGAACGGCTCATGCTCTTCACCACCTATTATAGCTGGCATCAGGGCTTTTCCGGCATGGCGGACGGGTTGCCCTTCTACAATCGCGCCGATTATGACAGCTATCTCAAGCGCCTCGCCCTTTATCCCAGGATGAACGGGGATGCGCTCGCCATCACGCGGCAGGCGATCAAGGGCGGCTATGTCCAGCCCTGTTCCGTTCTGCAAAACTACGCCTCGACCATCAGCGGCATCGTCGATGGCAAGCCGGAAGACACCCGCTTCTACGATCCCTTCAAACGGCCCCGGCCACGCGACATCAGCGAAGCCGACTGGTCCGCGATGCAGGCGCGCGCCGTCGCGCTGATCCGCGACGTGCTGAAGCCCGAATATCGCAAATGGCACGACCTGTTCCTGGCCGACTATCTGCCCCATTGCCGCAAGAGCGACAGCGCCTCCGCATTGCCGGGCGGCGCGGCCTGGTATGCGGCGCGGGTGAAGGCGCACACCACGACGGACCTGACCCCGGACCAGATCCACCGCATCGGCCTCGATGAAGTCGCCCGCATCGGCAAGCGCATGGACGAGATCGCGGCGAAGGCCGGCTATCCCAGCCGCGCCGCCTATATCCAGCATCTGCGCACCGATCCGTCCTTCTATGCCCGGACGCCGGAGGAGTTGCTGCGGGTCGCGGCGCGGCAGGCCAAGGCCATCGATGGCCTGCTGCCCCGCTATTTCGGCACCCTCCCGCGCCTGCCTTATGGCCTGAAAGCCATTCCGGCGGCGGAGGCGGAGGGGACGACCACTGCCTATTACATGCCCGGCGCGCCCGAAAGCGGCATCGCCGGCACCTATTTCGTCAATACCTCCAAACTCGACCAGCGGCCCTTCTGGGAATTGCCGGCGCTCACCGCGCACGAAGCCGTGCCGGGCCACCACAACCAGATCGCGCTCCAGCAGGAACTGCCCCTGCCGCCCTTCCGCAAATATCTCGCCGGCTTCACCGCCTATGTCGAAGGCTGGGCGCTCTACACCGAATTTCTGGGCGAGGAGATGGGCCTCTACGACACGCCCGAAAAGATGATGGGTCGCCTCTCCTACGAAATGTGGCGCGCCTGCCGCCTGGTGGTCGACACCGGCATCCATGCGAAAGGCTGGGACAAGGCGAGGGCCGTTGCCTTCATGCGGGAAAACAGCGCCCTGTCGGACGCGAACATCGATGCGGAGGTGAACCGCTATATCAGCTGGCCGGGGCAGGCGCTTGGTTACAAGCTGGGCGAGATCAAGATCAGGGCGTTGCGGGCGAAGGCGGAAGCGGCGCTTGGGTCCAGGTTCGACCTGCGCCGGTTCCACGACGCCGTGCTGGCGCAGGGCGCGGTTCCGCTGACGGTGCTGGAAAGCCAGATCGACGGGTGGATCGCGGCGGAGCAGGCGCGGTGAAGCGACCGGCTTTCAGGCAGTCGGAAACAATTGCCGGCGCTTTGGCGGCAGGCTGCCGATGACGCTCCACCCACGATAGCCAAGGTCGATGGGCAGCGCGGTTTCGCAGCAGGCGCATTCCGCCATGATGCGGCCGACCAGCCATTGCCGCTCTCCGCAGGCAGGGCAGGGAATGGCTTGGCCGGGGCGGTACGACCGCATCGGCACGCACGGTTCCGCGGAAGAAGCCGATATGGTCAGCGTCATGGGCATGTTCCCCCTCGTATCTGCGCCCAACGTCCCTGGGCCAAAATGTTTCCTCCTTGGTAGCGCTACCGATCGGAAATGACCTCCGGTCAGCGGAACCAGGCCGTTTTGTCCATTTGACTTGGCCCTCTCAATCTGTATGGCACCGCAGCATCGGGACATACCTGCTTCGACCAGTGGTTGGGGCGCTTTGCCCGCCACCTTGCCTCAACCGGCGAGCTTCTGGTGGAATCGCGTCATCCTCTGGCCGGGCCATGCGAGGAGACGCACATCTTATGACCGCCATCGGACAGGACACTCTGGGCACGCGCGACACGCTGAACGTCGGCGGCAAGGACATCGCCTATTATTCGCTGAAGAAGGCCGCGGCCGAGCTGGGCGATGTATCGCGCCTGCCTTTCTCGATGAAGGTTCTGCTCGAAAACCTGCTCCGTTTCGAAGACGGCGTGACCGTCACCACCGAAGACATCAAGGCGATCGTCGAATGGCAGAATGATCGGGGCAAGTCGGAACGCGAGATCCAGTATCGCCCGGCGCGCGTGCTGCTTCAGGATTTCACCGGCGTTCCCTGCGTGGTCGACCTGGCGGCAATGCGCGACGCGATGAACGCGCTGGGCGCCGACGCCAGCAAGATCAACCCGCAGGTGCCCGTCCACCTCGTCATCGACCACTCGGTCATGGTCGATGAATTCGGCACGCCCAAGGCGTTCGAGCAGAATGTGGAGATCGAATATCAGCGCAACATGGAGCGCTACGACTTCCTCAAATGGGGCAGCAAGAGCCTCGCCAACTTCTACGCTGTCCCGCCCGGCACCGGCATCTGCCATCAGGTGAACCTGGAAAACATCGCCCAGGCGGTGTGGTCGAGCGAAGGCCCCGACGGCGTCACCGTCGCCTATCCCGACACCTGTGTCGGCACCGACAGCCACACCACCATGATCAACGGCCTGGGCGTGCTCGGCTGGGGCGTCGGCGGGATCGAGGCGGAGGCCGCGATGCTGGGCCAGCCTGTTTCCATGCTCATCCCCGAAGTCGTCGGTTTCCGCTTCACCGGCGAACTCAAGGAAGGCGTCACCGCCACCGACCTCGTCCTCACCTGCACCCAGATGCTGCGCGCGCGCGGCGTCGTCGGCCGCTTCGTTGAATATTTCGGCCCCGGTCTTGCCTCGCTGAGCCTCGCTGACCGCGCGACCCTTGCCAACATGGCGCCCGAATATGGCGCGACCTGCGGCTTCTTCGGCATCGACGACAAGACGCTCGACTATATGCGCCTGACCGGCCGCACCGAGGAAAATATCGCGCTGGTCGAAGCCTATGCGAAGGAGCAGGGCTTCTGGATCGACCCGGCGGTCGAACCTGTCTTCACCGACACGCTGGAACTCGACCTTTCGACCGTCGTTCCCAGCCTCGCCGGTCCCAAGCGCCCGCAGGACCGCGTCGCGCTGCCGGAAGTCGATGACGTGTTCAACGCCGACATGGAAAAGACCTACAAGAAGGCGCAGCAGCGCGTTCCGGTGGAAGGCAAGGATTTCGACATTGGCGACGGTGATGTCACCATCGCCGCGATAACGAGCTGCACCAACACGTCGAACCCCGGCGTGCTGGTCGCCGCGGGCCTCGTCGCCAAGAAGGCGAACGAACTCGGCCTCAAGCCCAAGCCCTGGGTCAAGACCAGCCTCGCGCCGGGGTCTCAGGTCGTCACCGACTATCTCGAAAGGGCAGGGCTGCAGACGCATCTGGATGCCATCGGCTTCAACCTTGTCGGCTATGGCTGCACCACCTGCATCGGCAACTCCGGTCCCCTGGCCGAACCGATCAGCAAGGCGATCAACGACAACGGCCTCGTCGCCGCCGCCGTGATCTCGGGCAACCGCAATTTCGAGGGCCGCGTGTCGCCCGACGTGCGCGCCAACTTCCTCGCCTCGCCGCCGCTGGTTGTCGCCTATGCGCTCAAGGGCACGGTGATCGAGGATTTCATCACCACGCCGATCGGCACGAGCAAGGACGGCGAAGCCGTTTATCTCAAGGACATCTGGCCCACCAATGACGAAGTCGCCACCACCATGGCAGGCTGCATGGATCGCGGCATGTTCCAGGCGCGCTATGCCAATGTCTACAAGGGCGACGCCCACTGGCAGGCGATCGAGGTGACCGGGTCCGACACCTACACCTGGCGCGCGGGATCGACCTATGTCGCCAATCCGCCCTATTTCGAAGGGCTCAGCATGACGCCCGCGCCCGTCACCGACATCATCGGGGCCAAGCCGCTCGCCATCTTCGGCGATTCGATCACTACCGACCACATCTCGCCGGCCGGCTCGATCAAGGTCGACAGCCCGGCGGGCAAGTGGCTGCAGGAGCATCAGGTCAGCAAGGCCGACTTCAACAGCTACGGCGCGCGCCGCGGCCATCATGAAGTGATGATGCGCGGCACCTTCGCCAATATTCGCATCAAGAACCAGATGCTCGACGGCGTGGAAGGCGGCATGACGCTCTACAAGGGCGAAATCATGCCGATCTACGACGCGGCGATGCGCCACAAGGCGGACGGTACGCCGCTCGTCGTCATCGGCGGCAAGGAATATGGCACCGGCTCCTCGCGCGACTGGGCGGCCAAGGGCACCAACCTGCTCGGCGTCCGCGCGGTCATCGTCGAAAGCTTCGAGCGCATCCACCGCTCGAACCTCGTCGGCATGGGCGTCCTCCCGCTTCAGTTCAAGAATGGCGAAAGCCGCGATACGCTCGGCCTCAAGGGCGACGACAGCTTCACCATCGAAGGCGTGGCGGACCTCAAGCCCCGGCAGGACGTGACCGTCAACGTCACCCGCGCGGACGGCTCGACCTTCAGCTTCACCGCGCTCTGCCGCATCGATACCGTCAACGAACTGGAATATTTCCTGAACGGCGGCATCCTTCAGTACGTGCTGCGCAAGCTGGCTGCTTGATCGGCTGACTGCACAACGGGCTCCTCCTTGACCGGGGGAGCCCCTTGTGATCCGCGTGCGACAAACGGATGCGCGTCCGACTTGATCCCGGCACGCCATCATCGCATCTTCTGCCCGGATTGCAGGAGAGCGTATGATGGTGATTCGTGCAGCCTTGTGTCTCTCGATCCTGGCGCTTCCGTCCGCCGCGTCCGCGCAGCGGGAGGTTCATGCCGCTGCCGCCAATCCGTTCGACGCGGTCACGGCCTCGCAGGTCCGCAGCAGCGCCGATCGGCTAGGGACGGCATCCAGCACCCGCGATCTTCTCCCTCCGGCGGATCGCGCGCAGGCGGAACGGGTCATGCGGAGCTTCGCGCAATGCGTCGTTCGAGGGCAGGGTGGCAAGGCGCGGGCGCTGCTCGCCAGTGTGCCTGGCTCTGCGGCGGAACGCGCCATCCTGAGCGGCTTTGCTGCGCGGCGGAACGGCTGCCTGCAAAGCGGAAGCCTGCGGATGAAGGGCGACTGGATGCGCGGCGCCATCGCGGAGCAATATTATCTGCGCAGCTATCCCGATGCGGTGACGGAAGCGGCAAGGCCGGACGCGCCCGCAGATAGTTCGGCCGGCAGACCGCCCTATCTGGCCTATGCATCCTGTGTCGCGGCGCGGGATCCCGCTGGTGCGGACGCCGTGCTGCGGGCGGAAGCGGGCAGCGTCGCGGAGAAAAGCGCCTATCGGCAAGTCATGCCCGCATTGTCTTCCTGTCTTGCAGGCGGAGAGAATGCCAGGCTCGCCATTGATCGCACCCGCCTGCGCGGCTTGCTGGCGGAAGCCCTGTACGATCGCCGTGCGGGCACCGCAGGCTGATCGAGGAATAGGGATAGCAACGGTTTAGCGCCAGCAAAAAGAGCGGGACTGGTGTAGCGGCATTTAATTGTCTATCCCGCTGCTCAGCAATGAAAACCGCTCTTATCGTCCGTCATGTTCCCCGGGAAGGCGCTGCGGGATATCTCCAGCCGATCGAGGCGGCCGGCTACCGGATAGATCGGATTGATGTCTCCAGCCCGGACTTCGCCGGGGTGGACCTGTGCGATCCGGATCTCCTCATCATGATGGGCGGCCCGATGGGCGTCTATGAAGCCGACATCCATCCCTGGATCCCGACCCAGATCGAAAAGCTCGCCGCGCGTCTGGCCGCCGACCGGCCGACGCTGGGCGTATGCCTTGGCAGCCAGATGATCGCCGCGGCGCTGGGCGCGCCGGTCTATCCTGGCGGCCACATGGAACTGGGCTTCGCGCCGGTCAGCCTCAATGCGGCCGGGCGCGCCTCGCCCCTGCGCCATATCGATGAGGTGCCGGTGCTCCATTGGCACAGCGATACGTTCGACTTGCCCTGCAATGTCGAACTGCTCGCGTCCACCGGGCATTATCCGCATCAGGCATTCCGGCGCGGTGCCAACCTCCTGGCGCTGCAATTCCATGCGGAAATGGGGGAGGATCCGCGCTTCGAGGATTGGCTGACGCATTTCTGGGCGGACTTGGACACCGCCCGGCAATGCATCCATGCGCTGCGGCAGGATCATGACCGCCACGGCCCGTCTGCGGTCGCGGCGGGCAGGGCGATGATCGCGCAATGGCTGGGCGGCATCGAAACCAAGACTTGATCTCGGCGCTCGCTTGCTATCTACTCTGACAAATGAAGATAGACGTGAAAGCGAGCCGCCGGGATTTGATTGCCGGCGGCGTGGCCAGTCTGACGGCGGTGGCCGTGGCATCCGCAGGGAAAGGGCAGGAAGCGGGGACGCAGGATAAGCTCGCGCCGCGACCACCCATGGGATGGAATAGCTGGAACAGCTTCGCCACCACCATCACCGAAGCGCAGGCGCGCGAGATCGCCGCCATCATGTCAGACAAGCTGCTGCCCGCCGGCTATGATATCTTCACCGTCGACATCCAGTGGTATGAACCGGAGGCGTCCAGCTATACCTACAATGCCGCGCCCAAGCCGGCGATGGACGCATATGGCCGCATGATTCCCGCGCCCAACCGCTTCCCCTCCAGCACAGGGGGCAAGGGGTTCGCGCCGCTGGCGAAGGCGGTCCACGATCTCGGCCTCAAATTCGGCATCCATGTGATGCGCGGCATCCCCCGCGCTGCCGTCGAGCGCAACCTGCCGGTTCTGGGCACCCGCTATCGCGCCGCCGACATCGCCGACAGGAACAGCATCTGTTCGTGGAACCCCGACATGTACGGCGTCAGCATGCGTCATCCGGGCGGCCAGGCCTATTATGACAGCATCTTCCGCCTCTATGCCGACTGGGGCGTCGATTTCGTGAAGATGGACGATATGAGCCGTCCCTATGATGCCCACGCGCCGGAGATCGAGGCCGCGCACAAGGCGATCCAGGCGACCGGCCGGCCGATCATCCTCAGCCTGTCACCCGGAGAGACTCCGGTCATCCGCGGCGACCATGTCCGCCGCCACGCGCAGATGTGGCGCATCTCCGACGATTTCTGGGACGAATGGCCGATGCTGGAGGCGCAGTTCACGCGCCTTGAAAACTGGACGCCCTATCGCGGCCCGGGCAGCTGGCCGGATGCCGACATGCTGCCCCTTGGCCGTCTTGCGCTGGGCGAGCGCGACACGCGCTTCACCCCTGACGAACAACGGACGCTGATGACGCTCTGGGCGATCGCGCGCTCGCCGCTCATCATGGGCGGCGACCTGCGCCATCTGGACGCCGCGACGCTGGCCTTGCTCACCAACCGGGAGGTTCTGGCCGTCAATCAGGCGAGCCGCGACAATCGGCCCCATTTCGTCGAGGACGCCACCCGCATCTGGTCAGCGCGGGCGGAGGGCAGCGCCGATCATTATCTCGCCCTGTTCAACACTGGCAAGACGCCGCGCGAGGTGGGCCTTCCGCTGCGCGACCTTGGCATCGCTGGCTCCGTGTCCGTGCGCGATCTGTGGGCGGGCAAGGCGATCGGCCGGCAGTCCGAACGTGTCGCCGTCACCCTGCCGCCGCACGGCAGCGCGCTGTACCGGCTGAGCTGAGCGCCGTTATCGCCGCGCGGCCGCGCTCCGGTCGCGGATTGCCTTGAATTCCGATCCGGCTTTCCACTGGGGCCAGCGCGTCGATCCCGCGAGATCCCGGCCGATGTCCAGCATCAGCCCGACATCCTGCGCCGCGCCGTCCAGCTTCCACGTCTCGTCCACCACGTCGCAGGCCTGATGATAGCATTGGCCGGTATAGGCATCGACCCACGCCTGCCCGGCCGTCCTGCCGCCTTCCACCAGGTCGGACGCGCCTGCGATCCCCATCATCAACAGCACGGGCACGCCGCGCTTCGCCATCGAAAAATGGTCCGCGCGATAGAAGAGGCCGCGTTCGGGCAGGCTTTCCTGCGTCACGACACGGCCCTGCTGCGCAGCAAAGCGCGCAAGATCGTCCTCCAGCGTGTCCTGGCCTTTGCCGACCAGGATGACGTCCTTCGCCTTGCCGGCGGTCTGGAGGATGTCGATCGTCAGGTTGGCGACGGTCTTGTCCAGCGGCCAGACGGGGTTCGACGCATAATGTTCGGACCCCAGCAGCCCGCGTTCCTCCGCGGTCCAGGCGGCGAACAGGATCGACCGGTCGGGATCGGGGCCGGCCTTGAACGCGCGGGCGATCTCGAACAGCGACGCGATGCCCAGGGCGTCGTCATTCGCGCCCGCGCGATAGACGCGGCCCTTGGCGTCGGGCGCGCCCTTGCCATAGGCGTCCCAGTGCGCGCCATACATCACCGTTTCATCCGGCCGTTTGGCGCCGGGAATGCGGGCGAGGACATTGGCGCTCTTCACCACTTCCTGCGTCACGGGGAAGGCGGCGGACAAGGTCGCGCCCTTCAATTCGACGGGCCGGAACCCCTTCGACCGCGCCTGCTTGCGCAACGCGGCGAGGTCCAGCCCCGCGCCGGAGAACAGCGCGTCGGCGGCCGCGCCCTCGATCCATCCCTGCATCTGCAGGCTGGTGATCGCGGCGGCCGGGCGTACCAGATCGTAATTCTCGCCATTCGGGCTGATCACGACGTTCCAGCCATAGCCCGCGCCGGGCGTGTCATGCACGATCAGCGCGCCGACGGCGCCGCGCCGCGCCGCTTCCTCGAACTTGTATGTCCAGCGTCCATAATAGGTCATGGTGCGCCCGCCGAACCGGCCGGCGGCATCCTCGCCCTTGGCGGCCTCGAAATCCGGGTCGTTGATCAGGAAGATGGCGACCTTGCCTTTCAGGTCCACGCCCTTGAAATCGTCCCAGCCGCGTTCCGGCGCGGACACGCCATGCCCGACGAACACCAGCGGCGCATTGTCGATGGCGACGCTGTCCTTGGGCTGGAGCGTCGAAAGATAGACCTGCTTGCCAAAGGTCCAGGGCGTCGTCGATCCGCCTTGCGCCACGCCCAGCTTTTGGGCGGTGCCCAGCTTCGTGTGGAGCAACGGCACGGTTTGCACCCATTGCCCGTCCGGTCCGCCAGGTTCCAGCCCCAGCGCCTCGAACCGCGCGACCAGATAGCCGATCGTCCTCTGTTCGCCCACCGTGCCGGGCGCGCGGCCCTCGAACAGGTCGGACGCGAGGGTGCGGACCGATTGTTCAAGCCGCTGTGGCTCGATCGTCTGGGCATGGACGGGCGAAGCGAGCGGCAGGGTGACGGTCAGGGCGGCGATCAGGCGGGAAGCCAGGGCAGGTGAGCGCTTAGTCATCGCCCGACCTTACGCCGCGCCGCCCAAGGGGGGAAGGGGCGTCTGGCGCATTTTCGAAGCGGACGGCGTCGCCCGCTGCCAGGGAAAATGCGGAAAATAAAAGATAATTAGAGCAGGATGCGATTCAGTATGAACGGATCATGCTCTAGAACTCCGTCTCCAATTCGATCAGTTCGTCCGGCTCGGCGCGCGCGGCCTCGATCCACTCCCGCATCAGCGGCCAGCCATTGACCGTCTGGCAATAGCGGGCCGCCTCCTGGGACAGCGGCACGGCATAGGTCAGGAACCGCTGCGCCACTGGCGCGAACATCGCGTCGGCGACGGTGGGCCTGTCCCCGAACAGCCAGGGGCCGCCGTAAACTTCCAGACATTCCTTCCAGATGGTTTCGACCCGCTCGATGTCGGGCTTGGCCCCCGAAAAGATCGGAAAGCGTGCATGGCGCACCTTCAGGTTCATCGGCAGGGCGGACCGCAGGTTGGTGAAGCCGGAATGAATCTCGCCCGACACCGACCGGCAATGGGCGCGGCCGATCCGGTCTTTGGGGTACATGCCCGCGTCGGGGTAGAGCTCGTGCAGATATTCCGCGATGGCCAGCGTGTCCCACACGCTCGCGCCCTCATGCGTCAGCCGCGGCACCAGCACGGAAGGGGATAGCAGCAGCAATTCCGCCCTGTTGTCGGGATTGTCGAGTGCCACCATCTTCTCGCGCACGTCGAGGCCGGCGAGCCGGCACAGCAGCCATCCCCGCAACGACCAGGATGAATAATTTTTGCTCGACAGTGTGAGTTCCGCGATAGCCATGGCCGTCCTCCCGCTGATCCGATTAACTCACATTTATGATGATGCAGTGCAACACAAAATGCCTGTATAGCGTTTTGGTCGAAGACCGATTCGATTCATGGGTTCAGTATAAGGCAATTTTGCGACGATGCGGATGCTCTACAGCGGCTATCAGGCCTGGAACGACATGCTGGCCCCGGCTCGGCTGGGCGCGGAATGGGCACTGCGCCTCCGCGACCGCATGGGTCCGATGGCCGACTGGGCGATGCCGCGCCGCATGTTCGCGCTGATGGACGTGTTTCAGGGCGCGAAACTGACGCACAAGCGGCCCGGCTACGGCATCCATCAGGTGCAGAGCGGCAACGCGAATGTGGCGGTGCGGGAAGAGGTCGTGCTCGACATGCCCTTCGGCGACCTGCTCCATTTCGCAAAGGACGAAGTGGAGGCGGCGCAGCCCAAGGTGCTGGTCGTCGCGCCCATGTCCGGCCATTTCTCGACCTTGCTGCGCAGCACGGTCGCAACATTGCTGCGCGACCATGACGTGTACATCACGGACTGGAAGAATGCGCGCGATGTCCCGCTGGAGGCCGGACGGTTCGGCTTCGACGAATATGTCGACTATGTCATGACCTTCCTGCGCGAACTTGGGGCGGGCTCGCACCTTGTCTCCGTATGCCAGCCCTGCGTGCCCGCGCTCGCGGCGGTCGCGCTGATGTCGGAAGACAAGGATGAGGCGACGCCGCGGTCCATGACACTGATGGGCGGGCCGATCGATCCGAATGCGGCGCCGACCGCCGTGAACGATCTGGCCAATGAAAAATCGATCAAGTGGTTCGAGGATAATCTGATTTCGGTCGTGCCGTTCCGCTTCGCGGGGCGCGGCCGCGAAGTCTATCCGGGCTTCCTGCAACTCTCTGCCTTCATGTCGATGAACATGGACCGGCACAGCGCGCAGCATCGCGAACTCTACCAGCTGCTGGCGGACGGCCGGACTGCCGAGGCCGACAAGATCAAGGATTTCTACGGCGAATATTTCGCGGTCCTCGACCTGACGAAGGAATTCTACCTCGAAACGGTGGACATGGTGTTCCAGCGGACGCTGCTGGCCAAGGGGGAACTGATGGTGCGCGGGCGCAGGGTCGATCCCGGTGCGATCCACCGGACCGCGCTGCTCACCGTGGAGGGCGAGCGTGACGACATCTGCGCCGTGGGCCAGACCTCGGCGGCCCATGCGCTCTGCTCGGGCCTGCGCCCCCATCTCAAGCGGCACCATCTGCAACTGGGCGTCGGCCATTACGGCGTCTTTTCCGGCAGCAAATGGGAAAAGCAAATCTATCCGCAGGTGCGCAACATGATCCTCGCGATGAACTGACCCCGCGCGTCCGGGTAGGCTTTCTCCCGGCGCGGAAGAGGGCGCGTCAGAGGAACTGCCCGCCCTTCATGATCCGCCGTACCCGGCCCTGCACCGGCAGCCGGTCGAACGGCGTGTTGCCGGCCGCGGCAGCCATTCTGCCTGAATCCACGATCCACGGCGCGTCGGCGTCGACGAAGATCAGGTCGGCGGCCGCGCCACTCGTCAAGCTGCCCGCCTCCACGCCCAATATCCGCGCCGGATTGGCACATAGCAGCGCCATCAGCCGCCCCATCGACACCAGCCCGTCGCGCACCAGATTGAGCGATAGCGCCAGCAGCGTCTCCGCCCCCGCCATGCCAGGCGCGGCGTCCGCGAAGGGCAGGCGCTTGTCCTCCGGTCCGCGTGGATCGTGGCCGGATGTGATGACGTCCACGGTTCCATCGGCCACGGCGGCCAGGCTTGCCTGCCGGTCCTCCTCGCTGCGCAGCGGTGGCGACAGGCGGGTGAAGGTTCGGAAATCCGTCACCGCCTGATCGTTCAGGAACAGATAGGCAGGGCTGATCCCGCACGTCACGCGCAATCCTTCCGCCTTCGCGGCGCGGATCAGGTCGAACCCGGCCCGCGTCGTCACCAGCCGGAAATGGATGGCCGCGCCGGTCTGCCGCGCCAGCATCAGATCGCGCGCGATCGCCATCGCCTCGGCGCAGGCCGGTGCGTGGGGCAGGCCAAGGCGCGTCGCCGTCTCCCCGCTCGTCGCCACCGCCTTCGCCGTCAGGCCGCCATCCTCGGCATGGGCGATCACCGTCAGGCCAAGGCCGCTGGCGTAGGACAGGATACGCAGCATCACGCCCGAATCCGCAATCCATTGCCGCCCGGTGCCCACCGCCTTCGCGCCCGCCGCCTGCATCAGGCCGATTTCGGCCATCTCCCTGCCGGCCAGCCCACGCGTGGCTGCTGCGATCGGATGCACCCAGAAATCGGGCTTGCCCGCCCGCGTCGCCTGCCGGATGAGGCCCACATCGTCCAGCGGGGCGCTCTGGTCGGGCATCAGCGCCGCGCGCGTGATCCCGCCGAAATGGAAGGCGGGCTTGTCGGTCGCGAATACGCCAAGGTCGACAAGTCCAGGCGCAACCACCAGCCCTTGCGCGTCGATCCGCTCCGCGTCGGCCGGGACGTCCGTCGCTCCCGCCCAAAGGATCCGGTCGCCCTCGATCAGCACGCTGCCCGGCGAAAGGGCATCGCCCGCCGGATCGGCCAGCAGCCCGTTGACGATGGCGATCCGGCTCATGCCCATCCCTCTTTCCCTGTCGGTCGGGATGCTCAAGACCATCCCTCTTTCCTTGTCGGTCGGGATGCTCAAGACCATCCCTCCACGCCCCGCGCTCCGCGCGTCAGCACGTCCAGGCACGCCATGCGCACCGCCACGCCCATCGCCACCTGCTCGGTGATCGCCGACCGTTCGGGATGGTCCGCCACCGAACTGCTGATTTCCACGCCCCGGTTCATGGGGCCAGGATGCATCACCAGCGCGTCGGGCTTGGCGATGGCCAGCCGTTCCGGCGTCAGGCCGTAAAGCGCGTGATATTCCCGCGCGGACGGTATGAAGGCGCCGTCCATCCGCTCATTCTGCAGGCGCAGCATCATGACGACGTCCGCGCCGTCCAGCCCCTCGTCCATGCGCGTATAGGGGGTCGCACCCAGCATCTCGACCTCGGGCGGCAGCAATGTGGGCGGCGCGACCGCGCGGACCTGCGCGCCGAGCGCCGCAAGGCACAGCATGTTGGACCGCGCGACCCGGCTGTGCAGCACATCGCCGCAGATCGCGACCACCAGCCCCTCGAACCCGCCCTTGCGCCGGCGGATGGTCAGCGCGTCGAGCAGCGCCTGGGTGGGATGCTGGTGCCACCCGT
The DNA here is from genome assembly GCF_001556865.1 of Sphingobium sp. CCH11-B1. Classification (GTDB taxonomy): domain Bacteria; phylum Pseudomonadota; class Alphaproteobacteria; order Sphingomonadales; family Sphingomonadaceae; genus Sphingobium. The sequence goes on along the minus strand of NZ_LSJY01000134.1, from coordinate 82,421 downwards.
CGCCCGCATTCAGCACCGGGCAATCGACCTTGTCCGCGATCAGCGCCACCGCGCCCGAACTGGCGTGTCGGATCACGATCACGTCGGCGGCCATGGCATTGAGCGTCATCGCCGTGTCGATCAGCGTTTCGCCCTTCTTCACGCTGGACGTCGCCGCCGCCATGTTGACCACGTCCGCGCCCAGCCGCTTGCCCGCAATCTCGAACGACAGCAGCGTGCGTGTGCTGTTCTCGAAAAAGGCGTTGATCTGGGTCATCCCGGCCAGCCGGTCGTCATGCTTGCGCGCGCGGCCCTGGTTCGCCTGCGCCCAATGCTCGGCCTCATCCAGCAGGAACCGGATTTCCCAGGGTTTGAGGTCCGCGATCGACAGCAGATGCCTGTGCGGGAACAACGCCCGCCCGCTCAGGTCGGGGGCGTCGTCGGGAATGAAGATGTCGGGCATGAGCCGGTGCTTTAGGACAGGTTGCGGGGCAGGGCAAGGCGCTAGCCCCGCCGTTTCCACCGCCCGGTCAGGCTGCCGTCCTTCAATATCGCGCGCGCCGCATTATGCCCCGGCGCGCCCGTCACGCCACCGCCGGGATGCGTGCCCGCGCCACACATATAGAGGCCCTTCACCGGCCCGCGATAGGCACCATGGCCCAGCACCGGGCGGGCCGCCCACATCTGGCCCAGCGACAGGTGGCCGTGCATGATGTCGCCGCCGACCAGCCCGAACTTCCTTTCCAGGTCCAGCGGCGAATGGATCTGGCGCGCGATCACGCTCCTGGCGAAACCCGGCGCATGCGCGTCGACCGTCGCGACGATCGCGTCCGCCGCTGCCTCCCGCTCATCGTCCCAGCTTCGACCATCCGGCAGAGCGGGCGCGAATTGCTGGCAGAACAGGCTGGCGACATGCGCGCCCTCGGGCGCCAGGCTGTCGTCCACCGTGGAGGGGATCAGCATCTCGACGATCGGTTGCCTCGACCATCCATCGCGTTTGGCGTCCATGAAGGCCCGGTCCATATAGTCCAGCGTCGGCGCGATGATGATGCCCGACCGGTGATGCTCGCCCGGTCCGGGCAGGCAGGTGAAATCGGGCAGGGCGGACAGCGCCACATTCATTCGGAACGTGCCGGATCCCGTCTTGAAGCCATGGATTCGCTTCACGAAGTCGGCCGGCAGGTCCGACGCGGCCATCATCTGTTGGTAAAGCAGCTTCGGCCCGACATTGGCGGCCACCACATCGGCCATGATCTCCTCGCCGCTGTCCAGCGCCACGCCAACCGCGCGGCCGCCGTCCACCAGCACGCGGGCGACCGGCGATTCCAGGCTGATCTCGACCCCCATGGCTTGCACCACCCGCGCCATCGCCTTCGTGATCGCGCCCATGCCGCCGATCACATGGCCCCATGCGCCTTTCTTGCCGTTCACTTCGCCGAACACATGGTGCAACAGGACATAGGCGCTGCCCGGCGTGTCGGGGCTGGCATAGTTGCCGACCACCGCGTCGAAGCCGAACGCGGCCTTCACCGCTTCGCTCTCGAACCAGCGGTCCAGGACATCGCGCGCCGACTTGGTGAACAGGTCCAGCAGGTCGCGCTGCTGCTCCAGCGAAAGCCGCGCGACCCGCCGGCCCTGCTTCAGCGCGGCGACGATCATGTCCATGCCGTCGCCCACATTGGGCGGCGATGTGAGCACCAGATCGCGCAGCAGGTCCGCCGCCACCTCCAGCGCGTCCAGATAGGCGGGCAGCGTCGCAGCATCCTTCGCGCTGAACCGCGCGAATTCGGCCTGCGTCCGTATGAGGCCGCCGCCCAGCTTCAGATAGCCGCCATCGGGCTGGGGCAGGAAATTGCTGATCGGCCGCTCGATCACGCGATAGCCATGTGCCACCAGCTTCATGTCGCGGATGACCTTGGGATGGAGCAGGCTGACGGTGTAGCTGGCCGTCGAGTTGCGGAAGCCGGGATGGAACGCCTCCGTCACTGCAGCGCCGCCGACGACTCCCCGCCGCTCCACAAGGCGCACGCGATAGCCGGCCCGCGCCAGGTAGAAGGCGCAGACCAGCCCGTTATGGCCTGCGCCTATGATGACCGCGCTCCGGGTTCCCGCCATTGCCGCCCTCCAGCTTCGCTATTTTACCTATGTAAAACAGACATGGTGCATAGTGCGTATCAGCTGTCCAGGTCGCTGTCTCTTTCCCTGTCCGCCCGCGCCCCATATCGCCGCGCCAGCCAGGCGCAGGCCATCAGCTGGATCTGATGGAACAGCATGACCGGCAGCAGGATCGGACCCGCCACGCTCGCGGGGAACAGCACGCCTGCGATCGGCACGCCCGACGCAAGGCTCTTCTTCGATCCGCAGAATTGCAGCACGATCGCATCCTCGCGGCTCAGCCCCAGCATTCGCCCGACCGCGTAGGTGAACAGCAGGATCACCAGTAGCATGGTGGCGCAGACCGCGCCCAGCGCCGCCAGTTCTTCCGCCGACACCTTGCTCCACAACCCTTCCACCACCGCCGCCGAAAAGGCCGCATAGACGACCAGCAGGATCGATCCCCGATCGACCCGGGCCAGCATCGGCTTGTGCCTGTCCACCAGACCGCCAATCCACGGCCGCAGCAGGTGCCCCAGGATGAAGGGAAGCAGGAGCTGCAATATGATGCCCTCGACCGAGGACAGCGATATGAGCCCGCCTGTCCCGCCCCGCTGCATCAGCAATGCCACCAGCAGTGGCGTCACGACGATGCCCAGCAGGTTGGAAAAGGACGCGCTCACCACCGCCGCCGCCACATTGCCACGCGCGATGGCGGTGAAGGCGATGGACGACTGCACTGTCGAGGGCAGCAGCGTCAGGAACAGGAAACCGGCTCGCATGTCGGCGGGCACCAGCCCGATTCGCCCAATGACCAGCCCCATTATGGGAAAGGCGATAAAGGTCGTCCCCAGAGTCGCCAGGTGCAGCTTCCACGCCTTTGCTCCACCCCAGATCGCCTCGCGTGACAATTTGGCGCCATGGAGGAAAAAAAGCAGCACGATGCCGGCGTCGGCCATCCCGTCCGCAATGCGCGCGCCCAGGCCCTGCGCGGGCAGCACGGACGCTAGGGCGACGGTCGCGACGAGCAACAGCAGGAAGGGATCGAGTGCTTGGCGGAGGCGGTTCATCACGGGATCGCTGATCGGAAGGGGCTTGGGCGGGGGATAGACGTCGCGCTCCGGCTGCGCCAACAAATTCCCCTTGAACCGGGACAAGCAGAGGATGCGTCATGAACGAAGCCATCGTCATCGTCGATCAGGACGGCGTGATCGAAATCCACATCGACCGCCCCGACAAGAAGAATGCCGTCACGGCCGCGATGTACCGCGCCATGATCGCCGCGCTGGCGCAGGCCTCTAAACGCAGTGACGTGGCAGCGGTGCTGATCGCCGGGCGGGGCGACGCATTCTGCGCCGGCAACGACCTCGCCGATTTCATGGCCGGACCGGAAGGTGCCGCTGCCGCCTTCGCCTTCATTCAGGCGATCGCCGCTTTCGACAAGCCGATCGTCGCCGCGGTCCAGGGTCTGGCGGTGGGCGTGGGCACCACCATGCTGCTGCATTGCGACCTTGTCTATGCCGCGCCCGACGCCCGGTTCGTCATGCCTTTCGTCAATCTGGGGCTGGTGCCGGAAGCCGGATCGAGCCTGCTCGCGCCGGCGCTGTTGGGCCATGCGAAGGCGGCCGCGATGCTGCTGCTCGGTGAACCGCTGGATGCCGACGCCGCCGACCGCGCCGGCCTTGTCACGGCCATCGTCGCCGCGCCCGACCTGCTCGATCACGCCCGCGCCAAGGCTGCCGCGCTGGTCGCCAAGCCGCCCCGTGCCCTCGCCGATACGCGGCGGCTGCTGCGCGGCGACCGTGGCGCGATCGCCGCGCGCATAGAGGAGGAAGCCACCCTGTTCCGCGCGGCGCTGGGTTCCGCCGAAGCGCAGGAGGCCTTCGCCGCCTTCCTCGAAAAGCGTCCGCCGCAATTCAGGAGGGGCTAGGGCAAACCGGTCCCAGGCCGCGCGAGGCGAGCGCCGGGCATCAAGGATGGCGGACAATGTCTGGCTGGGGCGGGAGGATTCGAACCTCCGCATGGCGGTACCAAAAACCGCTGCCTTACCGCTTGGCTACGCCCCAGCAGAACCGGCGTCAGCCGGTGCGGACCGCCATATAACGCGTCGGTGGGGAAAGGAAAGCCTAGTCATGATAGTTTGATGCGGCCAATATGGCGGCTGCCCTTTCCCGTTGGATAGCCATCGTCATGTCCGCATCGCCTCCGCCCACGGCCCAGATTTCGCCGGCATCGCCGCTGTTCCTGCGCGAAGATGAGATACGCCGCGGTATCGAGATGCTCTATTTCGGCTATTCCGCGCTCACCCGCTCGATTGACGAGGGACTCGCGGCGGAGGGGCTGGGCCGCGCGCATCATCGGGCGCTCTACTTCATTTCGCGCCAGCCGGACCTGACGGTCAAGGATCTGCTGCGCCTGCTCGCCATCACCAAACAGTCGCTTGGCCGGGTGCTGGGCGACCTTGTCGAGCGCGGCTATATCGAAACGCGCGCCGGTACGATCGACCGGCGACAGAAGCTGCTGCGGCTCAGCCCCGCCGGTCAGGCGCTGGAGGCCGAGCTTTTTCGCGCGTTGCGGGAAAAGATGGCGGCCGCCTATGCGCTGGCGGGGCAGGGGTCCGTGACCGGATTCTGGCGGGTTTTGGAAGGACTTATCCCCGAAGCCGATAGGTCGATGGTCTTCGGCCTGCGCGGGCGATAGTTGCCTTTACGCAACTTTATTCCCCTTCCGGCGCTTAACCCGCTCCATCATCAATGGGGTAAGAGGAGATATCAATGCGCAAAACCCTGATCACCGGATTGGCCGTCCTGGCCGTCGCCGGCCTGTCCGCCTGCTCGGAAAAGGCCCAGGACAATCTGGAAAATGCCGGATCGGCCATCGGCAATGATGTCAGCAACGCGGTCGACAGCGCGGGCGACAAGATCGACAACGGCCTCGACCGGGCAGGCAACGCCATCGACAATGGCGCGGACAGGGTTGGCGCCGCCACCGACAATGCGGCGGCCGATGCCAAGCGGGAAGCAGGCGAGGCCAAGCGCGATGTGGGCGGTGCCCTGGAACGCGCGGGCCAAGACATGAAGAACGACTGATCGACGTCGGCTTGCTCCGGGCGCGGACCTGCTCTGCGCCCGGATCGCTTCAGGGCTGGCGCTCGGGCAAGCGCGCGTCGCCTGAATGCAGTGCCCTCCGCTCCAGGCCGCGCTTGGCCCAGGGGCCGGATGCTGCGACATGCCGGTCAGCGGAGGATGCGGACCGGCACGCCTTTCGACGCCGGCGTCTTCGACTGTTCGTCGTGCAGCCATAGCGGGATCAGCGGGTTGAGCTCGGGATAATAGCCCGCGAGGCAACCGCGCGGCAGCAGGAAGGGCGTGACGGAAAGGCCGTCGACCTGCCGATGGACGCCGTCCCCCGCATCGCTCGTCAGGCTGACGATTTGTCCGTGTTGGAGGCCCGCCGCGACCATGTCGTCCGGGTTCATCAGCACCACGTCGCGTGTGCCCTCAATCCCGCGCAACCGGTCGGAATAGCCGTAAATGGTGGTGTTGAACTGGTCGTTCGACCGCAGGGTCATCAGCCGGTAACGCCCTTCCGCTGCAGCAAAGCCCAGGGCGTTCATCCTGGTCGGGACTGTGAACTGCGCCTTGCCGCTCTTCGTCTTCCATATCCGCTCCCGCGCGCTATTGCCGCGATGGAAACCGCCTGGCGTGAATATCCGGGCATTGAAATCGTGGAACTGCTCGGGATAGGTGGCTTCGATCGCGTTGCGGATGCGGGCATAGTCGGCGGTCCAGCCATCCCAGTCCAGATTCGGATTGGGGGCAAGCGTGGCCTTCGCCATGCCCGCAACGATCGCGACTTCCGATTTCAGCTGCGCCGACGCCGGCCTGTTCTTGCCCAGCGAACCATGGATGCACGATAGCGAATCCTCCATCGTCACGGCCTGCGCGCCGCTCTCCTGCATGTCCTGCTCCGACCGGCCGAGGCAGGGGAGGAGGTAGGCGACCTTGCCGTTGACAAGATGGCTGCGATTGAGCTTCGTCGCGATCTGCACCGTCAGGTTCAGCTTGGTCCAGGCCGCCTCCATCCTCTCGCTCTCGGGAATGGCGCGCAGGAAATTGCCGCCCAGCCCGATGAAGGCGCGCACGTCACTCGACAGGATCTTTTCGCAGCCTTCGACCGTATTCAGCCCCTCCTCGCGCGGCGGCTCGAACCCATATTGCGCGGCGATCCGGTCCAGCGGCACGAGCTCCGGCTTCTCCGATATGCCGACCGTGCGCTGCCCCTGCACGTTGGAATGGCCGCGCACCGGCGATATGCCGGCCCCTTCGCGGCCCACATTGCCCCGCAGCAGCCACAGGTTGGTGAGCATCGTCAGATTGTCGAAGCCATGGACATGCTGGGTCAGCCCCATGCCCCACATGCAGATCGCCCGCTGCGCCTCGACATAGATTTGCCCCGCCGCTTCCAGATCGGCGCGGGACAGCCCGCTTTCCTCTTCTATCTCGTCCCAGCCGGTCGCGTCGACATGCGCCTTCATCGCCGCGAAACCCGCAGTGTGCTGCTCTATGAAGTCGATGTCGAGGACATGGGCATGCTCCTGTGCCCATCGCCGTTCCTCGGCCGCGAGTACATATTTGATGAGGCCGGTGATCGCCGCGATGTCGCCGCCCGTTCTGACCTGAAGATAGAGGCTGGAAATGCGCGTCGCCTTGGGCGTCAGCATCTCCACCGGGTTTTGCGGATTCTTGAATACCTCCAGCCCCTTCTCGACGATCGGGTTGAAAGTGACGATCTTGACGCCGCGCTTCACCGCTTCCTGCAATGGATGCAGCAGGCGCGGGCTGTTGGTGCCGGTATTCTGGCCGAAGAAGAAGATGGCGTCGCAATGGTCGAAGTCGGACAGGACGCATGTGCCCACCGGCGATCCGATCACCGTCTTCAGCGCCACCGACGTCGTTTCGTGACACATGTTGGAACTGTCGGGCAGGTTGTTGTGGCCATAGGCGCGGGCGAACAGCGCGTAGAGATAGCTGGTCTCCAGGCTCGCCCGGCCGGAGGCGTAGAATATCGCGGATTTGGGGTCGATCGCCTTCAATTCCTGGCCGATCGCCGCGAAGGCCTCTTCCCAGGAGCAGGGGACATAAATATCCTGCGCCGCATCGAACCGCATCGGGTGGGTCAGGCGGCCAAGCTGTTCGAGATCATGGTCCTTCCACGTCCGCAGCTCGCTCGCCTTGTGCCGGGCCAGGACTTGGGGCGTGCAGCGGCGGCTGGTCAGTTCCCACAGCGTCGCCTTCGCCCCATTCTCGCAGAATTCGGCGGCATGGGGATGTTCGGGCTTCCCCCATGCGCAGGACACGCACATGAAGCCGCCCGCCTTGTTCTGCCGGCGCAGCGTGTCCAGCACGGCCGGCGTGGGCCGTTCGCGCCAGGCGACTTCCGCTATGCCCCTCAGCGATCCCCATCCGCCTTCGGTGCCCTTGTAATGGACCGTGTCCTTCGCCTTGGCCATCCGGGCAGTCTCCTGGCTCGATCGATGGCGCATCGGACATGCGGCGCGACCGATCCTTGAATCGAGGGCGGACGCATCGGTCGTCCCGCTCGGGCGAGACAACCATTGCGCCCATTGCTGGTTGCCGGAAACGGGCAGGGGAGGCAATTTTTAATCGCGCGCGACGGGGCTGCCCATGCCCGTCCCGCGCCGTCGCGACTGGGGGCCGGGCGCTTGACGCCGCCCGGCGCCGGCCATAGGGAATCCGAACGGCTTGTTGCGGCATCGGAGACACTCGCCCGTGGAGGACATCGCTGAGCAGCGTCCACCGGGATACCGCTATTCCCGGCGCGGCACGCTGCCGCTGATCCGGCAGCTGTCCGTCATCGATGATTCCCGCAACGCTATCCTGCTCGTGCTCCAATGGGCCATCATGATCGCGGTCTGCGCGCTCGCCATCGCCATCGACAGCGTGCCGGTCTATCTGCTGGCCGGCTTCGTCATCGGTTCGCGCATTCAGGTGCTGGCGGTGATGATGCACGATGCCTGCCACGGCATGCTGTTCAGCAACCGCCGCGTCAACGATCTGGTCGGCGACCTGTTCGTGGCCTATCCGCTCGGCTTCAGCATCCACCTCTACCGCGCCAACCATCTCTATCACCACCGCTACACCAACACGCTGCGCGACCGCGACTATCGCGTGCAGCGGCGCGACCCGGACCAGCATTTTCCCAAAAGCCCCGCCGCCATGGCCTGGCTGCTGGTGCGCAGCGTGACCGGCCTCAACTTCCATCGCATGGCCCGCGACAGCCGCATTTGGGCGCCCTTCGCCAATTTCCATAATCCCGGCCGCTTCGGCTATGACTATCCGCTGGCGCTGCGCATCCGCTACGTGGTCTGGGCGGTGGCCTTCTACGGCGCGATCCTGTGCCTGCCGTGGCGCTGGCAGATATTGGGCCTGCTGCTGATCCCGCAATTCATCTGGGCCAACGTCTTCAACCGGATCAGGGCGATCGCGGAGCATAATGGCGTCGCCAACGAACGGGAATTGAACGGCACGCGCACGATCATCCCGACGCTGCTCGACCGCTTCCTCATCGCCCCCCTCAATGTCAGCTATCATCTGGAACATCATCTGTTCCCGTCGGTCCCCTGGACCAACCTGCGCCGGCTCCACCGGCATCTGATGACCGATCCCGCTTTTGTCGCGCACGCCCATATCTCGCAGGGCTATTGGGGCGTGATCCGGGAATTGATGCCGCCCGCCGCGGCGGGCGGACAGCCCGCATTGCCGACGCCGAAGGTCGACAGCTGACGCCACATACGGGTTGCGGCCAGCGTCGTCGTGGACGATAGTCTCGGGCAGCAACCCCCGCCACGGAGACGCAAGCTGACCAGCCCGCACCCACCCTCGGTCCGTCGTTGCTTCCGTCCCATGGCGCGCCCCTGATGGAAAGCATCGGCCGCGACCTTAACGAGATGCAGCGGGTGCCGCTCGCGCCCAACCATGTCCAGGCGTTGCGCGCGGCGGGCGCGCCCGCCCGTTACCCGGCGGGCTGGACGATCGTCCAGCCGGGCGACCCCGTGGATCGGTTCGTCTATGTCGACGATGGCGAGATCGAGGTGGTCGATGCCTATACCGGCGGGCGCTACGGTTCCTCGACGCTTGGCCCCACGCAGTTCATGGCGGAAATCTCCTTCCTGAGCGGCGGCGTGTGGACCATGCCCATGCGCGCCGTTCGCGATACCCAGGTGACGGAGGTGCCGCGCGACGCCATGCTGCGGCTGATGGCGGAAATGCCGGAAATGTCCGACATCATCATCACCGTCCTGTCCGCCCGGCGGCGGCGGCAGCTGGACAATCGCGACGGCGCGCTCGTCCTCATTGGGGAGGAGGAGAGCCGCGACATCCGCTGCATCGCCGAATTCGCCAGCCGCAATCGCCTGCCCTTTGCCTCCCACCCCATCGGCAGCGCGGAAGCGGATCGCATCGCCGCCAGTTGCGCCATCCCTTCAGACAGACCGGCCGTGATATTCGGGCGCGACCGGGTGATCGACGATCCCACGCCGCACAAGGTGGCGGAATTGCTGGGCCTCAACCGCGACGTGCGCGAATGCGAGGCGTTCGATGTGCTCATCGTCGGCGGCGGCCCCGCCGGCGTGGCGGCGGGCGTCTATGCCGGCGCGGAAGGACTGAAGGCGCTGGTCGTGGAGGATATCGCCATCGGCGGTCAGGCCGGCACGTCCAGCCGGATCGAAAATTATATGGGCTTTCCCACCGGCATATCGGGCGCGGACCTGGTCTGGCGGGGCGAAGTGCAGGCGATGAAATTCGGCACCCGCTTCGTGATGCCGCGCCGGGTCGACCAGCTCCACCGGCTGGACGACGGCCAGTTCTGCGCGACTTTCGACAATGGGCATCAGGTGCGGGCAGGGGCCGTCATCGTCGCGACCGGGGTGCAATATCGCCGCCTTCCCATCGCGCGCTTTGCCGAATTTGAAGGCGCGGGCATCTATTATGCCGCGACCGACCATGAAGCACGCTATTGCCAGGGTGCGGAGGCCATCGTGATCGGCGGCGGCAATAGCGCGGGGCAGGCGGCCATGTATCTCAGCCGCACCGCCGCCCATGTGCGGCTGCTGGTCCGGGGTCACACCCTCGCTACGTCCATGTCCCATTATCTCTCCAGCCGGCTGGAGGCTGATCCTGCCATCAGCATCGAATATGGCGCGCAGGTCGTGGCGCTGCACGGATCGGGGACGCTGGACGCCGTGACGATCCGGCGGGAAGGCATGGCGGAGGAAGAGACCGTGCCGACCTGCGTCATGTTCGTCATGGTGGGCGCGGCGCCCAATACGGACTGGCTGACGGGGCTGGTCGCGCTGGACGACAAGGGATTCGTGATCACGGGCGATCCGGTCGAGGGCGGATCGCCCTACGCCACATCCTGTCCCGGCATCTTTGCGGTAGGGGATGTCCGCGCGGGATCGGTGAAGCGCGTCGCATCCTCGGTGGGCGAAGGATCGGTGGTCATCTCCCGGGTCTGGGATTATCTGAACGGCTAGGGCCGATGTCTGGCGCGCGCCTGTTCACGGGACGCTCGTCCCTGCGGCCTGTTGCATGATCCACTCGCAAAAGCACCGCATCGCCTCATTCTCCGGCCGCGACATCAGGCGGGTCAGCCAATAGCTGCCCGCGTCTATCATGATGGGAAAGGGCTGGATCAATTGTTCCGCCGCCAGTTCCCGCAGGAACATCGCCGGCGGCCCGAGGGCGACCCCAAATCCTGCTGTCGCTGCGGAGATCATCAGGGCGGAACTGTCGAACATCGGGCCGCGCTGCAGCGGGCCGGCCACGGCCGCCGCCTTGAACCAGAGCGCCCACTCGTCGGGACGATAGGACCGCAGCAGCCGCTCCTGGACAAGATCGGCGGGCGAAACCAGCCGGGCGGCGACGGCCGGGGCGCAGAGCGGCGTCAGCGGCGCGTCCATGATCGGGTCGGCATGGGTGCCATGCCATGCGCCGTCGCCGAACCGGATCGCAAAATCCAGCCCTTCGCCCGCCAGGTCGACGCGGTTGTTGTTGGTGGAAATCCGCAGGTCGATCGTCGGATGCGCGCGCGCGAACGCGTCGAGCCGCGGCAATAGCCAGCCGGTCGCGAATGTCCCGACCACCCCGATCTTGACCACTTCGCGAAAGCGTCCCCCGCTATATTGGTCCAGCGTCGCGCCCATGCGGTCGAACGCATCGGCCAGGACCGGGACCAGCGCATGCCCCTCGTCCGTCAACGCCAGTCCGCGCGGCAGGCGATGAAACAGGCGCGCGCCGATCCGGCGTTCAAGCTGCGCCACATGATGGCTCACCGCGCCCTGGCTGACGCACAGTTCGATCGCGGCCCGCGTGAAGTTCAGGTGTCGCGCCGCCGCCTCGAAGGCGCGCAGGGCGTTGAGGGGGAGTTGGGCGCGATCCATGATGTGTCATCAAATAATCTCATGGCTTTGTCGAGGAATGATGCTTTGTGCGGCCCTCGCGGGATCGGCATCTCCGTGGCGAAGGGAGAAAGAAATGTCTTCATTGTTGCGCTTCGCAGTGGCGGTTGCCGTGTTGAACCCTGGCGCCGCGGTTATGCCGGCGGGAGTAGCGGGGGCTCTTCCTTCGGCGGCCGTCGACGGCGCCGCTTCGGCCGACGATCCGCTGACCCGGCCGATGGCCGTCGACAGGGCGGCGGAATGGCTCGCTCCCTTGCCGCCGCAGCGGGTCTTCGGTCGCACCTATCTGGTGGGTTTCGGTGGATTGAGCGTGGCGCTGATCGATACGGGCGCTGGTCTGGTGCTGATCGACGCCGCATTGCCGCAGGCGGCTCCCGCCATCCTGGCCAATGTTCGCAAACTTGGCTTCGACCCCAAAGACATCAAATTTATTCTGAGCACGGAACCGCATTACGACCATTCGGGGGGCATTGCCGCTCTGGTGCGCGCGACCGGCGCTGTCGTGGTGGCGAGCGTGCAGGGGGCGGAGGGGCTGCGCGGCGGTCGCCATGCGGCGGATGACCCGCAACATGGCTATGGCGGCACCTGGCCCGCTGTGGCGCAGGTGCGAACGGTCCGGGACGGCGATCGGGTGACGCTGGGCCGTACGTCGATCACGGCGCACGCTACGCCCGGTCACACGATGGGCAGCATGAGTTGGAGCTGGAACGCATGCGAGGGCCGGAGCTGCCGGCAAATCGTCTTCGCTTCCAGCCTCAATCCGGTGTCCGCGCCGGGATATCGCTTCACTGACCCGTCCAGCGCGCCCCTTCGGAAGGGGTTCGCGGCCAGCTACCGGCGCATGGAGGCGCTGCGCTGCGACATTTTGATAGCCGCGCATCCCGACAACGCCGGGGCCGGCCGCTATGCCAGCGCGCCGGGATCCTGCCACCGCTATGTCGAACGGGCCCGGCGTCTGCTGCACGACCGTTTGGCTGCCGAGCGGAAGCGCCCGTAAATCTGTTCGGCGCAAGGGGGGAGGCGCGCACGGTGTTCCATCCGTGCACCCTCTGGCCATGCCGGTCTGCCTTCCGGCCTAAGACGCGTCGCGAGCGCGTCGGAAGCGCGTCGGGGACGCGTCGGCGGCGCTTCGGGGACGCTTTGCGGCCGTTTTTGGCGGATTTCCGGGGCCAGACGGTATGAACTTCGCAGTGCGGGCGAAAATCCGCCCCAGCGCCGCTTGTCTGCCCCCAAGCAAATCCTTCGCTTGGCGCGGGGCGGCCTCCTGCCTATCTCTGCCCCCTATCGAATCGCTATCTAAGTGAAAGCCTGACATGAGCGCCACCCATTCCACCCGCATGCTGATCCTGGGTTCCGGTCCCGCGGGCCTGTCCGCCGCCATCTACGGCGCGCGCGCCGGTCTCGCGCCGATCGTGGTGCAGGGGATGCAGCCGGGCGGCCAGCTCACCATCACCACCGATGTCGAAAATTATCCCGGCTTCCGCGATGTCATCCAGGGCCCTTGGCTCATGGAGCAGATGCAGGCACAGGCCGAACATGTCGGCGCGCAGATGATGTACGACCAGATCGTCGACGTGGACCTGTCCGAACGGCCCTTCCGCCTGCGCGGCGACAGCGGCACGCTTTATGTCGCCGACACGCTCGTCATCTGCACGGGCGCGCAGGCGAAATGGCTGGGCGTGGAGGGCGAGGAGCATCTTCAGGGGAAGGGCGTTTCCGCCTGCGCCACCTGCGATGGCTTCTTCTATCGCGGCAAGAAGGTCGTGGTGATCGGCGGCGGCAACACCGCGGTCGAGGAAGCGCTCTATCTCACCAACCACAGCCATGACGTGACGCTGATCCACCGCCGCGATTCGCTGCGCGCGGAAAAAATCCTGCAACAGCGTCTCCATGCCCATCCGAACATCAAGGTGCTGTGGAACAAGGCGGTTGAACGCTTTGTCGGCGGCGGCGCGCCGGAAGGGCTGGTCGGCGTCGACCTGGTCGATACGGTGACGGGCGAGAAGAGCCATGTTCCCACAGATGGCGGCTTCGTCGCCATCGGCCATCATCCCGCGACCGAACTGTTCGCCGACAAGCTGCCGCTCGACGAAGGCTATATCGTGGTGGAAAAGGGCACGACCCACACCGCCATTCCCGGTGTCTTCGCGGCGGGCGACGTTACCGACAAAATCTATCGCCAGGCCGTGACGGCGGCAGGCATGGGCTGCATGGCCGCGCTCGACGTTGAACGCTTCCTGCAGGAACAGGATTTCGAGGAACTGGTGGAGGCGTAAGCCTTCGCCAGGCGGGCGGAAGGTCAGCCGGCCTTTGCGCCAACTTTGGTGGTCGTGAAGGCCAGCAGCGATCCGAATGTCTCGAACGTGTCGCCGTCAATATCCTCATCCTCGATGAGGATGCCGAACCGGTCCTCCATCTCGGTCAGCAACCCGGCGACGGCCATGGAATCCAGTTCGGGCAGCGCGCCGAACAGGGCTGTCCCGGCATCGAAGCCGTCAACGCGCTCCTGCGTCAGACCAAGCACGTCGCGCAGCAGCGTGCGAAGCTGGGTTTCTACATCGGCTATCCGGTCGACCGGCTGGGATTGATGGGCTTGCATGGTGCGCGCTACGTAATGGCTCCCGGCTTAGCCGACAAGCGCGGAAATCGCGGTCCGCGCCGCCGGTAGCCAGGCCGAAACGAAGCGCGGGTTGAAGGCGTCGATGCGGTGGAGCGGGATGCGCACATCCATCCAGTCGGTCTTGTAGGCATTGTCGCCGGTGCCGTAATCGATCGTATCGACCCGATCGACGTCGATCGCATGGGCGAACATGGCGTGGCTCAGCAGCGTGCCCGGCGAACGTGCGTCGAGCGCGCGATCATGGTTCAGCTTGTGGATCAACGCCGCGCCACCCTCCACCGTCCATAGTTGCGCCGCTACCGGGCGGCCGTCCTGCCGCGCGAAGCCCAGCCGCAGCCGTCCTGCCACGCCCTCCCGCTCCGCGATCTCGCGCAGCAGCGCCAGCCCGCCCGTCGGCTCCGCCTCCTTCCAGCTGCGCTCATGGACCGCGACATAATCGGCCCACAGCGCGTCGGTGAGGGCGTCATGGATCGACAGCGCGAAAGGACTTCCCCGGCCCTTGCGCCGAACCAGCGCGCGCAATCGGCCGGGCCTTGCCGTCCAGTAATCGGAAAAGCTGCGTCCGTTGACCTGCAACAGGTGCCGTCCGCCCATCGGCCTTGCCACCGCGAACCAACCACTGCGGCGCAGCGCGGCGAGCAGAACGTCGGTCGCTTCCAGCGGATAAAGGTCCACATGCGCGCATCTGCACAGCATCTGCCGCATCGCCGCCTCCAGCAACCGCAACCGTGTTTCTTCATCCGGCTCGCCCAGGAACAGCGGCGCCCAGCGGAAACTGTACCAGTTGGCCAGCGCGGTCGCCTGACGCGGTTCTGGCGACACCAGCATCAGCCAGACTTCCGCGCTCCCTTCCACCGCCTGCACGATGCGAAGCGATGTTCCGGCGAGGCAGTGGCGGTGCAGCGCCTCATGCCACTCGATCCGGTCGAACAGGGAAGGGGGCGGCGCATGGGTCAGCCGGGGCGCAAGCATGCGCCGCACTTCCTCCATGCTGTGATATTCCCTTGACGCCAGCAACCGACTATCTCCACCGCACGCTCGCGCCACCTTTAGGACCAAAAGATCGCCATGGAGTTAAGCGCCCGTGACTGAAGCCCATCCGTTAATCGACGGGATAGAGGTGCGTCCGATCGACCATCTGTTGCTGCGCGGCGAACCCGCCCGTCCGGCGCTGGACGGCCGTTCGGGCAGCTATGACTATGCGGAGTTGGAGCGGGCTCTGGGTCGCCTCGCCGCCTGGCTTGCCGGGTTCGGCTTGGCACCGGGCGATCGGGTAGCGAGCTGGATCGCCAAGGGGCCGGTGGCTGCGCTGCTGCCGCTCGCCGCGCCGCGCGCCGGACTTGTCCATGTACCCATAAACCCATTGCTCAAACATGCGCAGGTATCGCACATCCTGTCCGATTGCGACGCGCGCCTGCTGATCGGCACCGCCGCCCGGCTCGATACGCTGGGGCAAGGGGATGTGCCCGCCCATTGCCATCTTCATCGGGAGGATGACGCAGCCTGTGCGATGAGTGGGGGCGATCCGCTTCGCCCTTCCTCCGTCGCGCCGGACGCCATCGCCGCCATCCTCTATACCAGCGGATCGACCGGACGACCCAAGGGCGTGGTCCTCACCCACGCCAATCTCTGGCTCGGCGCGGTCGCCGTCGCCGGCTATCTGAAGCTGACGCCGGAGGATCGCACCGCCTGCGTCCTGCCTTTCAGCTTCGACTATGGCCAGAACCAGCTGCTTTCCACCTGGTATGCGGGCGGTTGCGTCTATCCGCTCGACTATCTGACGCCTCGCGACGTCATGAAGCTGGTGGACCGGCGCGATATCACGACGCTGGCCGGCGTCCCGCCGCTGTGGGTCCAGCTTGCCGAACTGGACTGGCCGGCGGAGGTCGCCGCGAAGCTCCAGCGGCTGACGAACAGCGGTGGGGCGCTGACCCGGCCACTCGTGGCCAAGTTGCGCGCGCTGTTCCCGAACGCAGACCTTTATCCCATGTATGGCCTGACCGAAGCCTTCCGCTCCACCTATCTTTCGCCAGCCTTGGTGGACGCCCACCCCGATTCCATGGGCCGCGCCATCCCTTTTGCGGAGATACTGGTGGTCCGCCCCGATGGCAGTGTCACTGACGATGACGAACCGGGCGAACTGGTTCATTGCGGCCCGCTGGTCGCTCAGGGCTATTGGCATGATCCCGCTCGCACCGCCGAACGATTCAGGCCCGCGCCGCCCGCATCGCGCTATGGCGGCATGGCGGTCTGGTCGGGCGACACAGTGCGGCGGAATGCGGAAGGACTGCTTTATTTCGTCGGCCGGGACGACGCGATGATCAAGTCCGCCGGCAACCGCATCAGCCCGACCGAGATAGAGGAAGCCGCCGTTGCCGTGCCCGGCGTCGCAGAGGCGGTCGCGCTCGGCGTGAAGGACGACCGGCTCGGCCAGGCCGTGCGCCTGCTGCTTCGGGCGAGCGATCCTGCGACGGTCGAAGCCGTGGCCGTGCATGTCAAACAGGAACTGCCCAATTTCATGCAGCCCAAGGATATTCTCCTCCTTTCCGAATTTCCCCGCAATCCCAATGGCAAGATCGACCGGGTCGCGTTGGCGAAGGACTATGGCGCATGAAACCGACTGGACCGATCCCATCCTGGTTCGCTGCGGAGGAAGGGATGCTGCTGATCGCCGGCTGCGGCGCGGCGGCGCTTGTCGATGAGGCAGGCGACACGCCGCTCTTCGCCTATGACATGAACATAGTGGAAGCGCAGGTCCGGCGCTTTCGCCAAGCCATGCCGGACGGACTCCACCTCCATTATGCGATCAAGGCCAATCCCTTTGCGCCTCTGCTCGCTCGCATGGTGGGGCAGGTCGATGGCTTCGACATCGCGTCGGGCGGCGAACTCGAGATGGCGCTGGCCGCTGGCATGGCTCCTGATCGGATCAGTTTTGCAGGACCGGGCAAGCGGGACGACGAACTGGAAGCCGCCATCTTCGCGGGTGCCACGATCAACCTGGAATCCGAAGGGGAAGGGCGGCGCGCGCTGGCGGTCGCCGATCGGCTGGGCAAGACGCCGCGTCTCGCAGTGCGCGTAAACCCTGATTTCGACCTCAAAGGATCCGGCATGCGGATGGGAGGCGGGGCCAAGCCCTTTGGCGTGGACGCGGACCGCGCCGCCGAACTGGCACGGTCGATGATCGACGCGGGGGCGGAGTGGCGCGGCTGGCATATCTTCGCTGGCAGCCAGAACCTCGATCCCCTCGCCATCATCGAAACACAGTCGGCGACGATCGCGCTCGCCGCGCGCCTTTCGGACGGGGTCGGCGCTGCCCCGCCGCTCGTCAATCTGGGCGGGGGGTTCGGCCTTGCCTATTTCCCCGGCGACACGCCGCTCGATATCCGCCCCATCGGCGTGGCGCTGAACAGCGAAATGGACAGGCTGCCGGACATATTGGGCGACAGCCGCATGGCGCTGGAACTGGGCCGATGGCTCGTGGGGGAATCGGGCGTCTATCTGACTCGCGTCATCGATGTGAAGGTCAGTCAGGGCGAGACATTCGTGGTGGTCGACGGCGGGCTGCATCACCAGCTCGCCGCCAGCGGCAATTTCGGCACCGTCGTACGCCGCAACTATCCGATCGCGGTGGCCAACCGGTTTGGCATGTCGCCTGCCGCCAATCCTGTGACGGTCGTCGGCTGCCTCTGCACGCCGCTCGACCGGCTTGGCGACAAGGTCGCCCTGCCTCCCGTGCAGGAAGGGGACTTCATCGCCATCTTCCTGGCCGGGGCCTATGGCGCGTCGGCCAGCCCGGCGGCATTTCTTGGTCATCCAAGTCCTCGCGAACTTTTACTTGGCTGATTTCGCGCGCACTTAACTCCTAACGCTATTTTTACCCTTTACCGGCAAGAAGATGCCCAAAGCCATGTGCCGCCAAGTCGCCGAACCGGAGTCGGCGGCGGTTCGCGCACGGCCCGATGAAGGGGTTTGTCTATGCGTTTCCTGACGGTTTCCCGACTTCTGATCGGCGCGTCATTGCCGGCCGTCGCGCTTTCGGGCTGCGCCTCCGGCGGATCGGGACCGCAACTGCCGCCTGCATCCTTCGTCTCTACGCAGGAAGGACCGGGCGAGGAATATGTGATCGGCCCGCTCGACGATCTCACCATCTTCGTGTGGCGCAATCCGGAACTGGGTGCGAAGGTCCAGGTGCGCCCGGACGGCCGCATCACCACGCCGCTCATCACCGACATGCCGGCCGTGGGCAAGACGCCCAAGATGCTGGCGGAAGACATCAAGCTTGCGCTATCGCAATATATCGAAAATCCGCTTGTGTCGGTCATCGTCAACAATTTCAGCGGCACCTTCAGCCAACAGGTGCGGATCGTGGGCGCGACTGAAAAGCCGGCATCCATCCCCTATCGCGCCAACATGACGCTGCTCGACGCGATGATCGCGGTCGGCGGCCTGTCCGAATATGCGGCCGGCAACCGGGCTCGCCTCGTCCGCTTCGACAAGGAAAGCGGGAAGCAGAAGGAATTTCAGGTGCGCCTGGGCGACCTTCTGAAGAAGGGCGACACGCGCGCCAACGTCATGCTCGCGCCGGGCGACGTCATCATCATCCCGGAAAGCATGTTCTGATGGCCGGTTTGTACGACGAATTGCGCGTCCTGCTCCATGGCTTGTGGAGCCGCCGCTGGATCGCGCTGGCGGTGGCCTGGGGCGTATGCATGCTCGGCTGGCTGGGCGTCGCGTTCATCCCCAACAGCTACCAGTCCAAAGCGCGGGTCTATGTGAACACCCAGTCCCTGCTGGAAGACAAGGTCGGCATTACCCAGGTCCAGTCGCAGCAGGATCTCGACCGGCTGCGCCAGACGCTGACGAGTGCCGACAATCTGGAAAAGGTGGTCCGTTCGACTGACCTGTCGCAATCCGTGTCCGGTCCGGCCGATGTCGCGGCAAAGATCACGAAGTTGCGCGAGAATATCACGGTGATGGCGCAGGCCGATCCCAGCATGATCGACATCAGCGCCGTATCGGCGGATTCAACCCTGTCGGACGGCGCGAACGCCCGCATCGCGCAGCAGGTCGTGCAAAAGCTGATCGACATCTTCCAGGAGGAAAATCTCTCCGGCGACCGTCGGGAGACGAAGCAGAGCCTGGCCTTCCTCGATCAGCAGATCGCCGTGCGCGGCAAGCAACTGGCGGCGGCTGACCAGCGTCGCGCCGAATTCGCGCAGCGCTATATGGGCCTTCTGCCCGGCGCAGGATCGATCAGCCAGCGGATGGATGCCGCTCGCATGGAGATCAACCAGATCGACTCGCAACTCGTGCAGGCGCAAAGCGCCCTGTCGGCCATGAACGGGCAGCTGGCCGGGACGCCGCAAAGCTTGCCTGGCGTGTCCGCGTCGGGCGGTGCGTCGCCGCTGGCACAGGCGCAGGCGAACCTTGCATCAATGCGCGCGCGTGGCTGGACCGCCAACCATCCGGACGTCGTCGCCGCCCAGCGGGAGGTCGATGCCCTGCGCCGCACGGGTGGGGGCGGTTCCGCGGGCGGCGGCACGCCCAATCCGGCCTATCTGTCGATCAAGTCGATGCAGGCCGAACGTGCCGCGACCGTGCAGGCGCTGGGCGCACGCAAGGCGCAGCTTCAGGCCGATCTCAACGCGATGATGAGCCGTCAGGCCGACGAACCCGGCGTTGCCTCCGAACAGGAAAAGCTCGATAGCGATTACGCTGCGCTCAAGGCTCAATATGACAAGCTGACCGCCGATCGCGAGGATCTGCGCCTGCGTGGAGAGGTAAAGACCGAAACCGGCGCCGTCCAGTTCCGTGTCATCACCCCGCCCGACACGCCCTCCGCCCCGTCCGCGCCAAACCGGCCGCTGCTACTGCTTGGCGTGCTGGTGCTGGGCATCGCGGCGGGCGTTGGCGTTGCCTTCGCCATGAGCCAGCTCAAGGGCACATTCCCGACGGCCGCACGGCTGGAAAGGACATTGGGCCTGCCGGTGGCCGGGTCGATCAGCGAAACGCTCACCAGTGCGCAGGTCGCGCTGGAGCGGCAGCGGCTCAAATGGTTTGCAGGCGCCAGCGGTGGGCTGGCCGCAGCCTGCCTGCTGCTGATCGCGGTCGAATTCGTCCAGCGTGGCATGGCCTGAGATGGGCAGGGAAGCAGACAATATGAACCAGCATAGCGCGATGAAGGGCCGTGGATCGCTGATCGAGAGGGCCACGGAAATCTATGATTTCCAGGCCGCGCTGCGTGGTCGAGCCGCACCCGCGGTCGATGCGCCGCCCATGGTCGATCCCATGCCGGCTGCCCCGTCGGAGGAACCGTCCGCCGTCGCGGCGCCGTATCGCGCGCCGGCCTGGACCGGGCCCGTCCAGCCGATCGATCGCATCGCCCTGGGTGAAGCCGGTTTCCTGCGTCCCGATGGCCCGGTCACGGCGATGAGCGAGGAATTCCGGCTGCTGAAGCGCGATCTTCTGCCCCAGCTTCAAGGTCATCCGCGCGGCAATCGCATCCTTGTCTGCTCCGCCAACAGCGGCGAGGGCAAGAGTTTCTGTGCGATCAACCTTGCGCTCAGTCTGGCGGCGGAGAAGGACCGGGAAATCCTGCTGGTCGACGCCGATTTCGGCAAGCGCGGCATTCCCGAAGCGCTCGGCTTGCAGGCTGGTCCCGGTCTCATGGACGCGCTTGTCGATCCGATGATCGCGATCGAGGATTGCGTGATCCGCACGGACATCGCTTCGCTCGCCGTGCTGCCGGCCGGTGCGCCCAGCAACAATGACACCGAATATCTCGCGTCCGCGCGCACGGAACAGCTGCTCAACCGCCTTACCGAAGGCCGTCCCGACCGCATCCTGATCTTCGATTCGCCGCCGCTGCTGGCGGCGTCGGCCGCCGCCGTGCTGGCCAGCCATGCGGCGGTCGCGCTGATGGTCGTGCGCGCCGACCGGACATCCGAAGGTGCTCTGCGCGACGCCATCGGCATGGTGAAGGGCGGGGCGCAGATCCGTCTGCTGCTCAATGCCGTGCGCTTCAACAGCGGCCGCCGCCGGTTCGGCGGCTATTATTCCGAAGGGGAAACCCAGTGAACATCGCCCGGTTCTTCCTGGCGGGCGCGTCGCTCGCCGCGATGGCGGCGACGCCGGCAATGGCCCAGTCGGTCAGTCAAAAGCGCGTCAACGTCACGCCCTATCTTGGGGTCGATCAGGTCGTCATTGCCCCCATCAAGGGTGAAGGCGACGTGCTCACCTACACCAATGTCACAGCCGGGGTCGCGGCGGACGTCCGCACCCGCCGGGTCGAGGCGGCGATCGACGTCCAGTATAACCACAGTTTCGG
The DNA here is from genome assembly GCF_001556865.1 of Sphingobium sp. CCH11-B1. Classification (GTDB taxonomy): domain Bacteria; phylum Pseudomonadota; class Alphaproteobacteria; order Sphingomonadales; family Sphingomonadaceae; genus Sphingobium. The sequence continues at coordinate 60,920 of NZ_LSJY01000134.1, read as the reverse complement.
CTGGGGGCGGCAGGCGACCGATCAGGACACGATCAGCGGCATAGCCACCGCCAACATCATGGTGACGCGCGGCCTGTCGCTGCAGGCGGGCGGGCTTGCGACCCGCGCTCGCACGGACGGCTATAGCGGCGCCTTCGCGCAACGCGGCAGCCTCTCGACGCAGGTCTATGCCGGCTATGTCGGTCCATCCTATACGACCAGGATCGGCGATTTCGACATCAATGCCGCTTACCGCCTTGGCTATGCACGGATCGACGACAGCACCAACCGCGATTTTCCAGGCGCGCAGCTCAGCGACGCCTTCGCCGACAGCTGGACACACAGCCTGCTCGGGTCGGTCGGTTTCGCACCCGATACGGTGATTCCGGGCGTCGGCCTGGTCGCGAGCGCCGGCTATGACCGGGAAGACGCCAGCCAGCTCGACCAGCGGTTCGAGGATGCGTGGGGCCGGGTGGACGCGACGGTGCCTTTGTCGCCCACGCTCGCGGCAGTGGGCGGCATCGGTTATGAGGATATCGAGATCAGCCAGCGCTCGCCGCTGCTGGACGCGAACGGCCTGCCGGTCATCCGTGGTGGCCGCTATGTGACGGACGAAAGTTCGCCGCGCGCGCTGATCTATGATTTCGACGACATCATATGGGATGTGGGCGTCCTGTGGCGGCCCAGCCGCCGCACCAGCCTGGAAGCGCGGGTGGGCGAACGCTATGGCGGCATGACCTATCAGGGCAGCTTCAACTGGCAGGGTCGCGATAGCAGCTTCGCGCTGGTTCTGTTCGACGGGATCGACAGTTTCGGCCGCATCGTCACGGGCAACGTGGCCGCACTCTCCGGCAGCCAGTTCAACGTTGCGCGCAACCCGTTCACCGGCGACATCACCGGCTGTGCCTTCTCCGCGACGGGGGGTGGCCAGTGCTTCAACGACGCGCTTGCGGGCATCACCGGCGCCAACTTCCGCTATCGCGGCGTGGCGGCGCAATATGCGTTGCAACACGGCCAGTGGGGTTATGGCCTTGGCTTTGGCTATTCGCAGCGCAAGTTCATCACGCCGAACGGCCAGACCGTCCTCATCCGCGGTTCGCGCGATGAGAACTGGTATGGTATCGGCACGATGAGCTATGCGCCTAGCAGCCGCGACAGCATCGATGTCGTCACCTATCTCAATTATTTTGACGCCAGCGGCAATCGGCCAGACGTGCTGAACTACGGCACGTTCGGCAGCTATAATCGCAATATCGGACGCAACCTGTCTGCGTCGGCCTCGCTGGGGATCGACGGGGTAAAGGCGGACGATCTGGAAACGCTCATCAATTTGATGGGGCAGGTCGGCCTGCGCTACAGCTTCTAAGGGCCGCCGGGGAGAAGACGAGATGTACGACCAATTCTACGGACTGCGGGGCCGCCCTTTCCAGCTGACGCCCGACCCGCATTATTATTTCGAGAGCGCGACGCACCGCAAGGCGCTGTCCTATCTTGGCTATGGCCTTGCGCAGGGTGAAGGCTTCATCGTCATCACCGGCGACATTGGCGCAGGCAAGACGACGCTGGTCGGTCACCTGATGCAGACGATCGACCCCGCCCGGCTGACGGCGGTCAAGATCGTGTCGACCCAGGTCGAGGGCGACGACATGCTGCGCCTTGCGGCGCAGAGCTTCGGCCTTGCGACGGACGGCCAGAACAAGGCGGCGACGCTGCGGCAGATCGAATCGTTCCTCTATGCGCAGGCGCGCGCCGGGCGGCGCACCCTGCTGATCGTGGACGAAGCGCAGAACCTTCCCGTCTCTGCCATCGAAGAGTTACGGATGCTCTCCAACTTCCAGTTGGGCGGGCAGTCGCTGCTTCAGATTTTCCTGCTCGGACAGCCCGAGTTTCGCGACCTCATCAAGTCGCCGGAGCTGGAACAGCTGCGCCAGCGCGTCATCGCGACCCATCATCTGGAACCCATGATGGAGCGGGAAATCGAACCCTATATCCTGCATCGGCTGACCGTTGCGGGGTGGACCGGCACGCCAACCTTCACGCCGGGCGCCTTTGCTGCGCTCTACGCGGCCACCGCTGGCGTACCGCGCCGCCTCAATGCGCTGACCAGCCGCGTCCTGCTGCTGGGTGCGATCGAACAGATTGCCGTGCTGGACGAGGATGTCGTGGCGGCGGTGGTGGCCGATATGGGGCTGGACATCGACCTGACGCCCGCGCCGACGGCCGCTTCGGCGCTGGACGCAGTGGAGGATGCGGACGCCTTCCCAGTGCAGGAAGCCGGCGCCATGGAAGAATCGACCGATCACGCGGACGTTTCCGTCCAGGATCATGCAGACCCGGCGGACATCGCACAGGATATCGCTGAGGATAAAGAGGGTGGACAGCCTGACCATCCCGTCGCCTCCAATGTGGTGACGCCGCTATTCCAGCGTCCCGCTTTCGCTGCGCCCGAGGCCGTTTGGGAGCCGGCCTTGAAAGACGAGCAAGAGGCCGAAGACGCGGAATCGCATGAGCATGAAGCTGTCCACGTCGCTGTCTCGGAAGAGGATGACGAAGCAATCGAAGCTGTCCACGTCGCTGTCTCAGAACAGGATGACGCGTCAGCCGCAGAAACTGTCCACATCGTTGTCGCGGAAGAGGCCGAAACCTTGCGATCGGACATGCTGGCGGAGATAGAGGGGCTGCGGGCGGAAATCGCCTCCCTCCGCGCCATGCAGTCGCATGCGCCTTTCGCGCAGCCCGTCGAGTCTCAGATCGATCCTGAAGCGCTCAAGGGCTGCTTCACGCTGATCGAGGAACGGCTCGCCGCCCTGGAATTCCGCGCCGAGGAACAGGACAGTGCTTTGCGGCGGGTGCTGACGCTGCTGGTCGACTGGGTCGAGCAGGAAGGTCCGCACGCCGACGCGCAGGCCATTGCCTGAAAGGACGGACAGTCCGATGCTCAACGCGCTTTCCGTCGATGTCGAGGACTGGTTTCAGGTCGGCGCGTTCGAGCGCACGATCGACCGTAGCGATTGGGACGGGCTCGCTCACAGGGTTGAGGCGAACACTGACGCGGTGCTTCAACTGTTCGACGATGCGGGGGTCAAGGCGACCTTCTTCACGCTGGGCTGGGTGGCGGAACGCTATCCTGCGCTCATGCGCCGCATCGCCGAGGCTGGTCATGAAGTGGCGAGCCACGGCTATGATCATGCGCGCGTCTTCACCTTCACGCCGGACCAGTTCCGCGCCGACCTGCGCAAGTCCCGCGCTATGCTGGAGGAGGCGAGCGGACAGCAAGTGACGGGCTACCGCGCGCCCAGCTTCTCCATCGACGCGCGCACGCCCTGGGCCCATGCGATCCTGGCGGAGGAAGGCTATCGCTATTCCTCCAGCGTGGCGCCCGTCCGGCACGATCATTATGGCTGGCCCGACTCGCCACGGTTCGCCTGGAAGCCGGTGAAGGATGCTCTCCTGGTCGAACTGCCTGTCACGACCGCGAAGCTTGGCGGCCGTACGCTGGCGGCTGGCGGAGGCGGCTTCTTCCGCCTGCTGCCCTATGGTTTTTCCCGCTGGGCCATCCGCCAGGTGAATGAGGAGGAGGCGCGTCCTGCCATCATCTATTTCCATCCGTGGGAAATCGATCCGGATCAGCCGCGCGTCGAAGGCGCGCCGCTACGGTCGCGGCTACGCCATTACAGCAACCTGTCCGTCATGGCGGCCAAGCTGCGGCGGCTGACGCGCGACTTTGCCTGGACACGCGTCGATGCGCTGGCGGACGCGGAAGCGGCGCGCGCGTCATGATCGTCGGAACCGGCGCCGACATGGCGATCACCACGCTGGATCTTGCAAATCCGGAACAGGCATCGGCGGCGGACGCGTTCGTGCGCGCGCACCCGGACGGAACGCCTTTTCATCTGACTGCCTGGCTCCGCGCGATTCATCGCGCGACCGGGCACAAGCCGTTGTTGCTGGCGGCCGTCGCGCCATCGGGCAGGATCAGCGGTCTCCTGCCGCTCCATCACCTGCAGAGCCGTCTTTTCGGCAGCGCCATGATATCGACGGCCTTTGCGGTCGATGGCGGCATTCTGGTCGATGATCCGCGTGCGGCCGCAGCCTTGGCGACTGCCGCCCAGCAGGTGGCGCGTGAGCGTGGCGGTGTGCCAGTGGAATTGCGCGGGGGCGCGGCCCCAGGGGAGGGATGGGAAAGGCGCGATGGCGAGCATCTGGGCTTCGTCCGACCGATCGCCCCCGATGACGACGCCGAACTGCTCGCCATTCCGCGCAAGCACCGCGCCGAATTGCGCAAGGCGCTCTCCAATCCTGCTCTTGCGGTGAAGGTCGGCCGCGATGCCGACTTCCAGGGCGCCCACTACCGCATCTACGCCGAAAGCGTCCGTAATCTCGGGACGCCGGTATTCCCCCGCGCCCTGTTCCGTTCGGTGCTCGATGCGTTCGGGAACGACGCCGACATCCTGTTGGTGTTGGACGGCGACCGGCCCGTTTCGGCGGTTCTCAACCTCTATCATGCTGGTCGCGTCATGCCCTATTGGGGCGGTGGGCTGGCCGTCGCCCGGCAGCTTCGGTCCAATGAACTTATGTATTATCGTCTGATGGCCCATGGCCGGACGCGCGGCATGAGCCATTTCGATTTTGGCCGGTCCAAGGTCGGCAGCGGTCAGGCCGCGTGGAAAAAGAGCTTCGGTTTCGAGCCGCGTGCGCTTGGCTATTATCGCTGGTCTCCTGATGGCGCGGTGCGGGAAATCAGCCCCAACAATCCCAAATATCAGCGACGGATCGACCTCTGGAAGAAGCTGCCTCTACCCATCGCCAACCTGATCGGCCCCCCGATCGCGCGGGGCCTGGGATGACCGGCGACATCCTCTTCCTCTGCCACCGCATCCCTTATCCGCCCGATCGCGGCGACAAGATCCGCTCCTACCACCTGCTGAAGCGCTTGACGGAACTGGCTCCCGTCCATGTCGGCTGCTTTGCCGATGACGCGAGGGATATGGGATTCGCAGCGGACATGGCCGCCGATACCGCGAGTCAGTGCGTGTTGATGCGCAACCGATCGAAGCTGGCGGCCGGGATAGCGGGCCTTGTCCGCCGCCAGCCCATGCTCGTGTCGCTGTTCGACGATCGGCAACTGCATCGCTGGGTCGCCAATACGCTTGCCCGTCATCCCGTTCGCGCGGTGGTCGCCTATTCGGCGCAGATGGCGCATTTCGTCCCGCATCTTCCTTCCCATGTCCGTTTCCTGATGGATTTCGTCGATTTCGACTCGGCAAAATATGCGGCCTATGGTGAAAGCGGCAGCGGCCCCATGGCGTGGGTCAATCGCCGCGAGGGCCGCGCCCTTTTTGACTTCGAGCGGCTCACGGCCGCCCGCGCCGATGTCAGCGCTTTTGTCAGCGAAGCCGAAGCCGCCCTGTTCCGCAAGGCGAGCGGATTCGGCCCGGACCGGATCGTGGCCATCGAAAACGGCGTGGCGCTCGATTATTTCGACCCCGCGGCTCCTTTCGACAGGGTCGACAAAGGGGATGGGCCTCTGCTCGTCTTCACGGGACAGATGGACTATCGGCCCAATATCGAGGCGGTCGAGAGCTTTGCGCGCGATACGTTGCCGATCGTGCGGGAAGCCTATCCCGATGCGCGCTTCGCCATTGTCGGCCGCAATCCTTCCCCAGCGGTGCAGGCATTGGCGACGCTGCCGGGCGTGATCGTCACTGGTAGCGTGCCGGACGTGCGTGGCTGGCTGGCCGCGGCCGATGTCGTTGTGGCGCCGCTCCGCATCGCGCGGGGCATCCAGAACAAGGTGCTGGAAGCGATGGCGATGGCGCGGCCGGTAGTGGCCTCGCCGCAAGCGGCCGAAGGCATCGATGCGCAGAATGGCGCGCACCTGCTCGTTGCTGCCGACGCGCCGAACGAAGCAGCCGCCATCGTCGCTCTGCTCGCCGACCGGACCTACGCCGCAAAACTGGGCGCCGCTGGCCGCAACCGCATGGAGCAGCGCTACCGCTGGTCCGCCACGCTCGCTGGCTTACCCGCGCTATTGTGTCCGGATGCCGGCGATGCCGGTTCTCGCGCGGCATGACCGGAGGGGCATTGCCTCTGGCCGGCGCGGCCCGCAGCATTGACGCGTGGCGCCGGCAATTGGCGGCACTGGTCGTCGTCGCGACAGGCATAATCCTGCTGTTCTTCCGCGATGTCACCGGCATGGTGTCCATCTGGTGGAACGCGTCGACGTTCGGCCATTGCCTCTTCATCCCCCTGCTGATCGCTTGGTTGGTCCAGCAGAGATGGTCTGCTCTTCGCCGGTTGCAGCCGATCGCCTGGTCGCCCGGCCTCGCCTGGCTCGGCCTTGGCGCGCTGGCCTGGCTGGTGGGGTCGGCCGCCGGCGTAGCGATGATCCGCCACGGCGCCCTGGTGATGATGCTGCAAGGCGCGGTGCTCGCTCTGCTCGGCCCCGTTATCGCGCGCGCGCTTTTGTTCCCGCTCTTCTACGCTTTCTTCATGGTCCCATTCGGTGAGGAGATCGTTCCGCCGCTGCAGTTGCTGACGGCGCGGATCGCCATGTTCCTGCTCGATCTCGCCGGCGTCCCCGCGCACATGGAAGGCATCTTCATCACCACCCCGACCGGCTATTTCGAGGTGGCCGAAGCCTGTTCCGGGGCAAAGTTCCTGATCGCGATGGCCGCCTATGGCGTGTTGGTCTGCAATGTCTGCTTCAGAAGCTGGTGGCGGCGGGCGATCTTTCTGTGCGGCGCGCTGCTGCTGTCGGTCGCCGCCAACGGGGTGCGCGCATTCGCGACCATCTGGGTCGCGCATTTGACCACCGTGGATGCCGCCATAGGCTTCGATCATGTCGTCTATGGCTGGGTTTTCTTCGCGATCGTTATGGCGATGGTCATGGCGGTCGCATGGCCGTTCTTTGACCGTAAGCCCGGCGATTCGTGGTTCGATGCGGAATCGCTTGGCTCCATAAAGGCGAAAGCGTCGGACAGCCTGACCGTCGCAGCGCTTGCCGTCGCGATCATCGCTGCCGCGCCGGCCTGGCTCACGGCAACGGCCGCCACCGCCGATCCGTTGCCGCCATCACCAGCCTTGCCCGCCGTTCGCGGCTGGTCGCGCACTGAAGCCCCTCAGGCTTACCCATGGAAGCCTCGCTTCGACGGTGCCGACATCCTGATGCACGGTCGCTACCGTGATGGGCAGGGGCATGTGGCCGATCTCGCCATCGCTGCCTTCGATCGGCAGGACGAAGGGCGCGAACTGGTCGGCTTTGGACAGGGTGCGGCCGATCCCGACAGTCAATGGGTATGGTCCTCGCCGGCCCGTTCGCCTGCTCAAGGACGCGGCGAACAGATCACCGCGCCAGGTCCGGTCGTCCGCCACGTCGTCAGCTTCTATGTGGTGGGCCGCAACCCACCCAGCGGCAACCCGGCGCAGGTCAAGCTTGCAACACTCAAGTCCCGCTTGCTGGGCCAGGATCAACGGGCCGTCGCCATCCTTGTCTCGGCGGAGGAGGCGGAGGGTCGTCCCGCTGACGCCGCCATCCATGCCTTTCTGAAAGACTTGGGCGACGTTCAGCTTTTGGCTGACCGCGTCGCCGGCATCCGCTAGGGGTTGTGCCATGTGCGGCATAGCGGGCATCTTTCATCTCGAAACGGCGAAACCTGTCGATCAGGCGCGGGTGCGCGCGATGCTGGACGTCATGCCACATCGCGGACCAGACGGCAGCGGCATATGGACCGCGCCGGGCGTAGGCCTGGGCCACCTGCGCCTCTCGATCATCGATCTTGGCGGCGGCGCGCAGCCGATGCTGACGGAAGATCAGAGCCTCGCCGTTGTCTTCAACGGAGAAATCTACAATTTCGCGGAGGTGCGCGCCGAACTGGAGGCCAAGGGCCACGTATTCCGCACCCACAGCGATACCGAGGTCATCCTCCACGGCTATCGCCAGTGGGGGGAGGAGTGCGTTCATCGCTTCAACGGCATGTTCGCCTTCGCCCTGTTCGACGCGCGCGCACAGGCGCTTTGGCTGGTGCGCGACCGGCTCGGCGTGAAGCCGCTCCATTATGCCCTGCTGTCGGACGGTAGCCTGATCTTCGGATCGGAGTTGAAGAGTCTGCTTGCTCATCCGTTGCTCCGCCGCGCGCCGGACCTGTCCGCCGTCGAGGACTATATGGCCTATGGCTACATCCCCGACGACGCCTGCTTGGTGGCGGGTGTGCGCAAGCTGCCTGCTGGCGAGACGCTGCGACTGGTGCGCGGGCGCCCGCTTCCCCAGCCGCAACGCTACTGGGACGTCAGCTTTGCCGACCGGTCGAAGGCGAGCCCGCAGGCGCTGGAGGAGGAACTGGTCGCTTTGATGCGGCAAGCGGTGCGGTCCCGAATGGTCGCTGATGTGCCGCTGGGCGCCTTCCTGTCCGGCGGCGTCGATAGCAGCAGTGTCGTCGCGTTGATGGCGGAAGCGTCCTCGCGCGCGGTCAAGACCTGCACCATCGGCTTCGATGTCGCCAGCCTGGACGAGACCGCCTATGCCGACCGGGTCGCGCGCCGTTTCGCCACCGATCACCGCACCCGCATCGTGTCGCCGGACGATTTCGGCCTGATCGACACGCTGGCGGCGCATTTCGACGAACCCTTTGCCGACGCGTCGGCGCTGCCCACCTATCGGGTCTGCGAGTTGGCGCGCGAGCAAGTGACGGTCGCGCTGTCGGGCGACGGCGCGGATGAGGCCTTCGCCGGCTATCGCCGCCACCGTTTCCAGATGCAGGGCGAAAAGCTTCGTGCCCTGATCCCCAGATCCGTGCGCCAGCCGCTGTTCGGGACGCTGGGCCGATGGTATCCCAAGGCCGATTGGGCACCGCGTCCGCTGCGCGCGAAATCGACCTTCCTCGAATTCGCCGGGGAAGGAGGGGAGGCCTATGCCGCGTCGGTAGGCATCACGCCTCATGCCCTGCGCCATCGCCTTTACGGCCAGGACATGAAAAGCCGCCTTGGCGCGTATCGGGCCGAGGACCGCTATATAAAGGCGATGGCTGATGCGCCCGCATGCGATCCGCTCGACAGGGCGCAATATGCGGACCTTCGCATCTGGCTGCCCGGCGACATCCTGACAAAGACCGATCGGATGAGCATGGCCGTCAGCCTGGAAGCGCGCGAGCCGCTGCTCGATCACCGACTGGTGGAATTCGCGGCCCGTCTGCCTGTCCAGCAACGCATCCGCGGCAACAGCGGCAAATATCTGATGAAGAAGGCGATGGAGCCCTTCCTGCCGCAGGACATATTGTACCGCCAGAAAATGGGCTTCGTCACGCCGATCAGCGCGTGGTTCCGCGGCGCGCTGGCAGGCGAGGCTACGGCTATCGCGGGCGGATCGGCGCTCGCCCGCACCGGCTGGTTCGACGCGGCACGTCTCGCCAAGGTTGCGGCCGATCATCGCGCCGGCGTCGCCGATCATGGCCGACTACTTTGGCAGCTGCTGATGCTGGACAAGGCGCTGGGGCGCATATTCGGGCTGTGAAGGGATGTGCCGCCGCGATGGGTGAGGGCATCCGGCGTCGCCCCTTGCCACCGGTCGCGCGAGGTGCCAACGGAACAGCATCATGATGATGCAAGGCCACTCCGTGACCGTCTCCAAGGAAATCGTACGCCTGCGGCTCTACGCGCTTTGCCTGGCCGGCGACATGGCAGGGCTGTTCTGCGCGTTCCTCGCCGCCAACTGGCTGGTGCTGGGGGCGTTGTGGGGAGAACCCGGCAAGCCACACGGCATCGTCATGTTCGCGATGGTGGCGCCGCTCTACGCCCTGCTGGCGGTGAAAGGCGGGGCTTATGGCATCAACACGCTGGACCGGGTGCGGCGCGGCATTTCGCGCGCGCTCTGGGCGCTGGCGCAGGCGGCCTTGCTGATGCTGCTCATCGTCTATCTGGGCAAGATCGCGGAGCAGCTATCGCGTCTGACCTTCGTCACGGGGCTCGCGCTGGGCGGTGTAGCCTTGGCGCTGGTGCGGCTCGCCGTTGCGCGGCTTGCCGTCAGGCTGCTGGGGGACGTGCCGCATCTGACCGCCGTTATATTGGACGGCGTATCTGTCGAGGCGGGCCGCCATGTCGAGCTGATCCACGCCGATGCGGCAAGCCTGCATCCCGAGCGGCACGACGCCGACATGGCTGCGCGGCTGGCCGCGGCGGTCGGCATGGCGGAACGGGTAATCGTCGCCTGTCCCCTGGAACGGATGGACGACTGGTCGGCCGCGCTCAAGTCCCTTTCGGCGAGAGGCGAGATCGTGGTGCCCGAACTGCTCCGCTTCGCGCCTGCGCGGGTGGACGAATTTGACGGTCAGCCAACCATTATCGTTGCCGGCGGTCCGCTCCAGTTTCGCGACCGGCTGGTCAAGCGCCTGTTCGATCTGCTGGTGGCCAGCATCGCGACGCTGCTGCTGTCGCCTGTCCTGATCGCCGCCGCGCTTGCAGTAAGGCTGACGAGCGCCGGCCCCATTCTCTTCCGTCAGCCCCGCATCGGCAAGGATGCGAGATCCTTTTCCATCTACAAGTTCCGGTCGATGCGAACCGAGGTGAGCGATCACAAGGCCGCTACCCTGACCCGGCGGGACGACGACAGGGTGACTCCGGTCGGCGCCTTTCTGCGCAAGACAAGCATCGATGAATTGCCGCAGCTCTTCAACGTGTTGAAGGGGGATATGAGCATCGTCGGTCCGCGTCCTCATGCCGCGGCGGCAAAAGCCGGCGACAGCCTCTATTGGGAAGTCGATGCCCGCTATTGGGCGCGCCACTGCATCAAGCCGGGCATGACCGGCCTGGCCCAGGTGCGCGGCCATCGCGGGGCGACGGACCATCATCAGGATTTGATCGACCGGCTTCAGTCCGATCTGGAATATGTCAGCGACTGGTCCATCTGGCGCGATCTGCGCATCATCGTCGCGACGCTGGGCGTGCTGGTCCACCACAAGGCATATTAGGGGGATGGCGATCAACCTGATCCTGGCAGCCATTATGCTGCTCTGCATGGTAGCGGTCCTTTGGCCCTTCCTCTTTTATCCCTTTATCCTGCGCATGGTGCCGTCCAAGCCGGAGCATCCGGTCGCCACAGCGCCATCAAGCGCCTCGCTGCTCTTCTGCGCCTACAACGAAGCGGCGGCGATGCCGGAAAAGCTGGTCAATCTGGCGATGCTCAAGCGTCAAAAGCCGGACCTTGAAATCCTCGCCTTCGACGACGGTTCGTCCGATGGCACTGGCGACCTCATCGCGGCACAGGGCAATCTGGTGACTCTCATCCGTGGCCCAGGGCGCAGTGGCAAGGCGCATGGCATGAAGCAACTCGCCGCTCGGGCGCGGGGCGATGTGCTCATCTTCACCGACGCCAATGTGCTGCTTGACGAAGACGCGATCGCGCGGCTGCTGGGCCGCTACGCCGATCCGGAGGTCGGCGGGGTGCTGGGGTCTCTGCATTATGTCGGCGCGGACGAGAGCGCCACCGCTTCGGTGGGATCGCTTTACTGGCGCATCGAGGAGAGGCTGAAAGATGAAGAGTCGCGCACCGGCAATGTGCTGGGGGCGGACGGCTCCATCTTCTCCATCCGAAAAACCCTGTATCCGACCTTTCCCGACAGCGTGCTGGACGACCTCACAGTCTCCATGGCGGTGGTCTTCGCGGGCAAACGGCTGGTAAAAGCCAAGGACGTCATAGCTCGTGAACGGTTGGTGACCGCCCGGCGGGATGAATATCGGCGTAAGGTGCGGATCGCGGCTCGCTCATGGCATACGCACGGTCACCTGCGTCCGCAGCTCCGGCGAATGGCCGCGATCGATCGCTTCAAATATGCGTCGCGCAAGATCGTCCGCTGGTTCGGCGGCGTGTTCATCCTGATCGGCGGGGTTGCCGCAGGCGCGCTCGCGATGCGCCTCTCGCCGGTCCTCTACATGGGTGGGGCGATTGCCGTCGCGCTCGTCATCTGGATCGGCGTGCGAGCGAAGAGCGGACCCTTGGCGGCACTGGTGGATGTGCTGATCGCCTACGCCGCAACGCTGCAAGGGGTCGTGCGCGCAATGACGGGCCGCACGGTCACCGTGTGGAACCCGGCGAAGTCGCGCTGAGGGGCTGGCTGCCGACGTCCTGTCCCTTCGTATAGACCCGCTTGCCGCCGATCCAGGTTTCCAGCACCTGCGTCTGTCGGATGTCGCTGGGCGGCGCGGCGGAAATGTCACGGTCGATCAGCAGAAAGTCCGCGCGCTGCCCGACCGCCAGATTGCCGAACCTCTTTTCAGCAAAGCCGGCATAGGCCGCCTGCCGGGTGAAGCCGTCCAGCGCTGCCTCGAAGCTGACGCGCTGAGCCGGCATCCAGCCGCCTGCGGGTTCTCCCCTGGAATCCTCACGGCTCATTGCTACTGCGATGCCGGCGAATGGGTTGGGACTTTCCACCGGCACGTCCGATCCGAAAGCGAGCGGCACGCCGTTGTCCAACATGGTCTTCCACGCATAGGCGCCAGTGAGGCGCGCTTCACCAAGCCGCGCCGTCACCATGCGCCAGTCCGATGCTTCATGCACCGGCTGCATCGACGCGATGACGCCCAGCGGCTTGAAGCGGGGCAGGTCGGCGGGGTCGATTATCTGCGCATGTTCGATCCGCCAGCGACGCTCGCCCTTGTAAGTGTCGTTCAATTCCTCGATGGCGTTGAGGACTTCGCGATTGGCGGCATCGCCGATCGCGTGGACCGCCACCTGGAAATTGTCCATCGCCGCGCGGCTCATTATGTTGCGCAATTGGGTGTCTGGAATCATCGGCAGGCCGCGCTGGCCCGGTGCGTCGGCATAATCCGCGCGCAACCATGCGCCACGCGATCCCAGTGCGCCGTCCAGCAACAGCTTGATGCCGCCCATGCGCAAATGATCGTCATAGAGCCACGGCGTCGGTTCCGGCCCTGCGATGGCGATCATGTTGTCGAGGCCGAAAGCGTAGGACATGATCCGCACGCGCAGTGCGCCGCGGTCGGCCGCGCGCCGGAACGCCTGCCAGTCCTCGATGCTGGTACCCATATCGGTAATGCCGGTAACGCCCTGCGCGAGCAGCGCGCGCTGCGCCTTTTCCAGCGCGATGTCGCGGTCCTTGGGGGCAGGGGGCGGCACCATCTTCTGGATAAGGTCCATCGCCTTGTCGACGAAAACGCCGGCCGGCTTGCCCGCAGCCATTTCGATGCGCCCGCCTGAAGGCGCCTTGGTCGCGGCGGTAATGCCCGTAGCACGAATTGCGGCGCTGTTGGCCCAGCCGGCATGGCCGTCCACCCGTTCCAGCCACACCGGCATGTCGCGGACCGCCGCATCAAGTTCTTCTGCCGTCGGGAAGCGGCCGAGGCCCCATTTCTCCTGGTTCCAGCCGGTGCCGATAATCCATTTGAGACCCGGATTGGCAGCCACATAGGCGCGGATCTTCGCCTGCGCTTCCGCCAGCGATGCCGTTTCGGAAAGGTCGAGCGTGATGAGCGACAGGCCGTAGCCCATCATGTGGCCGTGCGCGTCGATCAGCCCGGGGATCAAAGTCTTGCCGCCGGCGTCCAGCTTGAAGGTCGGGCCCTTGGGACGTTCCGGCCAGGGCTGACCCTTTTTCGGTTTTCTGGGCTTATATTCCGGTTCCTGATACCGGCCCTGGATCAGCTTTTCGACCTTGCCGTCATCGTCGATCTGAAGCGCGCCGAAACGGACGATCCGTCCATTGGCATCAAGCGCGATGCCGTTCACATTATCGATCACGCCAGATGCAAGGGCGGGCATAGGCAGCGCCAACATGGCGATCGCCGCCAGTCGTGACATCGTCATGCGCGCGTCATCCTGCGCACCAGCGAACTGGTGTCCTGCCGTCCACCGCCCATGGCCTGCACATCGGCGTAGAACTGATCGACCATCGCCGTCACCGGCAGGCTGGCGCCATTCGCACGCGCTTCCTCCAGGGCGAGGCCAAGGTCCTTACGCATCCAATCGACCGCGAAACCGAAGTCAAAACTGTCCTGCGCCATGGTCTTCCAGCGATTTTCCATCTGCCAGCTTTGTGCCGCGCCGCCAGAGACGGCATCGAATACCTTGTCGAGGTCGAGTTCGGCCGCCTGCGCGAAACGCAACGCTTCCGCCAGCCCCTGCAACACGCCGCCGATGCAGATCTGGTTCACCATCTTCGTCGTCTGCCCCGCACCGGCCGCGCCGACGTGGATGATGCGGGCGGCGTAAGCCTGCATCACGATACGCGCAGCGGCGACCGCTGGTTCGGTTCCGCCGCACATGACGGACAACTTGCCGTTTTCGGCGCCGGCCTGTCCCCCGGACACGGGCGCATCGACGCTGTGGATGCCGCGACTTTCGCCTTCCACGAACAACTGCCGGGCTATCCGCGCCGAAACAGTGGTGTGGTCGATAAACAGGCTGCCTTCGCGCATCGCGCGAAAAGCGCCGTCGCGTCCCAACGCGATCTGCGACAGGTCATCGTCGTTGCCGACGCAGCTAATCACGATGTCCGCCTCTTCGGCTGCCTTGGCTGGCGTGATCGCCACCGTGCCGCCATAGGTTTCGGCCCAGGTCTTCGCTTTGCCGATGGAGCGGTTGTAAACGGTGAGACTATGGCCTGCCTTCGCCAGATGTCCCGCCATCGGGCCACCCATGACGCCCAGACCGATAAACGCGATATTAGCCATAAGCCTCGTACATTTGCTGCGTTCGAACCGCCATAGGGCGAGTTTTCGGCCAGTGCCAGTTTCTTCCGCCGCAATTTTGCTTTACGGGGCGCCCATGAACACGCTTGCCAGGATCGAAAGCGCGCTGCCGCTGCCCATCACCGTTGACGACGTTCTCGCGGCGCGAACCCGCATTGCGGGTTCGATCGTGAAAACCCCGACGCTGATCAGCCAGACGCTGTCGGACATGCTGGGGTGCAGCATCTATCTGAAATTCGAAAATCTTCAATTCACCGCCGCCTACAAGGAGCGCGGTGCGCTGAACCGGCTGCTGCAACTGGACGACGTATCGAAGGAAAAGGGCGTGATCGCTGCCTCGGCAGGCAATCATGCGCAAGGCCTTGCCTATCATGGCAAGCGCTTGGGCGTGCCGGTGACCATCGTCATGCCGACGACCACGCCGATCGTGAAAGTCACGCAGACGAGAGGGCATGGCGCTACGGTTGTTCAATTTGGCGAAAAGTTCGACGACGCCTACGCCCATGCGCGCAAGTTGGAGGTGGAGCAGGGCTTGACCTTCATCCATCCTTTTGACGAGCCGGACATCATGGCAGGGCAGGGCACGGTGGCGCTCGAAATGTTGGAGGATGCGCCGCAGATCGACACGCTGGTCGTGCCGATCGGCGGCGGCGGATTGTTCTCCGGCATGGCGACTGCGGCAAGGGCGATGAAGCCGGACATCCGGATGGTGGGTGTCCAGGCCGAACTTTATCCGTCGATGTATAGCTTCATCAAGGGCGGCGACCTGGCCTGTGACGGCGACACGCTGGCGGAAGGCATAGCCGTCAAGCAGCCCGGGGATATCACGCGGCGCGTGGTCGAGCGATTGGCCGACGACGTGCTGCTCGTGTCGGAAAGGCGGCTGGAGGAAGCTGTCAGCCTGCTCCTGCAGATCGAGAAGACGGTCGTGGAAGGCGCGGGTGCTGCGGGCCTCGCGGCTCTACTGACGTACCGCGAGCAGTTTGTAGGCCGTAATGTCGGCTTGGTGCTGACGGGCGGAAATATCGACACGCGTCTGTTGGCCAATGTGTTGCTGCGCGACCTTGCGCGCTCGGGCCGTCTCGCCCGTTTGCGCATCATCCTCCAGGATCGTCCCGGCGCCCTGTTTCACGTCGCGCGCATTTTCGATCAGGAGGCGGTCAATATCCTGGAGCTGTCGCACCAGCGTATCTTCACAAACCTGCCGGCGAAGGGCCTTAGCCTGGATGTCGAGTGCGAAACGCGCGATGGTGGCCATCTTCAAAGGCTTATCGCTGCGCTTCGGGAAGCAGGGTATGAAGTCGCGCCCATCGAAGTGGCATGATGGCCATCCCGCTGCAATTTTCGTGGTAAACGCCCTTTTCAGCCGCGCGACGTGACGCCATAAACCGACGATGGACCGAATGAGGATGAAGATGGAATCGGAGTGTGGGGCATGACCGCGCCATTTCGCTTCCCCCGTTTCTTCGTCACCAACCCCAGTCCTTGCCCCTATCTTCCGGGCAAGAATGAGCGGAAGGTCTTCACGGAACTGAGCGGCGATAACGCGTCGGAACTCAACGACGCGCTTGGCCGCATCGGTTTCAGGCGCAGCCAGAATGTCGCCTACCGGCCAAGCTGCGCGGATTGCTCTGCCTGCGTGTCGGTGCGTGTCCTGGCAAAGCAATTCCGGCCTAATGCGACCCAGCGCAAGGTGCTGCGCCGGAATAGCGACCTGAATGTCACAGCGTGCAGGCCCTGGTCGACGGAGGAGCAATATGCGCTTCTTCGACGCTATCTCAATGCCCGGCATCCTGGCGGCGGCATGACCGAAATGGACGAGATGGATTTTGCCGATATGGTCGAGCAAACTCCCGTCGACAGCTATGTGATCGAATATCGCGAACCCGATGCCGATGGCCGGCCCGGCAAGCTGGTGGGCGCGTGCCTCACCGATCGTCAGGGCGATGGCCTCTCGATGATATACAGTTTTTTCGACACGGAGCTGGAGCATCGTCCCGGCCTTGGCAATTATATCATCATGGATCACCTGATCCGCGCGGCCTCGGCAGGCCTGCCCTATGTCTATCTCGGCTACTGGGTGGAAGGGTCGCAGCGGATGCAATATAAAGTCCGCTACCAGCCCCTCGAAAAGCTTGGTCGTCATGGATGGGTCCGGTTCAATCCGGACGATCAGGAACAATCGCGGGGGTCTTCTGCGCAGCCCGAACAATCGCTTCCTACCGAACTCGCGGCCGCCCTTCGGCGTTAATCCAAGTTAGACATTACTCTGCCTCGGCGGTATGCATTTATTTAACTCCTTGCGCTAATTTCCATGGCTGGTGGGGACCAGTGCGGAAGGATTTGGGCGGCTTATGGACCGCTTGGCAGACCATCGATTTTCGGAGATGCGCGTTGCGCTGGACGCGGGTCTCTGCTTCGCAGATGTGCTGTTGCCGATCGACGACCTGGCTACTTTGTGCCCGTCGGGTCACTTGTCGCCGCCTTTGGTGCGCTGGGCGGTTGATCGGCGAGGTCGGCTGATTTCCCTGGAGGAGAGGGGTGGGCACGAGCAGGCACGTTTCGCCGCTGACCCGATCGGACTGGCCTGGACAACTTTGCTGACCGGTGAACATCGACGGAACCTGATCCGCGCTGCATTGGGCGGAACGCAGGCTGAGCCCTTGCTCGTTCAAATCCGTTGCTTCCATGATCGGCCGCGCTGGTTCCGCGTGACTCTGGCGCGGGTCGACGAGCCAGGATCGCCGGTCGGCTGGCGCGGAACGCTCGAAAATATGGAGGATTGCACTGCTGCCAGCGATTTGTCGAAGGCATTGGCGGAAAGCCAGGAGCATTATCGCTGGTCCTTCGAACTCAGTCCGCAGGTCCCTTGGACGGCCGGGCCGGACGGCAGTATTCAGGAAGTCGGGCCGCGCTGGTTCGAATTGACCGGCATGCCGCCGGATCAGGCACTCGGCACCGGCTGGATCGGCGCCCTTCATCCCGATGACATTGAACGGACCATCGCCATATGGACGGGCAGTCTTGTCAGCGGAGCGCCGGTCGACATCGAATATCGCGTCCTGCTGCGGGATGGCGGGTATCGATGGATGCGGGCCCGCGCAGCGCCCAGGAGAGACGCGGATGGGTGCGTGGTCCGCTGGTATGGCACGCTGGAGGATGTGCATGCCGAACGGTTGGCGCGCAGTGCACTGAGCGATAGCGAAGAGCGGTTCCGCCTCGCTGTCCAATCGGCGCGTCTGGGGATCTGGGATTTCGATTGCATAAGCGGCGTGCGCACATGGTCAGCGGAGTTTCGCGCCATGCTTGGCATTTCCGCCGATCAGCCCGCGACAACCGAACTTGCGCTCGACCTGGTGCATCCGGAGGATCGCGACCGGCTCAAGCATATGCTGGATGCCGTCGCGCAAGGAGGGGGCGCGCTCCATTTCGAAGCGACCTTGCGCATTCGTCGTGCGGACACCGGCGCTTTGCGGTGGATCAGAAGCACAGGCTGGACGAGCCGCACCGATGGCGGCGCGGTGTCCCGCATCATCGTTACTTTCCTCGACGTCACGGAAGAGCGGAACGCGGAGGAGCGTATTCGATGGGCGGCAACGCATGATTCCATGACTCGCCTGCCCAACCGGACACGGTGGCAGGCCTCGTTGGAAACATTGTCGGCAAACGCGCAACAACATGGGGATCGCTTTGGGCTGCTGTTGTTGGACATCGACGATCTGAAGAGGACCAACGATGCTCTTGGTCATGACGCGGGGGACGCACTGCTATGCGCTTTCGCGGAAAAACTCTCTTCTGTCGCTCCGGCGGATGCCGTTGTCGGGCGGCTGGGAGGCGACGAATTCGGCCTGATCGCGCCCACGATCGATAGCGAGGCCGGGCTGGAATCCTTGAGCCGCGACTTGATGGAGGCGTGCCGGATGCCCGTTGCCCATCAAGGACGCCTGCTGGAATTCGGTGTGAGCATTGGCGGGGCGATTTTTGGCAATCATGCGGTTCGCGCGGACGAACTGCTCAAGGCGGCGGACCTGGCCCTTTATGCGTCGAAGCGCGGCGGTCGCTCCCGATTGACGGTGTTTCATTCTGAATTGCGGGCCGAAGCCCAGCAGCGCACGTCGATGATCCATATGGCGCGGCAGATCGTGGCCGATCGGCTGGTCGTGCCCTACTACCAGCCCAAGGTGGATATGCGCACCGGTCGGCTGCTCGGCTTTGAAGCCTTGTTGCGATGGCATCATCCCCGCCTCGGCATCCAGTTGCCCGGTGCGATTGCAGCCGCGTTCCTCCACAGCGAACTTGCAGTGGGGCTGACTGTACAGATGCTTGAAGGGGTCCTGGCCGACCTCCGGCTCTGGCTGAACAAGGGTCTCAATCCTGGGCGTGTGGCGATCAACGCTTCGCCTGCTGATTTTGCGCGTGGCGATTTTTCCGACCGTGTCCTGGATCATCTGCATCGGATGGACATTCCGGCTGCGCATTTCGAAATTGAAGTCACTGAGAGCGTGTTGCTCGGCAACGGCGGCGATCAGGTCGCGCGCGCGATGGGTCACTTTGCCGATGCGGGTGTGAGGCTGGCGCTGGACGATTTCGGCACGGGCTTCGCATCCCTCAGCCATTTAAAACAATATCCGGTCGACATTATCAAGATCGACCGCAGCTTCGTCCAAGATGTGGAGCGGGACGAAGGCAACGCCGCCATTGTCGACGCCATCGTCAAGCTCGGCGGCAGTTTCGGCATGGAAGTTGTCGCCGAGGGCGTCGAAACACCAGCGCAGGCGGATCATCTGCTGGCGCTCGGCTGCGTCGTGGGCCAAGGCTATTATTTCGGCAGGCCGCTTCCGCTAGAGGCGACCCACGCTCTCATCGCCGCTCAAGAATGAGCTATTTGCAGCGGCAATGCCGGACGGTTTTGCCCGGAGCCGATTTGATATAGCGGACCTTCCTGGTGACATAGGTGGTCGTGGTGGTTGTCGTCGTGGCTGGCTGAACGGTGACGGTGGTGACGATGGGCGCTGGGTAATAATAGCCGTTCGCTATATATCCGCCTGCAGGCGCGCCCACGCCCGGGTTCGACCAGTGCGGTGGCCCGCCATAAGGCGGCGCGTCATAATCGACGCCCGCGCCCCGAACGTCGCCCTCGAACCGCCCTTCATAGGTACCACTGACCTTTCGGCCATCGTCCGTGGTCCAAGTGCCCGTCCAGCGACCCTCATAGTCATTGCGGGTGGTGACGCCGTCATCGGCATGGTCATAGTCATAACCAGCGCCGGACCGCTCGCGATGCGGCGGCAAGGGGCGCCCTTTATCCTCTGCCCTGTCGATGGCCGCGCCAGCTACAGCGCCGACGCCTGCGCCGACCAAAGTACCCACGGCGCGATTGCCACGCCCGGCAATGCGATTGCCAGCGATCCCACCCACGACGGCACCTACCGCCGCGCCGCCAACGCCATTGTCGCGGCGCGGTTCGCCGTCATGTGCCGCCTCGTCGGGACCATAGCCGCCTTCATACCGGTCCCAATCGATGCCGGTGCGATAATCATACACGCGGCCCCAGCGATCGGTCATGACGGCATCGTCATAATAGCGCGACCAACCATAGCCATAGGCCGGCGCTGGCAGTCCATAGGCCCTCGAATTGGCGATATAATAGCTTGGGCTAATCCAGTATCGCGGCAAGACATACCCATAGACCGGCCGGCGATATCCGTTCCAGCCCCCTGGCGCGCGCCAACCCGCATACCAGCGGCCATTATAGCGCGGTCCCCACCGATGCGTTCCGGTCCATGCATCGCCGCGGGGGCGGGCCATGCCACCCTCCGGATGCGCAGCGCCGCCAGCTTCTGCAACGGCCGCAACGGGCAAGAGGCTCGCGCCAATCAGCAGAAGGCCTGCAATCCTCATGGTCTATGCTCCCTCACGTCCGCGCGCCGGAAGGCAGGCGGTTCAACTCCCTTACGAGCCGTTTAGCATGATGATCCGAGGCTCGTCACCCTGTGGCGGCCGCCCCTGTCCCGAAACGGGGCGACGGAAAGCTGTCTTTGATCGCTTGTCTCAGCGAAGGCGTGACGCGACCGCTGCCATGAGCCTTTCCAGAGCTCGCGCGTCGATTGCGTCGAACCGCGCCGGCAAGGGGCTGTCCAGGTCGAGCACGCCGATCAGGTCGCCTTCTGCGATGATCGGGACCACGACTTCCGAAGCGCTGGCCGCGTCGCAGGCGATGTGCCCCGGAAAGGCGTGCACATCTTCGACGAGCTGCGTTTGACGGGTAGCGGCTGCGGTACCGCACACCCCCCGCCCCATGGGTATACGGATGCAGGCAGGCTTGCCCTGAAACGGCCCCAGCACCAGCTCTCCTTCCACCATCCGGTAGAAGCCGGCCCAGTTCAGGTCCGGCAGAAACTGCCAGATCAATGCTGCCAAATTCGCCATATTGGCGATCGCATCGGGCTCGTTGGCCGTCAGTGCCTTTGCAGCGGACAGGAGATCATCGTGAAGCGCCTGCTTGTCGGCAGTGTCGGCGGGGGCAAAATCATACATGAGTCGGGATATAAGCGCTGGACCCTGTCAGAACCATAGGGCTCATCAATCGACACGCACCTTCCCACGTCCTTCCTTGACGGACCCTCGGGCTTTCTTCGCATCGACCCGTCTGGCCTTGGCGGCCTTGCCGGGTTTGGTGGCGATGCGCCGGGCATCGCGCTCATGCGCCTTCGCGATCATCTCCGCCAGCCGGTCGCGTGCATCCTGGCGGTTGGCCTCCTGCGTGCGGAAACGGTTGGCCTGAATAACGATTTCGTTGGCGGATGTGAGCCGGGAACCGGCAAGCGTCCTGATCTTGCGATAGGCGTGTACCGGCAAGCCGAGCTTGAACAGGTTGACGCGCAGCTGAACGGCGGTCGCGACCTTGTTTACATTCTGGCCGCCCGGCCCCCCGCCGGTAATGAACCGCTCTTCAAGCGCTCCTTCTGGAATCTCAAAGTCCGGCATCGTCCAATATCTCGGGCGCAAAGCCGGCGGCAAGGAAAGCCGCAGGCAGAGGGGCGGCCGCCTCCGCCGCTGGCTTGCCATCGCGTGGAATGCTGAGGAACCGGCTGTGCAGCAGCATGGGGCCGGTGCCATCGCCATAGACAGGATCACCCGATATGCCAAAGCCCAGCCCATGTTCGGCATGGACGCGGATTTGATGTGTGCGGCCGGTTTCGGGGGTGAAGGCGATCAATGCACGGCCATCGCGCACCGCCAACCTGCGCCAATGCGTGACCGCAGGCTTACCAGCCTTGGCCGCGATCATGCGCCAGCCCTGGGTTGGGCTGCTGACCTTCTTGAGCGACAGGGCGATCGTGCCTTCCTCTTCCTCCGGCACCCCGCCGATGACGGCGACGTAGCGCTTGGTGACGATTCCCGCCTCGAACGCGCCGGCGAACCGCTTGTGCGCCTTGGGATTGCGGGCCAGCAGAAGGCATCCGCTGGTGTCCCGATCCAGCCGATGCACGGGGAGAGGCCACCGCTGGAAGCCGAACGTCAACGACGACAGATGATTTTCAAGCGACATCGATCCATCGCGCGGCGCATCGACCGGCAAACCCGCGGGCTTGTCGAGGATCAGCGCCTCTCCATCAATGAACAGCACATGGTCGGTCAGCAGGGGCAAAAGGAGCATCCGATCGAAGGGGGAATTGACGTTGGCCGGCCATCCTATAGGGCAGGGTGCCGATGGACAACAGAGGGCAGGGCAGGCCGCAGGCGCAATTTCGCCTTGACTGGGTCGATGTTGCGCGGGGGATCGGCATCATCGCCGTCGTGGCAGGGCATGTCTGGACGCGCGGGCCAGTGCGGGACGCGATCTATTCCTTCCACATGCCGCTGTTCTTCCTACTGTCCGGCATGTTATCGCGGCCGCACCCCATCGGCGCTTTCACCAAGCGTCAGCTGCTCGGACAGATGCGTCCCTATTCAATCTACCTGCTTCTGCTCGTCTGCGTTGACCAGATCGTCGAACCGTTAAAGGGGCAACGGCCCATCTTCGACCAGTGGCCTGGCGATATCTTGCCGATCTTGCTGGGTGGGTCTTGGTTGCGGGGCCCCTATACCATTTTCTGGTTCGTGCCTTGCCTCATGATCGCGCGCATCCTCTTCAATCTGGTCTCGGCGCGGTTGCCCGATCCACTGGACCGGCGATGGAGCTTGCCGCTGATCGCGATGACGCTCCTATCCTGCGTGACAGGGTGGTTCAGGGCGTCGCCGCTCGGGCTCATCACGGTCCCGATGGCGTTCATCCTGCTCTGGATCGGCGCGGCTTGGCCGCGCATTGCGTGGCGGAACTGGATGATAGTCCCGCTTCTTGCCGTTGCCTTGTGCGGACTGTGCGGCCTGTTCCCGACGCTGAACATGAAGGCGGCGGATTATGGCTGGCCCCTGCTGTCCGTCGGCGCCGCAGTGGCGACATCGTTTCTGACGTTCCGGCTGTCAGCCTTGATCGCGCCGGGCGCGGGGCCGCTCGCGGCTATCGGCCGGGCTTCGATGATTATCATGTACTGCCATGTGGCCGTGATCCATTATCTGACGCCCTACATGACCAAATACGCGTTGTTCGCCATCGCGCTCATTGCGCCTTGGGCACTATGGAAGGTCATAAGCCGCTCGCCAACCGCAAGCCGCTGGATGCTCTAAGGCGTACCAAAAGCCCGGTGCCGGCAATATTGGGCACCGGGCTTTGCGATTATGAAGGCCCTTGCCTCAGCCGTGCAGCTTGATCGCTGTTTCCGCGATACGGCGGCCCTGGTAGCGTGCGCCTTCCAATTCTTCCGGCGAAGGCTGGCGGCTGCCGTCACCGTCAGCGATGGTCGTCGCGCCATAGGGGGCACCGCCGCGAACCTTGTCCACGCCCATCTGTTCGGTGTGGCCATAGTCGAGCCCGACGATCACCATGCCGAAGTGGAGGAGGTTGGTGATGATGGAGAACAACGTCGTTTCCTGCCCGCCATGTTGTGAGGCAGTCGATGTGAACGCGCCGCCCACCTTGCCATTCAGCGCTCCGCGCGCCCACAGACCGCCCGCCTGATCGAGAAAAGCTGCCATCTGGCCGGACATGCGGCCAAAGCGGGTGCCGGTGCCTACGATGATCGCGTCATATTCTGCAAGCTCGGCCACGGTCGCCACCGGCGCGTCCTGATCCAGCTTGAAATGCGCGTTCTTGGCCACTTCCAGCGGTGCGGTTTCGGGTACGCGCTTGATGTCCACCTGCGCGCCGGCAGAGGCCGCGCCTTCGGCAACCGACTTGGCCATCGTTTCGATATGGCCATAGGACGAATAG
The DNA here is from genome assembly GCF_001556865.1 of Sphingobium sp. CCH11-B1. Lineage (GTDB taxonomy): Bacteria > Pseudomonadota > Alphaproteobacteria > Sphingomonadales > Sphingomonadaceae > Sphingobium. The sequence goes on along the minus strand of NZ_LSJY01000134.1, from coordinate 36,931 downwards.
TAGAGAACCAGAACTTTAGCCATGTTTAGTCTCCTGAAAAACGGTCAATAGAAGAAGCAAAGGGGGCCGTCCGCATGGGAGAGGGAAAGGTGCGGACGGCCGCGGCCCGCCCCAAGGTTGGGGGAAGGGCAGGCCGGTTCAGGTCAAATACTGTCGACAAGGACGATCTCCGCATCTTCAATCGCCGTGATGGTGATCGGACCGCCGCAGATAATCGCCGCTCCATCGCGCGCCTCGAAAGTCTGGCCATCTATCTCGATGCGGCCAGTCGCAGGGACCAAGTAGAGATGGCGGCCGGGCGCACTTTCATAGGTCACGCTCTCGCCGGCTTTGATCGTGCCGCCTAGCAGACGGCAGTCTGCGCGGATGCGGAGTGCCTCCCGATCATCGTCATGCCCGCTGGCGAGAACGATCAGCTTGCCGCAGCGGTCATCCCTGGGGAATGGCTTTGCGCCCCAACTGGGCTGCCCGCCCCTGGCTGAAGGCATGATCCAGATTTGGAAGAGCGTGGCGGTCTCGTCCTCCAGATTATATTCGGCGTGGCGAATGCCGGTGCCGGCGGACATCACCTGGACGTCTCCGGCCGCCGTGCGCCCCTTGTTGCCCAGGCTGTCCTGATGCGTGATCGCGCCAGTGCGGACATAGGTTATGATCTCCATGTCGGCATGGGGATGCGGCGGAAAGCCGGACCGCGGGGCGATCTCGTCATCGTTCCAAACCCGGATCGCGCCCCAGTGCATCCGCTCTTCGTCATAATAATCGGCGAAGGAAAAATGGTGGCGGGCGTTCAGCCAACCATGGTCAGCATGGCCCAGCGACGCAAAAGGGCGGCGCTCTATGCGGCTCGCAGTGGTCGTGGTCATTTTAAATCCTTTTCGTTGCGGAAGCAGCAGCTTCCACCTTGCGTTTCCCAAATTTAGTCCTCAGGATCGTTTCATAAACAAGCAGCTATGAAACGGATTGTTTCCTTATGCGCTTACCTGATTTCGAGGCGTGGGCCATGTTCGCTGCCGTCGTCGAACACCGGAGCTTCACCGACGCCGCCAAGGCCTTAAGCGTGTCCAAGGCCACGGTGTCCAAGGCAGTGACCCGGTTGGAGGAACATCTCGACACCAGTCTCTTCAACCGCACGAGCCGCAGACTGTCGCTGACGGAAAGTGGCAAGCGCCTGGCCGACCATGCGCGACGCATCATGGCCGAAGGACATGCGGCGGAAGAGGCGGCTAAGGACGAGACGGCGGACCTGTCCGGCCTGGTGCGGCTTGGCGCACCCATGACGTTCGGCCTTCTGCGTGTAGCACCACTGGTGGCGGAATTCACCAAGGCCAATCCTCAGGTGGATGTCGACCTGCACCTGTCGGATGCGCGGATCGATATCGTCGAAATGGGGCTCGACGCCACCATCCGTATCGCCGACATGCCCGACAGTTCGCTGCGGGCGCGCCGGCTCTCCGATGTCACGATGCACGTCATCGCGTCGCCTGCCTATCTGGACGCGAGAGGGCGGCCCCAGCATCCCTCCGACCTGGCGGCGCATGACTGTCTTTGCTATTCCAACGCGGCGACACCGGACGTCTGGCGTTTCGCGGGGCCGGGTCAGCAAAATGTCGCGGTGCAGGTACGCAGCCGCCTCACCGTCAATAGCGGTGAGGCGATGTTGCCTGCCCTCCGGCAGGGTGTCGGCATCGCCCGGCTGCCTGACTTCATAGTGGGAGAGGCGCTGGCAAAAGGCGAATTGGAAGAGATTTTGGTGGAGTGGAGACCGCCACCCTTTGGCCTTCATCTCGTGACCCCACCGTCGCGCCTGAGGCCGGCTCGGGTGGAAGCCCTGCTAGATTTCCTCGCGCGACATCACGGCTGCTGATTGCAGAAAATCGTTACCGCAGGATCGAGGCATCCAGTATTTTAACCTCGTTTCGCAAGCGGATTGATATTGACTCCGTGCGGAATGTTTCGGCCTCAACGCATTGTAAACAGATTCGAAAGTACGCGACTCGCGCATTCCTGCCGGTTAGCGAATAATTAACCTTTGTCCTTCAGAAGTTTTTTGGTTAATGAAATTGAACGTAAGCCGTTCTGGTGGGTGAACGGAACTGCGACGGACAAGGGGCTTCACATGCGCGTGCTGCTGATCGAGGACGAACCGACCACCGCCAAGGCGATCGAGCTTATGCTCACGACCGAAGGCTTCAACGTTTATACGACCGACCTTGGCGAGGAGGGTTTGGACCTCGGCAAGCTCTACGATTACGACATCATCTGTCTCGACCTGAACTTGCCCGACATGCACGGGTATGACGTGCTGAAGAAATTGCGCGCGGCCAAGGTCCAGACCCCGGTCCTGATCCTGTCGGGCATCAGCGAAATGGACAGCAAGGTCCGCTCGTTTGGTTTCGGTGCGGACGACTATGTGACCAAGCCCTTCCATCGCGAAGAGCTGATCGCGCGTATTCATGCCGTTGTGCGCCGGTCGAAAGGCCATTCGCAGTCAGTCATCCGCACCGGCAAGCTGTCGGTCAATCTCGACGCGAAGACGGTAGAAGTCGACGGCAATCGCGTCCACCTGACCGGCAAGGAATATGCCATGCTGGAGCTGCTGTCGCTCCGCAAGGGCACGACGCTGACCAAGGAAATGTTCCTGAACCACCTCTATGGTGGAATGGACGAGCCGGAACTCAAGATCATCGACGTCTTCATTTGCAAGCTGCGCAAGAAGCTGGCCCTGGCTTGCGGTGGGGACAATTATATCGAGACCGTCTGGGGACGCGGCTATGTGCTGCGCGATCCTGACGAACTGCCGGAACAGCAGGCGAAGGTCGCCTGACAGGTTCCTTTATCCTGCTTTCATGATTAAAGGCCGACGTCTTACTGACGTCGGCCTTTTTAATTTTCAGTTCAGCGCGGGTTCCGCTTTTTGGTTCGCAGGCGTGGCAGCGAACCGCACTGCTCCATCAGAACTCAAGGTTCAGCCTGCCATAATAGAAGCCGCCGCTGATGCCATAGGGCGCATAAGCGTTATAGAGATTGCCGGCGACCTGGCTGGCGGGCTTCAGCTTCGAGGGGTAGGTGTTAAGCAAGTTGTTAGCGCCAACCGACAATTTGACCCCCTTGGTAAGTTTCACCCCCGCTTCAAGGTCCAGGATGACCTTGGGATCGACGACATTGTCCACGAACTTCGCGGTGCAGGTGGCAGATGCAGGCGTGCAGGCGACCCAGTCTGCGGTAACCAGGCTGGTGGCACCGGCGCGAGCGTAGATTTTGCCGTAGCGCGTCGCGCGCAGGTTGAGGTTGAACGCATCCTTCTCCCACAGGATGTTGGCAATGAACTTGTCGCGCGGCGTTCCTTCCGAAAGATCGCCTTGTCGCGCGCGGCCGATAAAGGCGACGCCCGCGCCGCCGGTGACAGGGGGATCGATATGGGTGAACTTGGTCCGGTTGAAGTTGGCCGAGAGGCTGACCGTTGCCAGCCCCAAGTCGCCAAGGCCCTTCCGGTATGTCCCGACGATGTCCAGGCCGCGGGTGCGCGTATCGGCGGCGTTGGAAAAGATCAGTGCGCCAAAGACTTCCTGGATACCGTTGGCGCGCAGGATGTTGACGACGGCAGGACCTTGCAGAGTTTCGCTCAGCAGGATGCGGTCCTTCACCTTGATCTGGTAGGCATCGACCGTGAGATTGAGGCCAGGCGCGGGCGTAAGGACGATGCCGGCCGAAAGATTGGTGGACTTTTCGGGCTTCAGCGGCACGGCGCCCAAGGCGCGGGCAGCCGGGCTGTCCACCGGAAGCGCCTGCACCGGCCGGAGCACATTTTCGCCATTGATGACGACGCCGATGGTGGACGCGGAGGCATAATGTTGCTGCTGGAGCGTCGGAGCGCGGAAGCCTGTGCTTGCCGTGCCGCGGATCGCGATGCCGCGAACCGGTTCGATGCGGATCGACGCCTTGCCCGTGTCGGTCGTGCCGAAGTCGGAATAATCCTCATGCCGCCCGGCGAGGCCGAACTCCACGCCTTCGACGATCGCGCCTTCCAGGTTTACATAGGCGCTCCAATTGTTGCGGCTCCATTTGCCCGATCCTTCAGGGGGGAAGCCGCTGACGCCCTGCGACCCGATGCCGGCGGCAAATTGCCCGGCGAGATGATGACCCGCCGGGAAGCGGTAGCCGCCATTGATATAGGAAGCCGGTTCGCCCGGCCGGATGTGGAACGTGTCTTCGCGATATTCCGCGCCCACCGCCAGGGCGATCGGCTTGGCGAGCCCCAGGTCGAATTCCTTGGTCAGGTCGAGGTTCGTGACCCACTCGTCGAACTGGATGTTACCCAGATACATGTTCGTCGGACTTGCCGGGCCAAGCGACGGGTTGAGAGTGGTCGTCTGGCTATAGCCGACCTTGTCCCGTGCATAGCTGCTTGACAGGTCGAAATTCACGCCGCTTCCCACATCGCCGCGCAATCCCAGCGCGACCTGATAATCCTCATCGCGGACATGGATGCGCGGGATATAGCCTTCGGGATATGTGGAATAGATATTGTTGTTGGCGGCCGGCAGTCGATAGGTCAGCCAGCCGGCGGCATGGCGCTTGGAAAAAGTGCCGAAACTGTAAAGCTCGAACGCGCCGCCGACCGGCAGCATGGCGTCATAGCCCAAATTGCCGCCGATCACCTGCGGCTGCCCATATTTGGCGCGGTGACGGTCTACGGTGGTGTTGCGCGGGTCGGCGACGCCATTCACCGAGGGGTACCAGGCGTTAAGACCCGAGCAGTTCGCCGGGCCAGCGCAGGCGATAGGCGAGCTTGCGACCACCGTATTGTCCTGCAGCACCGCATCGCCGGAAATATGCACATATCCGCCATCGGCGCCCAGCGAGAAACCCTTGTCAGCCTGAATGCGGCCTTGCCACCCGCCATTGTCGGCGGTGCTGCCCAACGTGAGCGCTGCGCCGCCTGACGTGTCATTCTTCAGGATAACATTGACCACCCCGGCGATGGCGTCGGACCCATATTGGGCGGACGCCCCGTCACGCAACACTTCGATCCGGCTGATAGCGTTCCCGGGGATCAGATCCAGGTCCGGCGGGGATTGCCCGTTCTGTACCGACCCATTGATGAAGAGCGTGGCGCTGTTGTGCCGCCGCTTGCCGTTCACGAGCACCAGCAACTGGTCGCCACCCAGGCCACGAAGCGACAGGGTGCGTACCGCCCAGCTCGCGCCCGCGCCGTTGTTCGACACGTTGATGGAGGGGACGAGCGTGCCGAGCAGGTCTCGCACGGATTGCTTGCCGCTCGCTTCCAGATCCTTCTGGCCCAGCACGTCGATCGGGGCCAGGCTTTCCGCGACAGTACGCGTCGTGGTGCGCGTGCCTGTCACGATGATGGGGGTCGAATCCTCCACGGGTTCCGGCGCGGGGGCCATGGCCACAGCCGTTCCTGTCGCGCCTGGCACGCTTGCTTGCGCAAGCTGAAGCGCTAGCGGATTTCGCCAGGCGACGCCACGATTGGATGGAATGGCAAGGGCTATGACGCCGACGCCTGCTTCCGAAGACCGCAGCTCGGTGCCGGCGAGCAGACGGGACAGCGCCTCCTGCGTCGACATCCATCCCTGGATCCGACGGCTGCGAATTGTCGCAACTTCGTCGTAGGGGAAGAGGATGCGGACGCCCGACTGGGTGGATAATTGCCGAAGAGCGCCGCTCAACGGCTGGACATGAATGTCAAACCGGTGCCGCTGGCTAAGGCTGGCATCCGTTGTTGGCGCTGCCAGAAGTTGAGTGGGCGAAGCAAGGCATATGGCGAGGGAGACCCCCGCCAGCAATTGGCGCATCTGCATTGTCTGTTCCCCTGATTGTGGCAGCGTTCAGGCCGCTCAATGCCCCAGAACGAAGTTTCGGAGACATCCCGCTACAAGGAATGACAATTTGGCGACATAAAATGTTGCCAATAGGCTTATGAAGATTTCAACAGAGGTTACAACCGAGGCAGAGTGACGCCTTGCTGGCCCATATATTTGCCCGCTCTGTCGGCGTAGCTCACCTCGCATGGCTCATTGCCCTGAAGGAAGAGGAACTGACATGCGCCCTCATTGGCGTAGATTTTGGCGGGCAGGGGGGTCGTGTTGGAAAATTCGAGGGTGACATGACCTTCCCAGCCCGGCTCCAGCGGGGTCACATTCACGATAATGCCGCAGCGCGCATAGGTGGATTTGCCGAGGCAGATCACCAGCACGTCGCGGGGCACACGGAAATATTCCACCGTGCGGGCGAGTGCGAAGCTGTTGGGCGGGATGATGCAGACGTCCGTCTTGCGATCAACGAAACTGTTGGCTGCGAAATCCTTGGGGTCCACCACTGCGCTGTCGACATTGGTGAAGATCTTGAACTCGTCGGCCACACGCGCGTCGTAACCGTAGGACGACAGACCGTAGCTGATACACCCGTCGCGTTTCTGGTTTTCGACGAACGGTTCGATCATGCCGGTCGACACCGCCTGCTCACGTATCCACTTGTCGGAAAGAATTGCCATAGGTTTCAGCTCTTTTTCGCGGGGCCGATGCCGAGGTCGGCAGGGCCAAAGGCATGGGGAAGCAGGTCGGCGACGCGAAGGTCGAGAATGCGGTCGCCATTCGGGGTGGAACAGTAGATGGAGAGGGTACGCCCCGCCATCTGCTCAGCTTCGTTCATGATCTGGCGGCAACGGCCGCAGGGTGTGACGAGCGCCTGTTCCGCAGCGTCCATCGCGCCGCCTACGACAGCGATCGCTTCGACGTCGGCAAGACGACCTTGCGCATTGACCGACGCCAGCGCCACCGTTTCGGCGCAGAGCGACAAACCGTAACTCGCATTTTCGAAGTTGCATCCGGCGACGATGCTGCCATCGGTCAGCCGGACAGCGGCGCCCACCGCAAAGCGGCTATATGGCGCATGCGCATGGGCCATCGCTTCACGCGCGGCCGCAATCAATTGTCTCACTCGTTGTTCGTCCTGCATCAGGGCGCCACCACATTCCATCGCACCGGGCCGTTGGCCCCGTCGATATGCCGCATGTCCGTGGCTGTCCACATCACCCATGATCGCGACGCATAATCAGGCGGGAAGAAGTTGGCATCCAGCCACAATGTCCGGTTGATGCCCGACCCGACGTCATAGACCTCATCGAACTCTTCCGTGACATTGAGCAGCACGGGCTTGCCGGCATGGCTCTCCACCAGATTGACCAGCGTGTTGAGATCGGACAGCAACTGGTCGCGTCGCGGCCGTTTGCCGCACGCAGGATCGAAAGCCAGGCGGATGGCCGGGGGCAGGGCCGCATTGTCCCGCGGGACGGTGGTCATGAACGTCGTGCCCTGGTCGGCAGGACTGCGGCAAAGGCTGTAAGCCATGAGCGCGCCGTATCGCATCCCTGCCGCGCGCGCGCCGCGCCAGTTGGCGGCGAAGGCGGGATCCCGAACGCCCGTCCCGCCGGTTACGCCGATATAGGCAAAGTCGGCGCCTTGGGCCGCCAGCGTTCCCCAATCGACATGGCCGTTGGCCCCGTCGATAGTCGCGCCCTGTACGGCATAGTCAGCCCGATCCGGCGCCCATGCGCGCGCGTAGAGCCACAGCGCCGCAATCAGCGCAGCGACCACCACCAATCCCGCCCCCACGCGGACCAGCATGCCCCCGAAAGTCGTGACCCTGATTAGCTTACCCCTTGATGTGCAGCACGCAAATCAGCGTGAACAAACGTCGTGCCGTATCAAAATCAACCTCGATCTTGCCTTCCAGCCTTTCTCTCAGCATTTCGGCGGCCTCGTTATGGATGGCCCGACGCGCCATATCGACGGTTTCGATCTGCTGGGGCGACGCGTTGCTGATGGCCTGATAATAGCTGTCGCATATGGCGAAATAGTCGCGGATGGGCCGACGAAACCGGCCGAGACCCAGGATGACCGCTTCCAGCCCGCTACCGTCTTCTCGGCTGATCTCAATCACCAGCCGTCCCTCCTCCACCCGCAACAGCACTTTGTAGGGTCCGGCATAGCCGTCCGCATGCGATCGCTGTGGTGCGAAGCGGTTATCCTCCAGCAGGTCGAAGATGGCGATCCGCCGCTCTTGCTCGACATCCGCGTTCCGCCACAAAATGGTGCGCTGATCGAGCTGGATGTCTATGATGCGGGGATCGGCCATGATGAAGCGATCAGTCAGTGGGACGGTGCGCCATGAAATGCAAGTGGGACTTATCCACAGAAAGCTTTCCTCCCGCCCCCTTGCGCCCGCCAGTTCACGGGAGGAAAGAGAGCGCATGGTCGAACTTCTGAAAATTACGCCGGCCGAGGCAGGCGGCACCGAACTACCGCGCAATGTCGAGGCGGAGGCTGCGCTGCTGGGCGCGATCATGATCGACAACCGCATTGCGGAAGACGTGCAGCTCAAGCTCAAGGCCGAGCATTTCTTCGAGCCGCTCCACGGGCGGATCTACGATGCGATCATGCGCCTGCTGGACAAGGACATGGTCGCCAATCCGGTGACCCTGAAGCCCATGCTGGAGCAGGATCCGGCGTTGAAGGAACTGGGCGGTGCCGCTTATCTGGCGCAGCTCACCGGCAACGGCGCCGCGCTGATCGGCGCGCGTGATTTCGCCAACCAGATTTACGACCTTGCACTGCTTCGTCAGCTTGTGAGTGTTGGTCGGGAACTCGTTGAAAATGCGCTGGATACAAGCGAGGATGTCAACCCGCGCGAGCAGATTGAGGCAGCGGAGGTCGCGCTCTACAAGGTATCGGAAGGGGAGGGCGAGACAGGGTCCGTCAAAAGCTTCCTCGCAGCCTCCACCATGGCCGTACAGGTTGCCGAGCGCGCGCTGAACAGCGGCGGACATGTGTCGGGGATTACGACAGGCATCAACAGCCTAAACGCCAAGATCGGCGGTCTGCATAATTCGGATTTGATGATCCTTGCCGGACGTCCGGGCATGGGCAAGACTTCGCTCGCCACCAACATCGCCTATAATGCCGCGTCTCGCTGGGTCCGTGACAATGCCGACGGCATTGCGCCGGAAAAGAATATGGGCGCAAAAACGGCATTCTTCTCGCTCGAAATGTCGGCTGACCAGCTGGCGACCCGTGTCCTTGCCGAGCAATCGGGCATCAGCGGCGAGGCGTTGCGCATGGGGAAGATCAGCCGCGCCGATTTCCAGAATCTGTCTCGGGCAGCGCGGGACCTGCAGGAATTGCCCCTCTTCATCGATGACACGCCGGGCCTGACCATCGCGGCGCTGCGCACCCGTGCCCGCCGGTTGAAACGCCGGCACGACATCGGCTTCATCGTCGTGGATTACCTCCAGCTATTGCAGGGTACAGGACGCGGCAACGATAATCGCGTCAACGAAATTTCCGAAATCTCGCGCGGCCTCAAGACGTTGGCGAAGGAACTTCATGTGCCGGTGCTGGCGCTATCCCAGTTGAGCCGCGCGGTGGAGCAGCGCGAAGACAAAAGGCCGCAACTGTCCGATCTTCGCGAATCCGGGTCGATCGAACAGGACGCCGACATGGTCTGGTTCGTTTTCCGCGAGGATTATTACGAAGCAGCGAAGGAGCCGAAGGTGGAAGACGAAGCCGCTTACGCGGCGTGGCGGGAAAATATGGACCGTATTTACGGCAAGGCGGAGGTCATCGTGGCAAAGCAGCGCCATGGTTCCACCGGACGCATCCGGATGAAGTTCGATGCCAAGATCACGCGCTTCTCCGACCTTGCCGATGACGGTTATGAGGATTTGAGCTACGAATGATGGCAAGGCCATTCCCCGGCGTGCCCGGGAATGGCGATGATCAGCCGCGTGCGGCTCTCGCGCGATCGGCGACGCGTTTTTCCAGCATCGAAAGCGGCATCGCGCCTTCCTCAAGAATGGCATGAAACTGCTTGATATCGAATGATTTTCCGAGTTCCGCCTGAGCAGCTGCCCGCGCTTTGGTCCAGACGCCGTGACCGACCTTGTAGCTGGTCGCCTGCCCCGGCTGCGTGCAATAGCGTTCGACCTCGCGCTGGCAGCGTGGGCGGGCAAATCCGGTGGCTTGAACCATATAGTCCGTCGCCTGCTCCCGGCTCCATTTCTTGGCGTGAATGCCAGTGTCCACAACGAGGCGCGCGGCCCGGAACAGGAAGGACTGGAGATAACCTGCGCGGTCGAGCGGCGTCGCATACCCGCCCAGTTCGTCAGCCAGTTGTTCTGCGTAGAGAGCCCACCCTTCCGAATAGGCGCTCATGAAGGCTGTCTTGCGCAGCATCGGCACGTCGCCAGCGGTTTGCGCCGTCGAAATCTGGAGGTGATGGCCCGGCACCCCTTCATGGTAGGTGAGGGAGGGTAAACCATATTTCGGCCAGTCGCCAACATCCTTCAGGTTGATGAAATAAATGGCGGGCCGCGACCCGTCGAGTGCGGCACGATTATAGTAGCCGTTCGACGCGCCATCTTGAATCTCCACCGGTACCGCCCTGATTTCCAGCGGCGTGTCGGGGATGGTGGCAAAGGCCTGCGGGAGTTTCGCCCGCATCGCATCGATATCCCGATTGAGCTGCGCCAAAAGTGCTGCCCGTCCTTCTGCGCTGTCAGCGTACAGCTGCGAGGGATCGACGTTGAGCGCGGCCAACCGTTCGCCGATCGTGCCGCCAATACGCCCCGCGCCCTTGAGCATGGCGTCCAGTTGCGCGCTGATATCAGCCACCTGCTCGACGCCCATCGCATGAATTTGGTCAGCGGTCAGGTCCGTTGTCGTCGCCTGTTTGAGCGCCGCCGCGTAAATTTCATCTCCTCGGGGCGTCCGCCATACGCCGTCGCCTGCCGCAGTCTTGCCTTTGAGCGCTTCAATGGTGGCCATCTGTTCGTCCAGCGCGGGGTAGATCGCCTTTTCCACGACTGCGGTGGCCTGCGCCTGCCAGTCACCCGCGATGGCTTTCGCGGCCGCGCGCTTGACCAGTGACTGCACGATGGAACTGTCGGCAGCAGGCTGGCCGCGCAGCTTCTTCAACTGGCCCAGCGTCAGATCGAGTGACCAGCCCGGAGCGAGATAGCCGCGTGCGGCTTCATCCCGCTGCAACGCCGTATCGGTTCGCAGATTGCGGGCGAAAGCGTTGAGCCGGGCAATATAAGCATCGCAATCTGACGCGACGTTGATGGTGTGCGCGGTATTCAGGAAATCGGGCACCTGGAAATAGCTGCCGCCTTGCTGGAAGATGCGATAGGGCCGCTGGACGCTGTTGAGCCCGAATTTCGCGGGCACGGTCTGCTGATCCAGTGAGTATAGAATGACGTCCAGGTTGAGCCGTTGCGCATCGGATAGGGGCGCGCCCTTAAATCCGTCCAGTTCCTGAAGCGCTGCCTGAGCCGCCGCCACTTTCTTCATCGTCCCGGATCTGCTGTTGTCATCCAGCTGGCTTTTCGCTCCGGCGCGGCCACCCTTGTCGAGCCCCAGACTGGTGACCATCATGGGGGACAGGTCGAGCTGCCGTTCGAATATGGCGGCGAAGGCTGCCGAGAGACGTGCGTCATCTGCGCCGGCGGTCTGGGCACGGGCATGTGGCACGACACCGGCGATCGCCACCGCGCCGGTGCTGGTCAGAAATTGGCGGCGATCCATTGGCGACTCCCTTATGTCGTTGGAAACAGGGAGCGAGTCTATCGCGCGTTCGGCATGGCCCGTCCAGCGCCTTGCAATTTCATCACAAGCGCGGACGCACCGGCCGGTCAGAATACCGGCTGGTTAGCCGGATCTTCAGGATCGACCGGGGTGATCGGCGTGACAGGAGAATGAATGCCGCATTCAACCTTGTCCCAGCCGCGCCATCGGCCCGCACGCGGGTCTTCCCCCGGCAGCACCTTCGACGTGCACGGCTCGCACCCGATCGAGAGATAGCCTTGGGATTCCAGCGGATGGCGGGGCAGGTCGTGTCCAGCGAACCAGGCTTCCAGGTCGGTCTTCGTCCAGTCTCCGAGCGGGTTGATCTTGAGCCGCCCATCCTCGACCTCGAACCGGGGAAGGTTCTGCCGAGTCACAGACTGGAAGGCTTTCCGTCCCGAAATCCACGCGTCAAGCCCAGCCTTCGCCCGCTTCATGGGTTCCACCTTGCGAATCTCGCAGCAACCATCGGGATCGTAGGACCAGCGCAACCCGGTTTCGTCCTTCGCGGCAATGACGTCGGGCAAGGGAGAAATCGTCCGGCTGTTGGTGAAGCCGAAACGCTTGATAAGAAGGTCCCTGTAGTTGAGCGTTTCCGCGAACATCTTGAGCGTATCGACGAATATCACGTCGATGGTTGGATCGGCCTTGGCGACAAGATCAAGCAGCACGGCGCTTTCTGTTCCGAAGGAAGAGACGACCCCCACCTTGCCGGCCAGACCTTCCGCGAAGACGGCCTTGAGCATGGTGAGGGCATCCACGCCCTCGAAACGCGCATTCAACGCGTCCGCGTCCGCCTGGGTGAAGGCAGGGCGCGCATCGATGATATCGATCCGGCGGGCAGGATCAGCCATCGATTTTCTCCGGATGGCGTTTGGCCCACACAGGCTGCCGACCATCGATAGTCTTCTGATAAACGTCGGCGTAGCGACTGAGCGCGCGATCGACCGCGTCGTCGTCCAACGGCCTGGCCGGATGGAAACTGTCGAAACCGCAGCGGCGCATGGCGTTGATCTGATCGACCAGCACATCGCCCACCGCGCGCAGTTCGCCCTGATAGCCGGCTTCGCGCAGGATGCGGGCAGCCGAATAGCCGCGGCCGTCCCCGTAAGCGGGGAAATTCACCTCCACGAGCGATATCCGGTCGAGATGCGGCAGCAGTTCCCGCGCATCCTCGCCCGGTTCGATGCGGACGGCGGTGGCGTTGGACTGCCCGGTGAAAGATTCCACCGTGACTGCGGGTTCCTGTGCCGTTTCGCCGTCGCGGAAGGACAGGAACTCAACCATAGATCGCCTCCTTGAAGGGCTTCATGCCGATGCGGCGGTAGGTGTCCAGAAAGCGTTCGCCGCTGGTCCTTTGAGAGAGATAGATATCTGTGACCTTCTCGATCGCATCGACAACGCCGTCCTCGGAAAAACCGGGGCCGGTGATCTGGCCGAGCGACGCGTCCTCAGCGCCCGATCCGCCAAGCAGCAGCTGAAAATTCTCCACGCCTTTACGGTCCACACCCAGAATGCCGATATGGCCGGCATGATGGTGGCCGCAGGCATTGATGCAGCCGCTGATCTTGAGTTTGAGCTCACCCAACTCAGCCTGCCGTTCAGCATCGGCGAAGCGCTGAGCGATCTTCTGCGCCAGCGGGATGGAGCGCGCGTTGGCCAGCGCGCAATAATCAAGCCCGGGACAGGCGATGATGTCGGTGATGAGATCGAGATTGGCTTCCGCCAGTCCCGCATCCTCCAACGCCTGCCAGATGGCATGGAGATCGGCCTTCTTCACATGCGGCAGGACCAGATTTTGCGCGTGGGTGACGCGGATCTCATCGAGCGAATAGCGTTCGGCCAGGTCTGCCACGAGCGCGATCTGCTCGGCCGATGCGTCGCCGGGGATGCCGGTCAGCGGTTTCAGGCTCACATTGACGATCGCATAGCCCGGCGCCTTGTGCGCCGCGACCTGGCGATCCACCCAAAGGGCGAAAGCTGGGTCGCTGCGATCGATGTCTTCCGCAAGCCCGGTCTCATAGGCAGGCGGCGCGAAAAAGGCGCGGATGCGGTCGATTTCCTCAACAGGCGGATTGAGACCCAAAGTCCGCATATGCGCGAACTCCTCCTCGACCTGGCGTTTATATTCGTCGACTCCCAGTTCATGGACCAAGATCTTGATCCGCGCCTTGTACTTGTTGTCGCGGCGGCCATAGCGATTATAGACGCGAAGGCAGGCCTCCAGATAAGAAACGATCTCATCTTCTGCGACGAAGTCCCTGATAAGCGGGGCAACCATGGGCGTGCGGCCCATGCCGCCGCCAGCATAGACTTCCGCGCCGATCTGCCCATCCCGCGCAACGAGCTTCAGACCGATGTCGTGGAGTCGCATGGCGCTACGGTCTTCATCGGATGCGATCACCGCGATCTTGAACTTGCGGGGCAGATAGGTGAATTCCGGGTGGAAGCTGGACCACTGGCGCAGCAGCTCGGCCCAGGGCCGCGGATCCGTCACCTCGTCCGCCGACACGCCGGCATATTGATCCGACGAAATATTGCGGATGCAATTGCCGCTGGTCTGGATGGCATGCATCTCGACGCTCGCCAACTCCGCCAGGATGTCGGGCGCGTCGGCCAGCTTGATCCAGTTATACTGAAGGTTCTGGCGCGTCGTGAAATGGCCATAACCACGATCATATTTCTGCGCGATCTCGCCCAGCTTGCGCATCTGTCGCGCGGACAGGGTGCCATAGGGGATCGCAACGCGCAGCATATAGGCGTGCAACTGAAGATAGAGACCGTTCATCAGGCGCAACGGCTTGAACTGATCCTCCGTAAGCGCCCCCGACAGGCGGCGCTGCACCTGATCCCGAAATTCCTCGACGCGTGCGTCCACGATCGACTGGTCGTAGCTGTCATAACGATACATGGTTCAGATCACCCAATTGCCGGCGTCGGCATCGTTCGGTTTGATGGTCAGGTCGGGGCGCACGGTCGGTCCCAGCGCGCGGATGCGGTCCTTGATATGCGCCGGCCGGATGCCCTGGTCGGTGAGGGTGGCGTCGATAACATAGGCGCCCACGACGCGCAGCGCCGCTTCCTCGGACCGCGCCAGATCATCCCCATGCTGTCCGACATCGACGCTGTCGTTCAGTTGACGCGACCAGCCATCGCCTGCCCACCAGATGACGTCTCCCGTCACCAGATCATTGCCGGTCAGTATCTTCACGAACCTATCTCCGAACCAAATTCCTGCGACCAGCCAGTCAGAACATCCTGCGCAATGGCATGGGCTGCGACCTCGCCAACGACGATCAGTGCCGGGCTCTTCACGCGCTCGCGCTCCACCATGTCGCCAAGGTCGGCGAGCAGCGTGCGCAGCGACCGCATGTTGGCGCGTGTGCCATTTTCCAGCACGGCGACGGGGATCGACGGCGATACGCCGTCCGCGATCAACTTATCCGCGATGTCTGCTGCCGTCGCCACGCCCATGTAGATCACGAGGGTCCGGCCTTTCCCCGCCAAACCAGACCAATCCTGTTGGCTGAGGCCCTTGCATTGGCCGGCGACGAAGCTGACCGCGCTGGATGCATGTCGGTGCGTGAGCGGCAGTTGGGCTTGTGCGGCCGCGCCGATCGCCGCGCTGATGCCCGGCACGATTTCCACCGGGACGCCCGCCGCCCGGCAAGCGGCCGCTTCTTCGCCGCCCCGTCCAAATATGAAAGGGTCGCCGCCCTTCAGGCGCACCACGTTGCGCTGTTCCCGTGCAAGGTCGACAATCAATGCGTTGATCGCTTCCTGCGGCATGGAATGGCGGCTCCGCTGCTTTGCCACTGAAATGAGATCGGCATCGGCGGACGCCAGCGCCAATATCTCCGCCGATACGAGCCCATCGTGAACGATCACGTCCGCCGATGCGATCAGGCGTGCGGCCTTGATCGTCAGAAGATCGGGATCGCCGGGGCCTGCGCCGACGAGAAAGACTGTAGCAGGTGCAATTTCAGCCATGGTCGCCACATGGCGAAAGCGGCGGAGCAGTTCAATTCAGAATGGGTATGGCGGTGGTAAGGAAAAGTTTTGGCCTTCAATCGCCCATGGCGCTGACGTCTATGTCCTTCAGGCCAATACCGATCGCTGCGCGGGGATTCTCGATCTCTGCGGACACGACGGGATAGGCACAATAGTCGGCGGCATAATAGGCGCTCGGCCGATGGTTGCCAGATATCCCGGTGCCGCCGAAGGGTGCGTTGGACGCAGCGCCGGTGGTGGGGCGGTTCCAGTTGACAAGGCCCGCGCGAACGTTCGACCAGAATTGATTATATTGTTCCGGCGAACCGCCTATCAGCGAAGCGGACAGGCCATAGCGCGTATTGTTCGCTTCCTCGATCGCCGCATCGAAGTCGGACACGCGGATTACCTGCAGCAGCGGACCGAAAAGCTCGACATCTGGTCGTTCCTTCATTCCCGTGACATCGATGATAGCTGGTGAGAGAAAGGGCAGGCCCTTGTGTGGGCGTACCATATGCTTGATCGGCTTGCCGCCGTTGCTCATGAGGTACAGAAAGCTCTCCGTCAGGCCGTCTGCCGTCTGGTTGTCGATCACGGGACCCATATAGGGTGCCGGATCCGCATGTGGATGATCAACGATCAGCCGGTCGGCTAGCTTCTTCACCTCGGGGATGAGCTTATCCGCCATGCTGTCCCTCACGATCAGCCGACTGGCCGCCGTGCAGCGCTGACCGCTGGTCATGAAGGCCGACTGGACGACGATCGTCGCTGCGGCGTGAAGTTCCGGCGTGTCCCAGACCACGATGGGGTTGTTGCCACCCATTTCCAGCGCGAGGATCTTCGCGGGCTGCCCTGCGAATTGGCGATTGATCGCGATGCCGGTTTGCGCGGAGCCGGTAAACAGGATGCCGTTTACAGCGGGATGAAGGGCCAGGGCCTTGCCGCTATCGGGACCACCCTGGAGCACTCGGACTGCGTCTGTGGGTACGCCTGCCTCATGATACAGTCCCACCAGCATCTCGCCCACCGCCGGCGTTTTTTCGGACGGTTTGAACACCACGGCATTACCGGCCAGTAGCGCAGGGATGATATGCCCGTTCGGCAGGTGCGCCGGAAAATTATAGGGGCCAAATACCGCCATCACGCCATGGGGTTTGTGCCGTACCGACTGGCGCGCGCCCAGATTGGCCTCCAGACGACGCTGACCGGTGCGTTCGGAATAGGCCGCGACGCTGACATCCACCTTGCCGATCACCGCGGCGACTTCGTTGCGGGCGTCCCACATCGGCTTGCCAGTCTCGCGCGCGATCAGGTCCGCCAGAGCATCTTCGTGCCGACGCACCACATTTACGAACCTGCGAAGCGTTTCAATCCTGTAGGCGATAGGCTGTGCCGCCCATTTCGGCCATGCGCGTCTTGCACGATCGACCTCCGCGTCGACGTCTCCCGCTTGACCCTGCCACAACAGGGTGCCGGTCGCGGGTTCATGAGACAACAGGTCAGCAGGCATGGGGCGGATATGGCGGAAAATAGTTAAGGATAAAATGACCGACGGGATGGAGGAGCCTTCAAGGTGGAGGTGGCGCGGTGCCGAGCGCGTCGCCCATGCGCCGGATGGCGGTCACCTTGTCATGAAGGGGGGACCAGTCGTCGCGCTCGTCGATCGCGCTCCAGATCGCTTCCACCTCGTCAATATGCATGGAGCAGGGCGCTTCATCTGACCAATAGGGGTGATCCCTGGCACCCGCACAGGGAATGAATGCTGCCATCGCGTTCCGGAAGGCGGTCCATGCACTATCGCCATAGGCATTGGAATCCAGCAGACTGCCGCCGCGCCAGTCATGAAAGAAGCGATCGATGGGCGTGCCGGTAGCGATCATGCCGCGCACGGCCGCTTCGGTCATCACACCGGCGTCTCCGTCCCCGACGCCCAGGCGCCAGCAAAAGCGGCGCTGAAGGGCTTGCGAATAGAGGGATGGAAAATGTTCCAGGCTCTCGATCAGGGGATCGGCTTCCATGATCGTTCGCAAGCTGACGGCCAATTGCGCGACGTCCCAATGGATAGCTTCGGCTTGCCGTCCGAAGGCGTAAAGCCCGGCATGGTCGAAATAGGCCGCGGTAAAGCCTGGCTCCCACAACGGGGTGAACCGCCAGGGGCCGTAATCGAAACTTTCGCCCGTGACGTTGATGTTGTCACTGTTGAGCACGCCATGGACGAAGCCTGCCACCATGTAGCTCGCCGCGAGATCGGCCGCGCGTTCGACCACATGGTTGAACAGCTGTGCTGCCGGGTTGCTGCCTGGACGCTGCCCGTAGAGACGAGTCAGGCTGTACTCGACCAAACGCTCGAGGAACGGCCCATCGCCGTGATAGGCTGCGCGTTGGAACGTGCCGATCCGGATGTGGGAGTGGCTCAGCCGGACCAGCACGGAACCACGGGTGGGCGACGGTTCGTCGTTGCGTTCCAGCGCCTCGCCCGTTTCGATAAGGGACAAGGTTCTCGAAGTGTTGACGCCCAATGCCTCCAGCATTTCCGTCGCCAGTATCTCGCGAACGCCGCCCTTCAGCGTCAGCCTGCCGTCGCCGAACCGGCTATAGGGCGTCTGGCCTGAACCCTTGGTGCCCAGATCCAGCAGGCGACCTCCCTTTTCAAGCAGCTGCGCGAACAGGAAACCGCGCCCATCGCCTATGTCGGGATTGTAGTGACGGAACTGATGACCATGGTAGCGCAAGGCCAATGGCTGGGGCAAACTGCCTTCCAGTGGAGAAAAGCGGCCGAAATGCGAGACCCAATCTCTATCGTCCAGACCTTCCAGCCCGACAGATGCCGCCGCTCTGTCATTACGGTACCGCAGGATCGTCTGCGGGAACGAGGCGGCCGCGACCGGCGTGGCGATGTCGGGCATCAGCGCGTCGATTTCGGTTGCGGGACGGTAATTGGCGGCTTGCAGGGGCTGGCTCATACGGCGATATGGGGTGCAGGCATCCGAAGGATCAAGCTTGAGCGGCTATAAGGACGGATATTGGTGGTCGCCTGATGGCCTCCGGCTTCATTACCGCGATTATGCCGGCGGTGACGATAGCCGACCGCCCTTGCTTTGCCTGCCGGGGCTGACCCGCAACGCGCGGGACTTCGAGCCATTGGCCGCCCGGCTTGCGGGCCAGTGGCGGCTTATCTGTCCAGACATGCGCGGGCGGGCCGAAAGCGCCTATGCCAAGGATGCGATGACCTATGTCCCCTTGGTGTATCTTCAAGACATCAGCCGCTTGCTGGCGGACCTGGCCATCACCCGGTTCGTAGCAATCGGGACGTCGCTGGGCGGTGTCATCACGATGCTGATCGCCGCCACGCACCGGGAATGGTTGGCCGGAGCGCTGCTCAACGATGTAGGACCGGTGCTGGATGAGGGCGGGCTCGCGCGGATCCGGTCCTATGTCGGCGTCGGGCAGTCGCACCCGACATGGGTCCATGCGGCGCGCGCCCTGGCGGAGGCGAATGGCGACGTCTATCCCGGCTACGATCTTGAAGACTGGCTGGCCATGGCGAAGCGGCTTTATCGGTTGAACAGTGGTGGGCGGATCGTGCTGGATTACGACATGAAGATCGCGGAGCCGATCCGCGCCATGGGAAGCGAGGCGGGGGTGGACATGTGGCCAGTGATGCAGGCGTTTCGCGACATCCCGACGCTGCTGCTGCGGGGAGCGCGGTCCGACCTGCTGAGCGATGCGACTGCGCGCCGGATGGCTACTGAGATCGGCGGCAATGCAGAACTTGTCACCGTGCCGGACGTCGGTCACGCACCCACTCTGGCCGAGCCGGAAA
Organism: Sphingobium sp. CCH11-B1; assembly: GCF_001556865.1. Classification (GTDB taxonomy): domain Bacteria; phylum Pseudomonadota; class Alphaproteobacteria; order Sphingomonadales; family Sphingomonadaceae; genus Sphingobium. The sequence continues at coordinate 17,476 of NZ_LSJY01000134.1, read as the reverse complement.
GCGCGGCCGGCATCGATCGTCTGCTGGCCCGTGTGCTGCATGGGTGAACGGCCCCATATTCTTCACGTCCACGGCAGTTTTTCTCTTGGCGGCAAGGAAGCTCGAGCGGTTCGCTTGATGAACGTCTGGGGTGACCGGGCATCGCACAGCATCATGAGCGCGGATCCCGACGCCATGGGCGCGCGCGACGCGATCGATCCTGCGGTTGTGGTGGATTTTCCCGCAGGTCCATCCTTTGCCGGGAAGCCCAACCTTGCGCGCTATCGGGACATCAGGACGTTTCTGCGCCGTTATGATCTTGTTCTGACCTATAATTGGGGTGCGATGGACGCCGTCATGGCGCATCGACTAGCGGTACGAAGACATGGCTTGCCTCCGCTGATCCACCATGAGGATGGCTTCAATGCCGACGAGGCCGATGGCCTGAAGGCGAAGAGGAACATGTTTCGGCGTTTGGCGCTGCGGTCGGCGCACGGGCTGGTGGTGCCCTCCGCCAGGCTGGACAAGATCGCGCGCACCATATGGAAGCAGCCCGCCGACAAGATACATCTCATCCGCAACGGCATTGACGTCGCTTCCTACGCTCAACCGCCTGCGGGCGACGCCATAGCCGGCCTGGTCCGTTCGCCGGGCAAGTTGCTTGTCGGAACGCTGGCGGGGTTGAGGGCGGTCAAGAACATTCCGCGGCTCGTCCGCGCCGTCGCGCCGCACCAGGACCGGCTGCAACTGGTCGTCGTAGGGGAGGGGCCGGAGCGAGAGGCGATCCTGAGAGAGGCTGCGGCGTGCGGACTCGGCGACATCCATATGGCGGGCTTCATGGACCGGCCATGGCGTTTCATGGGGCTGTTCGACATTTTCGCCCTTTCTTCGGACAGCGAGCAATTTCCCATTTCGCTGGTGGAGGCGATGGCGGCCGGCTTGCCTGTCGCATCGATGGACGTCGGCGACATCGCCAATATGGTGGCGCCGGAAAATCGGCCGTTCATCGTTCAAGACGAGGCGGGGCTGGCAAGGTCGCTCGCGGGGCTAGCGGATGATGCCGATCTCAGGCTGCGCCTGGGCGAGGCAAACCGCTCAAGGGCCAGTCGGGATTTTACCGAAGCAGGCATGATCGACGCCTATGCCACGCTCTATGGACAAGCTCTGGCCAGTCCCATGATTTTGCGATAGGGGGGCGCGAAAATTCGTCATCGGCGGCAATTGCTGCTATAGGCTAGCCTTTATCCGGTCGCGGGGCCGGGCTGTTGTTGCGGGAGAAGTCGTTGTTCAAGGGGTTGAAGCCCATCGTCTATGGTGGCCGCGAAGTGTGGCCGCTCGTTGAAGGCGGCAAGGGTGTTGCGGTTTCCAACCATGCGAGTTCGGGTGCGTGGGCCGCGGCGGGCGGCATCGGCACGGTTTCGGCCGTAAACGCGGACAGCTACGACAGTTTCGGTAATGTCATCCCGCAAATTTATCATGGTCGCACACGCCGTGACCGGCACGAAGAACTGATCGCCTACGCCATCGACGGCGCGGTGGAGCAGGTGAAGCGCGCGTTCGAGATCGCCGGCGGCAAGGGCGCGATCAACATCAACGTTTTGTGGGAAATGGGCGGGGCGCAGCGCGTTCTCCACGGCGTGCTGGAAAAGACGAAGGGCATGGTCTCGGGTGTCACCTGCGGGGCTGGCATGCCGTACAAGCTTAGCGAGATCGCGGCATCCTACGGGGTGTCCTACCTCCCGATCGTTTCGTCGGGCCGCGCCTTCCGCGCCTTGTGGAAGCGCGCCTACTCCAAGGCGTCGGAGTGGCTGGCTGCTGTCGTCTATGAAGATCCCTGGCTTGCCGGGGGGCATAACGGCCTGTCTAACGCTGAAGATCCCCGCGCCCCGCAGGATCCCTATCCCCGTGTCCGCGACCTGCGCGCCACGATGCGCGAAGGCGGGATTTCGGATGATGTGCCGATTGTGATGGCTGGAGGCGTCTGGCATCTCAAGGACTGGAACGACTGGATCGACAATCCGGAGCTGGGCGCGATTGCCTTCCAGTTTGGTACGCGCCCGCTGCTTACGCAGGAAAGCCCCATACCGCAACTGTGGAAGGAGCGATTGATGCAGTTGGAGCCGGGCGATGTCCTGCTTCACCGCTTTTCACCCACCGGCTTCTACAGTTCCGCGATCCGCAACCCGTTCCTGCGGCAACTCGAAGCGCGCTCTGAACGCCAGATTCCCTTCAGCACCGAGCAGGCGGGTGATCACACGCATCAACTCGACGTCGGCGTCAAGGGCAAGAATTTCTGGGTTACGCTGGGCGACCTCACCCGCGCACGGGAATGGGTGGGGAAAGGCTTCACATCCGCGCTCAAGACGCCAGACAACACGCTGGTCTTCGTAAACGAGGAGGAAAAGGCGGAAATCCGGAAAGACCAGACAGACTGCATGGGCTGCCTGTCGCAATGCGCCTTTTCCAGCTGGATGGACAGCGAGACCAATTCCACCGGCCGCCTTGCCGATCCGCGCAGCTTCTGCATCCAGAAATCATTGCAGGAAGCGGTGCATGGCGGCGATTTGGACAAGAACCTGCTGTTTGCCGGCCATGGCGCCTACAAGTTCAAGCAGGATCCTTTCTATTCCAACGGTTTCGTGCCGACCGTGAAGCAACTGGTCGATCGGATACTGACAGGCGACTGATGGTGGCAGACATCCAGGGACTGGCAGTGCTTCATTATGGCGCTGCGGATTTCGACATCGTTCAGTCGGGACAGTTCGTCCTTTGCGCGGTCTCCGGCGCGCGTATTGATTTGGAAGACCTGCGCTACTGGAGTGCGGAACTGCAGCAGGCCTATCGCGGGCCGCAGGAAGCAACACAGGCTCTGGTTCGCAATTCGGCGGACTGAACGGCCCAGTGGCACACAGGGATTTTTAGCAATGTTGCAAATGTCGGATTTGCAAAATTGCTATTCTCGTTTTCACCAAGTTGCGCTATCCTCTCTGCGAGGTGACGAAGATCACCCAAAATGGAAGGATGGTGTCTGGTGTCCCGGATCGATGTCTTTGGCGATCGTATTTGCATAGTTTCGAGCCTGCTCATCGTCGGCTGGTTCCTATACAGCATCGTCGCCTGAAAGCGCTTACCGGCCGGATAGGGTCGGTGTAAAAGCTGGCCTGCGCCGCTGCCAAACAAAGCTATTTGGCTTTTTCCCGAGAAATGTCCGATCAGGATGTCGAGCTTCATGCTCCGCGGCTTTTGAAGGATGTCAGCTTGCTCCGCGTCATCAACGGCTAAAGCGCACGGTTCCGAAGCGACAACGCCAGGTTTCGTGTTCCCCTACCAAGGAGAAGACGATGATCCACCATGGTTCCAATATCCGTCGCCCACGCGACATCCGGCCTCAACGGCACATCTATCTGCCCCATTCATCCTGGACGGCGCGCGAACCGTCGACCAAGTCGGACCGCGCGATCGCACCTGAAGACTTCTGGACGCGCCTCGGCCTTTGATCCGCACGATCACCGAAATACGACTGTCTTGCCCCTGTTGAGCAGCACGCGCCGGTCGGCCATCCAGCTGACGGCGCGGGCAAGTACCTGCGCCTCGATATCCCGTCCTATGCGGATCATGTCGTCGGCGGTAGCGCGGTGATCCACACGTTCGACCGCCTGCTCGATGATCGGACCTTCATCCAGATCGGCAGTGACGAAATGCGCGGTCGCGCCAATCAGCTTGACGCCCCGGTCATAGGCGCGGTGATAGGGGCGCGCCCCTTTGAAGCCGGGCAGGAAGCTGTGGTGGATGTTGATGCAGCGTCCCGCAAGGCGTTCGACCAATTCTTCGGACAGCACCTGCATGTAGCGCGCGAGGACCAGATAATCGGATCGGGTGCGCTCGAACAGATCGAGAAGGGTTGCTTCCTGTACGGCTTTATCGCCATTCGCCGGTAGCTCATGATACGGAATGCCGTGCCATTCCGTGGTGCGGCGCATATTGGGATGGTTCGACACCACACCCATGATGTCGATTGCCAGGGTTCCGGTCTGCCATCGGTGCAACAGGTCGGCGAGGCAGTGCGACGCTTTCGATACAGCGATCAGCATGCGGGGGCGATGGTCGGCGGGGGACAGGGACCAATCCATCGCAAAGGCGGCACCCACAGGTGCGAATTCAGCGCGCAGCGTCTCCGTGTCCGCCATCCGGCCATCGGTAGCCTCGAACGCGACGCGCATGAAGAACAGGCCGGCGTCGCGATCCGCATATTGCTGGCTGTCCGTGATGAATCCCCCGCGTTCCGCAAGAAAGCGGCTGACCGCGGCGACGATGCCGACGCGATCCGCGCAGACCAGGGTCAGAACCCAGGATGGAAAGACAGACATAGCCACGACACCCTCCGCAAATAGTGCGCGGCACGCCGATGCCCTATGATGTCGCGATGTTCAACCCGTTGACTGGCACGGCTTCCACGGTTCCCGCTTCGAAACTGGCAATCGGATAAGCACAATAGTCGGCTGCGTAATAGGCGCTGGGTCGATGATTGCCGGACGCGCCCAATCCGCCGAAGGGCATGTTGCCCGCTGCGCCCGTTGTCGGTCGGTTGCGATTGACCACGCCCGCGCGGCTTTCCTCCACCATACGCGACCACAAATGTTCGTTTTCCGAGACAAGGCCCGCCGACAGGCCGAACACGGTGGCGTTCGCAGCCTCCATTGCTGCATCGAAATCAGGAACGCGGATGACCGACAGAACGGGAGCGAAAATCTCCGCGTCAGGTGTGTCGATGCCCGTCACGTCGAACATGGCGGGCGTCACGAAGGCGGCGCTGCGGCCCTCGATCGCCGTGAAGGGCCGGATGGTCCTGGCTCCCCGCGCGATCAGGTTGTGAACGGCTGCATGGGCGGAGGAGGCCGCCTGTTCAGATACCAGCGGTCCCATGAAGGCTTCTCCCGCATCGGTCCAGGCCGCGATCGGAAGGCGCGCAGCCAAGGCCGCCGTCGCTTCGACGATGGCATCCCCGATCGCGTCGTCCGGCACGATCAAACGGCGAGCGCAGGAGCAACGTTGGCCGGTGGTGATGAAGGCTGAGTTGATGATGATCGAAGCGGCGGCTTCGGGATTGTCCCATGCGATCAGCGGGTTGTTGCCGCCCAGCTCCAGAGCCATGATGACATGAGGGCGATCCACCAGTGCCCGCCTCAGCGCCGAACCCGCGCCCGCCGACCCGGTGAACAGCAGTCCGTCAATGTCCGCTGCGACCAGTGCTTCGCCGGTGGCTCGGCCGCCCTGCAGGACTTGCAGCACATCAGTCGGGAGCCCCGCCGCCAGCCAGGCTTCGGCCATCGCCGCGCCGGTGGCTGGTGCGATTTCGGATGGTTTGAAAATGACTGTGTTGCCGGCGATCAGTGCTGGGACGATATGTCCGTTCGGCAGATGGCCGGGGAAATTATAGGGGCCGAGCACTGCCATCACCCCATGCCCGCGGTGGCGCAATATGGCGCGACCGAACGCCATGTCGCTTTGCCGCTCGCCGGTACGCTCAGCATGGGCCTTTATCGACACTTCTACCTTGGCGATCATCGATCCCAGTTCGGCGTCGCTTTCCCAGAGCAGCTTGCCAGTCTCACGTGAAATGAGTTCCGCCAGGGCGCGGCGGCGCTCCTGCAGGGCATCGGCGTAGCGGCGCGCTATGGCGATCCGGTCGTCCACTGCCAGCGCCCGCCACGGCGGTATGGCAGTCGTCCGCCCGAGCAATCTTGCCTTCCCAAATCACTTCGCCCGATGCTGGGTCGAAGGATTGCAGCCATTCCGTCATCTGGCCCCGCTTTCCTGCGCAGCGGTCATCGCGAAAATGCCCGTCGCGTTCCCGGTGTCGAAGGCGAGGTCAAGCCGTCCCGTGGCCGGATCGATGTCGCGGCTGATGAATTCGAAAAAGGAACCGGAAACGGAGCGGCTTTCGCCGTCAGCGAAGAGGCGCTCCACCCTGTCGGCGCGGAAGGCGGTCTGTCGGACGCGGCCGGTGGCTGACACTTCCAGTCTGTCCTTCATGGGCCGATCCTCGCTTTTCAACCGCTCGGCAAGGGCCGCGACATCGTCGACCCTGTCGGTTGCGTGATTGAACGCGTTGCCTTCCGTCGCAATCCAGGCGGCTTCGTTGGAGTAAGACAGAAGCTGTTGATAATCTTCCCATGTGGGCGGTTCATGCTGGCGGTCGAACGCCGCTACGACGGAGGGCAGCGCGATTACAGCGTCAGCGAAGTAGACAGGCTCTTGAGCCGAATAGCGCGCCAGCACATCCTTCGCCTGAAGGGTCAGCGGATCACGCGACGTTCCGAATACGCGCCGGGCGACATCTGCGAAGGCCGCGTCGAAGCGATCGACATGGAGTTCCGACAGGAAGAATTGCGGGATGATGTCGGGATGGTCCAGATGACGGTAGGCCCGGCCGGTCATGCTCAATCGATCTAGCGGATAGACCGCCGCCATGTCGTATCCGAGCGGCACGAGAATACGGGTAAACGCGTCTTCGCCCGGCGGCAGGGCACCGGTAGGACCGGATGGGAACCGCACCGTCCGCAGCGCCCCATGGTCGAAAAACACCCTTTTCCCGCGGGCAAGCACATCGGCGACATAGGCTGCGCCACTCGACACCCGACCAAGCAGGTCATGAAACAGCGCGACGTTGAGCGCTATGGCAAAGGCGGCGCGCGACACCGCTTCGCCCTGTTCCGCCATCAATCCGCTGTCGATCGCCAATGCGGCCAGAGTTCGATGACCGGCTTCCTCTCCCAAGTTGGCGGCAACCAGCGCCTCTATATGTCCCATCTTCCATTCACCGTGACAGGTTCGACCATGGCCGTCCTTATTGCAGTATAAGGACGCTTTGCCAAATGCCGGCACGGTCAGTTGAGCGCGAAGAGGGTGCCCCGGTCACATCTTCTTGGGCATGCAGTCCGATCCCGCGGCCTTGATCGAGCCGCACAACCGTGCCGCCTCTGCTGCGCTCGACAGTGGCCCTGCCTGGAGGCGGGTCACGGCCTCCGTCTTCACCAGATAGAGCTGGTAAGCGGAAAGGCCTCCAACCTTCTTCGTCAGTTGGCTCCACAGCGTCCGAGCGCGGCCCTCCTCGCTGAAGGCGCCCAACTGAACGCGCCAGTTGCCGGAAGAGGGCGGGACCGCCTTGGACGTGGAGGCGATCTGAGGCTTCGATGGAATCGGCTTGTTTGCCGCGCTCGGCGGCGATGGTTTGGCCGGACTGGACACCGCCGCTGAACGCACCGGAATCGGAGCTGCTTCCGTTTTAGGGCTTTTGCCGGTCTCGAGGCTGGCGGCAAGCGCCGTGCCCTGCCTGCGCTGATCTTCAGGGATATATTTGCCCATCTGCTCGAGGCTCGTCGTGGCCTGCGACAGCCCCGCAGCCGAAGCGCGGCTCATCAACGCATAGGCGCGGACCCAATCCTTGCCGATGACGTCGCCGTTGAACAAGGACGTGCCAACGATATATTGCGCGCGGGGTTCGCCGCGGGATGCGGCACGCTCAAGATAAGGCATGGCTCCCGCCCGGTCGCCTTGCTGGAACATGAGAAGGCCAAGGCTGTCCTCCGCCCGCAGATGTCCCTGCTGCGCGGCCTTGCGATACCAGTTGATGGCCATGGCCATGTCGGACTGAACGCCCCGGCCGAGCTTGTAGGCCTGGCCGAGATTGAACTGCGCGTCGGGGTCGCCGGCTTCCGCCAGCGGACGCCATTCTGCGATTGCTTTCGCATAATCGCCCTGCTGCCAAGCATCGACGCCGGTCTTTACGTCAGCCTGAACAGGCGCGGTCAGGCTCGCCATAGCCGCGGCCGCAAGGATCACCACTATCCGCTTCATGCGCCAAAGCTCCTGCGTCTCATGATATTCAGCGATGCCCTATGCCATCAGGGTTAATGTCCCGTTAGCGCCAGTTCGTGCGACGCCTCGGGATGATCGCTCAGATGGTGTTTTCCCGCAATTAACCAATTTTTAGCTCCGCCCGTGCGATTGCGAACGAACCTGAATTTTGGTGGGGGGCGCGCGTGCGGATTTTGGCATTGGCATCGCAGAAGGGGGGATCGGGCAAGACGACGCTGTCCGGCCATCTGGCTGTTCAGGCGCAGCTGGCCGGTGCCGGCCCGGTGGTGCTGATCGATATCGACCCGCAAGGGTCGCTTGCCGACTGGTGGAACGAGCGGGAAGCGGAATATCCCGCTTTCGCGCAAACAACTGTTGCCCGCCTGGGGGCCGACCTAGAGATTTTGCGGCAGCAGGGCTTCAAGCTCGCCGTGATCGATACGCCGCCCGCGATCACCATGGCGATACAGAGCGTCATTTCCGTTGCGGAACTCATCGTCGTTCCCACGCGTCCGAGTCCGCACGACCTGCGAGCCGTGGGCGCGACCGTGGACTTGTGTGAACGGGCGGGCAAGCCGCTGATCTTTGTCGTAAATGCCGCTACGCCAAAGGCGCGCATCACTTCCGAAGCAGCCGTGGCTCTGTCGCAGCACGGCACGGTCGCCCCGGTGACACTGCACCACCGGACGGATTTCGCCGCATCGATGATCGACGGGCGCACCGTGATGGAGGTCGATCCCAAGGGGCGTTCCGCAGCGGAGGTGCAGGCCCTCTGGACCTATGTGTCGGACCGGCTTGAAAAGAATTTCCGTCGCACGGTGTTTTCCGTGCCCCATGGCAGCGTCGGTACCGTTGCCGCCCGCCCGACGGGCGGAGGCTTTGGCCGCCGCGTGATCAGCCAGTGAAGGAGGCGCGCATCATGGCCGAACCCAAACCGCTTGCTTCTCTGACCTCCGGCTTGCTGGCCCGCAAAGGCACCGCCCAGCCAGCGATGCGCCGTCCGATGCTTGGCTCGGGCCGTGCGCCCGCTGTATCGGCGGACGACCTTGGTTGGAACGACATGGGCTTTGACGTGCAACCTGCGCCATTGCCTGTCGAAGAGGCTGTCGCTCCTATCGGCCTCACCCCCATGGCCGCAGCCGTGACCGAACCGCCGGTCATCCACCAACGCAAGACGCTGGCGCGGCGATTGGCTGGCAAGGCCGTTGCGGCTCCGGCCGCTGTGCGGGCGCGAAAGGCTGCCTTTACCTTGCGCCTGGACGCTGATCGCCATCTCAAGCTTCGTCTTGCCTGCGCTGTTAGCGGTCGATCCGCGCAGCAGATTGTGACGCAGGCGCTTGATGATTATCTCAACGACTTGCCGGAAATCGACCGGCTGGCTCAACAATTGCCAGCTGTAGGCGACGGTCAGTAATCGGAGTGGGTAGGAAGATGAATCGCAAGACATTCAAAAGCGTGACGCTTTCGTCGCTGCTCGTCGCCACCACGATGGTCGGCTGCACGGGCGCAGCCTTCCGTCCGTCGGCGGCGGTCGTTCAGCCCCAACGCGACGCGGCCAAGTCCGCTGTTGCGGCGGAAAAGGCCCTGACGGATCGAAATGGCGCGAAAGCCGTGGAGGCGGCGGAGGCCGCGGTTCGCCTCGATCCCCAGAATGCGACCTATCGCCGGACGTTGGGCCGTGCCTATGTACTCGCCGGCCGTTTTGCTTCGGCGGAAAGCGCGCTGTCTGACGCGGTTTCGCTGGGCGACGGCGACGCCAGTACCTTCGTTAATCTGGCACTTGTGCAGACGGCGCAAGGCCGGGCGGAGGTGGCCCGCGAGCTTCTGACCGCGCATGCCGACATCATTCCTGCTGGCGACTACGGCCTTGCCATGGCGATTGCCGGCGACCCGGCCGAGGGCGCACGCATCCTGTCCGCAGCGATCCAGGACCCATCAGCCACGGTGCGGACGCGCCAGAACCTTGCCTATGCCTATGCCTTGGCAGGGCGGTGGAAGGATGCGCGCATGGTCGTGGGCATGGATATGGAACCGCTCGCGGCAAACAAGCGGATTTCGGACTGGGCGCAGATTGCGGAGCCTTCACTCGCCCCCCTGCGCGTCGCGGCTCTGATGGGCGTGACCATCAATCAGGCCGATCCTGGCCAGCCGGTCGCCTTGGCGCTGGCGGCGCCCGCGTCTCCGGTCGAGATGGCCAGCGCCGCGTCGGAGCCTTCCATACCCAATTTGCCGATGCAGATGGCGGACGAAAACGGCGCGCCACAGCCGGTGCCCGTTATCCAGGCGCTGCCTGAACCGGTCAGGGTCGCGGCCTATGGCTCCGAAAACCGCCTGAAGATGCGCGCTGCCGGTAGCCGCATGCCTGTGGCTAACATGGAGCGCGCAGCCTTCATCAGGCCGGTGGGCACTGGTGCCAGCCAGTGGGTGGTTCAGCTTGGCGCCTATGACAATGCGGCCGTCGCCAAGGAGAAATGGTTCGCCATGGCGGGCCGCAACACAAGCTTGGCCGCTTTTCCGGTGCTGACGAGCCAGGCGACCGTCAATGGCCGGGGCTATCACAGGCTGGCCATCAGCGGCTTTGGTGACAGGAATGCCGCCGCCACCATGTGCCGGACGATCCGAAGCCGGGGCGGGCAGTGTTTCGTGCGCGAAACCGCCCCCGATGCGACGCCGCAGCGCTGGGCTCTGTCCGGGCGAGGACGCCAGTTCGCGTCCCGCTGAGCCGGATTTCAGGATAAACCATCCGCACGGAGCTTTCGGGTTCCGTGCATTCCTTCAGCGTATTTCATCCGCGCGCCGCTGCAAATGGCGAGCGCGGCAGCCAGCCTTCCGCACGAGGGGATGTCAGGCAAAGCCTTGCCCTCGGCGCTGGGTATTGGAGGAAATGCGGCGAGGCGGCGTCTTCTTCTGCGGCGCAGGTTAGAACCAGAAGCGGATGCCCATGACCAGGCTGGTCGCAGACGCGCTCTCCCCGCCGGCGTAGGCAAAGCGGGCGGTGTCTCCGAATTTGCGTTCCCAGTTGATGCCAACATAGGGGGCGAATTCGCGCGCAATCTCGTAGCGCAAACGAACACCCAGCTCGATGTCGGACAGGCCCGAGCCAACACCGATGTCAGGCACGTCCTGCGCGGCGACATTCACTTCCACTGCCGGTTGGAGGATCAGCCGCTGGGTCAGGCGCTGGTCGTAGCTGCCCTCCAGCCGCAGATGTGCGTCGCCCTTTTGCGACAGGAAAAGCTGCCCCTCGACCTCGAACCAGTAGGGGGCCAGTCCTTCGATTCCGATGGTGGCATAGGTGCGTTGGGGCTGCGGGCGGAAATCCTGTCGCACGCCGCCGACGATGTTCCACCACGGGTCGATGGCACGGCTGTAAAGCGCCTGCACCTCGGCGCTTTCGAGCGCGCCGCCAATGTCGCCTTCACCCTCGGACTTGATCGCCAGCCGGTTGACGTCGCCGCCGATCCAGCCTTCGCCTTCCCAATGATAGCCGTCGCTAGTCTTCAACGCGCGATATTCGAGCCGGTCGATCATCAACTGCGAAAAGATCATGCCGCCGCTTTCCTTCGTCATCGCGGCGCGGGCGCGGGCCATGACGGCGGGATCATATAGGGCGTCGGCGGCATGGTCGACGGGAATGGGCGGCGGCGTGCCGTTCGGGATGGCGCTGTCCGCGTCGTCCATACCGGGACCGGCATGAGGGTCGGCGGCGGCGGGCATTGCGCCCTGCGGCATCTGATGCGCGCCATGGTCCATCTGGCTATGGTCCATCGTCTGCGCCTGTGCCGGCCACGCGGTGGCAAGCAGCGCTAGGCCGAGTGCGCGCATCATGCCGCGCCACCTTCGTGCCGGACGGTTACGACCCGCATCATGCCCGCGTGCATGTGCATCAGCATATGGCAATGAAACGCCCAGTCCCCGATCGCATCGGCGGTGAGGTCGAAGCTCACTTTTCCTCCCGGCAGCACGTTGACGGTGTGCTTGCGTGGGTTGGTCGCCGCATCCTCACCGGTCACGAGCTGGAAGAAATGGCCATGAATATGAATGGGATGGGGCATCATCGTGTCGTTGATGAGCGTCGCGCGGACCCGCTCCATATGGCGAAAAGCAATCGGCTCCGCTCCATCTGACAGCTTCACCCCGTCGAACGACCACATGTAACGCTCCATGTTCGCGGTCAGGTGAATGTCGAGCGCGCGGGTCGGCCGGCGCGTATCGCTGTTAGGCTCGAGCGCTTTCAGGTCCGCATAGGTGAGGACGCGGTGATCGACGTCCTCCAGCCCGGTGGGACGGTCGGCCGTGCGGTCCGCCGGCATGGCGGAAAGGGTCGCGACGCCCGGTCCCATCGGCACGTCGGGCGCGACCGAGGGGTCGAGCATCTTCATGCTGTGTCCGCTCATGCTGTCGTCGGCGGGCTGGCTCAGATCAATGACGCCATTCTGGCCCATGTCCATCCCGCTCATGTCCATGCCCATGTCCTTCATGGTGAGCAGCGGGCGCTGGCGCAGCGGAGGGATGGGCGCCACCATGCCGATCTGCGGCGCGAGCGTCGCGCGGACAAGGCCAGAACGGTCGATCGCCTCGGCTATCAAGCCATAAGGCTTTGCTTCGGTCGGCTGGACGACCACATCATAGGTCTCGGCAATGCCGATCTGGAACTCGTCGGTTTCGACCGGCTGGACATGCTGGCCGTCGCACTGGACCACGATCATTGCAAGGCCAGGCAGCCGCACGTTGAAATTGGTCATCGCCGAGGCGTTGACGATCCGCAATCGCACCCGCTCCCCCGGCGCAAACAGGCCGGTCCAGTTTTCCGGCGTGCCGTGGCCGTTCACCAGAAAGCTGTAGGTAAAGCCGGTGACGTCGGAAATGTCGGTGGGGTCCATCCGCATCTTACCCCAGGCGATTCGGTCCGCAAGGCTCTGATCCTTGCCCTTGAGCAGCCCGGCCAGGGTCTGCTTCTGCATATTATAATAGCCGCCCATTTGCTTGAGACGTTTCAAAAGCATGTGGGGGTGGACCGGCGACCAGTCGGACAGGACGATTACATGTTCTCGGTCCGCCTGCACCGGATCGGGGCCGGCCGGATCGATGATGATCGGGCCATAATGGCCCATTGCTTCCTGCATTCCTGAATGGCTGTGATACCAATAGGTGCCCGATTGCCGGATCGGGAATTCATAAGTGAAGGTCTCTCCCGGTCGGATGCCAGGAAAGCTGATGCCGGGCACGCCGTCCATCTGAAACGGGACGATCAGGCCGTGCCAGTGGATTGACGTATCTTCCTTCAGCCGGTTAGTGACGGCGAAGCGGACATTCTGTCCTTCCTTCAGGCGGATGAGCGGGGCGGGCAGGGTGCCGTTGACGGTGATGGCATGGGCCGATCGCCCGCCAGTGGCGAAATGGCTTTCGCCGACGGTGAGCGCGATCATGTCGCCCGAAAGCACGTCCGGCGCGGGGCGCAAGCCCGCTGATCCGCTGCGCGCCCAGGCTGGGAAGGCGTGTGCCAGCATGAGCGCTGTGGCCCCCTTCATAAGGGCGCGGCGATCGAGAGACAGGGAAACCATGCTGCCTTTTACGCGCCCCGCAGATTAATCCCTCAACATTGCGTTCAGTTTCGCACGAGCGCGGTAGAGGCGCGTCTCGATCGCCTTGGGGGTGACGCCCAACACCTGGCCTGCCTCGACCTGGCTCATCCCCTCTATCGCGCAAAGCAGCAGCGGGTCTTTCAATGTCGCAGGGAGGGCGGCGACGGCGGCGTTGATCCGGGCGAGCGCCTGCGCCGAATCGAGCGCCTCCTCCGGGGTGGCGCGTTGATCGCTTATGCCGAGCGCCTCGTCGATCGGCCGCGCGCCGGTGAAGAAGCGGCGCACAGCGCGCCGCCGCGCCCAGTCGCGGCACTTGTTGAGCGCGATCTGCGCGATCCAGGCGCGGAAGGAGCGCGCGCCGTCATAGCGGGGCAGGGCGGCGAAGGCGGCAATGAAGGCCTCCTGCGTCATGTCCAGCGCCTCGTCAGCATCGCCGATATGACCACGCGCGAGCCGATATACGGCCTCGCGATGGCGCTGCATCAGCTCGGCATAGGCCGACTGGTCGCCGGACAAGGCGCGGGCGACAAGCGCGCGATCCTCTGGATCAGCGGCACTCACCCTAGCGCGAGGACTGGGCAGGCTGGGTCAGCGCCTTGACGATGGCGGCGTCGAACTGCGCCGCCTGATCAGGACGCAATACGCCGCGCATCGCGAAAATATGCTGCAACGTTTCCTTTTGCAGCTGACCCATGACGTGGTGCGACAGATCGACCGCCGCGCTGACCTTCGGGCCATAGCCATGTTCGGCGGCAATCGCATCTGCAAGCCGCTGGTTATCGGTGCGCATCTCCGCCTCCAGCGCCGCGCGACGCTTCGCGAAGGCTGCCTCCAGCGCATGGATTCTCGATTTCTGGGCGGGATCAAGCGTCAGCCGCTCATGCAGCAATGCGTGGATCTCGCTTTCGACATGGGGCGCGGGAGCGAGCAGGGTACGCGCGACCAGTACGGCGGCCAAGGCCGCGGCGAAGGCCACCAGCGCCACCAGCAGATAGCGGCCCGCGCTCACTGGCCGAGCAGGCGCGAGGGCGCGTAGTCGGACATGCCGATCGCCGCGAGAGAGACCTGGGCCGGGGCGGAAGGAAAAATGCTGCCCGCCCAGCCGATGCCGATCGCCAGCAGCCCTGCCAGTGCCAGGCTGCGCCGCGCCATCGCCTGTTCGCGCCGCCGCGCGACGCCCGCCATCACCGCGCCGTCGATCTCGTCGAGCCGGGCGTCGGTCGGCATGGCGCGCAGCGCATTCAGCATCTGGTCGAGGTCGCTCATCGTCATCGTCTCCATTCCCCGCATCGCATACGCGCGCGGCGCGCCTATCCCTTGGGTAGCCAGCAAAGGAAATATGCGCGGCGGATGAGGGGGCGGGCAAGGGCATGCGTAAAGCATCTTATCCACCCTTGCCAAGATTGTCCCATGAACCGTTCGTTGGTTGCTTTGAATGCCGCCGCCATCGCCTTTCCGGGCGTTGGCGCGGCTCATCAGATCGGGCAACCGCGCGCCCTCATGGGCATTGGCTGCGCTTGCGTCCCAGGTGCGGGTCAGGCGACCGTCGTCGCATCGGGCACCGTTCCGTCGAGCCCGAGACCCGGAAAAGCGCTGAAAAGAGAGCCGGTCCTTGATCTGCAATTCAGTCGCATCGGTGGCCGTCCGCCCTTGGCACGGGCGGTGCGGCGCAAGGCCGCTATAAGGGGGCCGCGAAAAACCTCGCCACTACGGCCTCCAACCGTTCCAGCGGATCCCCGGCGGCGTTCAGCGCCTCTTATCGGTCGTGGACTTGTAACGGATTTGCGCCAGTCACCTGAGAGCTGCTCATTCGAGGAGACCGAAGTGATGACCAAGCATGGGTTAGAATTTCAGCGTGAGGCAGGGCGGATCGCACTGGCCAGTGGTTTACCGCGCAAGCGGGTATCCGCACCCACAAGCACAAGGTCACGACCGACAGCCACCATCATCTGGGCGTGGCGGCGAACTGGCTCTACCTCGCTGTCATCCTCGACCTGCAAGCCGTATCGTTGGCTGGGCGGTCAGCGACCGGATGAAGAAGGATCTGGCGATCCGTGCACTCGACATGGCCGTTCGGCTACGCGGGGGCGCCATTCATATTTGGGTGGCATCAGCCCGCTCACATTCGAAGCCAAGGTGGCATAATGAGATAGGTGACCGGCGCAAATCCGCTACAAGTCCAATTCCCCTTGGCAGGGCAGAAGTCCGTATAGGACATTCTCGCCAATTCTTGCGCATGAGTGTTACAATATCAGTTGTATATGGAGGTTTGAAATGAGTGAAAGAAAGCAACAGGTGGTCGCGCTCCTGAAGGCGATTGAGACGGGCGAGGGAGAGCCGGTCAGTGTCATCAATTCCAACAGCTATATTCAGCATAACCTCGCAGTTGCCGATGGATTGGAGGGCTTTGGGGCGGTGCTCGCGCAGCTTCCTGCCGGGTCGGCGCGGGTCAACACCGTTCGGGTGTTCGAGGATGGTGCGTTCGTCTTCGCCCATACGGACTATGACTTTTTCGGCCCGAAGATCGGCTTCGACATCTTCCGTTTCGAAGATGGCAAGATCGTAGAGCATTGGGACAATCTGCAGACCATCGCGGGCCCGAACCCGAGCGGACATTCGATGATCGATGGCCCGACCGAAGCCTCTGATCTCGACAAAACCGAAGAGAACAAGGCCTTTGTTTGTGCGTTCGTCGAGGACATACTCGTCAATGGCAAGCTCGACCGACTGAACGCTTATTTCGACGGCGATGCGTATGTGCAGCACAACCCGCAGATTGCGGACAATCTGACGGGCCTTCAGACGGCTTTACAGGCGATGGCCGAAGCAGGCGTCACGATGAAATATGATCGCATCCATCGCGTGCTTGGAGAGGGCAACTTCGTGCTGGTGGCGAGCGAGGGGACGTTTGCCGGCGAGCACGTGTCCTTCTACGATCTGTTTCGTGTTGAGGACGGCAAGATCGCCGAACATTGGGATACAATCGAAACGATCCCGCCGCGCGAATCGTGGAAAAACGAGAACGGCAAGTTTTGACAAGCGGGAACCGTCCTGCCGGTGTGGGACGGTTCCCCTTCACCTTCGATGGAGCGTAAATATGAGACGTATCGGGGTTATCGCTGTTGCCGCCTTAGGAGCGTTCATGGCCTCATCTTGCACCAAAGAGCCGCAATCCCACGTTATTGAAGTGGTGACTCTCAAAATTCGACCTGGCGTTTCTGTGTCGGAGTTCACCGACATCGACAAAGCGGTGGAGCAAGAGCATGTTTCCCGGCAGCCGGGGTTTATTAGCCGTGAATCGGCACCTGGCAGAGATCGTGACTGGCTTGTCATCGTGCATTGGCGTTCAGTGAAAGATGCGGATGCCTCAATGAACAGCTTTGCTTCCGCCCCTTCTGCACAAAAATTCATGGGGTCGATCGAGCCGGACACGATGGTGATGAAGCGCTATGGCCGCTGAGTTCCCCGTTTCAGGTCGTCGAGGAGGAATCGTGGCCGAGTTTCCGATCTTTAAGGAATGTTTTGCCGCCCGCCGCGATGTTTGACGATCGTCCGTCGCCAGACCGTTCGGCGCGGATCGTAGCGAAATTTACGGAGTGTGCGCTTGGTCCGGAGAGCTTCCCTCGCCCGAGTGCTGGCGGACGACGAATTCCGGACGATTCGGGAGCGCGTGCATGTCTCGCAGCCGGCATCACCTGTTTGGCGCGCATCAGTGGGCACGCCGAGTCTTCGGACGTGGCAGTCTTCCACTCTCCCGGCGCGAATGGCGTTTTCCGATGGATTTCTGTCCCCCTATCGGCTGCAATGGCCTTCGCAACCCGCACGCGATGGAGTGGAGCGCCTGTGAGATTCAGGCTGCCACCTTCGCTTCGTCCTCAATCAGCTTACGCAATCGGCGTCTTACCGTCACAGGTGTCAAACGGCGTTCAAAAGGGACCCCCGATCGGCGTCGAAGAGGGACCCCCTTTTCGGATAATATGATGCTGGTTTGTTGAAGATGGCCTTGCGCTGCGTGCGGCGGAGGGCGGGCGTAGCCCGACCGGAGGCGCGCGCAG
>NZ_LSJY01000133.1 GCF_001556865.1 Sphingobium sp. CCH11-B1 | reverse complement strand
CAGTGCATCCCACGGCATACCCGCGGCAATACCTGCGGCCTTGAGCGCTTGGAGAAAGGACCGCTTACTTTCTATGCCTGCCCTTGCCGCGAGCCACAAAACGGGGCGCCCCTGCGCCCTGAGTTCATCCGCCCAGAACAGCATTGCGGTGGTTTTTCCGCTCCCAGCCGGCGCAGACACCACGGTCATGCGCGACTGCGCCACTCTTTCCGTCAGCGCCACCAATGCAGCACGCCGGATCGGCATATGAGTCGAACGCGGCGGCAAGATAGCTGTGGGCACAACGGTCATGCTCTTCTCTCCTAGCGCGGTTGTCGCGATTCGTTTGTTATGCGAAATATATTCTGCGCGATGAATCTATAACGCAATCCCTTTTTCCTATCGGCAGATAGGTTCCCAATGAGATGGAAAAATGTCCAGCTTTCCACCTAGGAAGCCGAGGTCGTTATGCAGCCAGCGTTGCCATACAGACCGCGGCGCGAGCAGGATATTAGGAAAGGTTGACCATGAAGGCCCTTTATCTCGAACGGATCGACGGCCCTGAATCCGTCGTGGTGGCGGAAGTCGACACGCCAGTGCCCGGTCCGGGAGAGGTGCGTGTTGCGCTGCGGGCCGCATCCATAAACCATCGTGAACTGTTCATCACCCACGGGCAATATCCCGGCATGACGGTGCCGATCACGCTGGGCTGTGATGGTGCGGGCGTCGTCGACATGATCGGCGAGGGCGTCACCTGCGTCCGCGAGGGCGATGAGGTTGTGCTCTATCCTGCACGCAACTGGGGGTCGAACCGCCACGCGCCAGCCGCCGATTTCGGCCTGCTCGGTATGCCCTTCGCCGGCACGATCGCCGAATATATCTGCGTGCCGGTCGACAATCTGGCGCCCAAGCCGGCCTTCATGAGTTTCGAGGAAGCCGGGGCCATGCCGCTGACGGCGCTGACCTCGTGGCGCGCGCTTATGTTCAAGGGACGGCTGGAAGCGGGAGAGACGCTGCTCATCAGCGGCGTAGGCGGCGGCGTGGCCACGTTCGGCCTGGCCTTTGCCGTGGCCAAGGGCGCCAATGTCTATGTCACCGGTGAAAACCAGGACGTGATCGATCGTGCCGTGGCAATGGGGGCCAAGGGCGGTCTGCTGTACACCGATCCCGACTGGCGCAAGCAGGTCGGCAAACTTACCGGCGGCATCGACGTGGTGCTGGACGGCGCGCCATCGCCCAGCTTCGCCAATTATGTCCGCGCCATCAATCCGGGCGCGCGGATCGTCATCTACGGGTCTACCGCCGGCAACGAGATCAAGTTCAACGCCACCGACATCTTCCTCAAGAGCGCCAGCATCGTCGGCAGCCAGGTCGGCGATCCGCAGGACTTCAAGGAAATGCTCGCTTTTGCCGAGCAACATGCAATCAAGCCGGTGATCGAGGCGACCTATCCGCTTGCCCAGGCCAAAGAGGCGCTTCTGCATCTGCGCGACCAGCACAAGTTCGGCAAAGTCGTGGTGACGATGTGAGCGATCTGTTCAGCCTGACCGGCAAGAAGGCGCTGGTCACCGGCGGCGCGCAAGGTCTGGGCCGCATGATCGCCGAAGGTCTGCTGCGGGCTGGCGCGACAGTCGCGATCACATCCCGCAAGGCCGACATCTGCGAAGATGCCGCCCGGGAGATGGCCACGCTGGGATCGTGCATCCCCCTCCCCGCTGACCTGTCGACGCCCGAGGCGGCGGTCGACCTCGTCGCCCGTTATCGCGAAGCGGTCGGAGAATGCCATATATTGGTCAACAACGCGGGTAAGACCTGGGGCGGGCCGATCGACAGCTTCCCCGACAAGGCTTGGCCGGGCGTGATGGCCGTGAACGTCCAGACGCCGTTCACCATGGTCCGGGAACTCCTCCCCGAACTCAGCGCGTCCGGAAAGGCTGGCGATCCGGCGCGGGTGATCAACATCGGTTCGGTCGCGGGGATGAAGACAGAGCGGCTCAGCGCGTACAGCTATGCCGCGAGCAAGGCTGCAGTCCATATGATGACGCGCGATCTGGCCGGCGATTTGGCGGCGCGTAACATCACCGTCAATGCGGTCATTCCCGGCTTCTTCCCAACCAAAATGACGGCGCATATGCGGGATGAGGATCAGGTCGATCCTGCCCTGCTGGCGCATATTCCGCTCCAACGTCTAGGTTCGCCGGACGATATTGCAGGCATCGTCATTTTCCTGTGTTCGCGCGCGGGCGCTTATGTCACCGGCGCACAGATTCCGGTTGACGGCGGGGTCGTTGGCTGCGGCTGAAATAAGCCCCCCACCCTCGCGGCCGGTAAAGAAAGATATTCGCCATGATGATCGACCTCGCCATGCTGGCGGACCGCCTCGCGATCGAGGAATGCCTCTATCGTTACGCCCATCTGGTAGATTCGATGCAGTTTCACCGCATTGCGGAGGAAGTGTTCACGGAGGATGGATCGATCGACTTTGGCAGCGCGCGTTCCGTGGGGCGGGAGGCCATCCATGCCCAGTGCATGGGTTATCAGGGCGCTCTAATGGGCTGTTCGCATAACATCACCAATGTGGTGATAGAGGTGAACGGCGACGAAGCGCGCGCAGCCAGCCGCGTCATGGCATGGCAGTGGTTCGATATCCCCGATGCCGATCCGCTGCGCCCCACCGACCTTCTCGCCGTGGGCGGCTATGAGGACAGGCTGCGGCGCACGGCCGAGGGATGGCGGATATATGAGCGGCGGGGGATCAATTTCGGCACTGGCATCGGCGCCGGATCCGTACCCGATCCCATGCGTTCCATCTTTCTGGCCATGCAGGGTCGCACGCCTGGCTGGCCCGCCTGACCGAGGGCGGGCGCCAAGGCCCGCCCATCATATCGTCAGAGTTTCCAGCCCCCGCCCGCGACGATCACCTCGCCGGTGATATAATCGGCTTCGGGCAGGCATAGCAGGTAGACGGCGCCGGCGGCTTCTTCCGGCGTGCCGGCGCGGCCCAGCGGAATGCCCTTTTCCATGGCTTCCAATATTTCGTCGCTGACGCCGGCCTTGATGTCCCGACCCTTGACGCTGATGGTCGTGCTGCCCGCCTCGCCCGCGGTCATGCGCGTCATGATGGCGCCGAAAGCCACCGCGTTGACGGTGACATTATGTCGCCCCCATTCCTTCATCACCGTCTTGGTGAGACCGACGATCCCCGCCTTGCCCGCCGCATAGCCCGACTGACCGGCATTGCCGCCAAGACCTGCCACGGACGATATATTGATGACCGTCCGGCGTGTGGCCCGACCATGTTCGGCGGTCTCCTTCTTCGCCGCGGCGGCGATCACCGGTTGCGCGGCGCGCAATATACGGAAAGGGGCATTGAGATGAACATCGAGCATGGCCATCCACTGCTCGTCGCTCGTCTTTTGAAGAACCGAATCCCAAGCATAGCCCGCATTGTTCACGATGATGTCGATCGTGCCGAAATGCGCGACCGCCGCTCCCACAAATTTGTCGCCGAAATCGGCATCCGTCACGTCGCCCACGCACACCACGGCGCGGACGCCAAGGCTTTCGATTTCACTCGCCGTCGCATTTGCCACATCCTCGTCCAGGTCGTTCACCACGACATGGGCGCCGGCGCTTGCCAGTTTCAGTGCGATAGCCTTCCCTATACCCCGTCCAGAGCCGGACACCAGTGCGACCTTGCCATCCAATATATTCACGTCAATACGTCCCGTTCTTCCTTGAAACCACCGATGCGGGCCTCGCCGCCATCAATAACGATGCTATTCCTGTCGGGCACGCTGGCCCGAAACCATACGGTGTCACCAGTGCGCCAGATTTCGGTCCGAACCGTTTCACCCGGCCAGACCGGCGCGGTAAAACGCACCCGCATGTCGGTCAACAAACCCGGATCGCCATCGCAGCACAGATGGATCAGCGCGCGACCGACCAGCCCCATGGTGGCGAGGCCATGCAGTATCGGCCGATCGAAGCCCGCCGCCTGCGCCGTGCCCCGGTCGATATGCAGGGGGTTACGGTCGCCGGTCAGGCGATAGAGCATCGACTGATTGGCGGCCGTCGGCAGGTCGAGACAGGCGCCTGCGGGCGCATCCGGCATGACAATCGGCGCAGGCCCATCAAGATTTGACGGCCCGCCAAAACCGCCCGCGCCTCGCAAGACCCACACTTCCTCCATTTCGGCGATCGGCCGGTCCGTCGGCGTGGTTATGACACGTTTTGCCCGCACGAGAGCGGACTTGCCTAAACCCTTGTCCGCGAGACCGATAATTTCGATCCGGCCGTTGACCAACTGGCCCAGTTCGAGCGGCCGAACCAGTTTCAGCGTCTGCTCGCCATGCAGGATGCGCGGCCAATCCCAGCCCAGTTCCGGCGCCATCGGCCAGAAGCCGGGTGTTCCCAGAACCAGCGCCATGGTCGGCAAAACGGCCTGATCGCGTTCGAAGACCAGATGCCGTTCATCGATCGCGCCCAGCCCGGCGCCGACACCCAGCGCGTAGAGAATAGCGGATCGCGGATCACAGACATCCTGCGCTTCCGGCACCCGGAAGCCGCGTAATTGTTCGACATCAAGCATTCGACTCATCCCCGGCTTTGCGGTCAGGACAGCTTGCGCTCGTCCAGGCCCAGTCCGCGACCGATGATTTCGCGCATGATTTCCGACGTTCCAGCGAAGATGCGGCTGATGCGGGCGTCGGTATACATGCGGCTGATGCGATATTCTTCCATATAGCCCGCCCCGCCATGAAGCTGGACGCATTCGTCCATCACCCGGCCTTCCAGTTCGCTGGTCAGCAGTTTGGCCGCCGACGCGTCTTCTGCGGTCAACTCGCCCGCGTTGAGCAGCATCACGCACTGGTCGACATAGGTCTGAAGCGCGTCCAGTTCGGCCCGCATCGAAGCCATCTTGAACCGCGTATTCTGGAACGCGCCAATCGGCTTTCCGAAGGCCCGGCGTTCCTTCACATAGTCGAGCGTGATGTCGAATGCGGTCTGCGCCGTCGCCATGAAGCCGATGGCCGCGACCAGCCGCTCCTGCGCCAGGAAGCGGGCGAGATATTTGAAGCCTTGGGCCGGATCGCCCAGTACATTCCCCTTGGGCACCCTGACATCGTTGAAGAAGAGCTCGGCCGTGTCCTGCGCCTTAAGCCCCATCTTCGCCAGCTTGCGCCCCCGTTCGAACCCTTCCATGCCGCGTTCGACGACCATAAGGCCCAGGCCGTGGCGGCTATTGGGGTCGGTCCGCGCGGCCACGACGACCAGATCGGCCAAAATGCCATTGGAAATATAGGTCTTGGCACCGTTCAACAGCCAATGGTCGCCCTTGTCCACCGCGCTGGTGCGCATACCCGCCAAGTCGCTGCCGGTGGACGGTTCCGTCATCGCGACGGCCAGAATCTTCTCGCCGCTGACGATGCCTGGCATCCAGCGGTCCTTCTGTTCGTCGGTGCCGAGCTTGGCGATATAGGGCGCGACCAGATCATTATGCAGATTGATGTAGAAGCCTATGTCGCCATGGCGCATATTCTCCTCGATGATGATCTGCTCGAAGCGGAAATCGTCGATCCCCGCCCCGCCATATTTCTCGTCCGCCCAGGTGCACAGCAAGCCCTGCTCGCCCGCCTTCAGGAACAGCTCACGGTCGACCATGCCCTGCTCGCGAAAACGTTCGGCGTGAGCGCCCACCTCCGTCGTCATGAACTTGACGACGGAGTCGCGGAACTGCTCATGCTCCTGCTCGAAAATCAGGCGCTTCATGCCGGCATCGGCTCCTTGACCCTGGTTTCGCTCGCGGGCGTGTAGAAATCCTCACCCTTTGCCGCCTTGTCGCGCAGCCATGCGGACGGCAGGAAGCGCGGGCCATAAAGCTGCGCGAGCCTATCGGATTCCTCAACGAACTTCTTAATGCCGATCGTGTCAATGTAGCTGATCGTCCCGCCGGTCCAGGCCGGGAAACCCCAGCCGTAGATCGCACCCAGATCGGCGTCCTGCGGAGTTTCCAGCACATTTTCCTCCAGGCAGCGGGCGGTTTCCATCGCCTGCGCATAGAGATAGCGCTTCTTCAGTTCCTCGGCATCCCAGTCCTGCTTGACCGGGAAATGATCGGCCAGGCCCTTCCACAGATGCTTCTTGCCGCCTTCGGGATAATCATAGAACGCCCCGCCGGTCTTCCGGCCGGACCGGCCGATCTCGTCCTTCATCCGCCGCATGACGGCAGTGCCGGCGGGTGGCGTATATTTATCGCCTTCCTCGGCGATCGCCTGGTCGACAATCTTGAGCGGCAGGTCGAGCGTCAGTTCGTCCAGCAGCGCCAGCGGCCCGACCGGCATGCCGACGGCCTTGGCCGCGTTTTCGATCACCGCGGGGGGAACGCCCTCCGCCAGCATCGCCGCGCCTTCGTGGATCAGCATCTGGAACACGCGGCTGGTGTAGAAGCCACGGCTGTCGTTGACGACGATCGGCGTCTTGCGCAACTGCGCGATGAAGTCGAGGCCCTTGGCCAGCGTCTCCTTGCTGGTCTGCTTGCCCATGATGACCTCGACCAGCCCCATGCGGTCGACCGGCGAGAAGAAGTGCAGGCCGATGAACTGATCCGGGCTCCGCGACGCCTGGGCGAGCTGCGAGATCGGCAGGGTCGAGGTGTTGGACGCGAAAATGGCCTGTGCCGGCAGCACCGCTTCGGCCTTCTTCGTGGTTTCGGCCTTGATCGCCGTATCCTCGAACACCGCTTCGACCACCATGTCGCAGCCATCGAGCAGCGCGAAGTCGTCGGTCGGGGTGATGCGGGCGAGCACGGCGTCCGCCTTGTCCTGCGTCAGCTTGCCCTTTTCGACCAGCTTGCCCAGCACCTTGGCCGAATAGTCCTTGCCCTTCTGCGCGGTCGCGGTGTCGCGGTCGATGAGAACGACGTCGATACCCGCATTGGCGGACACGAACGCAATGCCCGCGCCCATCATGCCCGCGCCCAGCACACCCACTTTCTTCGCTTCAAACTTCGGGAAGCCTTCGGGACGACGCGCGCCCTTTTCGGCCGCCTGCTTCGAAATGAAGGTGGTGCGGATGATGTTGCGCGCGACCGGATCGGTCAGCAGCTTGGCGAAATATTTCCCCTCCACCGCCAGCGCCTTGTCAAAGGGCAACTGCAAGCCGTGGAACACCGAGTTTAGAATCGCGGCCGGCGCGGGTTGATTATAACCCACCTTGGCGAGACCGCCCGTATACATCATGTAGGCGGCCGAATCCTCAGGAACGGTTAGGCCCTTCTTCTGCGGCGGCGTCCAACCCTTGACGTCCCAGGGCTTGACCGGGTCAGGCACGGTCGCAAGCCACGCCTTGGCCGCGTCGATCAGCTTGTCCGCCGGGACGACCTCGTCCACGATCTTGAGCTTGAGCGCTTCCTGCGGCCCCACCGAGCGGCCCGACAGCAGCAGGTCTAGCGCGATCTTCATTCCCGCGATGATGCCCAACCGCACCGTGCCGCCCGATCCGGGCAGCAGACCGACATTGACTTCGGGCAAACCGACCTGCGCCTTGGCATCATCCACCAGGATGCGCCGGTGGCAAGCCAGCGCCAACTCGAAACCGCCGCCCAGCGCCAGGCCGTTAATCGCCGCCACCCAGGGCTTGCCGGATTGTTCGATGGCGCGGTGCATGTCGGTGGCGCGCTTCGAAAAAGCATAGGCTTCCTGCGGCGTCAGCGTGCCGAACCCATTCACCAACTGCTTGAGGTCCGCACCGGCCATGAACGTCTTCTTGGCCGACGTCAGGATGACGCCCTTGATGCTTTCGTCCGCGACAATCTGCTTCGTCGCCGCTTCCATGTCGGCGATGAAAGCATCGTTGACGACGTTCATCGAGCCTTCGGCATCGAGGGTCAGGATCGCGAAGCCGTCCTCGGCTTTTTCCAGTCGCATAGTCTTCATGGGATGTCCCGCTCTATAGTTCGGTAGGCGCGTTCAAACGCGCTCGATGATGGCAGCCGTGCCCAGGCCGTTGGCCGCGCACAAGGTGATGAGGCCGGTTTCCGCGTTGCGCCGCTCCAGTTCGTCCAGCACGGTGCCCAGGATCATCGCGCCGGTCGCGCCAAGCGGATGACCCATCGCGATCGCCCCGCCATTGACGTTGATCTTGTCGTCGGGAACGTTCAGCTCCCGCTGGAAGCGCATCACCACGCTGGCGAAGGCTTCGTTCAGTTCCCAGAGATCAATGTCCTTCTCGGTCATGCCGGCCGCCTTGAGCGCCTTGCGCGACACCGCCGCCGGCGCCGTCAGCATGATCGTCGGCTCAGACCCGATATTGGCATAGGACCGGATGCGACCGCGCGGCTTGAGGCCGGCCTTTTCCCCAAATTCCTTCGACCCGACAAGAACCAGGCCGGCGCCATCGACGATACCGGAGCTATTGCCGCCATGATGGACATAGTTCAGCTCTTCGATTTCTGGATATTTGGCCTTCGCGACCGCTTCGAACCCGGCCTTGCCGAACCCTTCGAAGGCGGGCTTGAGCTTGGCGAGGCTTTCCAGCGTGGTGCCGGGTCGCATATGCTCATCATGATCTAGCACCACGTCGCCCAGCACATCCTTGATCGGCACGATCGCCTTTTTGAAATAGCCGTTTTCCCAGGCATGGGCGGCCTTGCGCTGGCTCTCGACGGCGAAATTGTCGACATCCTCGCGCGTGTAGCCGTCCAGGGTAGCGATCAGGTCGGCGCCGATGCCCTGCGGGGCGTAATAATTGCTGAAGGCGACCGACGGATCGGACGTCCAGGCGCCCGAGTCATAACCCATTACCGTGCGGCTCATCGACTCGACGCCACCGCCGATGCCGGCCTGGATCATGCCCGAATGGACCTGCGCCGCGATCAGGCTGACAGCGTCCAGCCCGGTGGCGCAGAAGCGATGGATCTGCTGGCCCGCGACCGTCTGGGCATAGCCGGCCTGCAACACCGCCGCGCGCGCCAGCACGCCGCCCTGTTCACCGACGGGCTGGGCCATGCCGATGATCACATCGTCGAGCAGTCCAGTGTCGAGATCATTGCGGCTCTGGAGCGCCTTCAAAAGCTGCGTCGCCATTTCGACAGAGGTGATCTCGTGCAGCGCGCCATCGGGGCGGCCCTTCCCGCGCGGCGTCCGGACATGATCGTAGACATAGGCTTCCATCGTGAATTCCCGCACAGTGATACAAAATCTCTGCCCTTGCTCTTGGACCAGGAAGGCAAAGCTGCACCTATCCAACGAAAGGCGCAGGCAGACGCGATGGCTGCAATCTGATCATCATCGATAGCTGACCGGCATTTTAGGAGCGGACATCCGTGGTCACACAAGGCGAAGATTGCGCCCCATTCCGTATTTCTGCAACCACTCTGGGCGATCTGCTTCTCAAAGGGTGGGACAAGGCATCCGACAAGGAAGCATTGGTATTCCCGGGAGAACGCAAGACATATGACGATGTCGTACAGAGCGTCCTGAAGCGCGCGCGCGGCCTGAAGGCGCTGGGCATCGCGCGCGGCGACCATGTCGGCATCCTGTTGCCGTCCAGCATCGAATTTGTCGAGACCCTGTTCGCCAATGCGATGTGCGGCGCTGTCTCCGTGCTGATGAACGCACGGTACAAGGCGCCTGAAATGGCCTATGTCGCGCAAAATGCCGATCTGGCGGCGATCATCACCAATGATATGATCAGTGAGCATATCGATTTCGGTCAACGGCTGGTTGAGGCTTTCCCCGACCTGCCCGATGCCGCGGACTCCTCCTCACTCACGCTTGCGGGCGCGCCTCTGCTCGAGCGGATCGTGATGCTGGGTGGCCGTTCGGTCCCCGGTTTCGTAGATCAGGCAACCTTCGATGCGGCGGTGCAGGAAGTGGAGGAAGTAGAGGTACATGCATCCCGTCTGACCGTCAGGGTCCGCGACACCGCGATGATCCTGTATACGTCAGGGACATCGGCCAACCCCAAAGGGTGCCTGCTCAGCCATGAGGCCGTCACTCGGGAGGCATCGAATCTCGCTCGCTATCGCTGGTCCTTCCAGCCCGACGAGCGCGCCTGGTCGCCGCTGCCTTTATTCCATATCGCTGCGATGCTCTGCATGCTGGGCGCGATCGACGTGGGCGGCACCTTCATCGGCCAGCCGCATTTCGATGCCGGGGAGAGTCTGCGGCAGATCGAGGATGAACGGGTGACGATGATGTTCCTGCCCTTCGTCACTTTCCATCAGGCCATGATCACCCATCCCGACTGGGCCAAGACCGACATGTCGTCGGTGCGCCTGCAAAATAGCTGCTTCGCCTTCATGCCTGATCGCGTAGGCCAGGCCTATCGGGAGAAAGCCCCAAACATGCTCCAAGTGGGCACCATGGGCATGACCGAGGCGACCGGCATCGTCACCACCGGCGGCTATGCGATGGAACCGGAAATGGGCTTCAAGAAACTTGGTTTCCCCCTTGCGGGCATAGAGATGAAGATCGTCGATCCCGAAACCGGCGCGGAAAAGGGCGTGGACGAACGCGGCGAAATCCTCATTCGCGGCTACAATCTGTTCGACGGCTATTACAAGGACCCGCAGAAGACCGCAGAGGCGCTCGATGCCGATGGCTGGTATCATAGCGCCGATATCGGCTCGATCGACGAACATGGCCACGTCATGTTCCACGGCCGGTTCAAGGATATGCTGAAAGTGGGTGGGGAAAATGTCGCCGCGGCCGAGGTCGAGGCGGTGCTGGCCACCCATCCGGCGGTTCGTCTCGCGCAGGTCGTCGGGCTGCCGGACGAGCGGCTGGCGGAAATCCCCGCCGCCTACATCGAACGCGAAGGCGATGTGGAGGTCGAGGCGGAGGAACTCATCGCCTATACCCGGCAGCGCCTCGCTTCCTTCAAGGTTCCGCGGCATATCCGTTTCATCGACGAATGGCCGATGTCGGCATCGAAAATCCAGAAGTTCAAGCTGCGCGGCGCGTTGATGGACGAACTGGGCCTGAAGGACTGAAACACGGCGCATCGACGCCATGAAAGTGTAGGGAGAGTGACATGCGGGTGATCATCACGGGTGCTGCAAGCGGCATCGGCAGAGCCTGCGCCGAACTGCTGGCGGCCGGGTCGATGATTCCGGGTGAACACCGGATGCTGCTCGCGGATCGGGATGCCGCCAATCTGCAGGTGGTGGCCGATGCGGTCGGCCCCGCCGCCGCGACCTGCGTGGTCGATCTGGCCGAACCGGATTGCGGCGACCGGATTGTCGCGGCGGCGCTCGCGCATATGGATGGGATCGACGCCGTCATCAGCAATGCCGGCATCATCATGGGCGGTGCATTGGCCGAACTGCCGATCGGCGATTTCGATCGCATCTTCGCCATCAACACCCGCTCGTCCTGGCTGCTCGGCAAGGCCGCCCATCCGCACCTGAAGGAGAGCAAGGGCGCCTTCGTCGCGACCGCGTCCATGTCGGCCACCCAGCCTACGCCCGCGCTTGGCTTTTATTCCTCCAGCAAGGCCGCCTTGTTGATGATGATACGCCAGCTCAGCATCGAATGGGGGCCGGACGGTATCCGATGCAATACGGTGTCGCCCGGCCCCACCTACACGCCGATGACCGCTGCGGGATATGAAGATCCGTCGCGGCGCGACCAGCGGGAAGCCAATATTCCCCTGCGCAAACTTGGCGTGGCCGAGGATGTCGCGCAGGCGATCCTGTTTCTGATCGGCCCTCATGCAAGCCACATCAGCGGTGTCGACCTGCTGGTCGATGGCGGTATGAGCAACATGCTGATGCCCGCCAGCGGCGGTGGCACCGGTCAGAACCGGCAGAGCTGATATGGGATCAGAGGGCCCGATCCGCGCCAGCCGCCCATTCGATATCGGTCCCGCCCCGCGCATTCTGCGGGTCGATCAGCAGCCGCGCCGTCGCCATCAAATGGTCCGTCAGCAGCGCCTCGGCGCGGTCGGCGTCCCGCGCGAGCGCCGCGTCGACGATCTGCGCATGTTCATGAACCAGATCCCGATCGCCATGGGCCAAAGGCACGGTGAGATAGCGATAGCGTTCCGACTGGGCATAGAGCCAGTCGCGCATCTTGAGCAACCATGGACTGTCGCACGCGGCGACCAGGGCGTGATGGAAGGCCGCATGGGCGTCGGCATAATCCTCGTTCAGACGGGCCGCCTCTCGCGGGTCGCGGGTCGGGGTCTTGCCCAACTTATGGGCCGCGCTGACGATAGAGGCTTCCCAGTCCAGGCCTCCCTTCTCGATCGCGCGGCGGAGGCATTGCCCCTCAATATCGCTGCGGACCCTGACCAGATCGGTCAAATCGCCGATCGATATCGGCGTCACCCGAAATCCCCGCGCATCGTCCTGCGTCACGAAGCCCTCGGACGTAAGCCGCGACAGGGCTTCGCGCACCGCCCCGAGACTGAAGCCCTGCGTTTCCGTAATATCCTTGATGTTGATTTTCGCGCCCGGCACCAGCCGACAGGTCAGGAGATCGTCGCGCAATTGCCGGTAGGCGCGTTCGGTCAGGCTCAGCTTTTTGGTCATCGCAACAACTATATCAGCTTCGCCACCCATGGCAATTGGACAAGATGTATTTTATAGCTTGAAATATATTTAATTCAATCCCATGCCTTCGGTTCAGTGGGTGGGACAGATTCTCAGGAGGTTTGCATATGCGGTTGGCCAAGGTAACGAAGAACGGCGCGGTCGGTCTGGCAGTGGACACGGGCGCGGGCGTCAAGGCGCTGTTCGGCGACGCTGCCCTCTATGATCTGGATGTGTTGATCGCCAGCGGCGGCAGCGCCCTGACGGATGCCGGCGCGAAAGTCAGCGCAGAGGGCGAGGAAGTGCAGGTTGAAGACCTCACTTTCCTGCCGCCCCTCGTCAAGGCGCCCAAGATCCTCTGCCTAGGTCTCAACTACAAGGATCACGCGGCTGAAGGCGGATTCACCGTGCCCGAATTCCCGACGATATTCGGCCGTTTCAATTCGAGCCTCATCGGCCATGGCGCACCGATCATCAAACCGCCCTGTTCCGATCAACTCGATTATGAGGCGGAAATGGTCGCGGTCGTCGGCAAGGGCGGCAAGGATATCAGCAAGGACGACGCGCTCTCGCATATCGTCGCCTATTCGGTGTTCAACGACGGTTCGATCCGCGACTATCAGCTCAAGACGCCGCAGTGGACGGTCGGCAAGAATTTCGACGATACCGGCGCCTTCGGTCCCTGGCTGGTAACCGCCGACGAACTGCCTGCGGGCGGTGCCGGCCTCAAGATCGAAACCCGCCTCAACGGCCAGGTGGTGCAGAGCGCGAACACCTCCGACATGGTGTTCGATGTCGTCGACACGGTCGCCCTCCTCTCCACCTGCTTCACGCTGGAAGCGGGCGACGTCCTGGTCATGGGAACCCCGTCGGGCATCGGCCTGGCCCGCAAGCCTCCGCTGTTCATGAAGGATGGCGATGTGTGCGAAGTGGAAATCGAGAAGATCGGCCTGTTGGTGAACCCCATCAAGGCAGCATGATCGAAAGGCCGGGCGCCGTTCTGTCGGTGCCTGGCCAGCCAAGGAGGGAAGGATGAACCAAAACAGCCCGTCGGGACGCCGCGCCAATAGTTTGGGCGTCCATTCCATCGATCATTTCGCGGTCGAAGTGCCCGATCTGGAAGCCGCGCGGAAATTCTACACGCTCTTCGGGCTCGACGTCCGCGAGCGGGATGACACGCTGGAATTATATGCGGTCGGCAATCCGCATCGCTGGGCCGTGCTGAGCCAGGGCGGCGACGCCAAGCGGCTGCGCTATCTGAGCTTCGGCATCTATCCGGACGAAGCGGATGCCTTTGCCGCCCATCTCGACGGCTGCGGCGTCACCCGGATCAAGGCGCCCGAAGGCGCGGAAGCCGACGGCATCTGGTTCGCAGGCTTCGATGGCCTGCCGATCAACGTTCGTGTCGCAGACAAGGCAACGCCATCGGAAAAGAGCCATTTCACCTTCGTCAGCGCGGCGCCGGGCCAATCCGGCGCGATCCCTAACAGCAAAGCGCCCAAGGTTCATCCGCGCCGCCTTTCGCATTTCGCGATCTTCGCGACCGACGTGAATGCCGCGATCGACTTCTATGAGAAGACGCTCGGCCTGCGCCTGTCCGACAAGAGCGAGCCGGCCGTCGCCTTCCTGCACGGCCCCCATGGCAGCGATCATCACCTGCTGGCCCTCGTCCTGTCCGATCGGCGAGGCATGCATCACAATAGCTGGGACGTCGGGTCGGTGATGGAAGTGGGCCTGGGCGGCGCGACCATGGCCCGGGCGGGCTATGGCCCCAACTGGGGCGTGGGCCAGCATGTGCTGGGCGCCAATTATTTCTATTATGTGCGTGATCCCTGGGGCAGTTTCAGCGAATATTCAGCCGATATCGACTTCATTCCGCATGATGTCGACTGGCCGGCCGCCAACCATGCGCCAGAGGACAGCATGTTCCTGTGGGGACCCGATCCATTCCCCGAATTCATCCAGAACACTGAACCGGCGGAGGCCTGATCGTCATGACCACATTCCTACTTCTTCACGGCGGCGGCATGGGCGGCTGGACATGGAAATATGTCCGCGAAATTCTGGAGGCCGGGGGCCACAAGGTCTACACGCCGACCTTCACCGGCTTTGGCGAGCGCGAGCATCTGATCGGCCGCGATGTGGGCAATGCGACTCATGTGCGCGACATCGTCAATGTCTTCAAATATGAGGATCTGCGCGACGTCGTGCTGGTCGCGCACAGCTATGCGGGCACGGTCGCGCCCGGCGTGATCGCGGAGGTGGGCGACCGCATCGCATCCATCATCTATCTCGACGCCATCGTGCCCCGGTCGGGGGAACGGATCGGATCCCTCATGGGCTATGTCCCGGAAGACCAGCTCGCCGCGCTGGATGCGATGCTCGAAGCAGGCGAAGGCCCGGTAGGGTCGGGCGTGCATGAAATGCAGCGGGCGGCGGCCAAGGAGCATCCCCATCTCATGGACCCGGCGCGGGAGAAATGGCTGCTAGACAATTTGTCGGACCAGCCGATGAAGGCGACCGCCTGCGTCATCCCCGTAGGTGCCGAGGCTATCGACCGGCCCGTCGACTATATCGCGGCGGCCGTCACGGTGATGACGGCGATGCACGACCGGGCGCGCGAGCTGGGCTGGACCATCCATGACCATCCGGGCGATCACGCCCTGCTGGTGGGCGATCCAGAGGGAACGACCGACCTCATTCTGAAGATTTCCGGCGCGGGAGCTCCGGCATGAATGCCGCCGAGCTGTTCTCGCTACAGGACCGCGTCGCCGTTGTTACCGGCGGGTCGACCGGCATCGGCCGTCATATCGCGACCGGCCTGGCTGCGGCGGACGCCACAGTCTATATCTGTGCCCGCACGCAGGCCAAGGTGACCGCGGCCGCGGCGGAGATTTCCGCTACCACTGGCGGCCGCTGTACCGGCCTGGTCGCAGATCTTTCGACACTTGCTGGGATCGAGGCTCTGGTCGCGGCGGTGTCCACCCAAGAACAGGCCGTGCATGTCCTGGTGAACAACGCCGGGACCATGGCCGACGCGCCCATCGACGATTATGGCGAGGACGAATGGGATCCGGTCATCGACCTGAACCTGAAGGCCCCTTTCTTCACGCTTCGGAAATTTCTGCCCCTGCTCCGCGCGGGCGGCACGGCGGAGCGTCCCGCATCGATCATCAACATCGGGTCTGTCGGCGCGCTCAAGGTTGGCCCCAAGGAAAATTATGCCTATCAGGCGTCGAAGAGCGCCATCCACTGGATGGCGAAAGGCCTCGCCAAGCGGCTGGGCCGCGACAACATCACCGTCAACGTCATCGCACCCGGATTCTTCGAATCCGAGATGACCGTCATCACCTCCAGCGAGATGCGCACGATGGTGGAATCGATGGTGCCCCGCGGCCGCGTCGGTACGCCGGAAGATCTGGCGGGCGCAGCCATCTATCTCGCCTCGCGGGCGGGCGCCTATGTCACCGGATCGGTGATCCCTGTCGAGGGAGGATTGTCGATCTGATATGACCCAACTTCATTTCGTCGCCATTGGCGGCACAATGCGCGCCTATTCCTCCACCGAGCGAGCGCTTCGCAAGGCGCTTGCCATCGCAGAGGAACGCGGCGCACGCACGACGCTGCTTGCCGGCGCGGACATCGACTTCCCGTCTTACGCGCCCGAAAATCCGGATCGTCCAGATGCGGCAAAACGCTATGTCGACATCCTGCGGTCGGCGGATGCCGTCATCATCGGCTCACCGGGTTACCACGGAGCGATCTCCGGCTTTGTGAAAAATGCGCTCGATTATGTCGAGGATATGAGCCGGGACGAGCGTTGCTATTTCGATGGTCTTCCCGTGGGCTGCGTGGCAACAGCGGCCGGCTGGCAGGCCGCGGTCGCCACGCTCCAGCAACTGCGGGTCATTACCCACGCGCTGCGGGGCTGGCCGACACCGCTGGGCATCGCCATCAACACCATCGGCGGCGAAGGCGATCCAATCGAAAACGCACCTATTCCCGGCCAGTTGGCTATGATGGTGGACCAGTTGTTCAGTTTCTGCCGACGGCCTGCCCTATAGTTGGATAGGTTCGCAATGCATCCGCAGGGCGCTTAGTCGCAGTGCCACTAACGGGAATGACGATGGATTTTTCACTCACCGAGGAACAGCAGGCGTTCAGGGACATTGTCCGCCGCTGGGTCGATGCCCAAGCCCCCAAGGACTGGATGCGCGCGCTGGAAGCCGACGAAGAAAATTATCCCTACGCGCTTTGGGACAAGATCGCCGAGCAGGGATTTTTCGGGATCGGCATTCCAGAGGAATATGACGGCCTGGGCGGCGACGTCATGATGCAGATGATCTTCGCTCGCGAATTCGCACGGACGGCCGGCGGCCTGCTGTGGGTTTGGGGCCTCACCTCCTTCGGCGGGGCGAAGACGATCGGCGCGGTCGGCACGGAGGAGCAGAAGAATCGCTGGCTGCGCCCCATGGCGCAGGGCAAGCTGCGCGTCTCGCTGTCGATGACCGAACCCGACGGCGGCACCGACGTTCTGGGCGCGATGAAGACCCATGCCGAAAAGGTCGACGGCGGCTGGACGCTGAACGGCGCCAAGATGTGGACCACGGGGGCAAAGGCGGCCGACAGGCTGCTCGTCCTCGCCCGCACCGATAAAAATGCCGAGAAGAAGCATCATGGCCTCACCATGTTCTTCGTCGACGCCAAATCGCCCGGCATCACCGCCTCGCTCCTGCCCAAGCTGGGCATGCGCGCCATGGGATCGTGCGAGGTTCATTATGAGGATGTCTTCGTTCCCGACGAGGACGTACTGGGTGAGCCTGGACAGGCTTGGTATGCGATGTTGCCCACACTCAATAATGAGCGGATCATGGTGGGCGCGCAATGTCTGGGCGCGATCGACGGGGTGCTGGAAGACGCGCTGGAATATATGCTGCAACGCAAGGCGTTCGGCGGCATTATCGGCCGCTTCCAGATTTTGCAGCATTATGTCGCAGATATCGCGACATGGCAGAAGCTGACCGAGCTGTTGCTTTACAACGTCGCCTGGATGCAGAGCAACGGCATGCCGTGCGGAACCGAGGCCAATATGCTCAAGATGGTCGCCACGGAGAATGCCGTGAAGGCCGCGGACCTTGGCATCCAGATATTGGGCGGCATGGGCTATTCGGCGGAAACCGACATGCAGCGTTACTGGCGCGACCATCGCATCCTGCGGATGACGCCGATCAGCAACGAAATGGTGCGCAACACAATTGCCGAGAGCCTCGGCCTGCCGCGTTCTTTCTAAGGACAGACCATGAGCGATCTTGACGATCTCCCCCCTGCTCCCGACGCCGCCGGCACATCGCTCGATGGCGACAAGGTCTTCACCATCACGGCGGAAGAGAATGCCGCCCTGTGCCGGTCGACCGGCGTCGAACCAGCCACCGACGGTAGCGCTCATCCCATCTACTATTATATCGCCACCCAGGTCGCCATGGGCAAGACGGTGGCAGGCGTCTGCGAAGCGTGTGAATTCGATGTCGAGGATGGCCCGATGATGGGCAGCAGCGGCGTACGGTTCGATGCGCCGCTGAAGGTGGGCGAAAGCTACAAGGTAACAGGGGAGATACTCAGCCTGGTCCGCAAACGCAGCCGCAAGCTGGGCGTCATGGACGTGCTGACCTATCGCCTCCGCCTGCACCTGCTTGATGGAACGCAGGTGCTGGAAACCGATAATGTGTGGGTATTGCCCCGCAAGGAGTTCGCCGCATGAGCCATGCCGTCGGAGACACGCTGCCGCCCTTCACGATCGAGAGCGTTAGCCCGCAAGCCATGAAGCAGTGGGCGGGGTTCCTCGCCGATCCCAATCCCATCCATCTCGATGTCGAGGTGGTGAAGGCCAAGGGTCTGGGTGACCGGGTCATCAACCAGGGTCCGATCAACGTCGCCTATATGATGAACATGCTGATGCGCGCCTTCCCGGGCGGGCGGATCAAATCGATGGATTCGCGCTTTCTGGACAATGTCTATGGCGGCGACCGAGCGGTGGTGACGGGCAGGATCGCGGCGATCGAAGGCGATACGGTGACCTGCGAATTCTCGCTGGATGTCGATGGCCGCGGCACGGTCAATTCGGGCACGGCGACGGTGGAAATTTAAAAGATCAGAGGAGAATATCAATGCCTAGCGGACCTTTTGCCCATGTGTGCATGGTCGTGCGCGATCTGGACAAGGCTATCGAGGATTGGACCAAGATCCTGCGCGTGCTCGATCCTGCGTCGCTGGAAGAGCGCCTCGTCAAATATGATGAATTTTCCAGCGGCGACGACGCCGGTATGAAGTGGGCGACCTTCGTCAACAATGGCGGCACGGAAATCCAGTTCATTCAACCGGCCCCTGGCACCCCGATGGGCGATCGCCTCGAGAAAGTGGGCGAGCATGTCCACCACCTCTGCTACGCGACCGACGACGTGCCGGGCGCGATGGAAAAGCTGAAGGCGGAAGGGCTGCACCTGCCCGGCGGCGGCCAAACCTTCAACGATCCGGACATGACCTGGCAGAAATGGAGCTGGGTCGGCCACAAGAGCACGCACGGCGCGCTGATCGAGGTCGCTTCGCCCTATGAGAGCCGTAACGACGGCAAGTGGCACCATGCACCCGGCAAATTCGCCTATAAGGGTCCCGGCGAGCATCCGTCATTCGCGGAAATCGTTCCGCCGGTCGCCGCTGAGTAATGCAGGCGCCCGGCATGACTGTTCCCACGCGGATAAGCGTGCCGGGTGACGGGCTGGAGATGGTTGCGGACGCCTATGGCGACCCTGCCGCGCCGCCCGTCTGCTTCTTCCATGGCGGCGGCCAGAGCCGCCGATCCTGGGCCGGGTCTGCCAGGCGGGTGGCGCAGGCGGGCTATTACGGGCTGACCTTCGATCTGCGCGGCCACGGCGACAGCGGATGGGCCGCCGACGGCGACTATCTGCTGGAAGCCTATGGTCGCGATGTCGAGTCCATCATCCAGGCCTTCGACAGGCCGATCGCGCTGGTGGGGGCCTCGCGCGGTGGCCAATCCGCGCTGGTCGGTGGGTCGCGCCGTGCCGATCTGGTGCGCCTTATCATGCTCGCCGACGTCGCGCCCTATATGGTCGACGACGGCGTGGATGACATTCGTGGCTTCTTTCGCGCCAGCGACTCCGGTTTTGCATCGCTGGAGGAAGCGGCCGACGTCCTCCACACCCATCTTGGCCAGCCCCGCCTGCCTGACGTGTCAGGTCTCGCCAAATCGATGCGCGAAGCGGATGGACGCCTGTTCTGGCACTGGGATCCCCGCACGACGGCGCCGGAATTTCTGCATCCCCCTTCGGAAGGGGAAGCGCTCATCATCGCAGCGCGCCGCGCGCAATCGCCCCTCGTCCTCGTGAAAGCTGAACTGAGCGAGATTGTCTCGGACGAAAGCGTCCGGCAATTTCGTTCGCTCGCCCCGCAACTGGAGGTCGAGATCGCCCACGGCGTCGGCCATATGTTCACCGGCGACCGCAACGACGCCTTTGCC
Source organism: Sphingobium sp. CCH11-B1 (assembly GCF_001556865.1). GTDB lineage: Bacteria > Pseudomonadota > Alphaproteobacteria > Sphingomonadales > Sphingomonadaceae > Sphingobium. Next base: position 40,991 of record NZ_LSJY01000133.1, on the reverse strand, counting down.
GATCGCCTGCTCCACCACCTCGCACTTCATCTGCCGCTATGACGAAAGGCGCGGCCTTCGTCGTCGGCGGAACCGGCGGCCTTGGCAGCGCGATCTGCAGACGCCTGTCGACCGAATGGGATCAACTCGCCATCGGCTATCGGTCCAGCCGTGAAAAGGCGTCGGCGGTCGCAGCGTCCCTGCCAAACGGTTCTTGCGAGACGCTGTCCGTCCCCTGCGATCTTTCCGATCGCGCTTCGATAGAGACCGGCATCCGCGATACGGTCGAGCAATTCGGCGCCATCGGCACGATGATCTTCGCCAGCGGGGTCGATATAGCCCAGCCCTTCGTCAGCCAGATCTGCGAGGAGCAATGGCGTGAAGTCATCGAGATCGAACTGGTCGGCTTCACCCGTATCGTGTCCGCCACCCTGCCATATTTCCGCGCCCAGGGCTTCGGCAATTTCGTCACCGTCGTTTCGGTCGCGAATTACTGCTTCCCCCCCGGCGACGCCCTGTCCTCCGTGCCCAAGGCCGGAATGGAGGCGTTGGGCCGCGCCATCGCCAAGGAGGAAGGCCGTTATGGCATCAGGGCGAACATGGTCGCTCCGGGAATCATCGACGCCGGGCTTGGCGCCGAGTTCCTCACGTCGCTTTATTCGCCGGAAATCTGGGAAACGCAGCGCAAACGCATTGCCCTGCAACGCTTCGGCAGCGGGGAGGATATTGCCGAGGCCGTGGCCTTCCTGGCTTCGGCCAAGGCGCAATATATGACCGGCCAGACCCTGATCGTCGATGGCGGCTTCAGCCTCTGAAATCGGCGGCTGCGCTCAACCCTGCCGCCGCTGCGCCGCAACGCCATCACCCCAATTGTGAATGCGCTCCCAGAAGCGGACGCGGGTCGGCGCGAAATTATGCATGTGCGCCATGCGGGGACATATGAAGAGCTGGATGTCTTCCGCGCTCTTATAGGCCCGGGGTTCGCCCAAGGGATCGGGGACGACATCGCGCTCGCCCATCGCGATCAGCACGGGGACGCATACAACCGCCGCTTCGAGCGCCACCGCGCCCGGCGCGACCATATATACGCCGCAGGGCGGCGTGGTCGCCGAACGCCATTCGGGCAGCGGATCGACCAGCCCTGCCGACGCCATCATGTCGAGCGTGACGATGTCCGCAGGCTCGTCATCATGATGGAAGGACCATTGGAAAGGATGCTCGCCTGCCCTTGCCGCCGCCTGGAGCGCTTCGGCGTCGCCCAGCGTCACGCCCGGCGCCTGCGCCAGCGCCGCCGCATTCAGCACATGCGGCGCATCGAGCGACGAACGGCGCGAAATCCAGGGCCACGCGGCGGGCGGCTGTCCCGGCCGGGTCGGCACGACAGTATGGACGCCGCTATAGCCCAGCACGCCGATGCCATGGAATGTCTCGTGATTGCCCTGCGCGACGACCGTGAAGCATCCGCCCATCGACTGGCCGATGCCAAGGCATGTGGCGTCGACGATCGGGTCCAGTCCATCGACGAGCGTGCCCGCTTCCAGCCGGGCCATGACCTGGCGCACCATCGCGTCATTGGCCGCCGCCACATTATCGAGATTGAGGGCATTGCCTTCCGGGATAGTGGACTCGCCAAATCCCAGATGATCGCAGGCGATGAAAATCCACCCGCGATCGCAATGGAAACCCGCTTCCCCGCCGCCCGACCCATCCGGCATGTCGAAGCTGTAATAGCGCCGGCAATAGCCACCGCCGGGAAAAGCGAAGCAGACGGTCATGGGATTGGCCAGTGCCGTCATATCCGGAAGATGAACCGTGATCGCCACATGGGCGGTCATGCCGAGGGCTGCCGCCTCGCTGACATCGATCTTCAGTTCGACCGAGCGCTTCATGCCCTTGCGCATCCTTCCATTCCAAACACCGACGCCCTCCTTCGCCGAACCGGCGCGCCCTCGCCGCGCCGGTTCGGCCTGTCGGTCACTTATAGGGGTCGACGGGCTGGGGAACGTTGATGACTTCCAGATCCTTCAGCATCGTCAGCACGTCGGAGATCGAATAGATGTGATCGATCTTGTCGCCCCGGAAACGCAGCCAAGAGAACCACAGGACGTTAAGGTCGTTCCCGGTGGGCTGGACGCCCATATAGGGGCCGCCGGTATGCTTGCCATGATGATGGCACAGCACGCAGATCTCGTCCTCGCCGCGTCCCCACGCCTTCAGCGTGCGATAGATGCTGGGCGGGAAGGTCTTGTAGAGGCCCTGCGGCGAGGTCTTCCACACATGATAGGTGCCAAGGTCGGGCCGGTTCGGGTTGTCGTAGGTCATTGTATCGGTATTGAAGAATGCGTCCATTCCGTCCCAATCGCCGCGATTGATGACTTCATGCAGGTCCATCCAGTGATTGACCATGAACGCCTGCCGCTCGGTCAGCCCGGCTGTGATGTCTGCCCGCTTCTCCTTGGACAGGACGAAATCGGCTTCCGTGAACGGGGCGAGGCCCATAATAGTCTCCTTGATCAAAAAACGGTCCGCGGGATCGATCCCGAGGGCTGTGGTTTCTTCCCCCTAGCCACCGCGCTCGGCACCTACCTAATGGAAGGCGGCGAACCTCCTCCCCTGTGCCAGCAGAGATTCTATAGAATGAGTGAGACGGAGGAGAGGCCATGACACTGACCCTGCAGGAGATGTCGGACCGGTTCGAAGTTCAGGACCTGATCGTAGGCTATTGCTACGCAGTGGATACGCGCGACTGGGACGCGCTGGACCGCTATTTTACCGACGATGCTGTGATCGACTATTCCGAAATGGTGGGCGTCGTCGGAAGCCTTGCGGACATCAAGGCATTTCTCTCGGCAAGCCTGACGCCAATTCTCGCCTTTCAACATGCCGTGTCCACCACCCAATATCAAATCGCCGGCGACCGGGCGCAGACCAAAACCGCCTGCTACAATCCGATGACGGTCAGCAATGGCGAAACGACCGATACTTTGGTCTTCGGCCTTTGGTATCATCACGACTTCGTCCGCACCGCGCAGGGCTGGAAGATCAGCCGCCTCTACGAACAGAAATGCTATCGGATGAATGTGCCGGACTGGCTGGCGGCCCAATTGCCCGCCTGAATTCCTGCCACGCCTTTCCGGATTCCGAGGGGGAGCTCGATGCGCCGCTTTCTGAACATGCTGTTCGTTCTGCTTCTGCTTCTCGCAGGTCTGTCGCTGCTCTGGCTGGGCGGGCAGCTCGCGCTGCTCCGCGGGTCGATCTGGTATTGCGTGTCCGGCCTCGTCATGACGGTCACCGCGTTTCTCGGCTGGCGCCGTTCGCCGCTCTCGATCACCCTCTATTGGGCCTTTCTCATCGCCAATCTGGGTTGGTCGCTCTGGGAAGTCGGACTGGACGGCTGGGCGCTGGCGCCTCGGTTGGCCATGCCCGTCGCCATGGGCTTCTACATGCTCACCCCCTTTTATCGGCAGCATGTCGGTCTTGGCCGCCCCCTGCCCGGCGGCCGCGTCCTGTGGCCGGCTCTTCCGCTGCTCCTCATGGGAGGGATCGGCGGCGCTTTCTGGGCGGATCGTTCGTCCCCAGCGGCCAGCGCGCGCTGGGGAGCGGGACCGGCAAGCCCGGCCGAGGGCGACTGGGTCGCCTATGGCAACGACCGGGGCGGGTCGCGCTACTCGCCATTGGCCCAGATCACGCCCGCGAATGTCGGCAATCTCGAAAGGGCATGGACCTACCACACCGGCAAGCTGACAGATGGCAAGCAGGGCACTGCCTTTCAGGTCAACCCCCTGAAGGTGGGCAATCGCCTTTTCCTGTGCGCGGGCAATAATGATGTGATCGCGCTCGATCCCGAAACGGGCCGGCAATTATGGCGGCACCAGCCCAAGGCCGATCTCGCCGGCGTCTATGGCCTCGTCTGCCGCGGCGTCACCTATTATCGCGTCCCACAAGCCCAGGGCGATTGCGCCGAACGCATCTACACCGCGACGCTCGACGCCCGGCTGATCGCACTCGATGCCGCCACCGGTAGGCTATGCCCCGGCTTCGGGCAGGGCGGACAGGTCGATCTGAAAACGGGACTGGGCACGGTCGACAAGGGCTATTATTTCGTCACCTCGCCCCCCGCCCTCGTTCGCGGCCGCCTCGTTCTGGGCGGCTGGGTGATGGACGGTCAGAAAATCAGGGAGCCTTCAGGCGTGATCCGGGCGTTCGATGCCGTCACGGGCGATTTTTCCTGGGCCTTCGACATCGGCCGCCCCGACGATCACGGCCCGCCGCCGCCCGGCGGCGTCTTTACGCCGGGCACACCCAATAGCTGGGCGCCGATGAGTTCGGACGACAGGCTGGGCCTCGTCTATGTGCCGACAGGAAACGCGACGCCGGACTATTTCGGCGGACATCGCACCGCGAATGACGATCGCTATTCCAGCGCCGTGCTGGCGCTCGACGCGGAAAGCGGGGCGGTGCGCTGGTCCTTCCAGACGACCCATCATGACCTTTGGGACTATGACGTGCCTGCCCAGCCCACGCTGGTCGACCTGCCCGGCGGCGTGCGCGGCCTGCTCCAGCCGACCAAGCGCGGAGAAATTTTCTTCCTCGACCGGGCGACTGGCAGGCCCATTCTGCCGGTGGAGGAACGCCCCGTCCCGCAGGGCGCCGTTCCCGGCGAACGCCTTTCGAAAACCCAGCCCTATTCGGTTGGCATGCCCAATTTTGGCGGTCCGCGCCCGACGGAAAAGGGGATGTGGGGCCTGACGCCGATCGACCAGGCGATGTGCCGCATCCGCTTCCGCCAGGCCCGCTTCGATGGGGACATGACCCCGCTGTCGACCGAGCATCCAACCCTCACCTGGCCCGGCTATCTGGGCGGCATCGACTGGGGCGGCGTATCGGTAGATCTCCGGCGCGGCCTGATGATCGTCAACAACAATCAGGTCGGCAATTATAACCGCCTGATCCCTCGCGCCGTTGCGGACCGGCAGGGCATCAGGCCGATGACCGCCGCCCATATGAGCGATGTCGGCGGCCCCGTCGCCCAGCAGGGCGTGCCCTATGCCGCCCATATCGCGCCGTTCCTTTCCCCGCTCGCCATTCCGTGCCAGCAGCCCCCCTATGGCCGCATCAACGCGGTCGACCTGAAAACAGGGAAGCTGGTGTGGAGCCGGCTGTTCGGCACCTCGCGCGACAGCGGCCCTCTGGCCCTGCCGACCTTCGTGCCGATCCCCATGGGCGTGCCCAATATCGGCGGATCGGTCGCGACCGCGAGCGGCCTAACCTTTATCGGCGCGACGCAGGAACATATGTTCCGCGCCTATGAAACCACCACCGGGCGGCTGCTGTGGAAGGCGCGCTTGCCGGCGGGCGGCAACGCCTCCCCCACCACCTATTGGTCGAATGCCAGCGGCCGACAGTTCGTGGTCATCGCAGCGGGCGGACATGGCGCCATGCTGTCAGGTGCGAGCGATGCGTTGATCGCCTATGCCCTGCCTAAGCCTAAGCCTAAGCCTAAGCCTAAGCCTAAGCCTAAGCAATAGCGGGGAGCGAGAAACGGGTGCCTCAACACTAGCCAAGTAAACGCGACGAGTCGCGGGAAGATGCCGCCCAATCCTATCCTTTGGCGGGCAAGATTGGCCAAAGGGGCTTTATGTTTCTTCGGGAAACAAGGGGAGGAAAACATGTCTGCACATGGCGGTCTGGTGAGACGCTTGCCCGTCGGCGCCGACGATGAACGCGCGATCAAACATGTGCTGCTGCGTTACGCCACCGGCATAGACACGCGGGACTGGCCGCTTTTCCGGACCTGCTTCGCCCAGGATTGCGAGACCGATTACGGCAGCTTCGGACATTGGCGCGGGCCGCGCGAAATCGCCGAATATATGGCCGATGCGCACCGCCACATGGGGCCGACGCTGCACCGCATCACCAATATCGTGATAGAGAAGCGCGACGACCAAGTGCACGCGCGCAGCTATGTCGACGCAATCCTGCCGGAGGCGGCCCAAGGCGGCGTCACCCATCGCGCGTCCGGCTATTATGACGATTGCCTGGTCCGCACATCGGACGGCTGGAAGATTTCCCGTCGGAAATTCACCATGGTCAAGGCGGGGCTGGATGACTGAATTCAACCGTCAGGTCCTGTTGACGTCGCGTCCGGCGGGAATCGCGCAGGCGGAAAATTTCGCGATCGGGCATGCGCCGATCCAACAGCCCGCGCCGGGCCAGATCCTGGTGCGGAATCATTATCTCTCGATCGAACCCGCCATGCGCGGCTGGATCGCCGATGCAGGCAATTACGCCGCGCCCGTCGCCATCGGTTCGGTCATGCGCAGCCTTGCCTCGGGCGAGGTCGTGGCCTCCGCACATCCCGACTATACTGTCGGTGAGCATGTATCCGGCTGGTTCGGCTGGCAGGACTATGCCTGCGTCGCAGCCGATCAGGTCGTGCAGCGCACCACCGCGGCCGAGATGCGGGCGTCGCTCGGCATTCTGGGCATCAACGGCATGACGGCCTATCTCGCGCTCACACTCGTCGGCCAGCCCCGCGCGGGCGAGACCATCGCGGTATCGACGGCGGCCGGCGCCGTCGGTTCGGCCGTCGGCCAGATCGCCCGCATCCTGGGTTGCCGCACGATCGGAATCGCGGGCGGGCCGACCAAGGTGCGGCGCTGCGTGGAGGAATATGGCTATGACCACGCCGTCGATTATCATGCCGGGAATGTGGAGGCAGCGATCGCCGAGCACGCGCCGGAGGGCATCGACATCTATTTCGACAATGTCGCAGGGGCGATCAGCGATTCGGTTCTGCCGCATCTGGCCCAACGCGCGCGCGTCATAGTGTGCGGAACGGCATCGATCGACCGCTGGGATCCATGGCCGATGGGGCCGCGCGTCGAACGGCATCTGCTGGTCAAGCGCGCCCGCATGGAGGGCTTCGTCATCTTCGACCATCTCGATCGCTATGCCGAAGCGACGGCCCAATTGCGGACATGGATCTCGCAGGGCCGCCTCACATGGCGCGAGGACATATTGGAGGGGATCGAGGCCTGCCCGGACGCGCTGGCCGGTCTTTATCGCGGCGAAAATGACGGCAAGCGGCTCGTCCGTCTCGTCTGATCTGGGAAGAGGACACCACGTCATGGAGAATCTGGAAGGGCAAATCGCCATCGTCACCGGCGCATCGTCGGGCATCGGCGCGGCCAGCGCCCGTGCGCTTGCTGAAGCGGGCGCAACCCTGGTGCTGGTCGCACGCCGCGCCGATCGCCTCACCGCACTGGCCGATGAACTGGGCCGTGGCAGCACGGCCTACGCAGCCGATATGGCGGATCCGGACGCGCCGCAAAGGTTGCACGATTTCGTCTTGGGTCGATTCAGCCGGGCCGACATATTGGTCAACAATGCCGGTATGCTGCATGCCGCGCCGATCGACGCATTCGACCTCGACCAACTCCGCCCCATGATCGCGATCAACTATGAGGCAGTGGTGCGCGCCAGCACCCTTTTCGCGCGGACAATGAAGGCGGCCGGCAAAGGCCAGATCATCAATATATCCAGCATCGGGGCGAACATCACCGCACCCGGCGTGGGCGTTTATGGCGGCCTCAAGCGCGCGCTGGAGGCCTTTACCGACTGTCTTCGCGTCGAGCTTGCCGGATCGGGCGTCAAGGTAGGGATCGTCGCGCCGGGCACGACCAGCACCGAGATTTTCGAGGATATGAAGGCCAGGGGGCAGCCGTCCTGGGACAGCTTCATCCCGCCGATGCAACCCCGCGACATTGCCGAAGCCGTCGCCGTCATCGCGCAGCAGTCCGAACGCACCAATATCGCGCGCATCCAGGTCTATGCCGCAGCGGACAGCCATTGACGCCCCGGCCCATGCCGGAGCGTCCTTCCGTCAGTCAAGCGTGGCGTAGGCGTCCAGCCGGAACGGATTGACCGCGCCGCCATCGCGCATCTTCGCCACCCATTGCGCGTCCATCAGGAGGGCGCGGCCGACCGCGATCAGGTCGAATTCACCCCGCGCCATCCTGTCGGCCACCAGCGCCAGATTGTTGGTCATGACGGTCGGCTGCGCGAAGGAGGATTGCAGATCCTTGCTGAGGCCCACGCCGCCGACCGCTATGGTCGGCTTGCCAGTCAGCTTCCTGATCCAACCCGCCAGCCCCATGTCGGAACCCTCGAAGGCCGGCGCCGTGAAAATGCGGGTGCTGGCGTCGAATATATCCACCCCCGCCTCAACGAGCGGAGCAAGCATCGCTTCCAGTTCCGCCGGCGTCTCCGCATTGCGCGCGTCATAATCCTGCAGCTTCCACTGGGAGAAGCGGAAGATGACCGGAAAGTCGGGCGCGGTCACGGCCCGGATCGCCCGTATCAGTTCGACCGCGAAGCGCGCCCGCTCAGCGATCCCGCCGCCCCAGCGGTCGTCCCGCACATTGGTATGGCGCCACAGGAAACTGTCGATCAGATAGCCATGCGCGCCATGCAGGGCCACGCCATCGAAGCCCACCGCCTTCGCATTGGCTGCGCTGCGGGCGAAGGCGGCGATCAGGTCGCCGATCTCGCTTTCGGTCAGCGGGGTGGTGGGCGTGCGCACCTGTTCCAGATAGTCGGGAGAGACCATCGCCCTGTCGGTCGGCCCCCAAATGCCCGAGGGGCGCGCCGAGGGCGCATCGGGATGATAGCCCGTGCCCGGCACGCGTATGACGCCCTGATGCCACAACTGAGGGATGATGAGGCCGCCCGCCGCATGCACGCCGTCCACGATGGTGCGCCAGCGCGCGAGCGCTTCGTCGCCATGCAGGACGGGCGAAGCACCACCCCCCATGGTTTCACGTCCCACGGCGGCGGGATGGTCCACGCCCACCCCTTCGGTAATGATCAGGCCTACATCGGCTTCGGCCCGTCGTCGATAATAGCCCGCCACGCCGTCCGAGGGGATGCCGCCCGGCGAGAAATTGCGCGTCATCGGCGCCATCACGAACCGGTTGCGCAGGTGCAGCGAGCCCATCGTGAACGGTGTGTATAAAATTTCGGCCTGCCCCATCAAAGCGATCCTCTCCTCTGCTTGTCAAAAGACCGTGCATCAGCGGATGGGCGCCGAAAACCTATCCTGTGACAGGACATCCGCGCCCAGTACCCGCGCATGCTCGGGTCGACTCAGGCGGCTTCGACAGCAAGGGCGGACTGCGGACAGGCCTCGGCGCCTTCCCGGGCCTGCTCCTCCAGTCCTTCGGGAACGATTTCGTCGTCAACATATACGATGCCATTGGCGTCAAGCTTGTACACTTCGGGGCAAATTTCGGCGCACACGCCATAGCCGCAGCATGCCGCCTTATCGATCACCACTTTCAGTTTCTGGCTCATCCTGCCTCTCCTTCTTCTTGATCGCACATTACATCTTGAACAGATTTAGTTCAATATGTATAACACGACTCAATCAAGGAAATTCTTCAGGAGAGCAAGATGCTGCACAATGCCGGGCTGACGCTGAGCGACGGAACGACGCTTGACGATCTCATCAACCGCGACATGAACGAGGTGTCGCTGCGCGTGATGAATGACAAGGAGCTGTATGAGCTGGAGATGGAGCGCGTGTTCGCCCGCACTTGGCTGCTCCTTGGCCATGAATCGGAAATTCCCAAGGCCGGCGACTATGTCATGCGCGACATGGCCGAAGACAATGTGATCGTCTCGCGCGACCGCAGCGGCGAAATCCACGTCATGCTGAACGTCTGCCCCCATCGCGGCATGAAGGTGTGCACGGCCGAAGCGGGCAATGCCCACGCTCATCGCTGCATTTACCATGGCTGGGCCTTCCGCGCGGACGGCAGCTTCATCGGCGCCCCGATCGAAAAGGAGCAGATGCACGGCAACAAGCGCTCCAAGGATGAACTGGGGCTCAAAAAGGCCCGGGTCCATCTCTATGGTGGCCTGATCTTCGCCACCTGGAACAAGGATCTGTCGTTCGAGGATTATCTGGGCGACGCCAAATTCTATCTCGATCAGCTTTTCTGCCGTACGGACAATGGCCTTGAGATGCTTGGCCCGCCACAGCGTTTCGTGCTGCCGTGCAACTGGAAGATTCCCGGCGAACAGTCCGGATCGGACGGCTTCCATACCCTGACCCTGCATCGTTCGCTGATGGAAGGCGGCATCATGGGAGGCACGGCCGAGTCGATCTATGACACCGCGCCGGGCATGTATGGCGTCGACCTTTCGGTGCCGCAGGGCCATACGCTGCGTTGCCTGGAGGCGGCCCAGACCTTCAAGATGTTCGCCGACGTCAGCTTCGAAGGCAAGTCGACCGAAGAGCGGCTCCACCTGCTGCCGCCGCCGGGCATCACCAAGGAGTTAATCCCACAGCTTTTCAAGAATCTGTCGGAGGACCAGGTCAAGCAGTTGGCCAACATCCCGCCCCAGGTCGGCGGCATGTTCCCCAACATCCTGATCGCTTTCATCTTCGCCCCCCGCACGGATGGCGGCGCCTCGGGCGCTCTGTCGCTGCACACCTATGTGCCCAAGGGGCCGGACAAGGTGGAGTTCGTGAACTTCATCTTCGCGGAAAAGGATGCGCCGGAAGATGTGAAGCGCGACATGCTCCAGAACGCCATCTGGTCGACCGGCACATCGGGCACGATCGAGCAGGATGACGCCGATACCTGGCCGCAGATCATGCGCAACTCGCGTGGTCATATGAGCAAGACCGTCACGCTCAAATATCAGGCGCTGCACGGCTATGAGCGTCCCGAAGGCTGGGTCGGCGGCGGCGATCTCTATCCTGGCTTCACCAAGGACGACACGCAATGGGCCTGGTGGATGGCCTATTATAATCTGATGGCCGAAGCCTGAGCCGTCGCGACGAGAGAGGACAGATATCATGGTGAACTACGCGACCGCCGCCATCGACAAGACCAGCGTGCTGCGCGGTCTTGTTTCCATCAAGCGGGTGCCGCTCGGGTCGGAAGTCTATAACCGCCTGCTCGAAACCCTCTATGACGAAGCCGCCGCGCTCGACGAACGCCGGTTCGACGACTGGGTGGCCTATCTGGAACAGGATCTGAGCTACACCGCTCCTCTTCGGCTCACCCGCAACGGCCCGAACAAGGACCGCGACGTGGTGCGCACGATGAAGCATTTCGACGAGAATTACGGCTCCATCCTGATGCGGACCGGTCGCCTGGCGAAGAGCGCCTGGGCCGAAGATCCACCATCGCGCACGCGCCGCTTCGTCACCAATGTCCGCGTCGCCGAGAGCGAAACGGCTGGCGAGTACGAGGTGGTGAGCTACCTCTATGTCGAGCGCAGCCGCCTGGACAATCCGGATAACGAGACGATCAGCGCCGAACGCCGCGACATCTGGCGGCTGGTCGACGGTGCTTACAAGCTGGCCAGCCGTGAAATCATCGTCGACCAGTCGACGCTGGGCATGTCCAACTTCGCCATCTTCCTCTGACCGGAGCGGCTTAGGTGACGGGAACCCCGCACAGCGGCCTTGCCGGCTATGGCGTTCTGCGTGAGCTTCGTAAGCTCGCGCCGGACGCCCGGCTGACGCTGGTCACGCAGGATGACGGGCATTTCTACTCCAAGCCCGCTTTGTCGACCGCACTCGCCAAGGGCAAGGTTGCCGATACGCTTATCACCACGCTGGCGGAAAAGATGGTCGCGCAGTTGAAGCTCGACCTTCGGGCCGGCCGTATCGTCGAAGCGATCGACCGGCAGGACAAGGCCGTCCTGACGACCGGCGGCCCGATCTTCTACGATCGGCTGGTGCTGGCGCTGGGCGCCGATCCGGTTCGCCCGCCGATCGATGGGGACGCCGCGCACCGCGCGCTTGCGGTCAACAATCTCGACAATTATCGCGAATTTCGCGAAAGATTGCCGGACGGCGCGCGCTTGCTGGTGATGGGCGGTGGCCTCGTCGGCACCGAATTTGCCAACGACCTTTCCGCGAGCGGCTATCAGCCGGTGGTCGTCGACATGCTCGGCCATCCTCTCGCCCAACTCGTGCCGCCGGGGGTGGGCCAGATGATCCGCGACGCCCTGTCCGAAAAGGGCGTTGAATGGCATCTGGGCCGCAAGGTTCTGGCCATCCACAAGGGCGGAAAGGGGATCAGAGCCGAACTGGACGACGGCCTGGTGATTGAGGCTGCGGCTGTTCTGTCCGCCGTCGGGTTGCGCCCGCATATCGCGCTTGCGCAGGAGGCCGGGCTGGAGGTCGCGCGCGGCATCAAGGTCGATCAGACCGGCCGCACCAGCGATCCCGCCATCTATGCCATCGGCGATTGCGCCGAATATCCGCAGGGACTGGCGGCCTATGTCACCCCGATCATGGCGGCGGCCCGCGCCATCGCGCCCAGTGCGTTGGGCACGCCGACGGACATCCGCTTCCCGCCGCTGTCGGTCCAGGTCAAGACCACCGCCTATCCTGTCGTCCTGCTGCCCGCTCCTGTCGGCGTGGACGGGCAATGGCAGGAAGTCGCCAATGACGAGCGCGGGCTGAAATATCATTATAAAGACGCGGACGGAACGATCCGCGGCTATGTTTTCACGAAAGACTATTGCCAGGACCGCATGGACATGGACCGTGCCCTGAGCGAGCAGATGACAGGAGTGGCAGCGTGACGGGATTGGTGAAGGACAAGGTCGCAATCGTCACGGGCGGCGCGAAGGGGCTGGGTTACGGGATTTCCCGCTGCCTTGCACAGGCGGGCGCGCATCTCCTGATCACCGGCCGGGATGGCGCCGCCGCTGAAACGGTCGCCGCGGACATCACGCAAAGCTTCGGCGTCCGCTCCGTCGGCATGTCCGCCGACATGGGCGTCAAGACCGAAGTAGAGGCGATGATCGAGCGCGCCGTCAGCGAATTTGGCGGGCTGGACATATTGGTCAACAACGCGTCGCAGCTTTCGCCCAACGTCCTCCTCGAACAGAAGACGGACGAGATGCTCCAGCGGACGCTGGAGATCGGTACCTGGGGCAGCTGGTGGGCCATGCGCGCCGCCTTCCCGCATATGAAAGCGCGCGGCGGCGGTTCAATCATCAACTTCTATTCGATCGACGCTCAGACCGGCGCCTGGCTCCACGCCGACTATAATATGAACAAGGGTGCGATCCTGGGGCTTACCCGGACCGCCGCGGTCGAATGGGGACGCTTCAACATCCGCACCAACGCCATCGCGCCGACCGGCATGGGGCAGGTGTTTGCAGACCTCGCGGAAAACGTCCCCGGCTTTCTTGAGATGGCGACAGCCAGCAACCCGCTCAAACGCGCGGGCGATCCCGAAAAGGACATCGGCCCGGTCGTCCTGTTCCTGGCGTCCGAGATGTCGCGCTTCGTCAATGGCGAGCTGATCAATGTGGATGGCGGTCAGCATCTACCGGGCTATGTCAGCGTTCCGCACAACCTCGCCGAGATGGAAGCCCAGACATGAAATTGATGCCGCACACCGACTGGAGTGAAATCGTCGCGACGGATCAGTCCGGCAGCGTCCAGAAGATCATGGACGGCACGTTGCGCGCGATCAACTCCATCGGCGCGCGGCGCCTGTCGATGAGCGACATCAGCGAAAGCAGCGGCGTTTCGCGCGGCACGCTCTACCGTTATTTCGCGTCCAAGGAAGAAGTGCTGGCGGCCTTTAGCGAATATGTTTGCAGCAGCTTTGAAAAAGGCATTGTGGAATCGGGCGAAGGCATCGCCGAACCGATCGAGCGCTTTCGCGCGGTGATGCGCTTTTACGGCCGCTTTACGATCGAGCGTTCGCCCGAAGGCATTTTCGAGGTCGAACCTGCCTTCCATCTCAATTTCCTGCGCAGTCATTTCGGCCGCCACAAGGCCGCCGTCCAGCGTGCGCTAGCGCCCGTCTTCGACCATTTCGACAGCCTGATCGGCCAGCGGATCAACCGGGACGCCTTCTGCGACACCATGGTCCGCCTGCAACTGAGCACGCTCATCATTCCCGCCACCCCGGATTGGCTGGCCATCTGGAACAGCGCCCCCGATCGATTGTGCGACTGGGCATTGCAGATCGCCGGACACCATAGCGAACATGAGAAAGGATGAACTGATGGCTACTGCCCCCAAGGTGGATAATGAGATCCAGTGCGGTTTTGCCGAAAAGGCTGTCGCTGACGCGATGGTGGAAAAGGCGCGCAGCTTGCGCGCTTTCCTGCAGGGCGAAGCGCCCGAGGGCGAAAAGCGGCGCAGCCCCACGCCCACTGTCGACAAAATGCTGAAGGAAGAAGGCTTCCTGCGCATGCTGCTGCCGCAACGGCTGGGCGGCATGGGCCTTTCCCCGACAGATTTCTGCCGGGTGCAGATGGAAATCGCCAAGGGCGATCCGGCGATCAGCTGGGTGATCCAGATCATCAACGGCACAAGCTGGATCACCAGCCTTGCGCCCGACGGCGTGCAGGACGCTGTGTTCGGCGACGGTCCCCAGCCGGTCTGTGGCGCCTACAACCCGCCCGGCAAGGCCCGCAAGGTTGACGGCGGCTGGATCATCAACGGCTCATGGCCTTATATGTCCGGGTCGCGGCAGTCGAACTGGGCGCAACAGGGCGTCGTGCTGGAGGGGTATGACGGCCCGGTCGTTCCGGGCATCAGCATGTGCTATCTGCCGATGGACAGCATGACCATCCAGGACACATGGTTCGTTTCCGGCATGCAGGGCACCGGCTCCGACACGGCGGTCGCCAAGGATGTATTCATTCCCGAAGCCCAGATGGTGCTGATGGATGAACGCGCCGGCCAGATCGACCGGACCAAGCGCCATTTCGGCGCGCCCTCCGATCTGCTGCCCGCCGTCCCGGTCGTCCGCACCACGGGCATTGCTCAGTTGATCGGCGCGGTCGAGGCCATGTTGGAGATCGTCACCGCCGAGGCTCCCAAAAAGCCGGTGCTGACGACGATTATCGGCCCGCGCACCAAGTCAGGCGCCTATATGCGCGATCTGGGCGAGGCGGCGGCGATGATCGACACCGCAAAGCTGATCCTGTTCGACCTGACTGCCAAGCTGGATCGCGTCGGTCTGGGCGAAGAATTCACCCTGGCGGAAAAGGCGAAGCAGCGCGCAGGCGGCGCGCAGATGATCGAACTGGTTCATGGCGCCAGCGAGTCGCTGATGTTCCAGGCCGGTTCTTCGGGCTTCGCACTGGACAAGCCGATCAACCGCTACTGGCGGGACATTTCGATGGCGCTGCGGCACATCCAGAATATCCCGACCATCGGCTATGAAATCTATGGCCGGAACCTGACCGGCGCCGATCCGATCTCTCCGCCGGGCGCCTATTGAGGTCGAAAAAAGGGTCGCCCCTTTCCCAGTGGGCGACCCTCTCTTTTCCGCCGCTAGGCCGCATCCATCACTACCATAGGGGAATGCCATGCGGGCCGCCCTGATCGACAGCGATGGCGGCTTCGCGCTGGCCGATCATCCCGAACCGACCGCGCAGCCCGGCCATCGCGTCATCGACGTCGCGGCCGCCGGAATCGGACCCACGGACCTCATGCGCGCGAAGGGCTTTTTCGGTCCCGTCGATGCGCCCTATGTGCCCGGCGGCGAGGGTGTCGGGCATCTGGATGATGGAAGCCGCGTCTACTTCGGCCATAGCAGGCCGCCCTTCGGCGCGATCGCGGAACGCACGCTTGTGGCCGAGGAGGAAATCTGGCCTGCTCCCGACGGCCTTTCCGACGACCAGCTGATCGCCCTCGCCATCTCCGGCACCGGCGCGCTGATCCCTCTGGAAGAGGCGCGGATCGCGAAGGGCGAGTCCGTCCTCATTCTCGGCGCGACCGGCCCTGTCGGGCAGATCGGCGCGCAGGTCGCCCGGCTGCTGGGCGCGGGCCGCGTCGTGGCGGCGGCGCGCGGCCGCGAACGGCTGGAGGCCATGCAGGCCGCCGGTCATGCCGATGCGATCGCCCTGTTGGGCGAGGGCGATGACGAGGCGGCGCTGAAAGCGGTCTCGGAAGGCGGCTATGACGTCGTGCTCGACATCATCTATGGTCCACCCGCGCAAGCGGCAATGCGCGCCACGCGGCCCGGCGCGCGCATGACGAGCATCGGTGTGCAGGCCGGACCAACGGTCACGCTGTCCCTGCGCGATCTCGTCTTCCGCAGCCATATCGGCGTCGGCACCGGACAACGGCCGGCCAGCGAGCGCCGCGCCGCCTATGACCGGCTGATCGCCATGGCGATGACACAGGGCCTGACCGTCGACACGCGCCGCTATGCCTTTGCCGATGCCGCCGACGCCTGGGCGGCGCAGGCCGGCAGTCCCTATGGCAAGATCGTCATCACCCGCTGATCCCATGAGGACTCCCGCCTATATCGATCCCACCGCCCGCCTGTTCGGTGATGTGCGGCTGGGCGACGATTGCAGCCTCTGGCCCTATGCCGTCGTCCGTTCCGAACGGGTCTATGTTTCGATCGGGCGCTGCGCCAGCGTGCAGGACCATGCGATGGTCCATATCGGCTGGGATGATCCCACGATCATCGGCGACTATTGCACCATCGGCCATCGCGCGGTGGTCCATGGCTGCATCATCGAACCTGCCTGCCTGATCGGCATCGGCGCGACCATCATGGAACGCTGCGTCATAGGGCGCGGCTCGATCGTCGCCGGACACAGTTTCCTGCAGCCAGACAGCGTGATTCCACCCCATTCGCTTGTCATGGGCACGCCCGGCCGTGTTGTCCGCCGCATCGACAAGCTGCGCGCGAACATCGTCGATGCGTTGCTCTATCGGGACAATGGGCGCGCTTATGCCACAGGGGCGCATCGCATCTGGGAGCATGCCGACATGGCGAAGCTGGGTGACGAAGCCGATGCTATTCTTGCACGCGAAGCTGCAGGCTGGGATGACCGGGGCATCGGCGAAGCCACCACAGGATAAGAGAGCGATCATGCCGGACACGCCCGATATTGCCAGAGACGCCATGCTGGACCTGCTGTTCCGCGACGCTCGCACCCATAATCAATGGAGCGCCCGGCCGCTTTCGGACGAGACCGTCCGACGCCTGTACGATCTCGCCAAATGGGGGCCTACGACGGCAAACAGCAATCCGGGCCGCTTCGTCTTCGTCCGCTCGGAGGCCGCGAAGGCGCGCCTCAAACCCCATCTGAGCGCGGGCAATGTGGACAAGGTGATGCAGGCGCCCTGCACCGTGATCATTGCAGGCGATACCCGGTTCTACGAATTTTACGACAAACTTTTCCCCTCCCACGACATGCGCAGCACGTTCGAGGGCAAGGACGCGCTGATCGCGGACACAGTGGCGCGTTCTTCGACACTGCAAGGCGCCTATCTCATCATGGCGGCGCGGGCGCTAGGCCTGGATTGCGGCCCGATGTCCGGCTTCGATCAGGCTGGCACCGATGCGGAATTTTTCCCGGACGGCCGGTGGAAGAGCAATTTCCTGTGCAATATCGGCTATGGCGACCCGACCGGGCTCTTTCCCCGCAACCCCCGGCTCGATTTCGAAGAGGCCTGTCTCGACCTCTGATGTCGGGCGAGGCGTCCGCCACAAGGCGAACGCCTCCCGCCATTCAGCTTGCGGGCGTCCACACCAGCGGCAGAGCGACCGGCTGGATCATCCCGAGATGGCATTCCACCTGATGGCCGGGCGCGATGCGGAAGTCGGGAATGCGGGCGAGAAACTCCTCCATTGCGATCCGCAGCTCGCGCCGCGCCAGATGCATGCCGACGCAGGTATGGATGCCGAAGCCGAAACCGACATGCCGTGGCCGCCGGTCGAGCCGAACCTCGGCAGGCGCGTCGAACTCGGCCGGATCACGGCCGGCGAGCGTGGTCGACATCGCCACCTTGTCGCCGGGCATGAAGCGGATGCCGGCCACTTCGGTTTCCTTCTTGCAGGTTCTGAAGGTGGTCACCGCGCCATAAGCCCGCATCAGCTCATCTATGGCGTGCGGGATTTCCGACGGATTGGCGCGCAGAAAGGTCTGATCCTGCGGATGGCTGCCCAGATGCCGGAAATGCAGGCCCATATTGGTCGAAACCGTGTCCAGACCGCCAATGAACAGATTGAACATGAAGCCCAGCAGTTCGTCGTCGGTCAGCGCCCGGCCATTGATCTGTCCCTTTACGCCGAAACTGATGAGGTCTTCGCGTGGATTGGCCCGCCTGTCCTCGATCTCTCCGCCCAGATAGGCAAGCACGCTACGCGTCGCCTCCGCGATCTTGGACAGGTCATGATTGTGGAGCAGGTTCATTTCCCATTCCATGAACTCGCTCATCCGATCGTGCGGCAGGCCCATCAGTTCCATGAACACCTTGATGGGGAATTCAAAGGCAAAATCGCCCATGAATTCGCACTGGCCGCGCGGGGCGAAGGCATCGATATATTCCACCGCATAGAGCCGGATCTTGTCTTCCAGCGCCGCCATCGCCTTGGGTGTGAAGGCCGGGTTGACCATCTGGCGAAAAGGCCCGTGGGCAGGCGGGTCGAGTTCCGCTGGCGAGTTGATCCAGTTCCCCCCCACCAGCTTGGAGAAAGGCGAAAAGTCGGTCGAGGAGAAATGATCGGTGTCGAGATATATCTCGCGCAGATGCGCCATGCGGCGCGGCACCCAGGCGGGCGTGCCCCCCGGATAGGCGTGGGTGGCGTAGATGATGTCAGGCCCCTCATGCACCTGCATCGCCAGATCATCGAACGGATCCTCTGTCGTCGTCATGCCGAAGATGAAGGGGAAATCCTGGCTCACCAGTTCGAGCGGCACATGATCGGGGATCGGTTGCTCGGGAAACATCATCGCACTTGCTCTCCTTGTCGTCTTTGCCGGAAATTTCGGGCGGACATTGAGCCACCGCCCACGCGCCAGACACCTGTCCTTCAGAAGGATCGCGGCAGCCCCAGGCTTTCCGCGATGCCATTGCGCACCATTTCGTTGGTGATGGGACCGATGCGCCACAGGCGGCTGTCGCGCCAGTAACGCTGCATGTCGGTTTCCGCCGAATAGCCCATGCCACCCAATATCTGGATGCCCATGTCCGCCGCGGCATTGGCGTTTTCGGAAGCCATGAGCTTGAGCATATTGGCCTCGACGCCGACATTCTCGCCCCGGCTCTGCTTGTGCGCGCAATAATGCAGCATCAGTTCGGTCGTCTTCTGCATGGTCGCGATGTCGGCGACATAATGTTGCAGGCTCTGGAAGCGGCCGATGATCCCGCCAAAGGCCTTGCGCTGTTTCATATAGTCGAGCGCGTCTTCCAGCACGCCATCGATGACGCCCAGGCAGAAGGCGCCTACCATGATGCGCTCGTTGTTGAGCGTGGGCAGCAGCATGTACCAGGCCTTGTCGGGTTCACCCAGAACATGCTCGTCCGCGACGAGCGCATTCTCGAAATGAACGGAGCAGCTGCCCATCGACCGCATACCCAGCTTGGCCAGTGGCGTGATCGTCACGCCCGGCGTCTTCGTCGGCACCCAGAAGAGGGTCAGGCCCTGATGCTTCTTCTCGACGCCCCTGTCGCTTCGCGCGATCACCAGCAGATAATCGGCGACATGGGCAGAGGAGGACCAGATCTTCTCGCCATTGAGCCTCCACCCGCCATCGACCCGGTCAGCCGTGGTGGCCATCGCGCCGAGGAGGTCCGTGCCGCCGCCCGGCTCGGTGAAGGCGATCGCAGCCTTCAGCTGGCCCGTCGCGATCAGCGGGAGATATTTCGCTTTTTGTTCGGCCGACCCGTAAAGCCCGATGGATTTGGACCCTGCAAAGCTGGTGATGCCCCATATCCATGCCAGTCCGCCCAGCGACCGGGCCAGTTCCCGCGCCAGCAGCATCTGCATGACGACGTCGCCGCCCTGCCCGTCATAATCCTCCGCTATGCCGACGCCGTGGAAACCCGCTTCGGTGAACTTGTCCCACAGCGCAAAGGGATAATGATGCTCGTCCTTTTCCAGCGCGCGCGCCCAGTCCTTGGGCACTTCGCTGTTCACCCAGCGGCGCACAATGTCGCGGAAAGAGCGATATTCTTCGGGCAGTTCGAAATCCATTGTCAATCCTTTTGGAGTTGGTCCAGATCGCCGCCCGCCATGGCCTCGGCATCGCACAGGGCGATCAGGCGCGCCGCCATCCGGTCGAGGCAGGCCAGCACGCCATCCTGATCGCCCGCCAGAAAGGCCTGCAGTATCGCCTCATGCTCGCGGAGGCCGCTTTCGCGGAGGGTCGTGATGCCATGCAGAAAAATGAAGCGGGCGATCAGCCCGCGCCGGTCCAGCGTCGACCGCAACAATTCACGGCTCTCCGAGGCCTTGATGAAGATCGTGTGGAAATCGAGCCCGGCCACGATCGCGGCCATATATTCGCCGCTCGCCAATGCCGCGCTATAGCGCGCGATCGCTCGTTTCAGCGTCCGGATCTCCGCAGCGCCGATGCGGGGCATGCCCCAGGCATAACCCAGCCGCCACAGTTCGGCCTGCACGCGGATCAGGTCACGGGTCACGTCAGGGTCGATCGGCGTTGCCCGCTTCAACCGGTGGGTTTCGACTTCGACCAGCCCTTCGGACGCCAGTGTGCCCAGCGCTTCCCTGACCGGCGTCGCGCTGACATTCAGGTCCTGCGCCAGCGCCGTTTCCCGCAGCAGCGCGCCGGGCGGAATGACACCCGCCACGATCCTCGATCGCAACACCGCCGCCACGGCCTGGCGCCGCGTCGCCGGGGATTGCAAAATCTCGGGCGAGTCAAGCCGTTCAAGAGCGGATGTCCAATAGACCATGGATGTATCCTGCGATTCCATATTCTATAGAATGCAGCACGGTGAAACGGTCCGTTCCTCTCCAAGGATAGGGTGTCGGGACAGCGAACCGCTATAGGGTCGCTGCATGAAATGCCCGAAATGCAAAACGCCGCAGAACGGTTATGGCGGGTGGTGCCGCGCTTGCGGCCATGCTGGCGGCAATGTTCGCCGGGCGATGCTGTGGACGTTGATACCCACATCGATCATCGCGGCCCTGTTGCTCGCCCGAATCGGCTATGCCGAAGTCACGCGGCAGGGCAGCAGCCGTAACAGCTACAGTAACGCCATCGAAACCCAGAATGCGAGCGGCCGCAGCGCTGCCTTTGCCAAGCTCATGCATGATGCAGGGCAGACATGCTCGCGCACGTCCAAATCCCTGTTCAGGGGAGATATCGGCACTAACGCGGCCTGGGCGCTACGCTGCGAGGATAGCGGCGACTGGCTGGTTCTGATCGCGTCCAACGGCGCGACCCGCATCGCGAGCTGTGGTCCGCTGAACAAGGCCGGGACGCCCTGCTGGACCCAGCTCTAGCGCCTCGGCTTTTTCTGAGTTGACGCTCTCCGATTGCAGTCCGGGTAGGCCGGTCAGCCGAACCCCTCCCCGCTCCGCCACCAGCCAAAGCCGCGCGCGGCCCGCATCATCATATCCCATCCCTGCGTGCTGGCCGCTGCAATGGCGGCGGGGTCTGCTCCCAGACCGGCGAACGTGCGCTCGATCATCTCGTCGATATAGGCGCGTGGCTCGACCGACCGGAGCATCAGGCGCCGCCGCGCCTCGATCGTCATGCCGACGATCAGATCCACTGCCACGTCGATCGACCGGAACTGCATCTGCCCGCCATCCCGCGCGGCCTTCAGCGCATCGCGCACCAGCAGGTCGAACATGCTCGCCCGCGCGAAATAATCGACATAGTCGACGCGGCAGGTAAAGCCGCCCCAGCGCGGATCATGCCAAGCCCGCGCCATCGCCATCACCGCGCCGCCGACCGCCCGGACCAGCGGGTCCGTCACATCGTCGAACAGCCTGCGGAAATCGGCAATCAGGTCCGCGGTCATCCGCTCGCCCAGTTCATTCACCGCAGCGTCGAGGGACTCGAAATATTTGTAGAAGCTGCCGCGCGATACGCCCGCCGCGCAAATCACGTCATCGATCACCAGACTACCGCTGCCCTGCCCCGGCTGATACAGGTCGAGCACGGCGTCCAGCAGCCGCTCGCGCATCCGGGTGCGCCTGATCGCAGCCGCCGCCGTGCGCGGATCGACATCAGCGGGAGCAGGCGCGGCGTCGGACATCGCTTCCCTATTGCATCGGGTGGAAATAGCGCGCAAGCAGGCTGCCATCCTCGCCGAATATATAATGTTCGATGCTGTGCACGCAGACAGGATGCCCGTCATATTCACCTTCGTTGCGGACATAGATGACGGCTTCGTTGCCGCTCACCTTCACATCCTCGACGAACAGTTTCCATCCGACATATTGCGCGCACAGGGCCTCCAGCTTGTCCCATCCTTCCTGCACCGGACCGGTGGCCGGGTCCTGCACCTTGAATCCGCCCGGCGCGATTGCGCGGAAGGCCGCCATGAAATCGTCGATACGGCCCTCGCTGAACATCTCGGCCTGGGTCTTCAGGAATGTCGCGATTTCCTGTGCGGTCGGTTGTGTCATGATATGTCCTTCTCCTGTCATTTCGGTTCCGCCCAGATCGGGGCCGGCGTGATGTCGGGCAGCAGGGCGATATTGGATCGCAGGCCGGTAATTGCCCGGCCATATAGCTCGATGGAAAGCTGTCCGTTCAACGCATTGTGACGGGTGCCGACGCTCAGGTCGCGCCAGATCCGCTGCAAGGGGCTGGAAAGGGCGAAGGCGCCCGGCCCGGCGATATCCATCAACCGGTTGCCCGCCGCGCGCAACAATTCCATCGCATAGCCGCAATCGGCCTGGATCCGCGCCTTGTCGAAGCCGGTGAGTACGCGGTGCTGCGCGGTTTCGTCCAACATCCCGGCGGCACGGCGCACATGCAACCAAGCCGAATCGATCTCCATCGCCGCGCGGCCGGTCATGCCGACCAGAGCCTCCGAACCGCTCTGCCCGGCATAGGTCCAGCCCACTATCTGTCGCCTGGGCATCGCCTGAACCACGCCTTCGAGCAATGCCGTCGCCGCGCCCAGCATCGGCGCGAGCACGCCCAGCGGGAATAGCGGCTCCATCGGCCATCGGTCGCGCGGTTCCAACCCCTCCATCGCCAGGATCGCCTCGGCCGGTGGCGTACGCGATGACCAGAGGATCAGTTCCTCCGGCACGAGCAGATCCCGCGCGACGATCATGTTGCTGCCGGAACCGGCCATGCCGGCGACATGCCAATTGTCCTCGATCGAACAAGCAGGGTCGCGCAGATCCAGAAATACCAGAGCCGGTTCAACACCCCCATCCGTTTCGATCATGACGCCGTTCAGCGCCCAATCGGCGTGCAGGCACCCCGATCCATAACCCCAGCGCCCCGACACGCGATAGCCGCCCGACACCGCAACCGCTTTGCCCGAAGGCGCGGAGGCACTGCAAAACAGTTCCTCGCCGGTCTGGAACAGCCGCTCCGTCATGGCCGGCGGCAGCGCGAACGCCGTTCCGGTAATTCCTGACAGCAGACCATAGGCCCAAGCAGTGCCGACGCAGCCCTTGGCCAGTTCGGCAACTGTCTCGATATGGGTGGTCAGCCTGTGGCCTGGCCCACCGGCGCGTTCGGGCGCCGTGATTTGGAACAGGCCGGATGCGCGCAACGCCTCCATCACCGCCGGAACGATCCGCCGCTCGCGTTCGCACGCGGCGGCATGGTTCTCCAGCAAGGGCCGCAGCGACGCGGCGATGCCTACGGGGTCGGCCACGAAGGCCACGGGCCGCTTGTGCGCCGGAGGTTCTTCTACCGTTTCAGATCGCATCCGAATTATCGCTCCTCGCCGTTTCCAGATATAATGACATTATTGTCATTATATGGCAAGCACGTGCGGGCGGTCCTACCCGTCCCACCGTCTTGCGGACCGTTGCATTTTCGTTTCGACGCGACCTGCCTCCCGATAGGCTGTAAGCCGACGCTCCTCTTCTAGGGTCCGCGCAATCGCGACAGCGCCGATAAGGCCGGCTCCAAGAGAGGACTTGCACCGATGCGTAAAATCGACCTTCCGCCCTTCGACCGCGCGGCTTTCGCCGAGAAATATGGGCCTTGGGCCATCATCGCTGGCGCGTCCGAAGGGACCGGCGCCTGCTATGCGGAACAGCTGGCCGCCATGGGCATCCATCTGGTGCTGGTCTCGCGTCGGCAGGAAGCGCTCGATGCGCTGGGTCAGCGGCTGGCAACCGAGCATGGCATCGAATATCGTGCCATCACCGCCGACCTCACCGAACAGGGCGCCGGAAGCCGACTGCTAGAGGCGACCGCCGATCTGGACATCGGCCTCTACATATCCAATGCTGGTGCGGACGGCGCAGGCAACAGTTTCTTCGGCGAACCCGTCGATCGCTCGCTGCGGCTGCTGACCATGAATGCCGCCAATGTGCTGGAAGCGGTGCATGGCTTTGGCAATCGCTTCCTGAAGCGCGGCAAGGGTGGCGTCGTTATTATGTCGTCCGGCGCGGGCCTTGGCGGGCAGCCCTGGCTGGTCATGTATTCCGCGACCAAGGCGTTCGAGCTCAACTTCGTCGAATCGCTCTGGGCCGAGCTGGAAGGACAGAATGTCGATATCGTCGGTATCGCGGCCCCCATCATGGATACCCCGACCCTGCGCCGCGCGACCGAGGGGCTGGGAATGGATTATTCCATGGCCTATGATCCGGCCGATGTCTGCGCGCTCGCCCTTGCCAGCCTGGGCAAGGAACCGTTGGTGATCGTTCCCGATGGTCCGGACGAGGAGAAAATCCCGCAGATCCAGGCCGACCGCAAGACCCGCCTCGTCGCGCTGGCCGAATGGGGCAAGGCCTATACCGCCGCGGCGAACGGCTGACCGGGCAAAAAAGGGAAGAGGTAATGATGGATCAGGTCGACGTCGTCGTCATCGGCGCAGGACATAACGGCATGGCCGCCGCCGGATATCTGGCAAAGGCCGGCAAGAAGGTCGTCGTGGTGGAGCGTCTGGCCAAAGTCGGCGGCATGACCAGTTCGGGCTATATGATCCCCGAAGCCCCCGACCATCTGGTGACGCCCTGCGCCGTCGAACTGCTGTTCGCCCGTAAATCCGGCATTATCGAGGATTTCGACCTGCCCAAATATGGCCTGCGCACGGTCGATCCCGATCCGACCTACGCCTATCTCCATCCCGACGGCAGCTCGATCGCGCTCTTCTACGACTATCACCGCACGGCGGAGGATATTGCCCGCATCAACCGCAATGACGGCAAGGCCTATCTGGAGTTCATGAAGACACTGAACGTCATGATGGACATCGGCTTTCCGCTGATGATGGCGGAGCCGGGGCGGCCGGACGTCAAGAACCTGTCGAAGATGATCGGCAGCGCCGTCCGCAATGTCCGGTTGAAGGACGAGCTGATTGCCATGTCGAAGGCGACGGCGGACCAGATCGCCTGCGAACGGTTCGAGCATCCGGCGACGATCGCCCTGCTGCTGGGCATCGCGGCGGGGGCCGGCCCGGTCGATGACGACGGCAATGCCGCCGCCTACATGATCTTCGCCGTCACCCACAAATATGGCACCGGCAAGCCGATCGGCAGCCTGCAATCCTTCGCCGACGCGCTCGCGCGCAGCATCGAGGCGTCGGGCGCGAGGATCGAACTCAATGCGCCGGTGGCGGAGATCATCGTCGATGACGGCGCGGCAAAAGGGGTGCGGCTGGAGGACGGCCGGGTCATCCGCGCGAAGATGGTCATCGCAACCTGCGATCCCCGTACGGCCATGCGCCTCACGACGCCCGGTGGCGTGCCGCGAGCGCTGACCCAGCGGATCGAACATGCCCCGGCGAACCGCTCGAACGCGGCGCCCTTCCTTGCCAATATCGCCATGTCGGGGCCGCTCAGCCTGAAGAAGCATCAGGATCTGCGGCATGACGACGCCGATCTCAACAAGGCGGTGGGCCTGATCGGCACGCCGGAGGAAGTGCGCGAGTCCTTCGCCATGGCGCGGCGCGGCGATATTCCCGACCGGCACGCCATGTCGCTCAGCCCCTTGTCCAATTCCGATCCGACGCAGGCGCCTCCGGGCGGCTCGCTCGCCTATGTCTATCTGCCGGGGGTGGCCGTGGACGCGCGGGAGGGCTGGTCGCCCGCACTCAAGGACCGGACCATGACATCTGTCATCAGTCATTTGGGTGAATTTTATGAAGGTTTGGGCACGGAGGTCGGCCGCTTCGTCGAAACCGCGCGGGAACGCGAGACGCGGCTCAACGTGACCAATGGCTGCGTGACCCATATCGATTTCGGCGCGCTGCGTTCGGGCGTCCATCGGCCGGCCACCGGTTTCGGTGGTCCCAAGCCGCCCTTCCCCGGCTTCCTGATCGGCGGCGCGGGCGCGCACCCGGGCGGGGGCGTGTCCGGCATTGCCGGACGGATCGCCGCCAACCGGGCGCTGCGCGAACTCAAGAAGATCAGATAAGCGATGTCGAACATACCCAATCCGGTCGGCATCCCCGCGCATTTGGACCATGTGACGGCGCAGTGGCTGACGCAGATCATGCAACCGCGCTATCCCGGCATCGTGGTCGAGGGGATGGAGCAGGTTTTCCTCCGCAACAGCCACACCACCAAATATCAGGTGAAGCTGACCCTCAACGATGTCGGCAAGGCGGCGGGCATCCCCGACAATGTCTGCCTTAAGGCCAATTGGGCGCAGTTCGACAGCCAGGGCATTTGCCGCCTCGAAGCGCGCTTCTACGAGGATTTCCGCCGCCACGTCGCATTTCCTGCCCCGCGCTCCTATTTCGAGGCATGGGATCCACGTCCCGACAGCGGTCAGGGCCTGGTCGTGATGGAGGATCTCACCGTCGAGGGCGGCCATTTCGGCATCAGCACCGACCATATGGGCGTGGAGGAAGCGGCCCGCGCGGTCGCCAGCCTTGCCCGCATCCATGGCGCCTTCTGGGACAGCCCGGTCCTACACGCGGCCGACTGGCTTCCCGTCTCCATGGCGACGCCGGTGGACACGCAGCAACTGACCATGATGTACGGCTTTGCCGAGCAGAACCATTCCAAGCCGGACTATCAGGCCTTCCTGCCGGGCTGGATCAAGGGCGATCTCTCGCGCCTGCATGGCGTCTACAACGCGCTGATCGATTTCGCGCAGACCAAGGAACAGGGGCCGTGGTGCCTAGTCCATGGCGACAGCCACCAGGGCAACAGCTATGTCCGCCCCGATGGCGAGCGGGTGTGGCTCGACTGGCAACTGGTCCGCAAGGGTCGGCCGATCCGCGACTTCACCTATTTCGTGCTGGGGGCGCTCACGATCGAGGAGCGGCGCGCGCATGACCGGGAATTGCTGCGCCACTATCGGAACTGCCTGATCGAAACGGGGGCACTCGGCGTCCCGGACGACGACACGCTATGGGAATATTATCGCCGCTGGCCGCCCTATGCGATGCAGGCGTGGATCGCGAACATGGACGAATGGGGCCAGAAGGGCATGCACATCGTCGAGCGCATCTTCGTGGCGGGCGAGGATTTGGGCACGGTCGCCGCGCTCGGCGTGCAATTTTGACGTAAGGATGATCGGATGACCGACGCCGTCACGGCCTTCCGCGCCGATGTTCCCGAGGCGGCACTGGACGATCTGCGCCTCAGGTTGCGCCGTACGCGCTGGCCCGAGGCGGAGACGGTCAGCGACTGGAGTCAGGGCGTGCCGCTGGCGGCGCTGCGTGATCTGTGCGCCTATTGGGCAGACGGCTATGACTGGCGGCGGTGTGAAAGTACGCTCAACGCCCTGCCACAGTTCACGACCTCGATCGATGACCTTTCCATTCACTTCATCCATGTACGCAGCCCCCGGCCGGACGCGCTGCCGCTGATCCTGACCCATGGCTGGCCGGGATCGGTGCTGGAGTTTCTGAAGGTGCTCGGACCGCTAACCGATCCCGCCGCCCATGGCGCGCCGGACGCGCCAGCCTTCCATGTCGTCATCCCCTCGCTGCCAGGCTACGGCTTTTCGGACAAGCCGACGGCCGCAGGCTGGGGCGTCGAGAGGATCGCGCAAAGCTGGATCCAGCTCATGCGCCGCCTCGGTTATGACCGCTTCGCCGCGCAGGGCGGCGACTGGGGCGCGGCGATCACAACCGCCATCGCCATGGCCGCGCCGCCCGAATGTATCGGCGTCCATCTCAACATGCCGCTGGTATTCCCGGAGGAAAACGACTTTGCCGACCTGACACCGGCCGAGGCCAGAACGGTCGAACGGATGCAATATTATCAGGAGCATGATTCCGGCTACGCCAAGCTGCAGGGCACCCGACCGCAGACGATCGGCTATGGGCTGGCGGACTCGCCCGTGGCGCAAGCCGCCTGGATCTACGAGAAGTTCCAGGCGTGGACCGACAATCAGGGCGTGCCGGAGAATGCGCTGACACGGGACGAAATGCTGGACGTGATCAGCATCTACTGGCTCACCAACAGCGGCGCGTCGTCCGCGCGGCTCTATTGGGAAAGCGCCAATGCGTTTCAGGCGCGTCAATTGCACCTGCCGGTCGGCGTCAGCATCTTCGCGCAGGAGATTTTCCGTCCATCACGGCGCTGGGCCGAACGCAGCTACCTGCGTCTCATTCACTGGAATGAGCTGGATGTCGGCGGCCATTTCGCCGCCTTCGAGCAGCCGGCGCTGTTTGTCGCGGAATTGCGGGCCTGTTTTGGCGCGATGCGAAGATAGCGCCTGCCGCAATCTCCTACCACCCGGCAGGCTCGACTCGTCTTCCGTCGATCAAAATTGCCTCCGCATCGGGATCGTGCCGGATGACTGCACAGACGCAGAGCGGCGGCGCGGCTTAAAAGAGAGAGAGAGGATAATGCATGAGCGAGCCTGCCATCGCCCCCCCTGCCGTCATCGATCGGCATCTTGTCCCCCGTCCCTATCCCGCCCGCACCGCGTCCCTGCCCCACGGCCGCTTCACGCCGGACGCCGCATGGCTGGGATCATTGTTGGCCAACAAATATCCGGGCGTCGTCGCGCAATCGATGGAGGTCGTGCAGTTGTTCGACAGCCACACCACCAAGTTGCGCGTCGCGGTGGACTGGAATGATGCCGGGCGGGCCGGCGGCTTGCCGCGCAATCTGTGCATCAAATCGAACTGGTCGGGCATGTTCGACAATGTCGACATCCATGCGCTTGAAGCGCGCTTCTATCATTTCCTGACGGACAAACTCACAGCCAATACAGCCGCATGCTATTATGCCGACTGGGACGATGACGGCTCGGCGCGGGGCGTCATCGTGCTGGAAGACCTCATCGATCGAGGCGGCACGTTCGGCCACTCGACCCAGCATGCCGGCGTCGACAGGGTCGCGACCGCGCTGGCGGACCTGGCAAAGCTGCATGCGGGCCTGTGGGAAAGCCCGTTGATCACGCCCGAAGCGGCGCCCTGGCTGCCGACATCCATGGCGGTGCCGGTCGATTATGACCAGGTCCGCATCATGTGGCACTGGATCGAAGAGAATCTGAAAGACCCCAATTTCCGCGCCATCGCGCCCAGACATTATCTGGACGACGCGCGCAGGGTCGAGCGCGCCTATGACCGGCTGGTCGCCTTCGAGCGCGCCTTCGACGCGCCCTATTGCATCATCCTGGGCGACTGCCACCAGGGCAACACCTATATCCTGCCCAATGGCGAGCGCATGTGGGTCGACTGGCAACTGGGCCGGCGCGGGCGCCCATGGCGCGACCTCACCTATTTCACCGTCGGATCGCTGACGATCGAGGAGCGTCGCCAAAATCATCGCGACCTGATCGCCCATTACCGCGACTGCCTGATCCGGGAAGGCGCGACCAATGTCATCGATCTCGACACCATCTGGACGGAACAGGTGCCGCGCTGGGTGATGTACGGCATCCAGGCCTGGGTGGCGAACATGGACTATTGGGGCCAGAACGGCCTGCCGATGAACGAGCGGTTCTTCGCTGCGGGCGAGGACCTGGACAGCTGGAAATTGCTGGGCGAATGACGATCATGCCCCTGCCGCGCTCGAACCGCGGCAGGGGCATCGATTTAATGGCGGCGTTTCGGCGCGCGGTCAGCCGCTGCGCGGCGCCATGAAGGACGCGATGCGCGGCTGAACGCGCAAGTCCGTCGGTACATGGTCCGGCCCGATGCGCCGATCGATTTCTTCCTCGAACCAGTAAAGCGCGCGCTCCTGATAGCCGGCCCAGATCGAAGGGATCGTCCCGTTGCGCAGCGATTGCTGGATATTTTCGAACAGGCACAGATCCTCGGACAGAATATGTTCGGTCGCCGCGCGCATCCCCTGCCAGTAGAGCTTGTCCTCTTCGCTGTCGGTCGCCCATCCCATCTGGCGCACTTCCATGACAGACCGGTCGGACCCCATCGGCCAGAAGCATTGCAGGTTGAATCCCACCGGATCGAGCGAGAAAAATGTGTTGGGAAAGGTCGGCAGCGCAACCGTATTTTCGAGGAAAACCGGCGCGATGTCGTCCGGTTTGACCGGCGGGGTCTTGAACAGCGACTCCCCGCCCTTCTTCCGCGTTCCGAACCGCATATGACCGCCTTCATAAAGCGCGATCACGAAACTGCGCGAATCCAGATGCGGCGCTAATGTCGTGGGATGGACGGTGTTGACATGATAGATCTCAAGGAAATTATGATAGGCAATCTTCCAGTTGCACGCCATTTCGACGAAGAAATAATCCTTCACCACCATGCATTCCAGCGGATATCCTTCCGTCAGCGCCACGAATTCTCCCAGGAAATTCTGCAACGGCTCAGCGTCATCATCGAAATTGATGAAGATGAAGCCGCGATAGGTATCGCACTTCACTTCGATCAGACCGTTTTCCGCCTTGTCGAGACAAGCGAAATCATGCTGGCTGGGAACCGATTTGAGGGTGCCTTCAAGGTCGTAGCCCCAGGCGTGATAGGGGCAGATGAAGCGCATGGCGCGCCCCTGTGGCTCAAGCAGAAGCGGGGAACCGCGGTGCCGGCAGGCATTGTGAAAGGCCCGGATTCGACCGTCCTTGCCGTGGGAGAGAATGACCGAGCGGTCCAGATGCTGGAACAGGCGGTAGGAACCGGGTGCCGGCAGGTCGGATGCAATGCCGGCCAGCAGCCAGGTGCGATTCCAAAGCCTTTCTTTTTCCAGCGCTTCGAAACGCGGGTCGGTGTAGCGGCCGGCTGGAATCGGAGGAAGGGCCGGAAAATCGCTGGGATGCTCGGATCGCTTCAACTGCTCCTCCATCGTCCGGTTGAGCAATTCCAACGCAGCTTCACGCATAGCTCTCTCCTGTAAAAGCCCGCAGGCTCCGTTTCAATCAGACTGGCCACATCACGGTTCAAGGAACCTGCAATTGGATAGGGTCATCACTGTCATAGTCCCGGCAAGCTGATAGCCCTCTGCTCCGATGAGTATGCTTATGGCCTTGAAACATCCTACATCCACGGACGGAATCACCGTCGATTATATCAATCAGCTACTGGCCACGGCGGGCACGGGCGCAACCGTCACCGACATGCGCATCATCGACGCCAAAACCTATGGCGAGCAGATGGTGTCGACGGCGGGGCGCGTGGCAATCGAGGTCGATTATAGCGATGACACGGCCCCTGACCTGCCCAACCGCCTGGTGCTCAAGCTGACCCGGGCGGTCGATGAGATCATGGCCCCCTTCTACGCCAATGAAGTGGCCTTCTACCGGGGCATTCGGCCGGAACTCGCGATCGAGGCGCCGCGCTGTTTCGGTGGCGACTTCAATGCCTCCACCACGCATTTCGGGCTGTTGCTCGAAGATCTGGGCGTGCGGGGCGCGACCTTCCCCAATACCACCATGCGGACCGGGCCGGACGATGTGCGGGCCTTGCTGGATCAGCTGGCCCGGCTGCACGCGCGCTTCTGGGAATCACCCCGCTTCGGCGCGGATCTGGCCTGGGTCGAAACCCATGTCGAAGGCGCGGTCGCAACGATGATGAATGAACTCGCGCCCGCCTATATCGCGCATGAGGTCGAGACGGAAAATTTCAAACGGGAAATGGTGCAGCGGTTGCGCACGACGCCCGACAGGCTGCTTGCAGGGGTGCAGGGGGTGCAACGACATCAATCGACCCTGCCTCAGACGCTGCTGCATGGCGACACCCATCTCGGCAACAGCTACCGCCTGCCCGACGGAACGGCGGGCCTGCTCGACTGGCAGCTCATGGTGCGCGGCTACGCGATGCACGACGTCAACTATATCGTGACCACCGGCCTTTCCATTGCGGACCGGCGGGCGCATGAGCGCGATCTTCTGGGCTATTATCTGGATCGCCTGGGGCAGGAAGGCGTCGCACGCCCTCCTGCCCTCGACGATGCCTGGGCTGAATATCGGCGAACCCTGATATGGGGCGTCTATATCGGCTGGCTGACGACCCCCGTCGTCAATTATGGCTGGGAGATCAACGTCATGAACCATCTCCGGCTGACCACCGCCTATGAGGATCTCGAAACCGCAAAGCTTGTCGACGCGCTGTTTTGACGGCGCTGACCGACTATAACTGATTGCTCCCCGATGCGGTAAACAGTCGCTGAAAATCGACCATCGTGGGCTGATGCGCGGTAAAACCGCCGTCCACCGGGATCATTGCGCCGTTGATGAAGCGGGACTCGTCCGACGCCAGGAAGGCGACGACATGGGCGATGTCGCGCGGGCTGCCCAGCTCCGGGTTGAGATGATGGTCGAGCAATACATCCTTGACCGCTTGCGGCGTCGTTTCGACGGCCGTCTCGCTGAGGACGAAGCCGATGGCGATGACATTGGAGCGGATGCCCTGCTTGCCATATTGGGTCGCAAGGAAGCGGCTGAGGTTGATGAGCGCCGCCTTGGACGCGCCGTAGGCCGTGAGCGTCATTTCCCCCAGCAGGCCGAAACCGGACGCGGAATGGATGAGCGACCCGCCGCCCCCCGCGATCATAACCGGCAGCGCATGTTTGCACAGCAGCATCGGTCCCCGGGCATTGACGGCAAAGGCCTTGTCCCAGGCGCCGGTGTCGAGATGGACGACATCGCGATCGAGCCGGCGCTGCTCGGTCGTCTGATAGGCGGCATTATTGTGGAGTATGTCGATCCGCCCGTGCCGGCCCGCGATCCGCGCAACCGCAGCGGAAACGCTGTCCTCGTCGGTCAGGTCGAACGTCTCCGCTTCGGCACGGAGATTCTTGGCGCGCAACGAATCCGCCGCCGCCTCCACCCGATCCGCCAATATGTCGGAAAGGATCACGGTCGCCCCCCTCTCGGCCAGCACGGTCGCCACCTCCAGGCCGATGCCCTGCGCCGCGCCCGTCACGATCGCTACGCGACCAACCAAGGATCCCACCATTTCGCTTCCTTCTATCCACGTGACAAACGCTGAGCGCCAACCAGCGATACCTAACCGCCTAGGGCGGATCGAAACAATAGGCGCAGATCTTGTTGCCGTCGGGGTCCAGCAGATAGGCGCCATAGGCGTGGGGCACGGCGCCGCGGGGCCCCGGCGGCCCGGCATCCTCGCCGCCCGCAGCCAGACCAGCGCGATGAAAATCATCGACCGCGCGGCGATCCGGCGCCTTCAATCCCAAAGTCGCACCATTGCCGCATGTCGCCGGGCCCTGAAGCGGGCGCAGGATCAGCAATTCGGGCACCCGTCGCCCATAGCCGACGCCCTGATCCAGAAACGGACCGAGATTGACGATCCCCAGCGGCGCAAGCACCGCATCGAAGAAACGGGCGGACCTTTCCAAGTCGTTGCTGCCAAGGCAGATATGCGTGAAGATGCCCATCCCGCCCTCTATCTGCTCAGTGCGCCCGGCTCATGCCTTCCAGCATATCGGCGACATAGGGCGTATGATGAACGATCCCGCCATCCACGCCGATCACCTGCCCGGTGATGAAGGCCGCGCCATCCGACGCCAGGAACAGCACCGCACCGGCAATATCTTCCGGCACGCTCTCGCGCGGGAGCAGGACATGCCGCTGGATCATGGCGATCTGCTCAGGGGTCATCATCTCCCGGGCCAGCGGGGAGAGCACGAGGCCCGGCGCGACCGCGTTGACCCGGATGTTAAACCGGCCGAACTGCACCGCCGCATTGCGGGTCAGCGCGTTCACGGCTGCCTTGGACGCGGAATAGGACGGATTGTTGATGTCGCCGGTCAGCGCCACCCCGGTCGAGGTGTTGATGATGGAGCCGCCGCCGCCCGCAATCATGTGCGGCGCGACCGCCTTGATCATCAGCATCGTGCCCCGCGCATTGACATGAAAGGCGCGATCCCAGGTCGCGGCGTCGAGATCGAGAAGCGAGCCATCGACCGCCATCTGCTCCAGCCGCGTGTCGGCGGCATTGTTGTGGAGGATGTCGATGCGCTGATGCTGCCGCATCACATCTACGACCAGCGCCGTGATGCTGTCCTCCTGTGCGAGATCGAGGGCCATCCCATGTGCCTGCCCGCCCGAGGCCCGAATAGACTGGGCGACGGCTTGCGCCCGTTCAGCCGCAATATCCGCCAGGATCACCGTCGCGCCGGCCCTTGCCAGGGCCCGTGCGCAGGCCTCCCCGATATTGGCCCCCGATCCGGTGACGATAGCGACCCGTCCCGATAAATCCGTCATGGGCATCTTCTCTCCTGTCTGTCATGGGCGCGGCACCATCGGGCTTCCGCCGCAGCGGGACGCTGCCACGGCAGGTGCCCGGCGATACCTAGACAAAGATAGGTTTGGCGGAATTGATAAGCCGCGCATCTATGGCGCTCTTCAAGCGGAGAGCCTTTTATGAGCGTCACCATCTTTCAACTCGACCGGTCCCGCTCTGAACGTGCGGTCTGGTTGATGGAGGAAGTGGAGTGTCCCTATGACATTCGCTTCTTTGCGCGGCTGGAAATGCTCGCGGCGGAACCGGCCTACAAGGCTTTGCATCCGCTGGGTTCTTCGCCAGTGATCGAGGCCGACGGACAACGCATCGCCGAAAGCGGGGCGGTCATGGACTATCTCGCCACGACGCAGGGGAACGGTGCGCTCCGCGCCAATCCCGGCGACTCCGACTATGCTGACTATCTTTTCTGGTTCCATTTCACCGAATCCTCCCTGATGCCCGCGCTGGTGATGGAGATCATGGCAGAACGGGCAGGCATCGCGCAGGATCATCCCTCCCGCGTCGCAGGTCGGGCTCATTCGGCGCGCCTGCTGAAACTTGTCGACGACCGGCTGACGCATGCCCCCTATATGGCGGGCGACCGGTTCACGGCGGCCGACATCATGATGACCTTTCCATTCACCACCACGCGATTGTTCATGTCCGTCGACGTGGAAGGGCATAAGAACATCGCGGCCTATGTCGGGCGGATGACGGCGCGTCCGGCCTATTGCCGGATGCGCGCCATTGTCGACCATCCCCCGATCACCTGACGGATCAGCGCATCGCCAGCTTTTCCGCGCCGCCCGTGCGTACCCGATCTCCCATATGCGCACGGGCACGCTCCTCCTCCGCCAGGCCAACGGCGGTCGGATGCTGGACATCGTCCTTGGTAAGGCGGGGTGTCGCAGGATCCCATTGAGTGATGCGTATCCCATCAGGCTGGAGCAGGCCGTTGGTCGCCAGCAGGGTGTCGGCGCCTCGCCACGCTTCCAGGGCCGCCGCCGGATCGTTGATCCTGTAGATCGCGACATAGCGATGGTCGGGCGTCATCGGGATCATCTGGCCAAAGGTGCGAAAGGTCAGGAAAGCAGCCGATTTGACGCCGGGTCGAACGGCCGCTTCACGAAAATAGTTTTCCGCATAAAATCGTCTGAAGTGGTCGTCGCTGTCCGCAGGCGGGTTCAGTTCCTCCAGGATGACGCCGCCGGAATGCCCGACGTCCGGATCATTGTCCTGAAAGAGCAGCGGATAATAATGAAAGTCATAGAGCAGGCTGTCATCGATGGCGTCCGATACCTGCATCCGCGACGTCAGCGCATTGTCCAGATGCTCGCGACTGAAGCGCACCGGATCGAATACGTCGTAGAGGGCGAGATATTGCCAGTCGAAGCCTTCGGGCGGACAGGGTTGCTCCCCGGCAAGCCGGAAACGCTGTGCCGTGACCGATCCCCGGAAACGCAGCGCATCGCGAATATGGATGTTGCTGTACCAATCCTCCATATCGGCCTCCCGGCCCGGAACGGCTTTGGTCAGCACGACCAGCACGGCATCGATCATCGCTTTTGCCTTTCCTCTCCTGATTTCTGTTCTCTCAGTCCTGCCGGACGGGCGGCGCGAAAGGCGTCGGCGCCCCCATCGTCGCCCGATAGGACAGGGGCTGCTTCCCGTCCGTATCCCTGATGCCGTACCGCTCCCCCAGTTCCGCGCCGATCAGCGCCTGGCCCGAAAGGGCGGCAAGGTCCGGGTCCTGCGCCAAGCGATCGAGGACAAGGCCTGAAAATTCCGGCGTTTCCCAATGGGGCATGGCGGCGCGCAGGTCTTCGGGGATCATGTCGGGCGACATGGCCTTCACCGCGTCGGTCAGGATGAAGCCCGGCCAGAGAGACACGACGGATACACCATGCGGCGCAAGATCGACCGCCATGTCGGCGGTCATCTTGTCCGTTCCCGCCTTGGCCGCGCCATAAGCCGGCCCGTGGAAATAGGATACCGCGCCATAGAAGGAAATGCTGGCGATCAGACCCCTGCCCGCCGCCACCATCAACGGCGCCGCATGATAGGCCGCGACATAGCTGGAGCGCAGGCCGATGGTGATCATGTCCGCGAGCCTCAGCGGCTTTTCCCAGAAGCCGCCCGGCGCGACCAGATCGAGCCCGTAAACGGCGGTGGCATTGTTGACGAGCAGGTCTAGCCTGCCATCCGTCCGCTCGGCCAGTTGCGCGAACGCTCTTTCGACCGCATCATCATCCCGGTGATCGCATAACAGCGAGATGCCCTTGCCGCCCGACTGTTCGATTTCTTCCACGACCGCGGCAAGCTGCACCTGATCGCGTCCCGTGATCGCCACCACATGACCGCGTGAAGCCAGGCCCCGCGCCATGCCGCGCCCCAGCCCGCGCGTCGCACCTGTCACCAGCACTATCTTTTCGCTCATGTCCTGCTCCTTTCCTCAGTATTGACGTCGCCATGAGGGACAGGGACTGACCTGTCCAATGGCAAAGGCGCGACCGCCCTTCAGTCGGAGCGCGTCGCCGGCAGGACGACATGGCGCGCCGCCTCGCCCAGCGCGGTTGGTCCGAACAGTTGCAGCCGCCGCCCCTCGATGGTCGCGAGCAGAGCGATAAGCGCGGCGTCTTCGTCCGGTCCCGCCTCGAGTATATACGCTTCCAGCGCCTCGGCGGCATCGGCCCAGCGGTCGAAGCGGCGGCCGAGAAGCGCGGACACATCGGCGATGTTGCGCGCCACGATGTCCGCCCCATGATCGTCGGCGCGCTGTACCCATTCGATCAGTTCGGCGACCTGCGCCTTGTGCGTCTCCGCCGCCTCCCCCGTCACCGGCAACGCCCCGAGCGTATCGACCAGCTTGGCCAGAAGCGGCGCATTGTCGCCCGTGCGCTGTTCCAGCGGCGGCAGTTCGGGCAGCGCATCGCCGGTCAGATGCGACAGCGCCAGCAAGATGGAGCGGCGCAGCGCAAGATCGAACATGAGATAGACCGAATGCGGATCGCCGGGGCATGGCTCGCCGACCGTCCCGGTGAACTGCATCGTGCCGAGCAGCGAGAATTGCAGGACATGGAACACCACCGCGTCATGATCGACCGGCTCGCCCGTCGCTTCCTCATAATAGCGGACCAGTTCCGGCAGCGGCGCACCCAGCGGCTCATAGCTGTTGCGCATCCCCATGGTGGCGATGTCGACCAGCGGATCGCCGATCATCGAAAATTCGAAATCGTAGAGCTTGGTCATCGCTCCCTGATCGACCAGATATTGGCCCGAATCGAACTGGATGAAGCTGGCGCGATCGCGGTGCCGCGGTACATTGCGGCGCAGCCAGCCGATGACAAATTCCAGCAACGGCTCGGGTCGGCTCTTCGTCCGCCGATAATGCGCCATATAGGCGTCGAGGCCGACCAGCGCGATCGCCTCCGCGCCCTCGGGCCGATGCACGCCGACGGCCATGAAGGGTTCGACCGGTAACCGATGCATCGCGGCGACTGCCTCCATATAGACGCGGCCGATGGCGCTTTTCGTCGCGGCATCGAACGCCGAGAAATCGCGCGTCCCTTCGATCGCCTCCATCACGATGCAGGGCGGATCGGAGAGGTAGCCGCAAATATCCGGCACCGGCAGCCCCTGACCGTGCAGCACGGCGATAACGTCCGCCTCGCGCTTGAGGTCGGGGAAGATCGATACGTCGCCGCCCCGGTCGCCGCGCAGGTGCAGGCGGCGGACCGTCCCTTCCCTTTCTATGTCGACGAACCAGGACGGGCGCCAGCGGACGAGGCGTTCCAGCCCGACGACCTTGCCGCCGGTCAGTTGCTCGACAAAGGCGGTGATCCGGCCGATTGCGGCATCATCATAATTGTTGAGCGGCGCGGCATTCGTCACTGCGCGCCCTCCCCCGCCGAAAAGGCCTCGGCCACGGCGCGGGTATCCATATATTCCTTGCCGGATACGATCTGCCCATCCCGGATGATCAGCAGATTATGATAGTCGTTGCGATAGACCCGATCCGGAAAGACCATCTCGCCCCGGACTTCCACCGCCACCCGATCCCCTTCGGCGGTGATTGCGATTACTTCGGCCGTGCGCTTCTCCGCGCTCAGCAATCCGCCCTTCACGCTGGCGATGAAGTCGGCCCGGCTCATGTCGCCATGGCCCAATATCCACCACTGGCAGTCGGGATGCTGAAGGGCCTCGATCGTGTCGACATCGCCCTCCTCCACCGCCCGCATATAGCGGCGGGCCACCGCCTTGTTCGCCTCGATATCGCTCATCACCCTCTCCGATGCTTCCAGGCCCATGGCCGTGAATTGCCCTTGTGCAGGTGGGATCGCTGTCAGGAACCCTATCTATGGGCGGGTGGCCTTGGCACGATCGCTCCACAATCTTCGCTCGCACAAGAAAGTGGCGGGGGAGAGCGCATGACGACCAAGAGCATGACGATGAAGCTATGCACCTATATGGGCGCAATAGCCGGGACAATGATGTTCGTCGGCATATGGCCGGTCGCGCACATGTTCCCGCCGCTGGACCCGTCCATGCCCGCCGCAGAGGTCGCAGCCTATTATCGCAGCCACCAAATCGGCATATTGGCGGGCGCCATTCTGATCGCCTCTTCTTCCGTACTGTTCTTCCCATTCCTTGCCGCGATCGCGACCTTCATGAAGAAGATCGAAGGGCCGGTTTCGCCCCTGACCTGGGCCTTTGTGATGGTCGTGGCCTTCGGCTTCGTCACCTTGTTCTTCGCCGGATTGATCTTCACGGCGGCCGCCTATCGGCTCGACCGGCCGGACGCTGTCGTCAGCACGCTGAGCGATATCGCCTTCCTGCTGTTCGTCATGCCGGCGGTGCCCGCTTTCGTGCAGAATCTTCTGACCGGCTTCGTCATTCTGGGCGATCGCCGCGCGCAACCGATCCTGCCGCGCTGGCTGGGCTATATGAACCTGTGGACCGGTGTGCTGCTGCTGCCCGGACTGGCAATCGGCCTGTTCAAGACCGGCCCCTTCGCCTGGAATGGCGCCCTGGCCTTCTGGCTGCCTGCGGTCGTGTTCGGCA
Source organism: Sphingobium sp. CCH11-B1 (assembly GCF_001556865.1). Classification (GTDB taxonomy): domain Bacteria; phylum Pseudomonadota; class Alphaproteobacteria; order Sphingomonadales; family Sphingomonadaceae; genus Sphingobium. The sequence continues at coordinate 1,423 of NZ_LSJY01000133.1, read as the reverse complement.
TCTGGTTCAACCTGATGATTGTCGCCATGCTCGGCGCGATCAAGCGCGACGCGCTGGGCGGCGAATAATGGCGACGCCGCAAGCCGCCGCTTCGCCTCCGCGCGGCCATGTGCCGGGCGAGGAAGGCGTATGGGTGTTCATTGGCGGCGATCTCATCGTCTTTGCCGTCTTCTTCGTCACCTATGCACTCGCCCGGCAGCAGGAACTGGCGCTGTTCGAAAGTTCGCAGGCGCTGCTCGACCGGCGCCTGGGCCTGCTCAACACGCTGCTGCTGCTGACCAGCAGCTTCTTCGTCGCGCAGGCCGTTGCGGCGGTCCGCCGGGGCGACGACAGGGCGCGCCGGTTGCTGCTGGGGGCGATCCTGCTCGGCAACGGCTTCGTGGTCGTCAAGGCGTTCGAATATTCTGCCAAGATCGCGCAGGGCTTCACGCTCAACAGCAACAGTTTTTCGATTTATTATTATATGTTTACCGGCATCCATCTGGTGCATGTACTGATCGGGCTGGGCGTGCTGTGCTTCACTCTGTCACGCTTCGACCGATCCGGCCGGATGCAGGGGGGCGTTGCCCTGATCGAGGGGAGCGGCGCCTTCTGGCATCTGGTGGACCTGCTCTGGATCATCCTCTTCGCCCTCCTCTACCTACTCTAGGAAAACTGTTTCATGGCCATGATCTGGCGTAGCCGCATCACATGGGTCTGGGCGATGCTGATCGCCGCGACCTTTCTCTCATTCGAGACGATGGCGTTGGGCAATGCCTTCCTGCTTCGTTCCGTAATCCTCGTCATCGCCTTTGCGAAAGTTCTGCTCGTCGGCCGCGAGTTCATGGAGTTGCGGCACGCGCCGCGCTGGCTGCTCTGGGGATTCCAGAGCTGGGCGACCCTGACCTGCCTGGTCCTGATCGCCCTGTTCCGCACCTGACGCGATCAGGCCGGCACCTCCGTCCCGCCTGCCGCGGCCTCGTCTATGCCCATCTTGCGCGTGAGGTCGGCCATATCGAGATATTCGCGCCAACGCGAAATCAGCCCGTCATCGTCGAACTCGTAGATCGCGACCATCTGATGCGGACAGGGCCGTCCCATGATGATCGCGGTGTCGGACCGCTCCTGCATCACCATCCGGTCGTTGGAGAGGATGTTCACCTCATTGCATTTATTGTTGGTGGCAAAGGCCATCTGCCGCTCGATCTCGGCGCGCAATGCCGTCTTGCCCTTCACCACGGGACCGCCGGGAACCCAGAGTTGCCATTCGGCGTCCTCCGCCATCATCGACAGGATCTTCTCGACATCGGGCCTGCTGGCATCGCTGCCGTCGCCCCAGGCATCGCAAAATTCCCGTACCTTCCGTTCCAGTTCCACGCTCATCATCCTCTCCTATGATGATTGTCCAGCAGCAAGTGATGGTTCACTGCGGCTGAAGGTTGTG
>NZ_LSJY01000132.1 GCF_001556865.1 Sphingobium sp. CCH11-B1 | reverse complement strand
TTTTTGCACGCCGATCACCCCACGAAGGGGGTGCCTATTGCACGCTGATCCTCACTGATTACAGCACGCGGCGTTCCTCTACATGCCACCAATGGGTGGGACTATAAGGACGTCATCGCGGTTCTTTTGACAGTGGTGACGGTGGTGCTGACCTTTATCGGTCTTGTGGTTGCGCTTGCCGCCATTTGGGGATGGCAGACTATTTCGCAGGGTGCCGCAACGGAGGCAGCGAAAGCCTCGGCATCTCAGACTGACCACCATCTCCAGTCGGATACTTTCAAAGCAGGCTTGAAACTGCTAATAATGGAACAGATGGAGAACATGAAAAAATCGTCCGTTCAAGATGACGTGGTTGTAGATGTGGGCGCGTTGGAAGCAGCGGCCCTTAACTTCGACTCTGAACATGACGAAGTTTGGGAAGACGATTGATGGGCCTGGCACTTGCACCCGGAATTAGAGATGTATTGAAGCGCCATCAGCAGACAGCGCCTGTAAAGGTGGGAGCGCTAGCGGCGGACCTCGGCTTGACGGTATTAAAATCCGATCTTCCGGCGGGGATCTCGGGGATGCTTCTGCGAGATCCCAAGGATTCCCAGAAGTGGATCATTCGAGTCAATCGGCAAGAGGCACGGAACCGGCAGCGGTTTACGATAGCCCATGAGATTGCCCATTTCCTTCTCCACCGCGATGAGATCGGAGGAGAACTTACAGACGATACCTTCTACCGGAGCGGCCTATCCGAGCGCCGAGAGTGGGAAGCAAACAAGCTTGCCGCCGATATCTTGATGCCGTGGGACTTAGTCCGATCACTAACAGATCAAAGAAAGCTCACCCCAAAGGAATTGGCGGGTGAGTTAGAGGTTTCAGAAGCTGCTATGCAAATCCGCCTTGGGCTACCGACGTAGGAATCGCCAGTGTTCAGCGCCGCCACTTACGTTCCGTCCATAGCCGTGCGTCCTTCGGAAATGGAAGGGCTGCGACGGCTTCCAGACGCGGACAAGGATCGGATACTGCCAAGCATTAGAATCGGCAAATGGAACGGTTCGCATCATCTGGCGCGCACTTTTGAGGGCTTGGAGAAGGCCTTTGGTTCTCGCAATATTATCGCCGACCTTGCACCACCGCCAGTCGTATTGAAGACCCACGCTGACCAAGAACTTGTCGACCTTAATCAGTCTACAAATGGGCATGCGGCATGGACATCGCTGATCCGGCAGCACGGCAATTTTGTTCCTACGTTGCAGTGGGGTCCGTCGGATAGCGACAATATCCAGCAAGCGGGCTCCCTTTTAAGCTTGGGCCGAGGGCTGGTAATCCGACTCCGTCGGGCGAATCAGTGGGACTTGCAGCGTCTTCAGACGATCTCGACGCTGCCTCTGCGTCAATCGCCAATTATGTTGGTTTTGGATTTCGGACAGATTACCCAAAGGCTGGACAACAATGGTGTTGTTGCCGATTTGATGGGGATAGCTGTTGCAGCACTTCGCATAGTCGGAGGAAGCAACGTTACCATAACCACGGCGATGTCAAGCTTCCCCGCCGAGTTCGCATCAATTGATCGGGCGCACGCCCGTCTTCCTATTAGGGAGCGAGCTGTGTTTACTCAGTTGGCGGCGGGCGCCTCGCTTCTCGGCGGAGTCCCTATTATCTATGGCGATTATGCGTCAGTTTGTGTGAATAAGAGCAGCTTTGCACAGGGCGGAGCGCCACGGGTGGACCTCGCTAGCAGAAACGAATGGGTTTACTATCGCCGAGAGACCGACCGTTGCTACATCGAAGCATCGAAGTCCGTGATGAGCGATGCCGCGTGGCAAGCAGGATTAGCTCTTTGGGGCACCAATGAGATTAGGCGTGCGGCAGGCGGTGATTTAACGCACCTCCATTATCAAAGACCATGGGTTGGTGTACGCATCAACGTCCATTTGCACCAACAACTCCATTACGCTTCAACCGACGGCGGCGAAAACACTGATGAGGCATGGGAGGACTGAGCGAACTTTTGGCGGATGTCAGGAGGGATGGCTCCCATTCCGCCCTCGTACACTGTCGATTGCGACCAGTCGTCTATGACTACAGCTGGTGAAATATGATTGCGATTATCTTTTTCATCGTTCCACAGCCGGAGGGTTTGAAGATCGTTGGCGCATATTCGACGCCCTCGAACATCCGTCATAAAGCTTTGTGAAGTTCTCCCGTATCTGGTTTTAAGGTAACTTGCGAGGAACTTACGTATTACCATGAGCGGTAGCTTCTCTGCTTGATCAACCAAGTTACAGCGCGTGCGATTGCTCGGTCTTTTTCCTGCCAACGTCAAAAGACGCTTAATTTCAATTGCAGGAAGTAGTTGCAATGAGTTGAATGCACTCAATGCGGGGGACAACCCGGCCGGTTTTACGTCGCGGACCTCGCAGCCAGCGCCGAAATCGACTATCTCCTTGATACCTACATGTGCGGGTATGGTTGATAAAATCGCATTCATGTGTCGAGTGGCTGCGACAACGTAAACACGCTCAAAAGTTTGCGAGTAGCTTTCAAGCTGACCTAAAAGCCTGACTAACTTGTCAGTCCGTGTCTTGATCTCATAACCGACCAACTCGTCTCCGACGGTGACAAGGTCAGCCCGGTTAGCCCATTTGTCGATTACCAACTCCGACACAATTGCCTCCGATGCCAATCTGCGCGACCGGCGGAGGGCGGTAAGCAGGGCAGCCTTCGCAGCCTTTTCGGGAGATGGCTTAGACATATGGGCCCTTCATTGTCGTTGAAGCCAATTTTAGACGGGTCACGCACTCGGTCAAAGCCCGAACGAGCCATATTACCGGTGCGGACTGGCTCACCTAAAACGAGGAGTCACACCGTGCAAGCCAGCAATGACAGCGTCGTAGTGACTGGCGCGGATTGATTTTTGGAGGCGGGATGTACATTATGAATAATCGCAGTGTTCCATGCTTCAACCGTTCATGCCAAGCGCGCCGCCGGACCAGATGGAACGGTAGCTAAATAGCCTCCTTCCAAAGCACCGGAAATTATAACGGCAACGGATCGGGCACTCTCATCGCTTATGTTCTCTACGCGGAAGAAAACTGTACTACCCTTTAGGCTTACAGATAGCTTCTCGCATGCATCTCGTCCGGCGAAGTAAATCTGTTTCTTCCAGCGCTTGCCAAGGCATGATCCCCTAACCTAGAGTGACATCGCTCCTGCAACACTCAGGAGTGGGGCGTGGAAACCTCATCGGTACAGCAACTTGGTCGATTTATCGGCCGGGTGGCATGCGCGCATGTCCAACCGGTAACGGTAAAGGCGCATGCGCGCTGTGCTGTGCCAGTGTTTCCAACATCCGGCTTAGGCCGTGCCTCCTTTTCTGTGCGGAGGTCGACGGTGGATCGGTTCAAAAAAGACAAGAATTATGCAGAGGCTTTCAAGCGTCGTCAGCGATGGCAGAAGCTTGGAGGACTTAAGGAGGAAGAAAAGAAGGGGGCTGGATGGAGTGGGCTTTTTCTAGGCCTTCTAGCCATCATCGTCATTGGTGCATTGCTCAACAGCGTGAACAGCACCAGCACTGATCCAAGGAAGGCCGAAGAAGAAAGGCGAAGGAGATACGAACGAGAGGAGCGAAAAAAGGACATCGAGAATCTTCAGCGCGCATTGTGCGAAGCACAGCCTTGGCTAGAGCGTTGCAGATAACGGTAATAGATAGCGCGAATAACAGCGCGCCATTTACCCGATCAATCGGAGGGGATTGAGTGGGGTGTGATTTCCGACATATTGCTGCCCTGCCCCAGAACGGGCAGGAAAACTGGAGCGGGCGAAGGGATTCGAACCCTCGACCCCAACCTTGGCAACTTAAGCGCTGGGCTTTTCTATACTTGCCAAGGCAACGCCATACTACGATTTATCTATTATTTCTTGATACTTAAACCCGCATATCGTATTCTGTGGCTGGGCGTAATTGGACGCCTTATAGAGACATTTTGGAGACAAAGCTGTTTCTGTCAAGTTTTGTCTCCAAGTGGAGATGCACAATGCCAACCTGCAAACTGACCAAGCGCGCCGTGGATGCGCTCGTCCCGCCCGCAGAGAAGCAAGAAGTCCTTTGGGATACCGAGGTGAAGGGCTTCGGTGTGCGCGTGCTGCCCTCGGGCCTCAAGACCTTCATCGTGCAGTATCGAAATGCCGAGGGGATCAAGCGCCGCATGAATATCGCGCGCTATGGGATTCTGACGGTCGAACAGGCCCGCGACGAAGCCAAGCTCAAACTCGCTGCCGTCATCAAAGGCGAAGATCCCGCCGAGGAGGTTCAGCAGGCGCGCAAGGGGATGACGGTCGAGGAGATGTGCGACTGGTATCTTGTCGAGGCGCGCGCTGGGCGCATTCTCGGGCGCAAGAACCTGCCCATCAAGGCATCGTCGCTCGATAAGGACGAAAGCCGGATAAAGACGCACATCAAGCCGCTGCTCGGCAAGCGGATCGTGCGGCATCTGAAACCCGCCGACATCGAGCAGATGCAGACCGATGTGAAAGAGGGCAAGACCGCGAAGCCGCGCGGTAGTGGTCGGGGCGGCAGGGCCAAGGGTGGTCCTGCTGCCGCATCGGGTTCTTTGGGAACGCTCCAGGCCATTATCGGTCATGCCAAGCATAAGGGATTGCTCGACACCCACCCGACCGAGGGCGCGAAGAAGCTGGCTGGGAGGAAGAAGACGCGGCGCCTGAGCTTTGCCGAGATCGTGATGATGGGCAAGGCGATGGCCTATGCGGAGCGCAATGGGGAGAACCCTGTCGCGCTTGGTGTACTTCGGACGCTCATGCTTACAGGATACCGCCGGGAAGAAGCGCAGGCTATGCACCGGGCCTGGGTTAATGGTGAGGGCGGCTACGTGGCGTTTCCCGATACCAAAGGCGGCGCACAGATTCGCGCAATCGGACAAGCTGCGATCGAAGTCATCGAAAGCCAGCTCGGTATCGTGGGCAATCCGCATGTCTTCCCCTCGGAAGTCGGAAGGGGACCGTTCACCGCCGTCAGCGCTTGCCTCCAGCGTATCGCCAAGCTGGCGGGGATTGAGGGCATCACGCCACACACGCTGCGCCATACGTTCGGAAGCGTGGCGGGTGAACTCGGCTTTTCGGAACTGACTATCCGGGCCATGCTCGGCCATGCCTCGCAGAACGTCACCCAAGACTATATCCACATTGACGAAGCGTTGAAGCTCGCGGTGCAGCGAACCTCCGATGAGATCGAGCGGTTGCTTGCGGAAGGAGCCGCTAAGCTAGAAGCGATGCAGCTTGCTGCATGACGGCCGAGCGGACTATTTGATCTGGCGACCAACGTCATATGTCCGAGAATCGAGTTTATCGGACATAGCGGTTATCGGCGAAGAGAGTATCAGGCGGACTTTCGTGCCGCGCGAAACGCACGAAGAAATTCCTGTCGGTCCAGCGCCCCCTCAATCAGCGATGGGCCGATCAGGAATGCAGGCGTGCCCGCAACTCCAAGCGCAAATGCCTCCCTCGCGGTTTGTGCCATCATCGCATCGATCTCGCGAGCATGATCCTTCAAATCCTGTTCGATCCGATCCCATCGGCCACCCGCGCGCTCGATCACTTCGCGCAGGACGGCCGACTCCAGCACCCGGCGTTCGCTCATCAAGGCGTGATGAACCTGCGGATAAATCGATTGCCGATCAGCAGCGAGCGCAACCCGTGCCGCGCGCTGCGACATCGGCCCGAAGATCGGCCAGTCCTTATAGATGACGGCTACGTTCCGATCTTCTTCGAACGCCATCCGCAATTGAGGTTCGGCCATCCGGCACGCCGGGCATTGATAGTCGGTAAAGACCGCAACGGTGACGTCCGCATTGGATGGCCCCTCACGCGGCGCACCTTGCTCGCGGAGGACCGATTGCGCGACGTCGCTGCCCGACACGTCGCGGCCAAGAGGCGCCGTCTTTCTGAGGATGAAACTCGCCCCGAAGCCGATCGTGACGACGCCTGAAAGCTGGAGGAGCTGGCGCCGGGTCAAAGGGTTAGCACGTTCCACTGTCCGTATAGCCGCTTCGGCCCTGCCTCGATCAATCGTCCGTAGAGCCGATCTCGCACTATGATCTTATGCCAGCCTTAAGACGACAAAGGGCCTTATCGGCTGACAACGCGCGCGAAATGGGCCACGCCGGGCACAAGATCGGATCGCTCATCATTGCCCAGGCGGCCCGGCAAATCAGATAGATCGCCCGCGCCGAATACGGCCTCGATCCCGCGCACGCAAAGCTCCGTCCCGCTGTCGGCAAGGCTGTAATAGACCTGCCTCGCGTGCTTGCGCGTGCTCACAAGGCCCGATCGGCGCAGTTCGGCAAGCTGTTGGCTAAGGGCAGGCTGACCGATGCCGGTGGCTTCATCGATCGCCGAAACGGACTGCTCGCCGCGATCCAGCAGGAGCGAGAGGATCATAAGACGCTGGGGTTGTGCGTAAGCCTTCAGCTTTTCCGCAGCGGCGTCCGCCAGCTCGCGCGCGGCATGGAGAGCGGTCACTTGGCGCTCCGGCAGAACCAATCGGCCCCGTCGGCTTCTTCCGACGGTGGAAGCAACAGCGGCTCACCGGCGCGCCACCCTTCGGGCGCGAGCCGATCTCCTGCTTGCGCGGCCTGGAGCGCGGCGAGCATCCGCAGCATTTCATCGACCGAACGCCCGACATTCATCGGATAATGGGTGATCGCGCGGATCACGCCATCGGGATCTATGAAATAGGTCGCCCGGACACCGGAGCTGTCCTGCGCAGCCTGCCCGATCATCCCATAAGCGCGGCCGATTGCCATCGACGGATCTTCGATCACCGGGAATCGGATTTCGACCTCGAAAAGATCGCGGATCGCCTTGAGCCAGGCCAGATGGGCATAAAGACTGTCCACGGACAGGCCAAGCAGCACGCCGCCCATTTCCTCAAAACGATCCTGCGCTTTGGCGAGGCCGACAAACTCGGTGGTGCAGACCGGCGTGAAATCGGCCGGATGGGAAAAGAACACGACCCATTTCCCGCGCAGCGAGGACAGGCGCAGCGGCCCCTTGGTGGTCCGCGCCTCGAAATCGGGCGCAGAATCGCCAAGCCGCAGGGAGGGAAGAGGTTCGTTCGGCGTCGTCGTCATGCTTTCGTCCTTGGCATCTCATGCGCCTTGACGCAATGTGCTTACATACATACATAGTTCTGTAATTATGAAATCCAAGGAACGAGCCATGGACGAAGCGATCAGACGCGCGGCCCAGCAAATCGGCGAAGCCCGCAAGGGCGTCCCGCAAATCCGGGCCTTCTTTGATGAAGCCACCAACACCGCCAGCTATGTCGTTCACGATCCCGAAACCCGGCACGCGGCGATCATCGATAGCGTGCTGGATTATGATGCCGCTGCTGGCCGCACCGCCTTCGCATCGGCGGATGCGATCATCGCCTATGTGCGCGAACAAGATTTGAAGGTGGAATGGCTGCTGGAAACGCACGCCCACGCCGATCATTTGTCGGCCGCCCCTTATCTGCAAGAGGAGCTGGGCGGGAAACTTGCCATCGGCAAGGCAATCCTGACCGTGCAAGCGACCTTCGGGAAGCTGTTCAACGAAGGGACCGCGTTCGCGCGCGACGGGTCGCAGTTCGATCATCTGTTCGAGGACGGGGACCAGTTCTCGATCGGCAACCTCAGCGCCACCGTGCTGCATGTGCCGGGCCATACACCTGCCGATCTCGCCTATGTGATCGGGGATGCGGCCTTCATCGGCGACACGCTGTTCATGCCGGACTATGGCACGGCGCGAGCTGATTTTCCCGGTGGTGACGCGCGAACGCTCTATCGCTCGATCCGCCGCCTCCTGACTCTTCCCGCCGAAACCCGTCTGTTCCTGTGCCACGACTACAAGGCGCCGGGCCGTGACGACTATCGCTGGGAAACTACTGTGGCGGAGGAACGCACCGGAAACGTGCACGTCCATGATGGCGTCGACGAAGATAGCTTCGTGGCGATGCGGGAAGCGCGCGATGCGACACTCGACATGCCCAAGCTGATCCTCCCGTCGATTCAGGTGAACATGCGCGGCGGCCATATGCCGGAGCCGGAGGATAACGGGACGCGCTATCTCAAGATCCCGCTCGACGCCCTATGAGCGCGCTGTTCGCTAATGCGGCGCCGGGCATGGGCTTCCTCGGCGGGCTGCTGATCGGAATCGCCGGGGTCGTAATGCTGCTGGGCATCGGCCGGATTGCTGGCGTCAGCGGCCTCGCGGCGCAAGCGACCGGCATCACCGGCTCGGATTCGCGGGCCGTCGCACTGGCCTTCATCATCGGCCTGCCGGTCGGGGCGGCCTTGGTCGCGATGGCACGGCCGATTGCCGTCACCTTTCCATCTTCGCTCGCGGTCCTCATCGTCGGAGGATTGCTCGTCGGGTTCGGCACGCGGCTCGGTAGCGGCTGCACCAGCGGGCATGGCGTCTGTGGCCTGTCACGGCTGTCGCCGCGCTCCATGATCGCGACCGGCCTGTTCATGGCGGCCGGTTTCGCCACCGTGGCAGTGATGCGCGCTTTCGGGTGGGTGTGACATGCGCGCTTTCATAGCCCTGTTGGCCGGAACGATCTTCGGCGCGGGCCTCGCCTTGTCGGGAATGGTCGATCCCGCACGAGTGCGCGGCTTCCTCGATCTGTTCGGGACGTGGGATGCGACGCTGGCGTTCGTGATGGCTGGGGCTTTGCTGCCGATGGCGATTGCTTGGCGGGTGCAGTCCCGCTTGCTCCATGCTGTCTCTGGCGACAATTTTGCCCTGCCTTCGACGCGGCGCATCGACGCGCCCTTGGCTGTCGGTGCGCTGCTGTTCGGCATCGGGTGGGGAATTGCGGGCCTTTGCCCCGGCCCGGCGATCGCCAACCTCGCGCTCGCCCCCCTCGCGGTTCTGCCCTTCCTGGCTGCGATGCTCGCCGGAATGCTGCTTCATCGTCTTTGGGCCGCGCAGCGCTGACACAAGCGGAGGAATCCTTATGGAAACGATCACCCCCATCGCCCCCGATTTCTCGGTATCGCCGCAAGTCAGACCGGAGGACATGCCCGCGATAGCAGCGGCCGGGTTCCGCTCGGTGCTTTGCAATCGCCCGGATGGCGAGGAGCCGGGACAACCGGACGCCGCCGCCCTCGGACATGCGGCGCTGGAGCAAGGCTTGGCCTTCCTGCATGTCCCTGTCGCCAGTCCCGACATCGCCGCTGCCGATGCCCAGGCGATGCGGGCCGCGCTCGACCGTCTCCCCAAGCCCGTTCTGGCCTTCTGCCGATCGGGCGCTCGCTCGACGGCATTGCACAACGCGGCCGTGGCGCTGAACGACAATGGCGCGGCGACCTATGACGTGGTGATCGTCGGCGGCGGGAGCGCGGGCATCGCTTGCGCCGCCAGCCTGCTCAAGCGCCGGGGTGATCTTTCGATCGCGATCATCGAGCCGTCCGACGTGCATTATTATCAGCCGGGATGGACGCTGGTGGGCGCAGGCGTGTTCGATCCACAGACCACGCGCCGGACCATGGCGGAGGTCATGCCCCGCAAGGCGCACTGGATCAGGCAGGCGGTGAGCGCCTTCCACCCGGACAGCAGCAGCGTGGCGCTCGACGACGGAACGATGGTCGCCTACCGCGCGCTGGTCGTAGCGCCGGGCCTTAAACTCGATTGGGACGCCATTCCCGGCCTCTCCGAAACCCTCGGCCGGAACGGCGTCACGTCCAACTATCGCTACGATCTCGCGCCCTACACGCACGAGCTGGTGCGCAGCGCGGCGCAGGGCCGCGCGCTGTTCACGCAGCCGCCCATGCCGATCAAATGCGCGGGGGCGCCGCAGAAGGCCATGTATCTCTCCTGCCACGAATGGGAGAAGCGCGGCCTGCTCGAAGAGATCGATGTCGAGTTCCACAGCGCCGGTCCGGCCCTGTTCGGGGTGGCCGATTATGTGCCCGCGCTGATGACCTATATCGAGCGTTACGGTATCGACTTCCAGCCCGGCTCGAAACTGGTCGGGGTCGATGGTGCCGCGCGGGTCGCCCGTTTCGAGCAAGGCAGCGATGGCAATAAAACGGTTGTCGAACGCCCCTTCGACATGCTGCACGTCGTCCCGCCGCAGGTCGCCCCGGACTTCATCCGGTCCAGTCCGCTTGCCGATGAAAGCGGGTTCGTTGCGGCCGATCCCGCCACCTTGCGTCATCCGACATGGCCCAACCTGTTCGCGCTGGGGGATGTCGTGGCCACCACCAATGCCAAGACAGCCGCGGCCGCACGCAAGCAGGCGCCGGTGGTCGCCGTGAACGTCCTTGCCGCCTTGGACGGCAAACAGCCGCAGGCAGGCTATGACGGCTATGGCTCCTGCCCGCTCACCGTCGAGCGCGGGCGGATCGTGCTGGCGGAGTTCGGTTATGGGGGCAAGCTGCTGCCCAGCTTCCCGACATGGCTGATCGATGGCCGTCGGCTGCCGCCGATCTACTGGCACGGGATGCTTAAAGGCCGCGAATGGCTGGCCGATCCTCGCCCGATCGGACAGGTCCGGTGACGCTCGAACCGCTCCAATATCTGCTCGGCATCGCCTCCGGGGCGCTGGTCGGATTCAGTCTGGGACTGGTAGGAGGCGGCGGGTCGATCCTCGCTGTTCCGTTGATGGTCTATCTGGTCGGCGTGCCCAGCGCCCATGTCGCGATCGGCACCAGCGCGCTCGCGGTCGCGGCCAATGCCGCAACGGGCCTCGCAAATCATGCCCACGCGCATAATGTCAAATGGCGCTGTGGCGGCATGTTCGCGGCAGCGGGTATCGTCGGAGCGCTGGGTGGCTCGACCCTCGGCAAGATGGTCGACGGCGACCGGCTGCTGTTCCTGTTCGCGTTGGTCATGCTGCTGGTCGGGGCGTTGATGCTCAAGGGGCGCGGCAATCCCGGCAATCCCGGCGCGGAGTGCAACCGGGAAAAGGCGCCCAAGGTGCTCGGTTATGGCCTTGGCTCCGGTCTGTTCTCCGGCTTCTTCGGCATAGGCGGCGGTTTCCTGATCGTGCCGGGCCTCGTCGCCTCTACGGGTATGCCGATCCTGCTTGCGGTCGGCACGTCGCTGGTCGCCGTGACCGCCTTCGGCCTGACCACCGCTGCCAATTATGCCTTTTCCGGGCTTATCGACTGGCCGCTGGCGATTCTGTTCATCATCGGCGGCGCAGTTGGCAGTCTGGCAGGCACGCGGCTCGCACGGCGTCTCGGTGCGGAAACCGGACGGCTGACGCTGGTTTTCGCGATGCTGATCTTCGCTGTTGCTGCCTACATGCTCTGGCGCAGCGCCGGGGCCTTCATGGGGGCGTGAGGCAGTATGTCCACTATCAAAGCCGTTCGCCTCTCCTAGAGCGGGCACCGAAAGGACATAGAAATGTTCGAATCGTTCGACGCGCTATTCCTCGCCCGCGCGCAATTCGCTTTCACGGTGAGCTTCCATTTCATCTTCCCGGCCTTCTCGATCGGGCTGGCGAGCTTCCTCATGGTGCTCGAAGCCCTGTGGCTCAAGACCGGCAAGGGCGTCTATGCCAACCTCTACCGCTATTGGCTGAAGATCTTCGCAATCGCATTCGCCATGGGCGTCGTTTCCGGCATCGTCATGTCCTACCAGTTCGGCACCAACTGGTCGGTTTTCTCTGACAAGGCCGGTCCAGTCATCGGGCCGCTGATGGCCTATGAAGTGCTGACCGCCTTCTTCCTCGAAGCGGGCTTCCTCGGCGTCATGCTGTTCGGGATCAACAAGGTGGGGCCACGGCTCCACTTCGCCGCGACCTGCATGGTGGCGCTGGGCACCTTCATTTCCGCCTTCTGGATCTTGTCGGTCAATAGCTGGATGCAGACGCCTACCGGATATGAGATAGGCGCGAACGGCCAATTCCTGCCGGGACCAAGCTGGGCGGCGATCATCTTCACCCCCAGCTTCCCCTATCGTCTCGTCCACACCGTCATCGCGGCCTATCTGACCACGGCCTTCGTGGTCGGCGCGGTCGGTGCCTGGCATCTGCTGCGCGATCGGGCCAATCCCGGCGCGCGCAAGATGTTCTCCATGGCGATGTGGATGGCGGCGCTGGTCGCGCCGGTGCAGATTTTCGCAGGCGACATGCACGGCCTCAACACGCTCGAACATCAACCCGCCAAGGTCATGGCGATGGAGGGTCACTATCAAAGCCATCCCGATGGCGCGCCGCTGATCCTGTTCGGGATTCCCAACAGCGCTGAAAGGCGGGTCGATTATGCCGTCGAGATTCCGAAGGCATCTTCGCTGATCCTCAAGCATGATCCGGACGCGCCATTGGCGGGGCTGGATACCATAGCAGAAGATCAGCATCCGCCCGTTGGCACCGTGTTCTGGGCCTTCCGCATCATGGTCGGCCTCGGCTTCGCCATGCTGGGTCTGGGCCTGTGGAGTCTGGTCGCCCGCGCGCGCCGCAAGCTCTATGATTGGTCCTGGCTGCATCGGGCCGCGATCGTGATGGGGCCTTCGGGTTTTATCGCCGTCATCGCCGGGTGGGTGACAACGGAAGTGGGTCGCCAGCCCTGGACGATCTATGGCCAGCTCCGGACGGTCCAGTCGGCATCGCCGCTCGATGCACCCGCTGTCGCCGCGTCGCTCCTAGCGTTCATCGTCGTCTATTTCGCGGTGTTCGGAACGGGCACGCTCTATATTCTCAAATTGATGGGCAAGCCTCCCGAACCGCATGAAGAGGCCGTTCCAACGCACGGCCCGGTGCGGACCGCCGGGATCACGCCTGCCCCCGCGATCGAGGGAGGCCAGCCATGATCGACCTTACCATCGTTTGGGCCGGGATCATCGCGTTCGCCGTGGCCGCCTATGTCGTGATGGACGGCTTCGATCTCGGTATCGGCATCCTGTTCCCTCGCTTCCCGGTCGGCCGCGATCGCGACATGGCGATGAACAGCATCGCGCCGGTGTGGGACGGCAATGAAACATGGCTGGTGCTCGGAGGCGGCGGTCTGATGGCCGCTTTCCCGTTGGCCTATGCGATCGTGCTGCCCGCGCTCTACGCGCCGCTGATCGCGATGCTGCTCGGCCTGGTCTTTCGCGGTGTAGCATTCGAGTTTCGCTGGCGCGATCCCGGCCATCGCCGTTTCTGGGATTTCGCCTTTTGCGGCGGCTCGATCGTTGCCACGCTGGCGCAGGGGATCACGCTTGGGGCGCTGCTCCAAGGCATCACGGTTGAGGGACGCGCATATGCCGGTGGCTGGTGGGAATGGTTGACGCCTTTCTCGCTGCTGACCGGCCTCAGCCTGCTTATCGGCTATGCCCTGCTCGGCGCGGGCTGGCTGATCTGGAAGGCCGAAGGTGCGCTTCAGGCACAGGCCCGCCGAATGGCGCGCTTGCTCCTGCCAGCCCTGCTGATCGCCATTGGCCTCGTCAGCGCATTGACGCCGTTTCTCGAAGCGCAATATTATCAGCGCTGGTTCCAATGGCCGGGCGTGCTGGCGAGCGCGCAGATGCCGCTGCTGGTGGCGATCGTCGGCTTTCTGGCGTGGCGTGCGATCGACAATATTGGGCAGAAAAGGGGGCGGGACTGGATGCCCTTCTGCCTGATCCTGCTCCTGTTCGGGCTGTCGATGGTCGGACTGGCCATTTCGATCTGGCCGGATGTCATTCCGGGCCGCGTCTCCATTTGGGAAGCCGCCGCGCCCGAACGCAGCCAGATATTCATGCTGATCGGGGCGGGCCTGCTGGTGCCGGTGATCCTCGGATACACCATCTGGGCCTATTGGGTATTCCGGGGGAAGGTCGATGAAGCGGGATATCATTGACTTGGCCGCGTCCGGCCCTCTCTGGAAACGCCTCGCGTGGTTCGCCGCGATCTGGGTAATGAGCGTGGCGGCGCTCGGCGTCGTCGCCTATGGCATTCGTCTGGTCATATCATGACGGCGACACCGAGAGAGGCACCTGTCATTCCAAAGATTACGAGAGGAGACATATATGCAGTCGAGCACGGCCCGCGCACGGGCATTTCCATGGAAACGAGCCGGATTGGGGCTGGCGGTCGCGCTGGCAGTCCCCGGTAGCGCGATGGCACAGGATGCAAGCCACCCTGTCATCCCCGGCTATGGCGCGATTATGCCAGCGCACGACGTTGCCAGTCTGCCGGACCCGTCGCTTCGTTACCACGTCGCCTTTGAAGTCACGCGCACGGGAACCGACGATGCACAGATCAATCCGGCGCTCGATCGGGTGGCGCGCTTCGTGAACCTGCTCGGCGCATCGGGTATCCGTCCCGCTCCGGGCGACATCGTGGTCGTCATTCACGGCCCTGCGACCCCGGCGATCCTGAACGATGCCGGATATCAGGCGCGGTTTCATCGTGCCAACCCGAACACGCGGCTGATTGAGGAACTGCAACGCGCTGGCGTCGCTATTCATGTGTGCAGCTATGCGCTCGCGAACCAGCATATTGAGCGCGATACCGTCGCGAAGGACGTAACGATCGACCTCGCCGCCATGGTCACGCTTGCCAACCTGCAATTGAAAGGCTGGGCGGTCATCCCCGGATAAGAGCCTGCCAGGCTGAATACGAGCCGGGGCGAGGATCTACCATCGGCTAAGGCAGTCTTAAGCTTGGCGGGCGACAGCCACGCGATGATGCGGACTCTTCGACTTTCATCTGCCGCCATGGCACTCCCGGTTGTTCCTGCAACTGCTCTACGCCGTGTGCTGGGCACAGTCTTGATCCTCTGGCTGGCTTTGGCGGCCACGGCGGCGCTGGCGCAGACGCAGCAGCATATCCAGGCATCGATCGTCGCCAAAAGCGACACCCCCCGTCCCGGCGCAACCACCCGCATCGCGATCCGCATGACGCCGGAATCGGGCTGGCATGGCTATTGGATCAATCCGGGGGACAGCGGCGTTCCGGTCGAAGCCGAATGGCATCTGCCCAACGGCGTTCGTGCTGGGGCGCTCGAACAGCCCACACCTACACTGCTCGAACTAGGCGGCCTCGCCAGCTACGTCTATGAAGGTGCGTTCACCCTACTCGCGGATCTCGCAGTCGACCGCTCCGTCGCGTCGGGAACCGCCCTTCCCGTCAAGGTCGATCTGACATGGCTGGCCTGCTCCGACAGCCTTTGCGTGCCGGAACGAACCACGCTTCAGCTCGCCCTCAGCGCTGGCGATGGCGCCGTCGACCGGAGCCGCCAGTCGCTATTCTCGGCGGCCGAAGCTGCCTTACCATCATCCGGGCGGGCGCAAGGGCGTCTGGAAGCCGCCGACGGGCGTTGGGCGTTCGTCGTGTCCGGCGCACGGAGCCTGAATGTTGCCCGGACCTATCTCTTTCCGGTGGAAGATGGCTGGTTCGAGGCCAGCGCGAAACAGCATGTGACCCGTGAAGCGGACGGAACAATCCGGATTGAGGTCGCCGCGCCCGGCTCGGCCCCCTCCCCGAACTTCACCGGCGTAATATCGGATGGGCGGCAAAGCTTCATGCTCGCAGGTTTGAAGCCCGACAAGGCGGTCGCGCCCGCTTCTGAAACCGCAACCGCAGAAGAAGCGATGGTTTCCGGTGTTCCCGATCCGGCGACTGGCCGCGAGACGATCGGCAGCGCACCGGAGTCCACCGCGCCTTCGACGGGGGATGCACCCGCACTGAAAATCGCGCTCATGGGCGCACTGCTCGGCGGTCTGTTGCTCAATCTTATGCCCTGCGTCTTTCCGATCCTGTCGCTGAAAGCGCTAAGTCTGGCGCGGGCCGGTGTCGATCGGCGCACGGCGAGGCTCGAAGGCGTCGCCTATTTTGCGGGCAGCGTCGTCACCAGCCTGTTGCTCGGTGCGATACTGGTGGGCGCGCGTGCCCTGGGCCACGACATTGGCTGGTCCTTCCAACTCCAGAATCCGCACATCATTCTCCTGCTGATGCTGCTTTCGCTGATGATCGCGCTCAATCTGGCCGGGCTGTTCGAAATGACGGGCATTTCGGTGGCAAATCGCGTCATGGGTAAACCGGGATGGTCAGGGGCGTTCGGCACCGGCGCTCTCGCCGCGCTCGTCGCGACGCCGTGCAGCGGCCCCTTCATGGGTGTCGCGCTCGGCGCCGCCCTTGTCTTGCCGACGCCCGCCGCCCTTGCGGTCTTTGCCGGGCTGGGCATCGGCATGGCCCTGCCCTTCCTGTTGCTTGCCTTCGTGCCAGCGTTGCAACGGCTCCTGCCCAAGCCGGGGGCGTGGATGGAAACTTTCCGGCGCCTGCTGGCGATCCCGATGCTGTTGACCGCGATCGGTCTGGCATGGGTGCTCGGACGGCAAAGCGGCGTCGACGGGCTGGCTCTCGGCTTGCTCATCGCCGCACTCGGCGCGCTCGGCCTCTGGTGGATCGGGCACCGTCAAAGTCGGGGAACCAGGGCAGGCGCGGCGGCTCTGCCCATCATGGCGGCGCTGCTGTTAGCGATTGCGATCGATCTGCCGCGTCCCGTCGAGGCAACGCCGATCGCCAGCACCGGCAAGACGGAGCCATTCAGCGAAACGCGGCTCGCGGAGCTACAGGCGGCCGGACAGCCGGTGTTTGTCGACATGACCGCGGACTGGTGCCTCGTCTGCCAGGTCAACAAGCGTGTCGCCATTGATCGCCCCGATACGCGCGCGGCGTTCGACAAGGGCGGCGTTGTCACGCTCGTAGGCGACTGGACGAGCGGCGATCCCGCGATCACGCGGTTCCTTGCTTCGCGCGGCCGCAATTCGATCCCCTATTATCTCTTCGTCACCCCGTCGGGCGAGACGCGGGAATTGCCCCAAATCCTGACAAGTGATCTTCTCATCCAGCAAGCCGCTTCTTCCGGCAATACATCCTGAGAAAGTGACCTATGGTTCAACAGACCTTCGATTTTGACAGCGCCTCGGGCAAGCGCGTGGTGGGCCGTCTTGAGCAACCTCAGGCGACACCCAGAGGCTGGGCCATTTTCGCGCACTGTTTCACATGCGGGAAAGACAGCATCGCAGCTGTCCGTGTCTCGCGTGCGCTGGCGCGCTCGGGGATCGGCGTGTTGCGGTTTGATTTCGCCGGTCTGGGCGGCGATAGAGAAGGCACTTTTGCAAGCGACGTTGATGATCTGGTAGCCTCCGCTCGTGCCATGGCCGAAGCTGGCATGCCGCCATCGCTTTTGATCGGTCATAGCCTCGGCGGCGCGGCGATCCTGGCGGCTGCTTCTGACGTCGATACGGTCAAGGCGGTTGCGACCATCGGGGCGCCTGCGAACGTCGGCGATGTGCTGCGCCATTTTGATCCCGACTCGCTGGCGAGGGCCGAAGAGAAAGGTACGGCGCAAACCGAACTGGCTGGCAGACCTTATGTGATTCATCGCAGTTTCATCGATGATGTACGTGCACAGGATCTGCTTACCAAGGTGCGCGAGCTGCGCCGCCCGATACTTATCCTGCACGCGCCCGGCGATAAGATCGTAGGCATCGGCAACGCATCCAGCATCTTCCAAGCTGCCTGGCATCCCAAAAGCTTCATCTCGCTCGATGACGCCGATCATCTTCTCACCCGCCATGCAGATGCCGATTATGTTGCAACCGTTATCGCGGCATGGGCATCCCGTTACCTGCCACCCATTGAAGAGGATATTGAAGATGTCTCTCATGGTGAAGGCGTCATGGCTCTCGAAACTGGCAAAGGCGCGTTTCAGCTAACTATACGGAGCGGAGAACACCACTTTCTGGCAGATGAGCCGGTGTCGGTCGGCGGCCTTGGTAGCGGCCTTTCGCCCTACGAACTGGTAGCTGCCGGGCTGGCGGCATGCACAGTAATGACTATTCGCATGTATGCCGGGCGAAAGGGTTTTCCGCTCGAACGAGCGGGCACGACGGTGAAGCATCTCAAGCGACCGGGCGAAACTCCGGCCGACCTGTTTGAGCGCGTCATAACGCTCGAAGGCCCGCTCGATGATGAGCAGCGCGCCAAACTTGTATCGATCGCGGATCGCTGCCCCGTGGATCTTACGCTGGTGCGAGGATCAGAAGTAACGACAAGTCTGGTGTCGCGATAATATCCGACCGTCACTTAAAGAAAGGCCGTGGGCGCGCCTGATCTCGGAGCCATTTGGATCGTGCCCGCCTCAGCGTCTTGAACCTTGCGCATTGCGCCTCATAGACAAACCGCATTTGGGGGTTCCAGGCCGCCAAGCGCCGCCACGACCTGTTCACAGGCGCGGGTCCGCAACTCGGTAAGCGCGGCATCTGAGACGAATGCAATGTGAGGTGTAATCACCGTTGCCGGGTGAACCATGATTTCACGTGGGGGAATCGGCTCTCCCTCTATCACATCCAGCGCCGCACCCCGGATCGCGCCGTTTTCGAGGCCACGTAACAACGCAGCATTGTCAACAAGAGGGCCGCGCGAGACGTTGACGATCAGCGGCCGCCGACGGCATGCCGCGATGAAAGCGTCGTCGATCATATGTCGGGTATCGCTGGTCAGCGGCACCATCAGCAGGATCACATCGGCCTGAGTGCAGAGCGTAGGAAGATCGACAGGTTCGACGGTTTCATCCCCGGAGCGCAATGATCGGGAGTGGGCCAGAACACGGCAGCCAAAGCCGCCAAGGCGCTGCGCGGCGGCCTGGCCGATCCGGCCATAGCCCACGATGCCGATCGTGAGGTCAGCAAGCCGGTCGAAGCGGGCGCTTTCAGGTTGCCACAATCCTTGCTTGGCCGCCCGGTCGAACTGCACGATTCCCCGGAGCCAGGACAGGATCAACGCCACAGCATGGTCTGCGACATCCTGCGTGCAATAGTCCGGCACGTTCGTGATGAAAGCCCCCCGTGACATCGCCGCCTTTACATCGATATTGTCGAGGCCAACGCCAAGCCGCGCCACGATCCGTAAATCGGGAGCGTTTGCAATTGCCGCCGCCGATACAGGCGCCCAGCAGGTCAGAATGGCTTGAGGGCGCACCTCACGCACCATCTCTTCCACCCTTTGCCCGGATGGTGCTTCGATTGGTCCGACCACAAGCTGCGCGCCTGCCGCGCGCAGTATGCCTTGCTCGATTGACAGATCTTCCCATGGATGATCGGTCAGCAAAACCCTTGGCATGTGTGCAACGTCCCGCTTTGTCATGCCGCGCCCTGCGTCCTGCCCATAAACCCTTCCTTGGCTCTCATCTACGTCACCGCCTCTTGCCACCTATCGACCAATCTACTAGTTGGATGGTTAGCAATCAAGGAGGCATGTATGACTGATTCGGTACTCAATGGCATCAACACCACCGCTCTTGCGGGCTTTGCGGAACAGGTGAAAGCCGACACCGCTGTGGGCGCTGTCAAATTCGACGTGGCGACCGAATGGCAGGGCGGCACCAAATCCGTCACTAAGGTTGCCGGATATGAATTGTCCGGAACGCAGATCGCCCGCGAATTTCAGATCGCCGCTGATGAGCCGGTGGAGCTGCTTGGCGAAAACACCGCTCCCAATCCGCAAGAACTTCTGCTCGCGGCCATGAACGCCTGCATGACCGTGGGGATCGTGGCGACGGCGGCGACGATGGGCGTCACTCTCAAGTCGTTGACCATCCGCGCTTCGGGCGCGCTCGACCTGCGCGGCTTTCTCGGCCTCGATGATGCGGTGAAGCCGGGCTACGATTCCATCGACTATGAAATCATCATGGACGGCGATTTCACGCCGGAACAGTTCCAGCAGATTCACGACGCTGTGGTGAAAACCTCGCCCAATCGCTGGAATGTCGCGAACGCCATCCGCCTCAATCCCAAGCTCACCATGCGCTCGGTGTGGGTTGACGCCTGATTTTGGGAAGGAACATCATGAAAGCGCAGTTTCTTTATATCACCGACCCCTATTGCATCTGGTGCTACGGTTTCAGCGGTGTGATCGGCAAGATCGCGGCGGATTATGCGGATCGGTTGGATATCCAGGTCATCAACGGGGGCATGATCCCCACAGACACGCCCCTTCCCGCAATGTTCGGCCGGTTTCCCGATCCCATGGGGATGCATGAGCGCGTCACCCAGCTCTCCGGCCAGGAGTTTGGCGCGGACTATCTGAATGAGATTCGCCATCTCCAGACCTCGAAGCATGTCCTCAATTCGACCATGCCTGCCCGCGCGATGATCGCTTTTCAGCGGCTCGGCGTGTCGGATGGCGTGGCGATCGCCTCGGAGATCCAGCGGACCTATTATGCCGACAACAAGGATCTTCAGGATATCCAGACCTATGAGCCGATGGCGGCGCATTTCGGGATCGATTTCGCGGCGTTCCGTCAGTTGATGGACAGCCCGGATATCGCGCTTGGCGTCATGGACGAACGGCGCATGGTGCAGGAGATGGGCATCCAGGGCTTCCCCGCCTTGCTGATGCGCCTCGACAACGGAAAGCTGGCGCTGCTCGCACGCGGTTTCATGCCCTTCGAGGATACCAAGACCAATCTGGACGAAGCGCTGCGCCGCTACGCATCGATGCCCGAACCATCGGGCCAGATGTGCGGTATCGACGGCAAGGGTTGCTGATCGCGGGCCTGCGACATCGAACGGGAGGCTTATGGAGCTTCCCGTTTGGACCTATAGGTTCGACAAACAACCAATGACGACATGACGGGATGATGACCGACACGCGATCCACTTTGCTCGAAGAGGCTGAACGGCTGATCCGCACTCGCGGCTATGCCGGGTTCAGCTATGCGGACCTGTCGCAAGCAGTAGGCATCACCAAGGCGAGCATCCATCATCACTTTCCGACCAAGGAAACGCTCGTTGAAACCGCCCTGGGCCGTTACCGCGAACGCTATGATCTGGCCTTTCCGGAGATCGAGAAAGCCCATTCCCATGCGGTCGATCGGATCGTGGCCTACGGCCGCCTCTATCTCGCCAGCGTCAACGAGGGCACCGGCTGTCTGTGCGCAGCGCTGGCAGCGGAACGGGACGGCATATCACCGAAGCTGGCCGACGCTGTGACGTTATTCTTCCGCGATCATCTGGACTGGCTGGAACGGATAGTGACCGAAGGGCGGGGAAGCGGGGAAATCAGCGAACGGCTCGACGTGGCCGAAACCGCCCGGCTGATCCTGTCCAGCCTGAGCGGAGCGTTGATGGTCGAACGCTTGCTCGGCGGTGCCAGAGGCTTCGAACAGGTGCTGGCAGCGCTTCGCAAGACACTGGCCGACCGTTGAAACGGATCGAACGCACAATTCCACAAGAAGCGCGCAGGACGGAACAATCCTCATGCACAAAGTAATCAGCGACACCACGTTGCTCGCCCATGCCGGAATCGATCCTGAAGCGCATCATGGCTTCGTCAATCCGGCAGTCTATCGCGGTTCGACAGTCGCCTTTCCCAGCGTCGATGCGATGGCGCAAGGCACGCAACGCTATCGCTATGGCCGTTGGGGCAATCCCACGTCCGACGCGCTGTGCGAAGCGCTCAACACACTGGAAAGCGCCGAAGGCACGGTTTTGTGCCCTTCGGGACTTGCCGCCTGCACTACCGCCATACTCGCGGTTTGCGGCTCAGGCGACCATCTGCTGGTGCCGGATAGCGTCTATGGGCCAGTGCGTCATTTCTGCGATACAGCGGGACGGCGCATGGGTATCGAGACGACCTATTACGATCCTCTCGTCGGAGAGGGCATTGCCGATCTCATCAAGCCCCATACGAAGGCGGTGTTCACCGAATCGCCCGGATCGCACACGTTCGAGATTCAGGATATTCCGGCGATCGCCGCCGCCGCTCATGCCCGGAATGCGCTCGTTCTCATGGACAATAGCTGGGCAACCCCGCTGTTTCTGAAACCCCTCGCGCTCGGCGTCGATATCTCGATCATGGCCGCTACAAAATATATCGTCGGTCATTCCGATGCGATGCTCGGCACAATAGCCTGCGGTCAACGCGCCTGGGACAAGGTGCGCGACATGCATTTTCAGCTTGGTCAGTTCGTAGGGCCAGATGACGTTGCACTTGCGCTGCGGGGCTTGCGCACGCTCGATGTCCGGCTTGCACGCCATCAGGACAATGCCCTTGCCGTGGCGCGCTGGCTCGAAACGCAACCGGACGTCGCCCGCGTCCTTTATCCTGCACTTCCCTCTCATCCGGGTCACGATCTCTGGAGCCGCGATTTCAGAGGCGCAACCGGGTTGCTGTCGTTCGTCACCCGCGCGGCTCCCCCCGAAGCCGTCGCGGCGATGATAGATGGCCTCGATCTGTTTCGCATCGGCTATAGCTGGGGAGGCTTCGAGAGCCTGGTTATGACCATCGACCCGCGCTCTTTACGCTCGGCCACCACATGGGAAGAGCCAGGTCAGCTTGTTCGCCTGCATATCGGGCTGGAAAAGCCGGATGATCTGATTGCTGATCTTTCGCGCGGCTTTGCCCGCCTTAACCGTGCCAAGGAAGGCACTTAAGCGCCCGCATTCCCCGTGGACTTTTCGCTTCCGTGGAAAATCCTGCCCCCGATAAGACAGCCTTAAGCTAGGAATTGTTTTCCCCCCGAAGTTCGGGAGGAATTATCAATGCTTTGCACTTACAGCCCCTTGGGGAGCACCGGCCGATGATCGCACTGGTGCGGGTCGCATTGACGCGGCCGCTGACTTTCATCGTCATGGCCATCCTGATCTTCGGCCTCGGCCTGCTCTCCGTGCTGCGGATGCCCGTCGATATCTTCCCGCGCATCGGCGTCCCGGTCATCGCTGCCGCCTGGACCTATAACGGCCTGTCGCCCGAGGACATGGCCGGGCGCATCGTCAATCCCTTCGAGCGCGTGCTGACCACCACGGTCAACGACATCGACCGGATCGAGAGCCAATCGCTCAACGGCATCGCGGTCGTGCGCGTCTATTTCCAGCCCGGCGCCGATATCCGCACCGCCACGGCACAGGTCACGTCGATCTCCCAAACGATGCTCCGCCAGTTGCCGCCAGGCACGACGCCTCCGGTGATCGTCAACTATGACGCTTCGACCGTTCCCATCGTGCAGGTTGCGCTTGCGGGTGAGGGACTGAGCGAGCAGCAGCTTTATGATCTCGGCGCCAACCAGATCCGCCCGCAACTCGTGACCGTGCCGGGTGTTGCCATGCCTTTCCCCTTCGGCGGCAAACAGCGGCAGATCCAGATCGACGTCAATCCCGAAGCATTGCGCTCCAAAGGGTTGTCCGCCGGCGACGTCGCTGCCGCGATTGCCGCACAGACCCAGATCACGCCCGCGGGTTTCGCCAAGATCGGCGGACTGCAATATAATGTTCGCCTCAACAACGCGCCGGGATCGGTCGAACAGCTCAACAACCTGCCGATCAAGGTCGTCGACGGCGCGACCATCTTCATGCGCGACATTGCCCAGGTGCGTGATGGTGCTCCGCCCCAGACCAACATCGTGCAAGTGGACGGACAGCGTTCGGCGCTGATGACTACGCTCAAGAGCGGTGCGGCCTCCACCCTCACCATCGTCGATACGATCCGAAAGCGCCTCCCGGCGATCACGGAAGGTTTACCCGATAGTCTGAAAGTCGAGCTGATCGGCGACCAATCCGTGCTGGTGAAGGCGGCCGTGTCCGGCGTCGCCTATGAAGGCGTGCTTGCGGCCGTGCTGACCTCGTTGATGATCCTCATGTTCCTCGGCTCATGGCGATCGACGATCATCATCGTCACTACCATTCCATTGGCGATCCTTGGCGCGTTGTTCGCACTCGGCGCGACCGGACAGACCCTCAACATCATGACGCTGGGCGGCCTCGCCCTTGCGATCGGCATCCTCGTGGACGACGCCACCGTCACGATCGAGAATATCAACTGGCATCTTGAGAAGGGAAAGCCGGTGCTCAAGTCGATCATGGACGGCGCCGTCCAGATCGTCACGCCCGCCTTTGTCGCCGTCACCTGCATCTGCATCGTTTTCGTGCCGATGTTCTTCCTGCCCGGCGTCGCAGGCTATCTCTTCGTTCCCATGGCGCTGTCCGTGATCTTCGCCATGATCGCTTCCTTCATCCTCTCGCGCACCCTGATCCCGACGATGGCAATGTATCTGCTGCGCCCTCATCACCACGGGGATGAGGAGAAGCGCGCGGCATCGCCAAACCCTCTGGTGCGTTTCCAGCATCGTTTCTCGACCTGGTTCGACCGGCAGAAGGATCGTTTCGGCGGCTTCCTTTCTCGCATTCTTGGCGTTCGCAAGATTTTCATGCCCGCCTTTCTGGCGGCGATGGTCGCCTCGCTTCTTTTGATCCCGACACTCGGCCGCGACTTCTTCCCCAGCGTCGATGCCGGGCAAATCACCCTGCATGTTCGCGCGCCGGTGGGCACACGGCTCGAAGATAGCGCCTCGATGTTCTCCCAGATTCAAAAGCGGGTGCGCGAGCTGGTGCCTGCGAAGGACATCAAATCGATGGTGGCCAATATCGGCCTTTCGACTGCGCCACTCAATGTCATCTACAATAACTCCGGCACGGTCGGTCCCCATGAGGGCGACATCATGATTACGCTTCAGAGGGGCCACGCACCGACAGAGGATTATGTCGCGGATTTGCGCCGCGAACTCCCCAAGAGCTTCCCCGGCATCGATTTCGCGTTCCTCCCTGCCGATATCACCAGCCAGATCCTGAACTTTGGCTCTCCGGCGCCGATCGATATTCAGGTGAGCGGTCGCAACCTCGTCGCGAACGAAGCCTATGCCAAGAAGCTGTTGCAACGCGTTCGTGCCATCCCCGGTCTGGCCGACGCGCGCATCCAGCAATCGTCCCGCGCGCCGCAAATTAACGTCGATGTCGACCGCGCGCGCATTGCCCAATATGGTCTCACCCAGCGCGACGTCACCAACAACGTCGCCACGGCGCTTGCTGGCACCCAGCAGACCGCGCCTGTTTACTGGCTGAACCCGGAGAATGGCGTCTCCTATCCGGTGGTCGCGCAGGTTCCTGAAATGCGGCTGGACACGCTTGCCTCGCTGGAATCGCTGCCGATCTCATCGGCGACGGGAGGCGAATCGCAAACGCTGGGGGGTCTGGGACGGGTCTCGCGCGATACGACCTATTCCGTGGTCAGCCGCGCCAACATCCAGCCAATGGTCAATCTCTACGCGACTGCACAGGGGCGTGATCTGGGAGCCGTGGTGAATGATGTCCAGCGCGCCATTGCGGGACTGGAGAAGGAAAAGCCCAAGGGCGTTACCGTCACCGTTGCCGGACAATATCAAACGATGAACCAGGCATTCTCGGGCCTCGCATTCGGCCTGATCGGTGCGATCGCGCTCATCTATCTCATTATCGTCGTCAATTTCCAAAGCTGGGTCGATCCGCTGGTCATCATCGGCGCGCTGCCCGCAGCCTTTGCGGGCATTGTCTGGATGCTGTTCCTCACCGGCACGACGATCTCCGTGCCAGCCTTGACCGGCGCGATCATGTGCATGGGGGTCGCAACAGCCAACTCCATCCTTGTCGTCAGCTTCGCGCGGGAACGCCTCGCCGAAACGGGCGATGCGATCCAGGCCGCGCTCGATGCCGCGACCGTCCGCTTCCGGCCTGTCATCATGACCGCGCTCGCCATCATCATCGGCATGGCGCCGATGGCGATCGGAATCGGCGAAGGTGCGGAACAGAATGCGCCGCTTGGCCGGGCCGTCATCGGCGGCCTCATCTTCGCAACGGTCGCGACTCTTGTGTTCGTGCCCGCCCTCTTCAGCTTCGCGCACCGCAAGGGTGCGCCCGCCTCACCTGCACGGGAACTGGAACTCAAGCATGTCTGACCAACCTTCCGGAAAGCGGCGCTGGTATTATGCTGGTGCTGGTGCCTTCCTTGTCCTCGCCCTCGTCGGCGGCGGCCTGATGGCGCGCAGCGCCGCCGAACACGATCAGGCGGCCATAGCGGCAGAAAATGCCATGACCAATGTGAGCATTGTGCAGCCTCAACCTGCCCAGGCCGGGCAAATCGTGCTGCCCGGCTCGCTCGAAGCCTGGAACCGCGCCGAAATCAATGCGCGGGTCAGCGGCTATGTCAGGGCCTGGCGTGCCGATATCGGCGACAGGGTGCGCGCCGGTCAGACGCTCGCTATCCTCGAAGCCCCCGAACTCGACCAGCAGCTTGCCCAGGCGCAGGCCGATTACCAGACCGCCGCGGCCGATCGCGATCTGGCCCGGATCAGCGCTGATCGCTGGGAGGGCCTTTTGGCGAAGGATGCGGTGTCGCGGCAGGAACGCGACGAAAAGCGCGGACAATTTGCCTCGATTGACGCGCGCGCGCGGGCTGCACAGGCCAATGTCGGCCGCCTGAGCGCCATGCGCGGGTTCACGCAGCTCAAGGCGCCCTTCGACGGCGTGGTGACAAATCGGTCAGCGCAGCTCGGCGCGCTGGTAAATGCCGGAAGCGCGGCGAGCGAACCGCTGTTCACGATTGCCGATGTCAGTCGCTTGCGGCTCTATGTTCGCGTTCCGCAGACGGCCATGTATGGTCTTTCCGAAGGTCTCCGCGCGCAATTCTCGCTGCCGGGACAGCCGGGCGAGCAATTCGAAGCGACACTGGTTCGCATGGCTGACGCCGTTGAACCGCGCTCGGGCACGATGCTTGTCGAATTTCTCGTGGACAATCGCGCTCGGCGCCTGCGCCCTGGCACCTATGCCGATGTCCGGATACCCGTATCGGGCGCTGCCGGGGCCTTCGAGCTTCCGGCCAGCACATTGATCCTCGGATCGGATGGCGCGCGGGTTGCTGTTGTCGACGGCAGGGGCCGGGTTTCCTTGCGCACGGTTCAAGTTGGCAGGGACCAGGGCAAGACGATCGAAATCCTGTCCGGCGTTTCCGCAGGCGACCGGATCGTCCTGACGCCGCCCGATTCCCTCGTTCAAGGCGAACAGGTTCGCGTGGTCCGCGCAAACACGCCGAAGGCCAACAATGCGACAAGCTAGTTTCCCGGCTTTCCTTGCCCTCAGCCCTCTCGCCTTCATCCTTGCTGGATGCGCGACGGTCGATCCCCCTGAACTCCCGAAGATGGCGGTCCCGGCGTCATTCCATCACGGCGCAGACTGGACGACCGCGACGCCTGCCGATGCACTCGATCGCGGCGATTGGTGGCACGCTTTTGGCGATCCCGTTCTCGACGGGCTGATGGTAAAGGTGGATACAACGACGCCTACCCTTGCGGCCGCGCTTGCCCGCTACGATCAGGCATTGGCCAACGCGCGCGAGGCGGGAGGACAGCAATATCCAACCCTTAACGCACAGGGCTCGGCTTCGCGCGAGAGATTGTCGGCGGGACGCCCCATAGGCCCCGGCAATCCTGTGACGGCCAATCAGTTTATCGTAGGCGGTTCCCTATCCTACGAACTCGACCTCTGGGGCCGCGTCCGCAATTCCGTGCGTGCGGCGCAAGAGGATGCGGAAGCCGAAGCTGCCAATCTGCGCTCGGCCCGCCTCAGCCTTCAGGCCATGGTCGCGGATCTCTATATCCGGCTGCGCGGTATCGAGGCGGAACAGCAACTGCTCGATCAGACCGTATCGGCCTATGAGCGCGCGCACCAGCTCATCGTTACGCGCCATGATGGTGGCATCGCCTCTGGCGTCGATGTCAGCCGCTCACAGACGCAGCTTTCCAGCGTGGCCGCCCGCGCTGAAGCGCTCAAGGCCGACCATGCGCAAGTCGAACACCAACTTGCCGTCCTGATCGGCGAAATGCCCTCGACATTCTCTGTGCCGCCACAAGAGCGTCTTTCGGCCCTTCCGGCGTTTCCCAGCGGATTACCTGCCGAGCTGCTTCAGCGGCGTCCCGATATCGCAGCGGCCCAGCGCCGTCTTGCCGCCGCCAATGCCCGGATCGGTGTAGCAAGAGCCGCCTTCTTTCCGGATATCACGTTGGGCTTGACCGGCGGCTATCAGGCGACCGGCGCACCGATTATCAGTGCGCCGACCAGCTTTTGGGGGTTGGGACCACTAAGCGCGGTGCTGAACTTGTTTGACGGCGGAAGGCGCAAGGCCCGCTTGGCGCTCAGCAAAGCCCAATATGAGGAACTGGCGGCCAACTACCGGGGCACCGTGCTCGGAGCCTTTCAAGAGACGGAGGATGCCCTGGCGCGGATCGATGCTCTCTATCGCCAGAATATCCGGCAGCAGGAGGCGGCCACCGCTGCAAAGCGGACCGAAGATCTCGCACTCGACAGATATCGCGATGGGGCGGCCGATTATCTCGAAGTCACCACCGCGCAGACGGCATCGCTGGCAGCCCAACAGGACAACATCAGGGTCTCGGTCGATCAGCGCAGGGCCGCGATTGCGCTGGTGCGGGCGATCGGTGGCGGGACTGACACACCCTTGCAAGCCGCCCTCCCTTGACGGTTTGGGACGCGGCTTGCAGGGATTTCACCTCAACCCTTATTGCGCTTGCGGCTGCTGGCCTTGGGAACGCGCCATTGCGACCGCCTCGCGCATGGCGGGCAGGTCGACCGCGCCGGGAATAAGATAGTTCCCGACAAGCATGGCCGGTGTTCCAGACAGGCCCATCATGGCCGCGTAATTGCTCGAACGGCCTAATGTCTGATCGATCTCGGAGCGGTGCTCAGCCAAATCCGTCTGCAATCTGGCCCAATCGACCCCGGCTTGATTGGCGGCCGCACGGATGGACTCCGAACTGAGTCTCCCCTGCGAGCGCATGAGAGCATCGTTGAACGCTGCATGCTTACCTTGATATTTGGAGGCAATCGCCGCGCGCGCCGCTTCCACAGAAGGCGCGCCGAAAATCGGCCAATCCCGATAGACCAGCTTCACCTTGTTGTCCTCGCTGAGCAACTGTTCAAGGACGGGATGCACTTTCCGGCAATAGGGACACTGGTAATCCGTGAAGAACACGATCGTCACGTCGTAACCTTGCGGAGCGACAGTCGGCGCGACCGGATCGTTTTGGATCTCATGCCGGATACGCTCCCCTTCGGCCGATGTCTGCGTATTCGCTGTGCCCGTTGTCGACTGCGCGTGAGCGCCATCATCGCCCGCCCTCACGGCAGCGACGCCGGCGACAAGCGCGATAGCGGCAATCCCACCTATGAGCGGTAATTTTTTCATCTCGGATTCCTTTCAAGATCACGAATTGCGGCCATCAGTGCGGCGCGCGAGATTTCACCGGCATGGATCGTGCGGATCTGTCCACCAGCATCGACAAAAAGGGTTGTAGGGAACGCCTGGGCGGCGACGGCTTCGCCTAATACACCGCTGGGATCGACAGCGATTGACGACCCCGCGAGCTTTTCGCGTTTCAAAAAGGCGGTGATCGCGGCTTGCCCTTCGTGCTGGTTCACCAGCAGGATCGGCACCTTTGAGCCGCTGGCCACATCGATCAGCATCGGCATTTCGCGGCGACAGGGTGGGCACCAGGTCGCCCAGAGATTGAGCGCGAACGGCTTCCCCCGCAAACTGTCGAGCGGCAATGGCTGACCGTCCATATGGGCCAGAACTATGCCTTGAGGCAGCGGACGGGCGGACGGTGCAAGCCAGTGCGTCATGCCCATATGCGCCAGTCCCAGCGCGGCAAGCGACGCAAGCAACCCTCCCGTCGCGCGCTGCCGTCCAAGCAGCAAGGCGACCACGACGGCCGCGGCGACAACGCCCGCCCAGACAGTGAATCCACCCTGCCAGAATGCAAGGACCGTCCAGGGTTCGACCGCAAACGCCGTAAAATTCTCTACGACATAGGCGAGGCGTGCAGCTAGGATGCCCACAATGGCGGCGATCCATGCTGCACGTCCCGCACGGCTTTTCGTGCGCGTGCCGATCCAGGTGCCGAAGCTGAGAAACAGCCACAGCGCTACGACCGCGAACAACCGATCGCTCGCGAGCATCAAGGGGCCAAGCTGAATTACGCCGTCCATCGCTTCCCTGATTGGATGGCAAACTTAAGACAGGCTTAGCGCGCGCCTTAAGTGTGCGGTAAGCTTGCCACCTGATCGGAAGGAACGATGCGAATACTGGTGATCGAGGATGACGATGTGCTGCGCGACGGACTGGTCGCCGGGCTTGGCCTCGATGGATTTGAGGTCGATGCCGTCGCGAGCTGCGCGGACGCGCGCGCTGGAATCGCCAGCGGCGATCATGTTGCAATCGTGCTCGATATCGGTCTGCCCGATGGGTCGGGGCTGGATCTGCTCGCCGAATGGAGAGCGGAGGGCATCACGACGCCAATTCTCCTGCTGACGGCGCGCAACCTCGTTTCGGATCGCATCGACGGACTGGATGGCGGCGCAGATGATTACCTTGGCAAGCCATTCGATCTTGCGGAGCTGTCGGCCCGTCTGCGTGTGCTGCTGCGCCGATCCAACGGACGCGCGCATAACGAGATTGTCCTGGGCACACTGACGATCGATGAAGCGCTCCGCCAGGTCCGGCTAGAAGGGCAGGAAATTCCTCTCTCCCGCCGTGAATATGCAATCCTCCAGGCGCTCGTCGCGCATCCGGGCCATATCCTTTCACGCGCCCAGCTCGAAAATCGCATCTATGGCTGGCAGGAGGAAGTCGAGAGCAACGCGGTCGAAGTCCATATCCATAAGCTCCGCTCCAAGCTCGGCCGTAACTGGATCGAAACGGTGCGCGGCGAGGGCTATCGGATCGCCCGCCCATGAACTCGCTGCGTATTCGCTTGTTCGCGCTGGTCGCGGCCGTCACCATGCTCGTGTGGTCCGGCGCGGCCGCTTGGACATCATTTTCAACGCGAGCCGAAGTGGAAAAGGTGCTGGATAGCCGTCTGGTGGAAGCGGCCCGAATGGTCGCGGCGCTCAATGTTCCCGCCTCAGCTATAGCTCAGAGCGTGCCTCGCACGCCCTACGACCGGCAACTATCCTGCCAGATCTGGTCGCTGCGCGGTGAACTTCTCAGCCACTCAGGCGGCTCACCCGAAACACCGCTCGCCAGCGGTAAGCCCGGCTTTTCCGAACGCGCGATCGGGGACGCGCATTGGCGTGTCTATACCCATGTCGATCCCGAACGCGGCATCCGCGTCATGGTCGGCGACAATCTGATCGTTCGCGACAAGCTGATCTCCAGCATGATTATGGGATTGCTGTTGCCTGCGATCGTCGGGCTGATCGCCCTCGCCATTCTCTTCTGGCTCAGCATCTCGCGCGGCCTGCGTCCGCTGGACAAGCTGGCACAGACAATTGAGGTGCGCTCGCCGGACATGCTTTCCCCTCTCGGAATTACCAATGCGCCAAACGAGCTGGCTCCTGTCGTGAACGCGATGGATGGTCTCTTGTCTCGCCTCGATGCCGCTCGCCGCGCGGAACGGGATTTCGTAGCGAACGCGGCCCATGAACTTCTGACCCCGCTCGCGGGCCTCAAAACCCAGGCCGAAGTGGCACGCCGGGCAAGCGATGGCGCGATGCGCGATCATGCCCTCGAACGCATCACCTTTTCGGTGGATCGAACAAGCCGCCTCGTCCGCCAACTTCTCGACCTCGCGCGGGAGGAAGGGCGCGTGCGCAGCGATCCCCCTCCCCGCGCCAAACTTGGCATCGTGCTTGATGAAATTGCCCAAACCTATGAGCCGCTTGCACGCACGAACGGCGTAACGCTCCACATCGAGACGACTTGCCGCAATCTTCTGGTCGCGATCGAGCCGGAAGTGTTGGTGCTCGCTATCGGCAATCTGGTTGAGAATGCGATCCTTCATGGCGCATCCGGGGGAAGCGTGCGGATTTCATGCGCGAAGGATCGTGAACTGGAGTTGCGCGTCGCCGATGCTGGCCCCGGCATTGCGCCAAAAGACAGGGATCGGCTCCGGCGGCGTTTCGAGCGTGGTGACGGCACCGATGCTCCGGGCAGCGGGCTTGGGCTTTCGATAGTCGAAGCAGCAATCGCCTCGGTTGGCGGCCGTTTGGTCCTCCGTTGTGCGGAACCCTCTGGTCTTGTTGCCACAATTTGTATCGAGCCTGCACATATAACGCAAAGCGATTAGGTTAGTATCGCTGAGAGTTCTGACCATCAGCGCTTGCTCCGGATAGCAAGTAAGCTTCGCTTAAGGTTCGCGCGGAACTACAGCCGTCATGCAAATTCGCTTGTCTTCTCCGAACAGCCCGATCGGTCAGATGGCACGCTCCGATTTGCGTTGTGATTGAACTGCGCCAACTCCGCTATCTGATCGCGGCGGCCGAGGCTGGCAGCTTCAGCCGGGCAGCGCGCAATCTCAACATCAAGCAAGCGACGCTCAGCCGACATATCCTCAATGTCGAGAAACGGCTGGGCATGACGCTGTTCGACCGCAAGACGCGCGGCGCGACGCTTACCCGCGACGGAGAGACCTATCTGCGGACAGCCCAGCGGATCGTGACCGATTGGGAGGAGCTGAACGATTGGGTCCGCACGAGCCGCGAAGGGGGAGCCGGCAGGCTGGCCTTCGGCTTTTATACCTCATTCTCGGCCGGCAATTTGCGGGCAACCCTGAGCGAGTTTGGAGAGCGGTTTCCCGACGTGAAATTGCGGGGCTTCGAGCGTAACCGCAATGTGCTGCTCGCCGGACTGGAAAGCGGGCTGCTCGACATCGCGATCATGATTGGCGAAACCCAATATCCAGGGCTTGTAACCCGGCCCTTCTGGAGCGAGCGCATTCTGGTCGCGATGCCCGAAAGCCACCCGCTCGCAACCCGCGAACGCATTTACTGGCCCGATCTGACCGGGGAGCGGTTCCTGCTGACCGAGCGAGATCCCGGCCTCGAGACGCGCAACATGCTCCTGGGTAAGCTCGGGACGCCCGGTTACATGCCGGAGATCGACGTCGAGGATGTCAGACGCGACACAGTGTTGAGCGTCATCGCCCTTGGCAACCATATTTCCATCGTCGCTGAATCCGCGCTCGGCATTCAAGTCGAGGGAGTCATTTTCCGCGAAGTCCACGAAACCAACGGCCATGCCCGCATCGGCTTCTCGGGCTATTGGCGCGAGGATAATGAAAATCCGGTCCTGCGCCGATTTCTGGATTTCGTGGCGATCCGCTATTCTCAGCCAGCTATTTCGAGGCCGCCGTTATCATCGCCACAACCGGGAAAGGAGCCGTCATGATGCAAGGCAGGACAATCATCATCGTGCTGGTCGCGCTGGTCGTCGGGTTCGGGACGGGCTTTGTCGTGCGCCCGATCGTTGCGCCCGCCGAGCAAGCCGTCGTGGTCGCGAGCCCACCGCCAGCTATCGCCGCCCCGGCCGATCCGCGCGGCATACAGTATTTCGCGGCGCATCTCGATGAAGCGCGACAGGTCAGGGCGCAATGCGCGGAAGGCTCGGTGCGCGGGGATGAATGCGCCAATGCCGAACAGGCCGTGATCGAAGCGGAGGGCAAGGATCGGTTCCGCCGCTTCATGGGGAACTGAAACGCTCAATTCCCTTGCGCACGATGCCGGCGAAAGGCCCGGTCGGTTTCCATAAACCGGGCAAGCATCGGCGCGATCAGCTTTTCGGGCGGGACTGGCGCTCCTCCGGTTTCGGCCGCAAGCGCCGCGGCATAGGCTTGCAAGTCGCGATGGACGGGCGCGGACAGCTCTACGGACAGCTTGACGGGGCGATCGTCGGCCAGTGGTCCCAGCTTCAATTTCGTCATCGCCTACCTCCGATCGGTTCCAATACAAGGTCGCGCGTAATCACTACCCGCAGCGGATGGCCCGGCCGGATGGTGATCGTCGGCTGGACGTTCAATTGTCGTCGGACGATCTGCTGGCCGGTCTGGTTGATGGTGTCCTGCGAGCCTCGCCGCAACGCGCGGGTAAGATCGTCCTCGCTGTCCGCGCCCAGCTCGGCCCCGACGCCAAGCAAGGTCGAAATGGCGGCGGCGCGCAGCAGATTGCCCCAATGCTGGTTCACGCCGTCTTGCAGTCCCGCAAATCCGGCCGGATCAGTGCCGGGCTGGCGCTCAAGGACGATCGAGCGGCCGTCCGGCAATATCAGCCGATCCCATGCGAGCAGCACGCGATTCTGGCCTGCGGCGATTTCGCTGTCATATTCGCCGATCAGCCGCGCGCCCTGCGGGATGAGCAGGATTCGCCCGGTGGGGCTGTCATAGACATTGGCCGTCACCTGGGCGGTGATCTGGCCGGGAAGGTCAGAGCGGATGCCGGTAATGAGCGCGGCCGGGATGATGCTGCCGGCCTGCACGATATTGGGGGATGCCGGCGCGATAAGCCGCTCGGCGCTCACCGTGCGCAGGCTCGCGCCCTGCTCCATGAAGGCGCGCTTGGCGGCCTGATCGCTCTGCGGAGCCTGGTCCGGTTGCGGCGCAGCGGCATCGGCCGCGGCGATGCCCGGCAGCGCGGGAAGCGAAGGCATAGGCGCCGGCCTCCCGCCGCCTCCCCCGAGGAACACGCCGCTCATGCGCGCGGACTCGCGTTCCTGCTGCGCACGCTGCCGGGCGGCTTCCTCGGCCTGTGCGCGCGGGTCCGGCTGCGCGCCGATCGGCGGCACCGGCACATCCTCGCCGCGTTGCTGCGCCGAGACGATCGGGCCGCCGAGGTCGCCCGGAAGCGGCGGACCAAGGCGCGGCGCCTGGCTATAGTCGCTCGGTCCCGATGTGATGGTATCGGCGGTGGCGCGGCTCTCAGTGCTGTAAAGCTCCCTATCCTGCTTCTCGCCGGGCGGCTTCAACGCATAGATGAGCGAACCGCCAATGCCGAGCCCGGCGACGATGCCGAGAGCAGCCAGTGTTTTGCGCGAGAGACGCATGACGCGGGGGGGATCGCCCCGAAGCTGAAAGGCGCCCGGATCGGATCGCGCACGCTGCGGTGCTGCGGGTTCGGTTGCGGGTGTATCGACAGGATCGGTCACGGCCGGCGCTCCCGCCCATCATCGCGCACGATCCGCACGCGCTGCTCGCGGCGGTCTCCCAGACGCAGTTCGGCGGCGGCAAACAGACGGTCCACCACCATATAGCGGCCCTGCACCCTGTAGTTGACCAGCTCGGCATCGCCCGCCGCTCCCGTCACGAACAGGGGCGGCATCTCGCCCTGCGAGATCTGGTGAGGAAACTCGATGAAGACCTGCCTGCCATCGTCGAACGCGCGGGCCGGACGCCAGGGCGTGCGGTCGCCCTCGACCCGATAACGGAAGTTGAGCGCGGAGAGGTCGAGACCGGCAGCGACCGGCGCGGCGTTCGCGGCGGCGGCGTTGCGTCCCTGCAAGGCTATCAGGGCATCATGCGGGTAGGTCCACGATACCGACGCCATGTAGGTCGAGGGCGTCGCGCGCAATTCCAGATGATAGGTGCGCCGGTCGGTGTTGATGACAAGGTTGGTGGCGATGTCGGGCCGCGTCGGCTTCACGAGGATATGCACGCGCGCCGCGGGGCCGGCGCCGCTCACCGTATCGCCGATGATCCACCTGACCGTATCGCCGGCCGCGACCGGACCCGCGCCCACAAGCTGCTCGCCTTCCTGTAGCGCGATGTCCGTCACCTGGCCCGGCGCTGTATAGACCTGATAAAGCGCGCCTTCGGTCCACGGATATTGCTGGATGGCGTTCACATAGCCGTCGCGCGTCGGCTGGACACGGGCGGCGGCATTGGCGGCGCCTACACGGCGGCGCGGATCGGCGGGCTCTGGCGGTGAAGCGCTACCCCCGACCGGCTTCAATTGGCCGGGAAGCGGCAGCGGTTCGGGAATCGTCACCACCTCGACGGCGCGCGGCGGTTCGGGGGCGGGTGTCGCGGCGATCCCGGCGGGCGGATCGTCATAGGTGATAGCGGGCGGCTTTGCCGATGTGGTGGCGCATCCGGCGAGCGCGGTTGCGGAGACAAGCAGGACCGCCGAAGCGGAGCGACGGAAAGGCGTCATTGTGACAGCTCCTATGATGATTGTCCAGCAGCAAGTGATGGTTCACTGCGGCTGAAGGTTGTG
>NZ_LSJY01000131.1 GCF_001556865.1 Sphingobium sp. CCH11-B1 | reverse complement strand
GGCCAAGATGCCGCGACGGTCAAAACAGAATGAAGCGTCTCAATGGCGACATAATTCATTTGCGGCGCGATGAAACCGGACGAGGTTCGAGCGCTACCGGCCTGGTGCCTTCGGCTCATTGTCCTGGTCGAAGCCCGCGCGGCCCCGCGTCTGCGCACCGTCGAAGGCCTCTGGCGCCGGTCGACCTCGACCAGGCCCGGCCGAATGACCGACTTCATCCGCGCCGAGGAGCTGCTCCCCGCGGCCGACATCGACGCGATCATCCGCGATGCGCCCGCCGACCTCATCCGCTTTCAGGACGTCGCTGCGCATGTCCCGCTCCCCGAACGACCGGCAATGGCGGAGTGGCTCGAGACCTTCAACGCCGGCTTGCTGGAGGCCGTATGACTATCACCGCCACCGAACGCATCGCCCGTCTCAACGATCGCTGCCGGCAGGGCCTCGATGCCAATGCCCGCATCATGGTCACGCGCAATTGCCTTGCCCGGCTTTCCGGCGAGGGCGAGGGCATCGCCGAGATCCTCGCCCAAGCCGAGTTGCTCGCGGCGGTCCGCCGCTATTCGTTCAAGCCCGGCGACGGGCCCGAGCGCGATTTCGGCGCCTTCGACCTGCAGGGGCAAAGGCTCCTCTTCAAGATCGACTTGTATGATCCGGGCCTTGTCAAGATCGCATTGAACGGTTCCTTCTGTTG
>NZ_LSJY01000130.1 GCF_001556865.1 Sphingobium sp. CCH11-B1 | reverse complement strand
GAACACCGCCAGCACCGCGCTACTATATTGATCGACCTGGATGTAGCTGTGCGGAAAGCGGCGGCTTGGATCGCCCGGCACCTGCACCCGCAAGCGGATGACGCCTGGCCCGGGCGGTGGTACCTCTATCCAGGCAAGGCGCGCATCGGGCAACGCGCGATGACCCGCTGCAAGCGCGACTGCGAGCGGGACAGGTGCGCCGGGGCGTGGGGTAGATCGCGTGACCGGCTGGATATCGAGCGGTCCCGCCACATGCGCGAGCATCCGGTCGCTGAGGGTGGGCAGCGCGAGCATGAACCCAGTGACGGCGAAGAGTATCAACAGCGGAAGCGCGGACAGGCCGACGAGCTTGTGGATGTCGTACAGCCGCCGGATCGGCGCAGCACCGCGCTTGAAGCCGGTCGCCTTGCGCCAACTGCCCCGGGGCCACCAGGCCGCCAGGCCACTGAACAGCAGCAGCAAGAGCAGCAGGCCGGACCATCCCACGATACTGTGGCCCATCTCTCCCGACAGCAGGTCCATATGCAGTTCGTAGATCCAGCTCATCGCATAATCGCCCCAGCGATCCTGGCGTAGGACCTGGCTGCCGTCCGGCGATAGCCAGACCATCATGCGCTCGCTCATATGACTGCCGGGCGGGCCGCCGGGATAGTGGCGCGCGGCGATGGGGCCGCGTGCGCCGGTAGCTTCAAACCGCCACTGTCCGGCGTCGGCGGGCCAATGGGCGCGAACGGTGGCGAGCGCGCGATCCCAGACCGGTGAGGACCAGCCGGGCGCAGGTGAAGCGGCTTCCACCCGGATCCGGGGATGTAGCAGGACGTCGATTTCCTGATAGA
The DNA here is from genome assembly GCF_001556865.1 of Sphingobium sp. CCH11-B1. Classification (GTDB taxonomy): domain Bacteria; phylum Pseudomonadota; class Alphaproteobacteria; order Sphingomonadales; family Sphingomonadaceae; genus Sphingobium. The sequence goes on along the minus strand of NZ_LSJY01000130.1, from coordinate 19,722 downwards.
AGACCAGCGCCGATCCGGTGAGGCCCAGCAGGACGAACAACAGCCCTGTCCCAAGGCCGAGCCACATATGGACCCGCCGCAGCGTCGTGCGCGTGCGAGACCCCATGTCAGGCGTCGCCCCGGCAAGGCGGAACGATCAGGGCCGGTCGGCCCCGCGAATATATTGGCATGATGATAACTCGTTTCCCTCAGTCCCGTCCGGGACTGGCGGCAAGCCTGCAGGGGTGACCCACAGGCTATCCTGCGGCAAACGAGCGTAGTTTGTCTGCCGCGCGGCTGTGCTCTACAGGCGCGCGGGCGGGGCTTGCGCCGGGGGAGGTGGCGCGGCGAGGCGGTGGACGGTAAGGTTCGCGATCGCGCGACTGGCGATCAGCAGTGGCAATGCCGGCACCAAGGCGGGCATCGGTGTTGCCGGCGGAGCGATCAGCCCGCCGCCAAGACCCACGGCGAAGGCGCATTCGCCCGCCTTGCTTTGGTGATCCGGCAAGTCACCTTGCTTTTCGATGGGCAGCACGGCCTTGACCGCTCCCTGCCCGGTGCAAAGGGTGATGACGAGGCCGTGGACGCTAAGGGTCGGCATGAAGCCGGTCGGGATCGCCACCCGGATCGCGAGTGCGCACAGCAGCAGCAGGGCGAAAAGCCCCTTCGCCCCGCGCGATCGCCTGATCCGGTCGTTCATCGGAATGACACAGCCCCCCCTCGTCGAGGGTCGTTGCCGGCCCCCCCCATGGCGCGGGCGATACAGCTATCAGCCGGATAGCGCAATCGCTTTGACGACGGCATCGCGGCGATCCGGCGTCTGCAGGGACGGGATTTTACGTCCAATCATATGCAAATACTATGCGGCCGGCATGTCCTGTCTCTCGAAAATAAATGACGCCCTGGCCTAATTACCACGCGGCACGGGAATCGGCCGCACAACCGCGGCGCCGCCCGCGGAGACGATGACATGCAGGACATTTACTGGATCGCCCTGACGCTGGGCTTGCTGGCCGCGACGCTCGGCTATGCGGCGCTGTGCGAGCGCGCCTGACCTTCAAAGAGGGATATATCATGACGCTGGACCTCTGGCTGGCCGCGCTCACCGCCGCCGGCCTTCTTCTCTATCTCGTCGCCGTGCTCGCGCGGCCCGAACGCTTCTGATTGAAGGGAGCGACATCATGACTTTTCAGGGATGGCTGCTGATCCTTACTTTCGTCGGCATTACGCTGGCGCTGGTCAAGCCGATCGGCCTTTGGCTCTTCGCGCTCTATGAAGGGCGCAGCACGCCGCTGCACCGCCTGCTCGGGCCGGTGGAACGGGGCTTCTACCGCCTTTCCGGCATCGATCCGGCGCAGGAACAGGGCTGGCGGCGATATGCCGTGCATATGCTGATCTTCAACGCGCTGCTGCTGTTCTTCACCTATGCCCTGCTGCGGCTTCAGGCGGTGTTGCCGCTCAATCCGCTGGGCTTTGCCGGGACGAGCGAGCATCTGGCGTTCAACACCGCCGTCAGCTTCACGACCAACACCAACTGGCAGAGCTATGGCGGGGAATCGACCATGTCGAACCTCAGCCAGATGCTGGGCCTCGGCATCCACAATTTCCTGTCGGCGGCCACAGGCATTGCACTCGCCTTTGCCCTGTTCCGCGGTTTTGCCCGGCGCGAGGCGACGGGCATCGGGAACTTCTGGGCGGATATCACGCGGGTGACCCTATATCTGCTGCTGCCGCTCTGCGTCATGTATGCGCTGTTCCTGATCGCGAGCGGCGTGCCGCAGACGCTGGCCGGCTCGGTCGACGCCACCACGCTGGAAGGCGCGCGGCAGACGATCGCGCTTGGGCCGGTGGCCAGCCAGGAAGCGATCAAGATGCTGGGCACCAACGGCGGCGGCTTCTTCAACGCCAACTCCGCGCATCCGTTCGAAAATCCGACCGCGCTCACCAACCTTGTCGAAATGCTGTCCATCTTCGCGATCGGCGTCGGCCTCACCTATTGCTTCGGCAAGGCGGTGGGGAATGTCCGGCAGGGCTGGGCGATCCTGGCCGCGATGCTGACCATCTTCCTGATCGGCGTCACCGTCACCTACTGGCAGGAAGCGGCCGGCAATCCGATCCTGCACCAGCTGGGCGCCATAGGCGGCAATATGGAAGGGAAAGAGCTGCGTTTCGGCATTGCCGCCTCGGCACTCTTCTCTGTCATCACCACGGCGGCAAGCTGCGGCGCGGTCAATGCCATGCATGACAGCTTCACCGCCCTGGGAGGCATGATCCCGCTGCTCAACATCCAGCTGGGCGAAGTGGTCGTCGGCGGCGTGGGGGCGGGCATCTACGGCTTCCTGCTGTTCGCGATCCTCGCCGTGTTCGTCGCCGGTCTGATGGTCGGGCGCACGCCCGAATATGTCGGCAAGAAGATCGAGAGCCGGGAGGTGAAGCTCGCCGTGCTCGCCATCGCGGTGCTGCCGCTCGTGATCCTGGGCTTCACCGCCATCGCGAGCGTGATGCCAGCGGGCCTCGCCGGGCCGCTCAACAAGGGGCCGCACGGCTTTTCCGAGATCCTCTATGCCTTCACGTCCGGCGTCGGCAACAACGGGTCGGCCTTCGCGGGCCTCACCGCCAACACGCCCTTCTACAACGGCCTGCTGGGCGTGGCGATGTGGATCGGCCGTTTCTTCGTCATCGTGCCGATGCTGGCGATCGCCGGCGGCCTGGCGGCGAAGAAATATACGCCGGAAACCGCCGGCAGCTTCCCGACGACCGGTCCGCTGTGGACCGGCCTGCTGGTGGGCATCATCCTGATCCTTGGCGGCCTCACCTTCCTGCCGAGCCTCGCCCTCGGGCCGATAGCCGATCATCTCGCGATGATCCGCGGCCAGACCTTCTAAAGCATCGGAGCCTGACCATGGCACGCACAGCGTCCAAATCGCTCTTCACCGCCGACCTGATCGTTCCTGCGATCGGTGACGCCTTCCGCAAACTCGATCCCCGCCAACTGATCCGCAATCCGGTGATGTTCACGACCGCCATGGTGGCGCTGCTCCTGACCGTGCTGCTCGTCGTCGGTCAGGACGGCCTGGCGACCGGCTTCAAGATACAGCTGGTCGTCTGGCTCTGGCTGACCGTCCTGTTCGGTACCTTTGCCGAAGCGCTTGCCGAAGGGCGCGGCAAGGCGCAGGCCGCCTCGCTGCGCGCGACCAAGGCCGAACTGACCGCCAAGCGCCTGAAAGGCGACGGGCGCGAGATCGATCAGGTTCCGGCCAGCGCGCTGCGCATGGGGGACGTCGTTCTGGTCGAAACCGGCGACCTGATCCCGGCGGACGGCGAGGTCGTGTCCGGCGTCGCATCCGTCAACGAAGCCGCGATCACGGGCGAAAGCGCACCCGTGATCCGTGAAGCGGGTGGCGACCGTTCCGCCGTCACCGCCGGTACCCGCGTCATCTCCGACGAGATACGGGTGCGGGTAACGGTCAATCCAGGCCAGGGCTTCCTCGATCGGATGATCGCGCTGGTGGAAGGGGCGGAGCGCCAGAAGACCCCGAACGAAATCGCGCTGACGCTGTTGCTGGTGGGCCTGACCATCATCTTCCTGATCGCCGTGGCCACGATCCCCGCCTTTGCCAGCTATGCCGGCGGTGCCATTCCCGTGGCGATCCTCGCGGCGCTGCTCATCACGCTCATCCCCACGACCATCGCGGCTCTGCTGTCGGCCATCGGCATCGCGGGCATGGATCGGCTGGTGCGATTCAACGTGCTGGCGAAGTCGGGCCGCGCGGTTGAGGCGGCGGGTGACATCGACGTGCTGCTGCTCGACAAGACCGGCACGATCACCGTGGGGGACCGCCAGGCGACCGAGTTCCGGCCGGTGGGTGGCGCCTCAACCGCGCAGCTTGCAGAGGCAGCGTTGCTCGCCAGCCTGGCCGACGAGACGCCCGAGGGCCGTTCGATCGTCGTGTTGGCGCGCGAATCCTTTGGCCAGACCCTGATGGCGCTGCCGGACGGAGCGGAGGTCGTCCCCTTCACCGCGCAAACCCGAGTGTCGGGCGTAAAGATCGGTGGATCGACCGTACGCAAGGGGGCAGTGGATTCGATCCTGAAGGCTGTTCCGCAAGCCGCGGACACGCCGGCCGCCGCCGAACTGCGCCGCATCACAGACGAGATCGCTCGCGCCGGCGGCACGCCCCTCGCGGTGGAGCGGGACGGCGTGCTGGTGGGCGCGATCTTCCTCAAGGATATCGTGAAGGCGGGCATCCGCGAACGCTTCGGCGAACTGCGTGCCATGGGCATCCGCACCGTCATGATCACGGGCGACAATCCACTGACCGCCGCGTCGATCGCCGCAGAGGCGGGAGTGGACGATTTCCTCGCCCAGGCGACGCCGGAGGACAAGCTGACCCTGATCCGTCAGGAACAGGAGGGCGGACGGCTGGTCGCCATGTGCGGCGACGGCACCAACGACGCCCCCGCGCTGGCGCAGGCGGATGTCGGCGTCGCGATGAACACCGGCACGCAGGCCGCGCGTGAAGCCGGCAACATGGTCGATCTCGACAGCGATCCGACGAAGCTGATCGAGGTGGTGGGACTGGGTAAACAGCTGCTGATGACGCGAGGGGCGCTCACCACCTTCTCCGTCGCCAATGACGTCGCCAAATATTTCGCGATCATCCCGGCAATGTTCGTCGCGCTCTATCCGGGTCTTGGCGTGCTGAACCTGATGGGCCTCGCGACGCCGCAGAGCGCGATCCTGTCAGCCATCATCTTCAACGCGATCATCATTCCGTTGCTGGTGCCGCTGGCGCTCAAGGGCGTGACCTATCGTCCGATCGGCGCCGGACCGCTGCTTGCCCGCAATCTCGCTGTCTACGGCCTCGGCGGCCTGATCGCCCCGTTCGTGGGTATCAAACTGATCGATCTGGTCGTCAACGGCCTTGGCCTTGCCTGAGGAACGCCTGCCATGAACAAGGATATCTTGACCTCTTTACGCCCCGCGCTCGTGATGACTTTGCTCTTCGCGCTGCTGCTGGGCGTCGTTTATCCCCTGGCGCTGACCGCGATCGGCCAACTGGTCTTCCCGGCGCAGGCCAATGGCAGCCTGATCCGCCAGGACGGAAAGGTCGTGGGCTCCGCGCTTATCGGCCAATCCTTCGCCAGCGATCGCTATTTCCACCCTCGCCCCTCGGCGGCGGGCAAGGGCTATGACGCCATGGCCTCGTCCGGCTCCAACCTCGGCCCCACGTCACGCGCGCTGGTCGACCGGGTGAAGCAGGACATCGCCGCCAACCGCACCTCACCTAATCTTGTTGTTCCGTCCGATCTGGTGACTGCCTCTGCGTCGGGGCTCGACCCCCATATCAGCCCCGACGCGGCCTTTTACCAGGTCAGCAGGGTGGCGCAGGCGCGGGGCATGGCGACCGACAGGGTGCGCGCGCTGGTAAGCGCCAGCGTTGAACGGCCGCTGCTCGGCTTTCTGGGCGAGCCGCGCGTCAATGTGCTGGAAATCAATCGACGGCTGGATGCGATTGGCGCTACCAACAATCGATGACTGATCCTGACCGACGCGATCCGGAGGCCTTCCTGCGCCAGGCGGCGCAGGAAGGCCGTGGTCGCCTCAAGATATTCCTCGGCGCAGCGCCGGGCGTCGGCAAGACCTACGAGATGCTAACGGATGGGATGCAGCGGCTCAAGGCCGGCGTGGATGTCGTGGTCGGCGTAGTCGAAACCCACGGACGGCGCGAAACCGAAGCGCTTCTCCACGGGCATGAGGTCATTCCCCGGCGCTCGATCGATCACGCCGGGCGGCAGCTCCACGAAATGGACATTGACGCGATCCTCGCCCGCCGGCCCCGGCTGGTGCTGGTGGACGAACTTGCCCACAGCAATGCGCCGGGCAGCAGGCACCCCAAACGCTATCAGGATGTCGAGGAACTGTTGGATGCGGGGATCGACGTCTATTCGACCGTCAATATCCAGCATGTCGAGAGCCTCAACGACGTCGTCGCCTCCTTCACACGGGTGCGAGTGCGCGAAACGGTGCCGGACGCCATATTGGAAATGGCGGAGATCGAAGTGGTGGACATCCCGCCTGACGAGCTGATCGAGCGGCTGAAGGAGGGCAAAGTCTATATCCCGGCCGAGGCGAGCCGGGCGCTCAATCACTTCTTCTCCAAAAGCAACCTTACCGCCTTGCGCGAACTGGCGCTTCGCCGCGCGGCGCAGGCCGTGGATGCGCAGATGCTGGACTATGTCCGCGCCCATGCGCTTGCCGGCAGCTTTGCGGCGGGAGAGAGGGTGCTGGTGGCGATCAGCGAAGCGCCGGGCGCGCAGGGGCTGGTCCGCGCTGCCAAGCGGCTCGCCGACGCGCTCAAGGCGCGGTGGTCCGCCATCCATATCGAAACACAACGCAGCCTGGCGCTGACGCCGCAGGAGCGGGCGCAACTGGCCGATACGATGGCGCTCGCCTCGCGGCTGGGCGCTACGACGGGGACGATCGCCGCGCCAACCGTGGTGGAAGGCCTGCGCCATGCCGCCGCCGACGTTCGCGCGACTCAGATCGTCATCGGCAAGTCCAGCCGGCCCTGGTGGTTCGAACTGCGTCACGGATCGGTCGTCGACCGGCTGGTGCGGGACGTCGGCGACATCGCCATCCACGTCCTGCCAGTGGAGGTGAAGGCGACGCCGCGCCAGATCCCGGCCCGACGCAACGCGCGGCACTGGGGCCGGCCGCTCGACTATCTTTGGTCCACGCTGATGATCGCGGCGATGACGGCGGTGGGTCGGCTGCTGCTGGAAGTGATCGAGCTTGGCAATATCGCCTTGCTCTATCTGGTCCCGGTCCTGTTCGCGGCGGCGTCCTTCGGTCTGCGCGCGGGTCTTTTCGCCGGCGCGGTCTCCAGCCTTGCCTATAATTTCTTCTTCCTGCCGCCCACTGGCACACTGACGGTCAGCAATCCGGAAAATGTCATCAGCATCCTCGTCTTTCTGGGGGTGGCGATCGTCACCGGGCAATTCGGCGCGCGGGTGCGGGCGCAGGCGGACCTTGCCCAGTCCAGCGCGCGCCAGAATGCGGCGCTCGCGGGCTTTTCTCGTGGCCTTACGGCGTCGGCGAGCCGCGAGGAGCTGATGCAGGCGATCTGCGGCGAAGTGGCGCGGCTGCTATCGGTGCGCACGGTGTTGCTGCTGCCTTCGCGCGACGGGCCGCAACTCGCAGCCGCGGTGCCGCCGGAGGACCGGCTGGGCCAGATCGAAAAGGCGGCGGCGCAATGGGCGATGGACAATGACCAGCCGGCCGGACGAGGATCGTCCACGCTGACCGCGTCCGACTGGCTGTTTCACCCCTTGCGCACGACACGCGGCGTGCTGGCCGTGCTTGGCCTCGCCAACGAGGATGCCGGGGAACCGCTGCGATCCGACCAGTTGCCGCTGCTCATGAGCCTGCTGGACCAGGCATCGATCGCCTTCGATCGCATGGCGCTGGAGGAAGAGATGCTGGATGCGCGCCAGATCCGCGAACGCGACCGGCTGCGCGCGGCGCTGCTCTCTTCGGTCAGCCACGATCTGCGCACGCCGCTGACGACCATCCTGTCGGCAGTGCATGAACTCAAGCGGGAACAGCCGTCCGACCTGCTCGACAGCATCGACATGGAGGCGCAGCGGCTCAACCGCTTCGTCGCGAACCTGCTGGACATGGCGCGGGTAGAGGCGGGCGCGCTGCCATTGAAGGCCGAGCCCACCGACCTGTTCGACGCGGTGGCGAGCGCCGTGCACGACACGCGGCGATCATTGGCCGGGCATGAAGTGCTGGTAGACATCTCGCCAGACATACCTTTCGTCCAGGTCGATCCGACGCTGCTGCATCATTGCCTCATCAACCTTCTCGACAATGCGGGGCGCTATGCCGATCCAGGCACGCCCGTACGCGTGCGCGGACGCCGTTCGCCCGATGCGATCCTGCTGTCCGTGATCGACGAAGGGCCCGGCATTCCGCCTGGTATGGAGGAGCGATTGTTCGAAACCTTCGCCCGGTTCGAAGGGTCCGACCGCATCAAGCATGGCACCGGCCTAGGCCTCGCCATCGTCAAAGGCTTTGCGGAAGCCATGGGCCTCACCGTGTCGGCCGCGAACAACGCCGATCCGCGCGGCGCCTGCTTTACCATCACGGTTCCGCAGAATTTGATCCTGTCCGCCCCAACCGCTGAGGATATCGCATGAAGTCGCGCCACAAGGTGCTGATCGTCGATGACGAACCGCAAATCCGCAAGTTGATCCACGCTGCCCTGACGCGTGCCGACTATGCGACCGTGGAGGCTGGGACCGGGCGCGAGGCGATGGAAAAGCTGGCCGAGGAACGGCCCGACATCTGCCTGCTGGACTTGGGTCTGCCGGATCGCGACGGGTTGGAACTGGTGCCGCTGATCAAGCAGAAATCTGGCACCACGCTGATCGTCGTGTCCGCGCGGGATGCAACCGATCAAAAGGTCGCCGCGCTCGACCTGGGCGCGGACGACTATCTGACCAAGCCGTTCGACACGGACGAGCTACTGGCGCGTGTGCGGGTTGCGCTGCGCAACCGCACGACGCGCGACGGTGGCAGCGCGACCGTGCGCGCCGGTGAAGTGGAGATCGACCTGCTGACGCGAACGATCCGCAGGGGCGGGGCGGAGGTCCACCTGACGCCGAAGGAATATGGCGTGCTGGCCCAGTTGGCGCGCTATCCCGGCCGCGTCATCACCCACCGGCAAATCATGGCGGAGGTTTGGCCGAACGAGCATGACCATCATGTCGAATATCTGCGCGTCCTCGTCCGCACCCTGCGGCAGAAGCTGGAGGCGGACCCGCAGCGCCCCCGTATCATTACCAATGAATTAGGGATCGGCTATCGCCTGCGGACCGACGCTGAAGCCGGCGAGCCGGCGGCCTGACGCCGTTGGCGGCATCAGCCCGCTCGCGCCTCAATCGCGGAACAGCAGCGGTGCGAATTCCCGCAGGCTGCGCCGCCAGGACAGGAATTCATGCGCCGTGTCCTGCGACACGTAAAAGACGCTGGGATAGCCCGCCTTCTTCAGCGCATCCGAGTCCGCGCGGGGGTCCGGACGGGGCGTCCCCGCCGGCGTACGGGCGCGGCCGCCTTCCAGTTCGCGGCTGCCAAAGCTGACGAAGAGCAGCTTCACCTTGTCCTTGAAGCCCGGCGTCTTGTTGACATCGTCCAGCGAGAAGCTGCCGCCGCTGAACAGGCCGATATGGGAGAATGTGTCGAGGTTCGCGGGCGCGATCGCCTTGGTTTCAAACCCGCCCATGGAAAGGCCGGCCAGCGCGCGATGCTTCTGGTCCGACAGGGTGCGGAAATGCGTATCGACATAGGGGATCAGTTCGTTGACCAAGACGGTCTGGAACGGCTTGATGTCGAAGCTGGGCAGCGTGCCCGGCCGCGCGTCGTTGGTCATGCCATAGGTCATGACGATGATGAACGGCCGCGTCTTTCCGGCGGCGATCAGATTGTCCATGATCAGGTTGGCATGGCCCTGATTGGACCAGGCGGTCTCGTCCTCGCCCCAGCCATGCTGCAGGTACAGCACCGGATAGCGTTCCTTGAGCTTTACGTCATAGCCGGGCGGCGTATAGACGAAGGCGCGACGGTGCATGCCGGTGCTGGGCGAGGGGAACAGGATCTGCGACACCTGTCCGTGCGGCACGTCCTTCACGGCATAGAAGTCCGCGTCGTGTGCCGGGACTTCGATCCCGCTCTCCCAGCGGATGCTGCCGTAGAAATTCAGCGCCCCAGGATCGTTGAAGGTGCCGCCGTCGACATTGAGATGATAATAGTGAAATCCCTCGTCGAGAGGGCCTTCGGACGTGCCCATCCATGATCCGTCCGGCTGCTTGGTCAGCATGGTTCCGCCACGCCCGCCAAGGCCCAGCGTAGCGCGCACCGCCTTTGCTTCGGGCGCAATCACCTTGAACCGCACATAGCCCTGCGAATTGACCTGCGGATAGGCCTGCCCCGGCTGATTGAGTGTAGATGGCTTGAAATCCTCGATCACCGCAGGCGCCGGCGAGGCGGAATTAGTTTGGCTGGGTACTGGCTGCGCTAGCGCGCCACTGGCGGCCATCGTCAAGACCAGGCCTGCGATGAAGGCTTTCCTCATTCCACTCCTCCAATATCCTATATGATTTATTACTCCGGCTATATGCTTCTCCCCGGATCAGGCAAGCGCAAAAACGCGGGGCCACTGGCCAGCCATTGCCGAACTTGAGAAGAAGTTGGAAGCGAGGTCACTAGGCCGTATCAGGCAGTTGAAGGCTCAATCCAGAAACATCCAGTTCTAGATGTCCATGGTAAGGACCGCTGCCAGTCTTCTCCCCGGCAACAAGGCATACCCCCCGCCGCCCGACACCTTCCAGCCAAAGACATCCGTCACATTCTTCGCCTGGAGCCGCACCAAGGTCGGAATTCCACCTATTTTTGTTCGATAGCGCGCGCCAAGGTCGATAACCGCCTGTGCCGGCAATGTCGCGCTGTTCGCGGCATTGGCGACCTTCTTGCCCTCGTAGAGCAGATGCATGTCGAACGACAGCGCGGGCATGTGGGGCAGGCGATAGTCGAGGTTGGCATCGACGGTCAGGCTCGTGCGGCCGATCGGCTTCTCGCCCAGGCGCCCTTCATCGACGGCCTGCCCGGTCACGCGGGGGCGCAGATAAACCGCGCCGATCACCATATTCATGCCAGCGAAGGGCTCACCGGCAAGAGACGCTTCAAGGCCGCGATGCCGCACATCTCCCAATGCGCGATAAAAGCCGTCGCGGCTGTCGATGTCAAAATAGGGTTTGCGCAGGTCGAAGAGCGCCGCAACCAGCTTCATGCCGCCGGGCAGTTGCTGACGCAGGCCGATTTCCTTTTGCCGCGTCCGCAGTGCGGGCAAGGCGAGGTTGCGATTGACGGCGTTGGCGGGCGCGATGCCGCTTTCCTCCAGCCCGCGTGTCATCGCGCCATAGACTGTCGTCGTCGCGGTCGGCGTCACGGCGATTGCCGCGTTCCAGAGCCATGGGCGATCATGCACCACTTCAACAGGAAGGCCGGGCTGCGCGACCGTCTTGCGATAATCGGCCCGCGTGACGCCCAGGTTGAACTCGCCGACACCGCGCCAGCGCGTCTCATAGCCGGCCGAGTAATTCATCTGTCGCACCCGATCACGGGTCCGTTCGCCAAATGCGAAATCCGGCCGTTCCTGTGGATTGGGGACGCCGATCGTCGCCTCTCCCAAATCGATCGTGTCGAAGCCGCCATAGCGCGCTTCCGCCCGGCGCCCCCTTGCCGAGAAGAGCAGACGATGCACCAGTGCGCCACTGCCCAGGGTGCGGCTCACCCGAGCTTCGCCCGATGTCGATCGATTGCTCTGGTCCCGCCCGACCAGCAGCGTCGAACGGCCGAGACCTTGCGCATCGACACCGGAATAATAGGCGGACGCATATTCGTCCCTGATGAAGCGGCTGTCGAACAGGCCCATGGCGATCTGCCACCGGCCAAGGTTCGCCTTGATCGTGCCGCCGACATTGCGATTGTCGCCCGCCCAATCGGCCCAGTCCTGGCCGAAATAGCGCCGACGCTTGATGCGGGGCGGCGGCGCGCCATCCACGGTATAGAGGACCGGCGCTTGCTCCTCATCGCCATAGCGATAGCCCGCGACGAAGGCGGTAGCCTCCACCCCCTGCACCGGGCGGTAGCGTATCACGCCGCCATAGCTGACGAACCAGGCGCTCGCGCCGCTGACATATTCATCGTCATAGAGGCCAAGGTCGAGATTGACATCGAGCTTCTCCGTCACCGGCACAGCGGCGTCGATCACCAGATCCGTGCCGAGATAGTCGCCGCTGCTGAGCTGGACGCTGACGACCGGCTTGTCGCCGACCCGCCGGAGATCGGCGTCGACGATGCCGGTCGGCGCGGGGAAGGGATAGCCGAAGGCGGTGAGCCCGACCCTGACCGTGGAGCCACGTACGATCACATTGCTGATCTGGCCTGCCTTGTCGAAATAAAGGCCCTCGACCCGGTTATTGCCAGCGTCGCTGGCGGAAAAGCCCCGAACATTGCCGCTGGCATAGATGCCAACGGAATCGCTGCCGACGCTTTTTCCGAAACCATCCTCCGCTTCGCGCACCGCATTTTCATCTGTGCGCTGGGCAGTGGCAGGATGGCTCAGCAGAAGAGTTGAGAGGATGAGAGGGGCGCCAAATTTCCTGATCAAAACGACAGCACCAGCCTTCCACGAATGGTGCGCGGCGTGCCTGGCGTGATCCAGACATTGCTGTAGCTGCTTTCCAGATAATAGGCGTCGAACAGATTTTCCGCGTCGAGATGCAGCGCGACATGCCTGTTGACCTGATAAGACAGGTTGAGGCGCGCGGTGACATAATCGGGCAGGCGGAAGCCGCTGTTGACGTCATCGCCGGGCCTTTCGCCGACATAGGTGAGGCCTGCGCCCAGACCGATCGATCCGGGATTGGTCGCGTTGGATTGCCAGTGGCCATATATGGCCCCGGAATGACGCGGTACGTTGCTGAGACCCGATCCCACCAGCGCGGGCCGTGTGTCCCTGGTCACCTCCGCATCGGTATAGGCGTAGACGGCGGTCAGGTTGAACCGCTCATCCAGGGCGTAATTCAGGTCGAGTTCGAAGCCCTTGCTTCGTGCTTCGCCAGCCGCGATCGAGAAACCGCTACTGGTGCCGTCGCTGACGAGAACATTCTTCTTCGTAATGCGGAATAGCGAGAGGGTGCCGGTCAGCCGCTTGTTCAGCAGAGCATATTTGACGCCGCCTTCCAGCGCTTCCCCGCGTTCCGGGGCATAGGGGTCCGAATTGGCATCGACGCCCTGGTTGAAGCGGAAGGATCGCCCCCAACTGACATAGGCGGACAGCGACTGGCTGGGCGCGAAGGTGAAGGCGGCGCGCGGCGAGGTGACGGACGGGCTTTGCCGGTCGACCGCGCCGCTGCGGTAGTTGTTGACGCGCTGGCGAATCCAGTCGTGCCGGACGCCGAGCAGCAGGCTGAAGCGATCGTCGAGGGTCAGGAGATCCTGCGCGTAGACGCTCTCGCCGCGCTGCTGCTCCAACAGGTTCTGGTTGAGCGCTGCGACGGGTTTGGGCTGGCCATAGACCGGATTGAAGATGTCGATGTCATAGGGATTGGCCGCCGTCGGGCTGAAGCGGTAGAAGACCCGGCGCTGGTCATAACTATAGGCGTCGGCACCGATCCGGATTTGATGGTCGATGCCGCCCAGCGCACCATTCGCGCTTAGTTCCACCCGGCCAGACAAATCCTGCCAATCATAGTCATGAATGCGCAACTGCCGCCGCAGCTGCGTGCCGATCAGCGCGCTGTTGTGCGTCGACTGGCCCTGCATCACGCCATCACGATACTGAACGCCCGCCTCCAGCGCCACGCCGTCTGCAAGGTCGATCGTCACGCTACCCTGATGCTGCCCCGTGCGCTGGAGCATCTGGCCGTCATTGGGTTCGCCCAGGAAGCGGCTGCGCGGCAGCGCCTTGCCATCCCCATTTACCGCGACAAGGCCGCGGTCATGGGTGAAATGCACCAGATTATATTCGAGCTGGTAGAGGAAGCGCACGCTCTCGCTCGGCTGCCAGGCGACCGAGGGGGCCAATAGCAGGCGGTCGCTCTTGTTAAAGTCCCGGAAACTGTCGCCCTGCTGATAGACGGCGATCATCCGGGCCGAGACGGTCCCGGACGCAGGGCCGCCGAAATCGGCGCTGGCCCGGACCGTGTGGTAACTGGCATAGGACAATTCGGTCGACGCATGGAAATGATCGAGCGGCGCTTTCGTGACGATGTTGATCGAACCGCCCGGCTCTCCCTTGCCCGACAAGGCGGAAGCCGGCCCTTTGAGCACCTGGAAGCTCTCGACCGTGGCCACGTCGCGCCGCGCGTTGAACCCGCGATTGGCGTTGAAACGATTGAGCAGCAGGTCCGGCCCCTGATTGATGTCGCCGGAAAAGCCGCGAATGGCATAGGCGTCCCAAGCGCCGCCGAAGCTGTTCTGCCGGGCCATGCCGCCAGCGAGATCGAACAATTGGGACAGATCGGTGAACCCTGTCTCTTCGATCAGGCTACTGCCAAGGATGCGCACATTCTGCGGCAGCAAGATGGGATCGACGACCAAACCATTGATGCTGGCGTTCGCCTCGCGCGAACCGGTGACAAGAATATCGTTCTCGCTCTCGCCCGGCACGGATTCCTGAGCCAGAGCGGACGGCGCGATGGCGGAGATTGCGGACGCGAGCAACGCGAACCGCAGAGAAAGGATATTCATGATGGCCCCCCTGTACTGCTAATGATATGGAATATCATTGACCGCCAGCCCCCTAATGCGATCGTCCGCAGGGTGCAACTGAAAATGTTATAACGTCCCATTGACAGATTGCTGTGTTGGCGAAATGCTCCGGGGCAACAGCCAAGGAGCCTTTTCCATGTCCCTGACCGCAATCGGCCAGCGCATCCTATTGTCCGACGTCAGCCTGTCTTATGGCAGCCATCCTGTGCTGCGCGGCCTCAGCCTGCATGTCGATGCCGGTGAGATTTACGCGCTGCTGGGCGGCAACGGCGCGGGCAAATCGACCACCATGTCCACGTTGCTTGGCTTTGCTAGGCCCGACAGCGGAACCGTGCTGGTCGCTGGGCATGATCCGGCCGCAGCGCCGGACAAGGCGCGGGAGCAGATCGCTTATGTGCCGGAAAATGTGGCCCTCTACGAACATCTGACAGCGCGGGAAAACGCCGCCTATTTGCTGGCCCTGGCGGGGCGCCACCCGACGCGGGACGCCATTGATGGCGCATTCGAAGCGACCGGATTGCAGAATGCCGCATGGGACAAGCGGCTTGGCGGCTTTTCCAAAGGCATGCGGCAGAAGGTGGCGATCGCCATCGCCCTGCTGCGCGAAGTGCCGGTGCTGTTGCTGGACGAGCCGTCATCCGGCCTCGACCCCCGCGCCACCGCCGATTTCAACCGACTGGTCCATGATGTCGCGCGCAAGGGCGCGGCGGTGTTGATGGTGACGCATGACCTGTTGTCGGCAGCCGACATCGCCGACCGCATCGGTTTTCTGGGATCCGGCCGCATCGTCGACGAAGCATCGGCGCAGGGCGAAGAGCGGTTCGACGTGCGCGAACTGCACAGGAAATTCGCGCGGGAGGTCGTCGCCGCATGAGCGCCATCAGCCTGATCGCGCGGGACGAACTGCGACTGATGCGACGCAACCGGGTCG
Source organism: Sphingobium sp. CCH11-B1 (assembly GCF_001556865.1). Classification (GTDB taxonomy): domain Bacteria; phylum Pseudomonadota; class Alphaproteobacteria; order Sphingomonadales; family Sphingomonadaceae; genus Sphingobium. Next base: position 4,471 of record NZ_LSJY01000130.1, on the reverse strand, counting down.
CTGTGATTGCCTTTGCGCTGCTCGTTCTGCTGACACTTTCGGCGGCGCTCATCAGTTGGTCCCACCAGCGATCCATTGCCGAAACCCGCGCCCGCTTTCAGGCGCAGGCCAGCGAAGCCTTCGAGGCCCAGCCCGATCGTCATCCGCACCGGATGGTCCATTATGGCAATTTCATCTTTCGTCCGCTGGGGCCGCTCGCCGCCTTCGATCCCGGCGTGGACGCCTTCACCGGCAACAGCATGTTCCTGGAGGGGCATCGCCAGAACAGCGCCAATTTCGGCGATGTCCGCCAATCGTCGCTGCTCGTCCGCTTTGGCCAGTTGACGCCCGCCTTCGTGTTGCAGGTGATCGCGCCGCTGCTGCTGATCTTTCTGGGCTATGGCGCGGTCGCACGCGAACGCGAACGCGGCACTTTGCGACAGATGCTGGCGCAGGGCGTATCCGCGCGCGCATTGATCCTGGGTAAGCTGCTCGCGCTGGCGCTGCTCGCGGCGCTGGTGGGTCTGCCCGCCATGATCGCTTTTCTGCTGATCGCGGGGCAACCCAGCGCGCTGGCCGGACCCATGCTGGTGATCGCGCTTGGCTATGCCGCCTATCTCGCGCTCTGGGCGATCATCACCATCCTCGTATCCGCGCTGGTCAGGCGCGGGCGCGATGCGCTGCTGGCCCTACTGGCGCTTTGGGCGGTGCTGGTGATCCTGGTACCACGGATTGCCCCGGACGTGGCGTCGCAGGCGCATGCGCTGCCCACGCGGCTGGAGACCGATATCGCCATCGCGCATGACCTGCACAAGCTGGGCGACAGCCACAATCCTGACGATCCCTTCTTCACCGCGTTCAAGGAAAAGACGCTACGCCAATATGGCGTGACCCGCGTCGAGGATCTGCCGGTCAACTATAAGGGGCTGCTGGCAGTGGAGGGCGAAAAGCTGACATCCCGGCTATTCGACGAATATGCCGATCGCAGTTTCGGGGTACAGCGAGCGCAGAGCCGACTGACTGACGGCTTTGGCATCGTGAGCCCGGCCATTTCGCTACGGCAGCTGTCCATGGCGGCGGCCGGCACCGATCTGGAAGGGCATCGCCGTTTCCTCACACAGGTGGAAGCCTATCGCTACGATATGGTGCAACGGCTGAACCGGCTTCAGGCCGACGCTGTCAGCTACGCCAATGACACTGCGAAAGACGCAGGGGCCGATCAGCGCAAGCGTATTTCTGCCGAGCACTGGCATGAAATTCCCCCATTTCGCTTCAAAGCCGCCAGGGCCGCCGATCTGGTGAAGGCCAGCCTTCCCGGCCTTGGCCTGCTCCTCGGCTGGCTCATCCTCGCCGCGCTGGCCTTGCTGCCTGTCGCGCGTCATCTTCAGAAAGCCCGTTCATGACCCTCATCGCCCACGAACTGCGCCTGTTGCTGCGATCGCGCATGGCCGCGCTGGCGCTGCTGCTCGTCGCTCTTCTGGCCTGCGCCGCTGTGGTAGCAGGCATGGCGGAGATAGACCGGCAGCGGGATGTCATCGCCCGTATCCAGCCCAAACAGGCACAGGATATCGCCAGCATCGCCCAATGGGTGGACAGGGAAAAGGATGCAGGAAGCGCCGCCTATTACAGCTTTCATGCGACCTGGGACGCACCCGCGCCGCTTGCCTTCGCCGCGCTCGGACTGCGCGATGTCGCGCCCTACATCCTGCGGGTCCGCGCGCTTGGACTGGAAGCGCAGCTTTATGACGGCGAAGCCTTCAACCCCGAACTGGCCTTGCCCGGCCGCTTCGATTTCTCCTTCGTTCTCGTCTATCTGACGCCGCTCTTCGTGATCGCGTTGTTCCACGATCTGGTATCGGGCGAACGGGAAGCGGGCCGATTGCGGATGCTCGACGCCCTGGTGGGATCGGGACGTCATCTTTGGGCGCGGCGCGTGGGCTTGCGCGGCGGCCTTCTCTTCCTTGCGCTTGGCTTGCCACTGTCGATCGGCGCAATCCTGTCGCATGTGCCCGCCGCTCAACTGCTGGCTGTGCTGGGCTTGGTTGCCCTCTACCTCGCCTTCTGGATCGGCGTTACGTTGCTGATCGGGCGGCTGCGCTGGAGTTCGGTCGCCAATGCCGCGACGCTGGCGGGTCTATGGCTGGTGCTGACGCTGATCCTGCCCACTATTGCGCATGTCGCGATCAACCGGGCGATTCCGGTCGGTCAGGGCGTCGAGATCAGCTTGGCCCAGCGAGAGGCGGTGAACCGCGCCTGGGACATTCCGCGCGAGGACACGATGCGGGCGTTCTACGCCAACCATCCCGAATGGAAGGACAGCCCGCCGTTGACGGATGCTTTCCATTATAAATGGTATCTCGCCTTTCATCAGGTGGGTGATGAGAGCGTCGCGAAAAAGGTCGCAGACTATCGCAACGCCATAGAGGCGCGCGACGCGGCCGCTCATGCCATTGGCTGGCTGCTGCCTTCGGTCGGCGTTCAGTCCGTGCTTGCGCGCATCGCGCAGACGGACATGCAGGCGCAACTCGCCTATCAGGACCGCATCCGCGCCTTTCACAAGCGCCTGCGCGATTTCTACTATGGGTATCTTTTCACCGACAAACCCTTCGGCAAGGCGGACTTCGACAAGGCGCCAAAATATGAAGGCTGACGGGAGAGGCGGTGTGGGGCTTCAAGCGTCGCCACAGGTTAGTCCTGAACGATTGGAAGCCAGACGGCGCTGGCCGCATCACCGCCCCGGTGGATCGTCTCGGTCGCCTTCACATAGTCTTCGGGCCTGGCCTCCATGATAGAGTTCACCCAGCTTTGCGGATTGCGGTCATAGAGCGGGAACAGGCTCGACTGCACCTGCACCATGATCTTGTGGCCCGGCAAAAAGACATGATCGACATTGGGGAGCGACCACTGGAAGGTGTAGGTCTTGCCCGGTTCCAATGGGGCGGGGGTGGAAAAACCGTGGACGTAGCGACCGCGGAAAATCTCGATGCCGATGCCGAGCTGGTAGCCGGCCATTGTCGGATTGTCCGCATTCTCCTGCGGATAGACGTCGATCAGCTTGACCACGAAATCACTGTCGCGCCCGGTCGTTGCCGCGCGCAGATCCACTTTCGGCGCACCCTTGATGTGCACCGGCTTGTCGAGCGCGCCGGTCGTGTAGCTCAACACGTCGGGGCGGCCATCGACGAAACGCTGGTCGTGCACCAGCCAGGTGCGCCATTCCTCGCCCTGCATGTGGACCGGGCGGGGCAGCATCGGCACTGGCTTGGCGGGGTCGGAGACATAGCTGTCACTGCCAGCCTCCGGCTTGGTCCATGACAGGCCGAAATTGCCGCCCAGGTATAGCGGGGTCGGTGCACCTGCCGGCCATTGCTGCGATACCTCCCAGCGGTTTGCGCCGGTCGCATAGGTCAACACGGGCGGCGTGGCGCAGGATGGCGGATTGGTCTTGAGGTGACAGTCAAGGAAGGGCTTCATATAACGGGTGCGGAATTGAAGGCCGGTGTCGCCTTCCCACTGCAACGGCCCGAGTGCGCGCGCCTCATAATTGACTTGGCTATGGCGCCACGGGCCGATGACGAGGCTGACCATGTCGTTGGCGCTGTCCTGCTTTTCGAGCGCCTGATAGACCGCTGGGGCACCATAGCTGTCCTCCTGGTCCCACTGGCCGACGACCAACATGGTCGGAACGGTCAGTTTCCGCTTCTCCAGCACCTTGTCGACCGCCTGCCCCTGCCACCATGCGTCATAGCTGGGATGTTCCAGCACCTTGCGCACCACGGGCAAGTCCAGCAGGCCGTAGGCCTTGGCATAGTCGGCTGCCGATCCCGCCTCCAGATAGGCGCTATATTCGTCGCCCGTGCCCTTGGGCACCGCGCCGCCGCCCTTCTTCACCGTCTGGCTCAGGTCATAGTCGAAGCCGAAAGTGCGGAACGCGCCGTTGTGGAACCAGTCATCGCCCATCCATCCGTCGACCATCGGGCTTTGCGGCACCGCGGCCTTGAGCGCCGGATGCGGGTCGATCAGCGCCATAAGTGAGGTGAAGCCAAGATAGGAGGAGCCGGTGATGCCGACCTTGCCGTTGCTCTCCTTCACATTCTTGACCAGCCAATCGATCGTGTCATAGGCGTCGGTGGCGTGATCGACCTTGGTCGGATTGAGGGGCCCACGCAGTGGCCGGTTCATGACGTAGTCGCCTTCCGACCCGTCAAGGCCGCGCACGTCCTGATAGACGCGGATGTAACCGTCATTGACGAACTCCGCGTCCATGACGGGCAGGATTTCCTCTATTCTTTGGCTTCGGTTCCGACTGGTCGATTTGTCGGCATTATAGGGCGTGCGGCTCAGCAGGATTGTCAAACGGCGTTCAAAAGGGACCCCCGATCGGCGTCGAAGAGGGACCCCCTTTTCGGATAATATGATGCTGGTTTGTTGAAGATGGCCTTGCGCTGCGTGCGGCGGAGGGCGGGCGTAGCCCGACCGGAGGCGCGCGCAG
>NZ_LSJY01000129.1 GCF_001556865.1 Sphingobium sp. CCH11-B1 | reverse complement strand
ATCGACATCATGGCGCCTCGGGGCGCGGGGGTCCGCGCCGTTGCCGATGGGTGGGTCGAAAAGATATTCTGGAGCGACGCGGGCGGCCGCACCCTCTACCAGCGCTCGGCGGACGGGCGCTTGTCCTATTATTACGCGCATCTCGACGGCTATGCGCCCGGCATTCATGAAGGGCAGCGGCTGCGGCGAGGGCAGCGCATCGCGACGGTGGGCAGCACCGGCAATGCCGATCCGTCCGCGCCGCACCTGCATTTCGCGATCCATGTGATGGAGCCAGCCGATCCCTGGTATGGCGGGCGGGCCATCAATCCCTATCCGCTGCTCATCCGTCGCTGACCTGTCCTACCGGGCGGCCGCGTCTTTATAAACGTGGCAGGCGCGCAGGAAAATGTCCTACCCAGGACATGAAATGTCGATTTCTGCGGGAAATATGCGAAGTTAAGCGCTGTTTGTCCTACGGGGCGCGGCCCTCTTGCCCTTCGGCCTGCGGCGCTGTAAATGCGCGCCAGCCTCATGCGAGGCCGGCTCTTTTCCACAATCAGACATATAGGCAGGCTCTTCCGATGAAGATCAGCGGCGTGGACATCCGTCCCGGCAACAATATCGAATATGAAGGCAGCCTGTGGCGCGCCGTGAAAATCCAGCACACGCAGCCCGGCAAGGGTGGCGCCTATATGCAGGTGGAACTGAAAAACCTGATCGACGGCCGCAAGAACAATGTCCGCTTCCGGTCGGCGGAGACGGTTGAGCGCATCCGCCTCGACACCAAGGATTTCCAGTATCTCTACGCCGAAGGCGACATGCTGGTGTTCATGGACACCGAAACCTACGAACAGATCAACCTGGCGCAGGACCTGATCGGCGACGCCGCCGCCTTCCTTCAGGACGGCATGGGCGTGACGCTCGAAATGTATGAAGATCGTCCGATCAGCGTGCAACTGCCCGAAACGATCGAGGCGACCGTGGTCGAGGCCGACGCCGTGGTGAAGGGGCAGACCGCGTCCGCCAGCTACAAGCCCGCGATCCTGGACAATGGCGTGCGCGTCATGGTGCCGCCGCACATCGTCACCGGCACCCGCATCGTCGTCGACGTCTATGAACGCGAATATGTGAAGCGGGCCGATTGATGATCGCCCGCAGCGCGTTCCTGATCGCGGCCGCCGCCCTGTCGGCGCCCGCGCTCGCCGCCGGACCGGCCACGCCGACCAAGGCGCAGCTGGACACGGCTGCCTTCCACCTCAAGGTGCTGATGAGCGCGCTCCAGTCGAAGGAGGTCGACGAGCCGATCAAGAACGCGCTGTTCGTCTGCTTCTACGAAAATCCCTTCGGCAAGATCAGCGACGCCACGACCAGGGTGCTGACGGGCAACAAGCTCAGCCCCACGGACCCGAACAAGGTGCTGACGGTCATGGCGGGCGTCTGCGGCTTTCGTCCCGGTGGGACGGCCCCGCCGCCGCCCGGCGTTCCGCCCAAGGGCGCTGCGCCCAAGTCCGGCCCGCCGCAGCAGCCCAAGAGCCGCTGACCCCCATCCAACCCATCTTCCCCGCCGGCGGGGAAGGGAGACATATAATGGTATCGCACTCCGGCCTTCTCACCGTCATGGAACGCGCCGCGCGCAAGGCGGGCTCCAAGCTCCGCCGCGACTTTGGCGAGGTCGAGCATCTTCAGGTCAGCCGCAAGGGGCCGGCCGACTTCGTGTCCAAGGCGGACCAGCAGGCGGAGCGCACGCTGGTCGAGGAATTGCAGAAGGCCCGCCCCGACTGGGGTTTCCTGCTGGAGGAGGGCGGCGAGATCGCCGGCGATCCCACCAAGCCGCGCTGGATCATAGATCCGCTGGACGGCACCACCAACTTCCTGCACGGCATTCCGCACTTCGCCATCTCAATCGCGGTCGAGGAGCCGCTCTTCGGGGGGCAGAAGCGGGAAGTGACGACCGGGCTCGTCTATCAGCCGGTCACGGACGAAAGCTACTGGGCGGAAAAGAGCCGGGGCGCGTGGCGGCATGACCAGCGATTGCGCGTGTCGTCGCGCCGCGACCTTGGCGACTGCCTGATCGCCACCGGCATTCCCTTCATGGGCCATGGCGACATGGCGCAATGGACGCGCATCTTCGGCGCGGTGGCTCCTTCGGTCGCGGGTATTCGCCGTTTCGGCGCGGCCGCGCTCGACCTCGCGCATGTCGCTTCGGGCCGCTATGACGGGTTCTGGGAAAGCGGGCTCCAGCCCTGGGACGTGGCGGCGGGCCTGCTGCTTGTGCGGGAAGCGGGCGGCTTCACCAGCGACTTCCGGGGCGGCGACCAGATGATCGACCGCAAGGAAGTGATCGCCGGCAACGACGCTATTCATTCCAAATTGCATAAATTGGTGGCTGGCGCGTTGCGCTGACGTGTAAGGGCCAAGCGCTTCAAGCACTTGGCCTTTTTGCGATTCATTCTCACTGCCGTCGCCCCTTGCTTCGCATATGCAGCAGGCCTAAAGCGCGGCCACAACCTTTTCGCCCAGGGGATTCCGTTGGTCGATCTTAGCCAATATCTGCCGATCCTGATCTTTCTCGGGATCGCCTTGCTGCTTTCGGGGACATTCGTGTTCCTGCCGATGCTGGTCGGCCGCCTGACCGGCGCGCATCAGCCCGACCCGGCCAAACTCAGCGAATATGAGTGCGGCTTCCCGGCGTTCGAGGAGCCGCGCAGCCAGTTCGACGTGCGTTTCTATCTGGTCGCCATCCTCTTCATCATTTTCGATCTTGAAGCGGCGTTCCTGTTTCCCTGGGCGGTGAGCCTTGACCAGATCGGCTGGGCCGGCTGGGCGACGATGATGATCTTCATAGCGGAGCTGGTGCTCGGCCTCGTCTATGCGTGGAAGAAGGGAGCACTCGATTGGGAGTAGAACTCGAACGGCCCGCGCCCGGCACGCTTCTGCCCGCCGGCACGCAGCCCGATCAGGCCTTCTTTGACTCGCTGAACAGTGAAGTCACCGACAAGGGTTTCCTCGTCACCTCGACCGAGGAGCTGTTCCAATGGGCACGCACCGGCTCGCTCTGGTGGATGACCTTCGGCCTTGCCTGCTGCGCGGTGGAGATGATCCACGTCAACATGCCGCGGTACGACATGGAGCGCTTCGGCGCCGCCCCGCGCGCATCCCCGCGCCAGTCGGACGTGATGATCGTCGCGGGCACGCTGTGCAACAAGATGGCTCCGGCGCTGCGCAAGGTCTATGACCAGATGTCCAACCCGAAATATGTGATTTCGATGGGCAGCTGCGCCAATGGCGGCGGCTATTATCATTACAGCTATTCCGTGGTGCGCGGGTGCGACCGCATCGTGCCGGTCGACATCTATGTGCCCGGCTGTCCGCCGACCGCCGAGGCGCTGCTGTACGGCGTGATGCAGTTGCAGCGGAAAATCCGCCGCATCGGAACGATAGAACGTTGAGGGGCTCGCGCTGATATGGGCCATTCCGCACCGAAAATCGCGACCATCGACGGCATTGCCGAGGAAATCGGCGGCCTGCTCGGCTCCATGCTGATCGACACCGTCCATCATGCCGACGAATATAGCTTCACCGTGGTTCGGGAGAGCCTGGCCGATGCCATGGCGCTGCTGCGCGAGCGCGCGCATTATCAGCAGCTCATGGAGATTGCCGGGGTCGATTATCCGGACCGGGCCGAACGGTTCGAGGTCTGCTATCATTTGCTCAGCGTCACGCGGAACCACCGCGTCCGCATCAAGGTGACGACCGACGAGGATATGCCTGTTCCCACCGTGACGCACATCTGGCCGGTCGCCGGCTGGCTGGAGCGCGAGGTGTTCGACATGTATGGGGTGGTGTTCCAGGGCAATGCCGACCTGCGCCGCATCCTGACCGACTATGGCTTCCGCGGTCATCCGCAGCGCAAGGACTTCCCGCTGACCGGCTATGTCGAGCTGCGCTATTCCGAGGAGGACAAGCGCGTCGTCTATGAGCCGGTGAAACTGGCCCAGGATTTCCGCAGCTTCGACTTCATGAGCCCGTGGGAAGGCGCGGAATATATCCTGCCCGGCGATGAGAAGGCTCCTCATGCGCCCGGCGCGCCGTCGCCGACCGCTGCGCCGCCTCCTCCGCCGTCCGCGCCCAAGGGCGACGCGGCTGCCGCGACGCCGAAGGTGACGGAGAAGAAGGCCGACACAGGCGCGGGCGAGGCGGCAAACAAGGCGGCAGAGGCGAAATCGGCCGACGCGCCGGTCAAGCCCGCCGCGCATACCGATGAGGGTAAGGGCGCAGCCAAGCCGGAGGACAAGGCGTAATGGCCGATTATCTGGACGAACTGGAGCACCGCACCGACGCCAGCGATCCGACGCTGGGCGATACGGAAATCCAGAACTACACGATCAACTTCGGTCCCCAGCACCCCGCCGCGCACGGCGTGTTGCGTCTGGTCATGGAGCTGGACGGCGAAATCGTCGAACGCTGCGACCCGCATGTCGGGCTGCTGCATCGCGGCACCGAAAAGCTGATCGAGTACAAGACCTATCTGCAGGCGCTGCCCTATTTCGACCGGCTCGACTATTGCTCGCCGCTCGGCATGGAGCACAGCTATGTGCTGGCCATCGAGAAGCTGCTGAACCTCGAAGTGCCGCTGCGCGCGCAATATCTGCGCGTGTTCTTCGCGGAACTGACCCGCATCTGCAATCATATGCTGAACCTCGGCAGCCATGTGATGGACGTGGGCGCGATGACGCCGAACCTGTGGCTGTTCGAAATCCGCGAGGATTGCCTCAACTTCTTCGAGCGCGCGTCCGGCGCGCGGATGCACAGCGCCTATTTCCGGCCGGGCGGCGTCCATCAGGACGTGCCCTTGAAGCTGCTGACCGACATCGCCGACTGGCTCGACACGCGCCTGCCGCGCCTGTTCGAGGACGCGATGAGCCTGGTGGTCGACAACCGCATCTTCAAGCAGCGCAATGTCGACATCGCCGTGGTGAGCAAGGAAGACGCGCTGAAATGGGGCTTTTCCGGCCCGATGATCCGGGGCAGCGGCATTCCCTGGGACATCCGCAAGGCGCAGCCCTATGACGTTTATGACCGGATGGAATTCGACGTTCCGGTCGGCACCAATTTCGACTGCTACGACCGGTTCATGGTCCGCGTCGAGGAAGTGCGCCAGTCCGCGCGGATCATGAAGCAGTGCCTCAATGAGATGCCCGAAGGACCGATCGCCAGCTTCGACCGCAAGGTGGTGCCGCCCAAGCGCGGCGAGATGAAGCGCTCGATGGAAGCGCTGATCCACCACTTCAAGCTCTATACCGAGGGCTTCCATGTGCCCGCCGGCGAAGTCTATGTGGCGACCGAAAGCCCCAAGGGCGAATTCGGCGTCTATCTGGTCAGCGACGGCAGCAACAAGCCCTATCGCTGCAAGATCCGCCCGACCGCCTTCAGCCACCTGCAGGCGATGGACTTCATGATGAAGGGCCACATGCTGGCCGATACGACCGCTGTCCTCGGCGCCATGGACATCGTGTTTGGAGAATGTGACCGCTAATGGCTGACGCAGTGCATATCCCCGACGAAGCCGAAACCCGCGCGCGCTGGGGCGCGTTCGAGTGGACCGCCGAAAATGCCGAGCAGGCGAAAAAGATCATCGCCCGTTATCCGGCGGGTCGCCAGCAGTCGGCGGTGATGCCGCTGCTCGACCTTGCCCAGCGGCAGGTCGGCGCGGAGACGCAGACTCAAGGGTGGCTGCCCGTGCCGGTGATGGAATATATCGGGCGGCAGCTCGATATGCCGTACATGCGCGTCTATGAGGTCGCGACCTTCTACACCATGTATAACCTCGCGCCCGTGGGCCGCTATCATGTGCAGGTGTGCGGTACGACGCCCTGCATGTTGCGCGGCTCCGACGATGTGTTCGCGGCCTGCAAGAATAAGGGTCTGGTCAAGGGCGCGACCACCCCCGACGGACTGTTCACGCTGACCGAGGTCGAATGTCTGGGTGCTTGCGCCAATGCGCCGATGGTGCAGATCAACGACGATAATTACGAAGACCTGACCTATGACAGCATGAGCGCCGTGCTGGAGACGCTGGCCGCCGGCGGCCAGCCCAAGATCGGGCCGCAGATCGACCGTCAGACCAGCGCGCCCGAAGGCGGCCCGACCACGCTCAAGGAGATGGTCACGGAAAATCATGACTATCGGGGAGAGTGGGCATGACAGGTGCCAATCTCGTCACCCCAGCGAAAGCTGGGATCTCCATCCTCAGCGCGCATGCGCCTGAGATGCCAGCCTTCGCTGGCATGACGTATCTGGGAGGTCGCGCATGACCGACGCACCCGCTGCACCGGCCCCCTTCGTCGGCCCGCTGGCCGACAAGGACCGCATCTTCACCAACGTCCACGGCTTCCAGGATTGGGGCGTCGACGCCGCCATGAAGCGCGGCGACTGGGACAATACGAAAAAGCTGATGGAGTTGGGGCAGGACGCCATCATCGACATCATCAAGGCGTCGAACCTGCGCGGCCGTGGCGGCGCGGGCTTCCCGACCGGCATGAAGTGGAGCTTCATGCCCAAGGAAAGCAAGGACGGCCGTCCCAGCTTCCTGGTCATCAACGCCGACGAATCCGAACCCGGTTCCTGCAAGGACCGCGAGATCATCCGCCACGATCCGCACAAGCTGATCGAAGGCGCGCTGATCGCCGGCTTCGCCATGCGGGCGCGCGCCGCCTATATCTACATTCGCGGCGAGTTCATCTACGAGGCGAAGGTGCTGTTCGCCGCCGTGGAACAGGCCTATGAAAAGGGTTTCATCGGCAAGAACGCCTGCGGGTCGGGCTATGATTTCGACGTGTTCGTCCATCGCGGCGCGGGCGCCTATATCTGCGGCGAGGAAACCGCGCAGATCGAGAGCCTGGAAGGCAAGAAGGGCCAGCCGCGCCTGAAACCGCCTTTCCCGGCGGGCGCTGGCCTCTATGGTTGCCCGACGACCGTGAACAATGTCGAGAGCATCGCGGTCAGCCCGACGATCCTCCGGCGCGGCGCGGCCTGGTTCAACAGCTTCGGGCGCGAGAATAATCGCGGTACCAAGCTGTTCCAGATCAGCGGCCATGTGAACAAGCCCTGCGTGGTCGAGGAATCGATGTCGATCCCGTTCCGCGAACTGATCGACCGCCATTGCGGCGGCATAAGGGGCGGATGGGACAATCTGCTGGCGGTCATTCCGGGCGGTTCCTCGGTGCCTCTGGTTCCTGCAAAGGAAATCATGGACGCGCCGATGGATTTCGACGGCCTGCGCGCGCTCGGTTCGGGCCTTGGCACCGCTGCCGTCATCGTGATGGACAAATCCACCGACATCGTCCGCGCGATCAGCCGCCTCAGCTACTTCTACAAGCATGAAAGCTGCGGCCAGTGCACGCCGTGCCGCGAAGGCACCGGCTGGATGTGGCGCGTGATGGAACGGCTGCGCACCGGCGATGCTGACCAGAGCGAGATCGACATGCTGTTCCAGGTCACCAAGCAGGTCGAAGGCCACACCATCTGCGCGCTCGGCGACGCGGCGGCATGGCCGATCCAGGGCCTCATCCGGCATTTCCGCCCGGAAATCGAGCGCCGGATCGCGGAAAACAAGGGTAGCGCCCCCGTCATGGAGGCAGCGGAGTGAACGACGACTGCACCGACCTCGTGCTGGAGATACTGAAATCCATCCAGGGCGACATTTCTGCGATCAAGCGTGAGCAAGCCTCGCAGGGTATTCGCCTCCATGCCATGGAGGATCACCAGCGCGGCATCATGACGTCCATTTACGGCATGCAGGCCGATATTGCAGACCTGAAAATCCGGGTCGATCTGATCGAAAAGCGTCTCGGCCTTCAGGATACGGAACACTGATATGCCCAAAGTCAAAGTGGATGGCATAGAGATCGAAGTCCCGGCGGGCGCGACGGTCCTCCAGGCATGCGAACTTGCGGGCAAGGAAATCCCGCGCTTCTGCTATCATGAGCGCCTGTCGATCGCCGGCAATTGCCGCATGTGCCTGGTCGAGGTGAAGCCCGGACCGCCCAAGCCGCAAGCGAGCTGCGCGCTGCCCGCCGCCGACAATCAGGAAATCTTCACCCAGACCGAAATGGTCAAGAAGGCGCGCGAAGGGGTGATGGAATTCCTGCTCATCAACCACCCGCTCGACTGCCCGATCTGCGACCAGGGCGGCGAATGCGACCTGCAGGACCAGTCGATGGCCTATGGCCGCGGCGGCAGCCGCTTCGACGAGAACAAGCGCGCTGTTACCGAAAAATATATGGGGCCGATCGTCAAGACGGTGATGACCCGCTGCATCCAGTGCACCCGCTGCGTGCGCTTTGCCGAGGAAGTCGCGGGCGTGCCGGAAATCGGCGCCATCTATCGCGGCGAGAATATGCAGATCACCACCTATCTGGAGCATGCCGCCAAGAGCGAGCTGTCAGGCAATGTGGTCGATCTCTGCCCGGTCGGCGCGCTGACATCCAAGCCCTATGCGTTCGAAGCGCGTCCGTGGGAATTGAAGAAGACCCATGCCATCGACGTGATGGACGCGGTCGGCACCAACATCCGCCTCGACAGCCGCGGCCGTCAGGTGCTGCGCGCCGTACCGCGAATCAATGACGATGTGAACGAGGAGTGGGCGTCGGACAAGACGCGGCACAATGTCGACGGCCTCGTCCGCAAGCGGCTCGACAAGCCTTTTGTCCGCAAGGATGGCAAGCTGGTCCCCGCCACATGGGAAGAGGCGTTCAAGGCCATTGCCGCCGTGCAGCATGGCGGCAGCGTGGCGGCGATCGCGGGCGACCTGCTTGATTGCGAAACCATGTTCGCGGGCAAGCTGCTGGTCGAAAAGCTAGGCGGCACGATGCTGGAAGGGCGGCAGACCGGTATGGACTATGACGTGTCCAGCCTGTCGGCGGTCGTGTTCAACACGCCGCTCGCCGATCTGGAGACGGCCGACGTCATCCTTCTGGTCGGCACCAACCTGCGCTGGGAAGCGCCGCTGGTGAACACCCGAATCCGCAAGGCGATCAAAAAGGGCGCGAAGGTCTTTGCCATCGGCCCCGAATTCGACCTCACCTACAAGGTGGAATGGCTGGGCAACGACGCCTCGCTGCTCGGGAAGCTGCCGCAGGCGGTGCTGGACGCTTTTGGCGGCGCGGCGCGTCCTGCGATGATCGTGGGCGGCGGCGTGCTCGCCACACCGGGGGCGCATGGCGACACGCTGGCGCTGGTGGAAACGCTGGGCCTCATCAAGGGCGACTGGAACGGCTATAATCTGCTGCACTTCGCGGCAGCGCGCATGGGTGCGTTGATGCTCGGCTATGCAGTCGACGGCGGGATCAAGGCGATGGCGGCCGCGAAGCCGAAGCTGGTCTTCTCGCTGGGCGCGGACGAAGTCGACTATTCGGCTTTTGAGGGCAGCTTCAAGGTCTATGTCGGCCATCATGGCGACAAGGGCGCGCACGCGGCGGACGTGATCCTGCCGGGCGCGAGCTACGCCGAGAAGGCCGGCACCTACGTCAACCTGGAAGGCCGGGTTCAGCGCGGCGACAAGGCCGTGTTCGCGCCGGGCGACGCGCGGGAGGACTGGTCGATCCTGCGCGCCCTGTCCGACGTGCTGGGCGTGCGCCTGCCGTTCGACAGTTTCGATGAACTCCGCGCCCGGATGGCGGCGGCGGTGCCGGCGCTGGGCGTCGAGGGGCTGGCCGATTATGGCTGGTCCGTGCCGCAGCTTCCGACCGGAGCGAGCGGCGAGTTGGCCTCTCCGATCAAGGATTTCTACCTCACCAACGCGATCTGCCGCGCCAGCCCGACGATGCAGCAATGCTCGGCCGAGCTGATCCACGGAGAGAGCTTCGCGGAGGCCGCAGAGTGACTGCTTTCTTTCAAAATCTCGGCCTCCCGTTCGAGGGAGCCTGGTTCCTGTCGACCATCATCGGCATTTTGCTGATCGCGCTGCCGGTCATGCTGGCGGTCGCGATGATCATCTATGCCGACCGCAAGATCTGGGCGGCGATGGCGCTGCGGCGCGGCCCCAACGTGGTCGGCCCGTTCGGCCTGCTCCAATCCTTCGCGGACGGGCTCAAGGTCTTCCTGCAGGAAACCATCGTCCCGTCGGCCGCCAACAAGACCCTGTTCCTGATCGCGCCGATCATCACCTTCACCGTGGCGCTTATGGCCTGGGCGGTGGTGCCGTTCCAGGTGGGCGTGGTGCTGGCCAACATCAATGTCGGCCTGCTCTACATTCTCGCCATCTCGTCGCTGGGCGTCTATGGGGTGGTTCTGGCGGGTTGGGCGTCCAACTCCAAATATCCCTTCTATTCCGCGATCCGCGCGTCGGCGCAGATGATCTCCTATGAAGTCTCGATCGGCTTCATCCTGATCACGGTGGTGCTGTGGGCCGGCAGCTTCAACCTGACCCAGATCGTCGAGAGCCAGAAGGGCTATTATGGCTTCCTGAACGGCAACGGCTTCAACCCGCTGCTCTTCCCGATGGCGATCATGTTCCTGATCAGCGCCATGGCGGAAACGGCGCGCGCGCCCTTCGACCTCACCGAGGCGGAAAGCGAGCTGGTCGCGGGTTATCAGACCGAATATTCGTCCATGGCCTTCGCGCTCTACTGGCTGGGCGAATATGCCAACGTGATCCTCATGTGCGCGCTCAACGCCATCCTGTTCTGGGGCGGATACCTGCCGCCCGTGGACTGGGCGCCGCTCTATCTGGTGCCGGGCATCCTCTGGCTGTTCGCCAAGATATTGTTCTTCTTCTTCGTCTTCTCCTGGGTGAAGGCGACGGTGCCCCGCTACCGTTATGACCAGTTGATGCGGCTGGGCTGGAAAATCTTCCTGCCGACCTCGCTGCTGTTCGTGTTCCTGGTGTCGGGCTTCCTCATGCTGACGCGCTATGGAGGCGCACAATGAGCCTCGGTTACTACGTCAAAAGCTTCACCCTCTGGGAGTTCGTGAAGGCGCACTGGCTGACCTTGAAATATTTTTTCAAGCCCAAGGCGACGATCAACTATCCCTATGAGAAGAACCCGATCAGCCCGCGCTTCCGGGGCGAGCATGCGTTGCGTCGCTATCCCAACGGCGAGGAACGCTGCATCGCGTGCAAGCTGTGCGAGGCGATCTGCCCAGCGCAGGCGATCACGATCGAGGCGCAGCCGCGCGAGGACGGCAGCCGCCGCACCACGCGCTACGACATCGACATGACCAAGTGCATCTATTGCGGTTTCTGCCAGGAAGCCTGCCCGGTGGACGCGGTCGTGGAAGGGCCGAATTTCGAATTTTCGACCGAAACCCGCGAGGAGCTGATCTACGACAAGGCCAAGCTTCTTGAAAATGGCGACAAATGGGAGCGCGCGATCGCCGCGAACCTTGCCGCTGATGCACCCTATCGTTAAGCCGCGCGCGCCAAGGGGAATATGATCCTGTGATTCACGTGCTTGCCTTCTATCTGTTCGCCACCTTGGTGGTGTGCAGCGGCGCGCTGACGATCCTGTCGCGCAATCCGGTCCATTCGGTGCTCTGGCTGATCCTGGCCTTCTTCAACGCGGCGGGCCTGATGGTGCTGCTGGGCGCCGAGTTCATCGCGATGCTTCTGGTCATCGTCTATGTCGGCGCGGTCGCGGTGCTGTTCCTGTTCGTCGTCATGATGCTCGACATCGATTTCGCCGAACTGCGCGCCGGCTTCGTCGACTATCTGCCCTTCGGCCTGCTGATCGCGCTGGTGTTGCTGGCGGAGATCGTGCTGGGCATTGGCCTGTGGAGCGCCGGTCCCATCGAGCTGGCGCAGCGTGCCGCTCCGGCCAACCCGGAACTCAGCAACATCCAGGCGATCGGCGGGCTGCTCTACACCCGCTACATCTTCCTGTTCGAGGCGGCCGGCATCGTTCTGCTCGTCGCGATGATCGGTGCGATCGTGCTGACCCATCGCGCACGCGGCGGGGTGCGGGGCCAGAATATCGCGAAACAGAACCGCCGCCGCCCGCAGGACGCCGTGCGCAACGTCAATCAGCCCGTGGGGCAGGGGGTAGAGCTGTGATCGGCCTTCAGCATTATATGGTGGTCAGCGCGATCCTCTTCGTGATGGGGGTGCTGGGCATCTTCATCAACCGCAAGAATGTCATCATCATCCTGATGGCGATCGAACTGATCCTGCTGAGCGTGAACATCAACCTCGTGGCCTTCAGCGCGTTCCTGGGCGACCTGGTGGGACAGGTGTTCAGCATGTTCGTGCTGACCGTCGCGGCGGGTGAGGCGGCCATCGGCCTTGCCATCCTCGTCATCTACTTCCGCGGTCGCGGCACCATCGCCGTCGACGACATCAATCAGATGAAGGGCTGAGCCGTTTCATGATCCAGCTTATCGTCCTTCTTCCGCTGCTGGCCGCGGCCATTGCCGGGCTTGGCAACAAGGCCCTTGGCAAGCTGCCGGCGAAGATCGTCACCACCGGCGCGCTCTTCGCGAGCTGCGCCATGAGCTGGCCGATCTTCATCGGTTTCCTCACCGGCCATAGCGAAGCCTATGTCCAGCCGCTGTTCACCTGGATCGAAAGCGGCAGCTTCAATGCCCAATGGGCGCTGCGCGTCGACACGATGACGGCGGTCATGCTGGTGGTCATCACCAGCGTTTCCAGCCTCGTCCATCTGTACAGCTGGGGCTATATGGAAGAGGAGCCGGATCAGCCGCGCTTCTTTGCCTATCTCTCGCTCTTCACCTTCGCGATGCTGATGCTGGTAACGGCGAACAACCTGCTGCAGATGTTCTTCGGCTGGGAAGGGGTGGGCCTTGCTTCCTATCTTCTGATCGGCTTCTGGTTCCGCAAGCCCAGCGCCAATGCCGCCGCGATCAAGGCGTTCGTGGTCAACCGCGTCGGCGACCTCGGTTTCATGATGGGCATTTTCGGCACCTATCTGGTGTTCAACACCATCTCGATCCCCGACATCCTGGCCGCCGCGCCTTCCATGGCGGGGTCGACCATCGGTTTCCTTGGCCATCGTTTCGACACGATGACCGTGCTCTGCCTGCTGCTGTTCATCGGCGCGATGGGCAAATCGGCGCAGCTTGGCCTGCACACCTGGCTTCCCGACGCGATGGAAGGCCCGACGCCCGTGTCTGCGCTGATCCACGCGGCGACCATGGTGACGGCGGGCGTGTTCATGGTGTGCCGCCTGTCGCCCATGTTCGAAACGTCGCCGACGGCGCTTGGCTTCGTGACCTTCATCGGCGCAGCCACCTGCCTGTTCGCGGCGACGGTGGGCACGGTGCAGAACGACATCAAGCGCGTCATCGCCTATTCGACCTGTTCGCAGCTCGGCTACATGTTCTTCGCGGCGGGTGTCGGCGCCTATGGCGCGGCGATGTTCCACCTTTTCACCCACGCCTTCTTCAAGGCTTTGCTGTTCCTGGGCGCGGGTTCGGTCATCCACGCGATGCACCATGAGCAGGACATGCGCTATTATGGCGGCCTCAGGAAAGAGATCCCGATCACCTTCTGGACGATGACGCTGGGTACGCTCGCCATCACCGGCGTCGGCCTGCCGCTCATCGGCTATGGCTTTGCCGGCTTCTATTCGAAGGACGGCATTCTGGAAGCGGCCTTCGCGTCGGGCGGTTCGGGCGTGGGCGCCTATTATGTCGGCGTCTTCGCGGCTCTGCTTACCAGCTTCTACAGCTGGCGGCTGGTGTTCCTCACCTTCTTCGGCAAGCCGCGCTGGGCCGCGTCGGAGCATATCCAGCATTCGCTTCACGACGCGCACGGCCACGGGCATGACGATCACGCGACGCACGGCCACGGATCGGAGCATGACAATGCCCCGGCGCAGGAAGATGCGGGCCATGATCCGCACGGGGCCGAGGCGGATGCGCACGCGCTGCCCACCGGCACCGGCGGATATCATCCGCACGAAAGCCCATGGGTCATGCTGGTGCCGCTCGTGGTGCTCAGCCTGGGCGCGGTGTTCGCCGGCTTCCTGTTCCACGATCAGTTCATCGGGCCGGAAGGCGGCGTCGAGTTCTGGAAGGGGGCACTCGCATTCGACAGCCACCTGATGCACGCGGCGCACGAGGTGCCGACCTGGGTCAAGTTCGGGCCGTTCACGGTGATGCTCATAGGCCTGGCGATCGCGTGGCTGGCCTACATCAAGAACACGGACTGGCCGCAGCGCTTCGTTTCGCAGTTCGGCGCGCTCTACCAGTTCCTGCTCAACAAATGGTATTTCGACGAGCTCTACAACGTCCTGTTCGTGAAGCCCGCCTTCGCCATCGGCCGCTTCTTCTGGAAGTTCGGTGACATCGGCTTCATCGACCGCTTCGGCCCCAACGGGCTCGCCGCGCTGGTCGTGCAGGGCAACAAGATCACCCGTCGGATCCAGTCCGGCTACCTCTACACCTACGCGCTGGTGATGCTGATTGGCCTCGCCGCGGCCGCAACCTGGGCGATGACACGATAATGGACGGCTTCCCCATCCTTTCCCTGATGATGGCAGTGCCGATGGCGGGGGCCATCGCCTGTCTCTTCGCGGGCGCCAATGCCGCGCGCTGGATCGCGCTGATCGCCACGCTGGTCGATCTGGTGCTGGGCATCCTTCTCTGGGCGAATTTCGACCAGGGCGGACTCCAGTGGCAGTATCAGGAATATTATCCGATCTTCGGCCGCTTTGCCTGGGCGCTTGGGATCGATGGCATCGCGCTGATGCTGATCGCGCTCACTGTGTTCCTGATGCCGATCTGCATCGGCGCGAGCTGGGAAGCCATTCAGAAGCGCGTCGGCGAATATATGGCGGCATTCCTGTTTATGGAGGTGCTGATGATCGGCGTCTTCGCGGCGCAGGACCTCTACCTCTTCTATGTGATGTTCGAAGCCGGCCTCATCCCGATGTATCTCATCATCGGCATCTGGGGCGGTGCGGACCGCATCTACGCCAGCTACAAATTCTTCCTCTACACGCTGCTCGGCTCCGTGCTGATGCTGATCGCGATGATGTGGATGGTGCATGAGGCGGGCACGACCGAAATCCCGGCCCTGATGGCCTATAATTTCGATCCGCATGTCCAGACCTGGCTGTTCCTCGCTTTCTTCGCGAGCTTCGCGGTCAAGATGCCGATGTGGCCGGTCCACACGTGGCTGCCCGACGCGCACGTCCAGGCGCCGACCGCGGGTTCGGTCATCCTGGCGGGCGTGTTGCTCAAGATGGGCGGCTATGGCTTCATCCGCTTTTCGCTGCCGATGTTCCCCGAAGCGTCCGCCCAGCTGGCATGGCTGGTCTGGGGGCTGTCGATGGTGGCGGTGGTCTATACCAGCCTCGTCGCGCTGGTGCAGAGCGACATGAAGAAGCTGATCGCCTACTCGTCGGTGGCGCATATGGCGATCGTGACCGTGGGCCTGTTCGCCTTCAACCAGGCGGGGATCGAGGGCGCGATGATGGTGATGCTGGGCCACGGCCTGGTGTCTGGCGCGCTCTTCCTGTGCGTGGGTGTCATCTACGATCGCCTGCACACGCGTGAGATCAGCCGTTATGGCGGCCTCAGCATCAACATGCCCAAATATGCGGTGCTGTTCCTGCTGTTCACCATGGCGTCGGTGGGACTTCCGGGCACATCCAACTTCGTAGGCGAATTCCTGTCGCTGATGGGCATCTACCAGGCGTCGAGCTGGGTGGCCTTGGTCTGCACCACGGGCATCATCCTGGGCGCGGCCTATATGCTCTACCTCTATCGCCGCATCGCCTATGGCGAGCAGGTGAATGCGGATGCGGCGGCCATGCCCGACCTGTCGGCCCGCGAACTGGCGCTGCTCGTGCCGATCGCGGCGGCGGTGCTGTGGATGGGCGTCTATCCGGAGAGCTTCCTGGCGCCGATGCGCGCCGACATCCGCGCGCTCGAAGCGCGGCTCGCTCCTGCGGCGCCCGCAGGCGATTCTCACATCAAGATGGGGGCGGCCAAGCCGGCCGGCGAGACCCATCATGAAGAAGTATCCGCGCACGGGGAGGCGCACTGATGGTCGATTCCGCTTCCCTTCTGGCGGTCCTGCCGGAACTCATCCTGACGGCAGGGGGCCTGGTGCTGATGCTGGTCGCGGCCTTTGGCGGCGACGGCAGCGCGCGCGTCGTCAACTGGCTGTCAGTCGTGACGCTGGCTGTTGCCGGCGTTTCCATCTCGACATCGGTGGCGAACGGCCCCGATGCCTTTGACGGCCTCGTCCGGGCCGACGCCTTCTCGGCCTTCGCCAAGGCGCTGATCTACGGTGCGGCCGCTGCGGCGATCCTGCTCGCGCCGCGTTTCTTCCAGAGCGATGGCAAGGAACGGCCCGAATATCCGGTACTGATCCTGTTCAGCAGCATCGGCATGGGCATGATGGTGTCGGCGGGCGATCTGCTGACCCTCTACGTCGGCCTCGAAATGCAGAGCCTTGCCGCCTATGTGCTGGCGAGCTTCATGCGGCAGGACGGGCGCTCGTCCGAAGCGGGCCTCAAATATTTCGTGCTGGGTTCGCTGGCGAGCGGCATCCTGCTCTATGGGTCGGCGCTGCTCTATGGCTTCACCGGCACCACGGCGTTCGATGGCATCGCGGTCGCGATGGGCGATGGCGTGTCGAACGGCGAACTGTTCGGCATGGTGTTCCTGCTCGCCGGCCTCGCCTTCAAGATGAGCGCCGTGCCGTTCCACATGTGGACGCCCGACGTTTATGAAGGCGCGCCGACGCCCGTCACCACCTTCTTCGGCAGCGCGCCCAAGGTTGCCGCCATGGGCCTTGCCGTCCGCGTCGCGATCGAGGCGCTGGGACCGGCCGGACTCGACTGGCAGCAGATCGTGATCTTCGTGGCGCTGGCCTCCATCATCCTGGGCGCGGTGGCCGCCATCGGCCAGACGAACATCAAGCGTCTGATGGCCTATTCGTCGATCAACAATGTCGGCTTCGCGCTGATCGGCCTCGCCTGCGGCACGCCCGCCGGCGTCGCGGCGACGATGAGCTATATGGCGATCTATGTCGTCATGACCATCGGCGGCTTTGCCTGCATCCTTCAGATGCGCGATGCCGAAGGGCGCCCGGTCGAAAGCATCGCCAGCCTGTCCGGCCTGTCGCAGTCGCGCAAGGGCCTGGCCGCCGCCTTCGCCATCTTCATGTTCTCCATGGCCGGCATCCCGCCGCTCTTCGGCTTCTGGGCGAAGTTCCTGGTGTTCGACGCTGCGGTGGCCGCAAACCTCACCGCGCTCGCCGCCTTTGGTATCGCAGCCTCGGTGATCGGCGCTTTCTATTATCTCAAGATCATCAAGACGATCTATTTCGACGAACCGGCCGCCGCCTATGAAGCGAAGGGCGGGGCGGTCGAGAATATCATCCTGACGACCTGCGCCGTGGTGATCGTGTTCGGCTATCTGCTGAACCCTGTGCTGGATGCGGCGAGCGCGGCGGCGGCGGCGGCGCTGTTCTGAGCTTGATCCAGTACGTCGAGGAAACCGGTTCCACCAACGCCGACATGCTGGCGCTGGCGGAGCAGGGCGCGGCCGAGGGTATGTGGCTGCGCGCCGGCCGCCAGACCGGGGGCAGGGGGCGCATGGGGCGGTCATGGGAAAGCCCCGATGGCAATCTTTATTGCTCCACGCTGGTGCGGGTGGGACCGCATGATCCCGTACCCCATACGCTGGCGCTGGTCGCAGCGAATGCTGTCCATGCGCTGGTTGCGCCCTTATGCGGCACGGGCGGTCCTTCCGCGTCTGTAGGGGGACAAGCGGGCGGCGGGCCGGGAAACGCCAAGATCAAGTGGCCCAACGACATATTGGTCGACGGAGCGAAGATCGCCGGCATCTTGCTGGAGCGCGTGGGCGACGCGATCGTGATCGGCATTGGCATCAATGTGACCGGCCATCCGACCGGCCTCGACCGTCCGGTCACCAGCCTGGCGGCACAGGGTGCAGGCGACCTGGAGGCGGGGGCCTTGCTCGAGCGCCTGTCGGCCCTCTTCGCCCATTGGCTCGGCATCTGGCGGGCGCAGGGGCTCGACCCGGTGCGGACCCATTGGCTGCTCAATGCCCATCCTCCGGGCACGCCGATGCGTGTTGCCCTGCCCGATGGCGAGGTTGTGGAGGGCGCG
Source organism: Sphingobium sp. CCH11-B1 (assembly GCF_001556865.1). Taxonomy (GTDB): domain Bacteria; phylum Pseudomonadota; class Alphaproteobacteria; order Sphingomonadales; family Sphingomonadaceae; genus Sphingobium. Next base: position 10,930 of record NZ_LSJY01000129.1, on the reverse strand, counting down.
TTCGATACGCTTGATCGGCAAGGCATGCTGATCCTTCGCTTGGCGAATGGGGAGAGCCGTGCCATTCACGCCGGCGACGTCCATCTGCCATGATGGGCGGGATGGAATTTCGCCGTTCGTTTGGAGTGAGGTCGAACAACATCGGCGCCGTGCTGGCCGCTTCTCGACTTCGCTCGAAGCGAACGGATGTGTAGCGAAGGAAACGCAGCCATGCTTCTCGCGATTGACGCTGGCAACACCAATGTGGTGTTTGCGCTGCTCGACGGGCAGAACATCCGCGCGCGCTGGCGGATTGCCACCGATCCGCGCCGCACCGCGGACGAATATGCGGTCTGGCTGAACCAGCTGCTGATGCTGGAGGGCTATGCCATCGGCGATGTGACAGCAGTCATCATCGCTACCGTCGTGCCGCGCGCGCTTCATAATCTTCAGGTGCTGGCCGACAAATATTTCCGTACGAAGGCGCTGGTCGCCGGGCAGGCACCGGTGGAATGGGGCATCGAACTGGATGTGGCGGAACCCGCCTCCGTGGGCGCGGACCGGGTTGTAAACGTCATAGCTGCCCACCATCTTTACCAGGGCGACCTGATCGTGATCGATTTCGGCACGGCGACGACATTCGACGTGGTCGATTACACGGGCGCGTACAAGGGCGGGATCATAGCGCCGGGCATCAACCTGTCGCTCGACGCGCTGGTCGCTGCGGCCGCGAAGCTGCCGAAGATCGCGATCGCCCCGCCGGAAAGCAAATCGGTGATCGGTCGCAACACGGAATCGCAGATGCATATCGGCGTTTTCTGGGGCTATGTGGCCATGATGGAAGGATTGGTGGCGCGAATGCGCGCCGAAATCGGCCGCCCGGCACGGGTGGTTTCAACCGGGGGCCTTGCGGTCCTCTTCAACGACAACAGCGATATCTTCGATGCGATCGCGCCAGACCTCACCATTCAGGGACTGGCGCTGCTGCACGAACGGAGTTTGAAAACAGAATGACACCCGGAAACGAGCTGCTCTTCCTGGCCCTTGGCGGGTCGGGAGAGATTGGCATGAACGTGAATCTCTATGGCTGTCAGGGCAAATGGGTCATGGTCGACCTGGGCCTGACCTTCGCCGATCCTGCCTATCCCGGCGTGGAGCTGGTGCTGCCCGACCTTTCCTTTATCGAGGATCGACGCGACGACCTGCTCGGCATCGTGCTGACGCACGGGCATGAGGACCATATCGGTGCGATCCCCTATCTTGCGGCCGATCTTGGCGTGCCGCTCTATGCCACGCCCTTCACGGCCGGGCTCATCCGGCTCAAATTGGAGGAAGAGGGGCTGACCAACGAGGTCGAACTGCACGTCATCGATAATGAGGGCAGCTTCGCGCTTGGTCCCTTCGGCTTCCGCTATGTGCCGCTGGCCCACTCGATACCCGAGGGCAATGCCGTGCTGATCGAAACGCCCTATGGCCGCGTCTTCCATACCGGTGACTGGAAGCTGGACGAACAGCCGCTGCTTGGCCAGCCTTCGACCCCGCAGGAACTCGCCGCGATCGGCGACGAAGGCGTGCTGGCGCTGGTGTGCGACAGCACCAACGTCTTCAATCCCGAGGCCAGCGGGTCCGAAAGCGACGTGCGGGAAGGGTTGATGCAGACCATCGCCGGCGCGAAGGGCCGGGTGCTCGTCACCACCTTTGCGTCCAACGCAGCGCGTGTGCAGACGCTGGGTGAGGTCGCCGCGGCGACCGGCCGCAAGCTCTGCGTCGCCGGCCGTTCGCTGGACCGGATCATCGGAACGGCGAAGGCCGCGGGGTATTTGAAGGATTTCCCGCCGCTCGTCGACTGGGATGACGCCATGGCGTTGCCCCGGAACGAGGTGATGATCATCGCCACCGGCGGTCAGGGCGAAGCGCGCGCGGCGCTCGCTCGCGTTGCTTTCGACAGTCATCCGATCAAGCTCAGCGAAGGCGACATGGTCGTCTTTTCCTCCAAGCAGATTCCGGGCAACGAGATCGCGATCGGCCGCATCCAGAACGCCCTGGCCGAAAAGAACATCCTGATGGTCACCGACCGGCAGGCAGAGGTTCATGTGTCCGGGCATCCGGGCCGGCCCGAACTGGAAGCCATGTATCGCTGGATACGGCCCGCGATCCTGCTCCCCGTCCATGGCGAGCGTCGCCATATGGCGGAGCAGGCCCGGCTTGGCATCGCCAGCGGCATCGCCTATGCGGTCGTGCAGTCGAACGGCGATCTGCTCCGGCTCGCGCCCGGCGCGCCGCAGATCATCGGCCAACAGGAAACGGGCCGCCTGGTGCTGGACGGCGACGTTATCCTGCCCGCCGATGGGTCCACGATGAACGAACGGCGCAAGGTCGCGCTGCATGGGCAGATCAGCGTCGCTGTGGCGCTGGATCGCAAGGGGAAGCTGATCGGCGATCCCGTCCTGCGTACGCAGGGCGTGCCGGTGGAGGAGGACAAGCTTGCCTTCCTCGCGGAAGCAGCGGACGAAGCCACCTCCGTCCTGTCGAAGGGATCGCAGGAGGAAGAGGCGCTGCGGGAACGAATTCGCCTGGCCGTGCGCCGAACCGCGACCCGATGGACCGGCAAGAAGCCTGTGGTGGACGTGCTGCTCATCCGCGCCTAATCTGGCTGGCATGAACTGGTACGCCGCCTTCGCCATCTACTTCCTGATGTGGGTCATCAGCGCCTTCATTATGCTGCCCTTCGGCATCCGCACCCCCGACGAAACGGGTGAGGTACTGCTGAAGGGGCAGGCGGACAGCGCGCCGAGCAATTTCCGTCCGGGTAGGGTGGCGCTGCGCGCGACCATTTTGTCGGCTATCCTGCTGGGCCTTTATTATGCCAATTATGTCGAGGGCTGGCTGACGATCGACATGCTGCCGGGCTATCACGCGGCATCGTGAGCCGGCCATCGTTTCAGATCGTCCAGGCGGATGCGTCCTGTGTGGAACGCTGGGCCTTGCTGCGGCAGGGGCTCTGGCCTGAACAGCCTCTGGCCGAACATCGGGAGGAGGCGCTGGACCTGCTGCGCGCGGCCAGTCCACGCCGCCGCTTTCCTGGCGCTTGACGCCATGGGCGTAGCGGTGGGGCTGGCCGAAGCTGCCATCCGGCGCGATTATGTCAACGGATGCGACACCAGTCCCGTCGCTTTTCTCGAAGGGATTTTCGTCGATCCTGTCGCACGCCGCTCAGGATGCGCGCAGGCGCTCGTCGATGCCGTCATTCGGTGGGGGCAGGAACGGGGATGCACCGAACTCGCCTCCGACGCCGACATCGCCAACCAGGCCAGCCACGCATTCCACCGCTCGGTCGGGTTTGCCGAGACCGAGCGGGTCGTTTATTTTCGCCGGAGGATTCCAGGGTAGCTGCTCCCCGGACGGCGCCGGGAAACTCAGCCGGTATAATATATAGCGCGGTTACGGCATTGGCGCTTTCACTGCCGCAGCCGCTCGATCGCCTGCGCCAGGGCGACATAGAGCTTGCCCATGTCAGACGAGAGGATGGCGACGCCCAGCGCGTTGCCGTCCCGCGCCGACAGAATGATCCGAAGCATGGATTCGAAATCGTGGATGTAGCGGTTCACATGGTCGCGGAACTCGGCGTCATTATCGTAGTGAAGCGCGATCTCCCGCGATTCGCCTGCATCCAGCAGTTTGACCGCGCGACGCGTGAACACGCCCCGGTCCCCCTTCAGATAGGCTGACCAGGCCGAATCGGTCACATCGTTGGACAGGATCTTGGCTACATCGATCGCCGTGCTGTTGAGCGATTCGATCAACAGCGCCGACCGGCGGGAGAAGTGATCGCGATCGCGATCCTCCGCCGCCTGGCCCGCCTCGGCGATGCGTTGCTCCAGCGCGGCGCTGGTGTCCGCGATGGTCAGCAACTGACGGGTCAGCCGTTCGGATGCCTGATGCGCCGCCTTGACCGCGTCGTCCGCGACGCGCGCCACCTGTTCAATCTGCGCCGTCACCTTTTCCCCGATCACGCTTTGCAGCGCGTCGTCGCTTGCCTCCGCCAATTGCTGGGCCGCGTCGGGGATGGCCCGTGCCAGTGCCTGGCGCGCGCGCTCCGCCGCCTGATCGGCGGTATCCTTTACCCGCAACAGCGCCGTTACCAGCAGCGGCCCGGCGCCGTCGGTGATGCGGCGCGCATCCTGGTCCGCGGCATCCAGGGCGGTGCGCAGACGATCGACCAGTTCGCGGTTGGCCTGAAGCCCGCCCTGCGTGCTTTCCAGCCATTCGGTGAGGCGGCTGCCCTGTCCGCGGAGCAGTGATTCGGCTTCTTCCGCGCGCCCAACCAGCGCCTCGGAAATCGCTTCCAGCCGTTCCATCTCCGGCGTGGCGCTGCCCAGAAGCGCACGGCTCGCCTCGACCCGGCTGTCGAACCGCCCCAGCGCGGCGGGATAGGTTTCGTCCAGCTCGCGCACGCCGGAATCGAGGGCGACCAACAAGGTTTCGGCGCTGCTGATCAGCCTTTCGGCGGTCATGCCTCCCGCCGCCAGCGCGTCGTCTATACGCTGCGTTTCCTCGGTCAGGCGCATGAGTGCAGCGGTCAGCCGCTCGCCGCGCGCCAAGGCGCCGTCTTCAAGAGCCGCGAAGCGTCCTTCGGTCGAGGCGATCGTCTCCTGCAGCCCGGCATGGATGCCGGCCATCAGACTACGTTGTCCTTCGACCATGTCGTTGATCTGGTGCAATCGGCCTTCGACGTCGGCGACGGCATCGCTGAGGCCAACGACCGTGTCGCGGCCGATCGAATCGAGGCTGGACCGTGACCGGGCGATCAGGTCGTCCAGCGCGGCGGCCTGACCGGTCAGCCCTGCGTCGGTGGCGGCAAGGGCATCCTGCGCGCGTTCCAGCACCGCATCCAGCCGCTGCCGCAGGTCGCTGTCGATCGCGTCCATGTCACGGCTGAGCGCGGCCATCGCTTCCTCGCTCGTCGATCCGATGCCGGACTGCGCGCCCGCCACCAGCGTCTGCAAGGCCTCTGCCCGGCGGGCAATGCCGTCGTCGGTCGCGGCGAACATGCCGCGGACCCGGTCAAGCACCGTGTCTACGCGGCGATTGAGGTCGCGATCGATCACGTCCAGGTCTTCGGTCAAGCGCGCGCGAACCTGCTCGCTGGTCACCGTCACGCCCCTCTGCGCGGCTTCGACCAGCGTGCCGAGCCGGTCCGACTGGGCATCCAGCTCCGCCCGGCTTTCGCTGATGGCGGATTGCGCGCTGCGGGCTGTCGCTTCGATGCGTCCGACGGCGATGTCCGCCATCCCCGTGACCTCCCGCGTCGCGGCATGGGTCGCTTCCTGAACCTGGGTCAACTGACTCGACAGGCTCTTGGTGGCGGCCAGGGTGCGGGCGCGGGCTTCGTCGGACACTTCGTTGAGATTGTGCAGCCGGGCTTCGAGCATGTCGATCCGCTCGGCGAGCGCATGGCCATTGTCCATGATCTGCGCCGCCATGCGGCTGGCCCGCTCCTCCAGTTCCGGCATCGTGCCGATCAGCATGTCCATCCGCTCGACCAACGCCAGGCCGGCGCGTTCGGCCGCTTCGGCGCGTTCCGCCGTGCTGTGCGATCGCGCCGCGATCAGTTCGGCCGATGCTTCCATGTTGCTGCTGGCCGCCGCGCCGTAGCTGTCGAGCAGTTGAGCCTGGTCCTGCATGGTCTGGCGCGCCGCATCGAGTTGGGATGTGATGCGCGCCAGACGCAGTTCCAACACATCCGCCTCCATGCGCAATGCGCGGGCGGTGTCGAGATAGCGGCGCGATTCGGTGCGGCTGCTGCGGATCAGCAGGAGATAGGCGACGCCAATCAGGATCAACGGAACCGTGATCGTCACGATTGCCTGAACCCAGGCGGAAGGGCCTGCCGCCAGGCCCCCGGAGGTGATCGTCGCCCATATGGCAAAGCCCGTCCAGCCGGCGGCCAGAAGGCCGAGGCCCCATCGCAACCGGCGCGCGGTCCGGTCCGCGCCACCCGGCAGGACATCGGCGTCCTCGTCCATGTCCGAAGCCACCTGCTGCAACAGCAGCGTATCGTCGGCTTGCGCTTCCCGTCCGGCAGCGCCCTGATTGTCGCGCCAGAATTCCACTATGGTGCTTCCCCCTGTCATATCCGCATCCTAGCATCTTTTCCGCCGTCGGAAATGCCTGTTACCAAAACTTAACGTACGCCCGATAGCGTCTGCCGCCATGTCCTATGATCCTGGCGCCCTTCATGCCGCATTGGCGGCCGCCGTCGGCGAAGACAGCGCGCTGATCGCCGACCTTCGCACGGCCTTCATGGATAGCGCCGCCCGGCAGATCGACCTTCTGGGGCGCGCCCGTTGCGACGCCAACTGGCAACTGGCCGCATGGCGGCTCAAGGGGCTGGCGGCGAGCTTCGGACTGACGGCGCTGATGGCGCTGGCGGAAGACGCGGCGCAGGCCGCACCCGGCGATCCCGCCGTCCTGCGACAATTGCGCACTGCGCTGGCGGCGTTGGAGCAGGAGTGATCCTTCGCAAAGCGTCGCTTGCGTTGCGCGGGCTGCCTTGCAACAAGGGCGGACACACAATGATTGGGTCCACACGCGTAACGATATGAGTTTCGCCGCCATTCTGAGCGCCAACCGGGCGACGGGCGATTCGCCGGGCGCCTTGCGCGCCGGCCTGCATTTCGCCGGGCAGACGCTGGTGGAATATCAGGCCCGACAGGCGACGCAGGCCGGTGCCGACCGCATCATGATCCTGGTCAGCGTCATCACGCCGGCCCTTTCGCAGGCCGTCGATCGGCTGAGCGCCGATGGCATCGCCGTGGCACTGATCCGCGACATGGTGTCCATGGTGCGGGATGCGCCGCGCGACAGCGACGTGCTGCTGATCGCGGATGGCGCAGTCGTGTCGCAGGCCCATGTGGATGCGCTGGGCACCGCGGATGGCGATACGTTGCTCGTGACCGACGACAGCCGCGCCAGCGCGCCGTTCGAGCGGATCGATGCGGGGCAACGCTGGGCTGGAATCGCGCGGATCAGTCCGGCGCTGCTGTTCGGCACGCTCGACATGATCGGTGACTGGGATCTTGCCCTCACCCTGATCCGTGCCGCCGTCCAGAAGGGCGCGCGGCGTATCACCGTGCCGCAGGACGATCTGCTGGAAGGCCGCGTCGCCATCGTCGAGACGCAGCAGCAGGCCGATCTCGTGGCAAGCGCCGTGATGGCGGCGGGCGCGCCGGCGCGGCAGATACGGGGCGGGATCGACCATTATCTGCTGGCGCCGCTTGCCCGCATGGCCAGCCCCGCGCTGATGCGGATGCAGGTGCCGGCGCTTCAGGTGCGGATTGCCGCCATCGCCCTGGCCGCCATCGCGCTGGTGCCGATCGAACTGCAATGGCCAGGGACCGGCTTTGCCCTTCTGCTGGTGGCTCTGTTGCTGGCGGAGGTCAGCGATCGGCTGGACAGCCTGGCGCTGCGCGTGCCGCCTTCGAGCTGGACGGGCTTCGCCGCGCCGACGCTGGGCCTGATCGGCATCGTTCGCGCGGGCGGCACGCCGCTGTCCGTCGATCTGGCGCTCATCCTCGCCATCGTGATGCTGGCCGATCGGTGGCGAAAGACGGGCGGCCTCCGCCCGTGGATGATCTTCACGCCGGCGAGCGCGCTGCTGCTGCTGGTCCTGTTTGGCTCGGCCGGGGCTGTCGCGCTGGGCATCAGGGCGGCGATGCTGCTGGCCATCGCGTCGATCGGCGCGATCGTGCTGAAACGCTCTGCCTGAAATTTCTGCAGCACGGTTTAGTGCCTGTTAAGGACGTGCGGATATCGTCCGACGATATGAGCGCCCATTCCCCCCTGGCCGGCATGATCATGGCCGACAGCTGGCCCATGGCGCGCGTCCTTGCGGGCGCGTCCGCCGTGCCCGTGGGCCATGCCATCGACCTCGCCTACATGTTCGGGGAAGAGGATGATGCGCGGCACGACGCGCTGCTCACAGAAACCCGAAGGCAATTGGGCGGCTGCGTCGCGGCGGTGGAAATGGCCCTGCGCTTGTCGCTGGCCCACGCGCCAGCGGTTGCGACCGCCCTCGACGCAGCGCCCGCCTCCATCGCATGGCCGGTCCTGCGGGCGCAGCCAACCCTGATCAGCCCGCCGCTGATGGCGCACATGCGCATGCGCGCCGCAGTTGCCCTGATGCTGCGCCAATATGGGCAGGGCGATCTTGAGCAGATGGGAGATGCGTCGGACGAGCGGCTGCCGTCGGCGGCCGACCCCGATCTGGGTGCGGCCGTGGCTGCGCTGGCGCTGGCCGAGGGACGATGGCTGATGCCGGGGGGAGAGGATCAACCGATCCGACCCGACCTGCCGGCCGAATTGTTCGCGGACCTTCTCTGGACCGTGGCCGCCTGTTTGGCCAATGCCGTGCAGCGGGCGACGCCCGACGATGAGGGCGCGGTTTTCGCGGCGTTCGACCGGTCGTCCTGGGCAGTGCTTGCCGATCATGATGAAGGCGCCAATCCCATCGCGCAGGCGGACAGGCTGGTCCGGCAATTGGGCGAGGCGACCGACGATCCATCCCTGATCGGCATCGCGCTGGATCAGCGGCGGTTCCTGCTGTTCTGCGCGCTGGCGGCGCGGCGGCTAAGGCTCCCGACAACGGAGTTGATCGCCATCCTCCTGCTTGGTCCCGTTCGGCAGGTCGCCGCGCTGTGCCGTGCCCTGGGCGGGAGCGACGCCGACTACCGCCTCCTTCTTCTCACGCTGCGGCCGGTGCGTCCTTCTCTTACCGATGCAGCGATCGTCGCGGCTGCGGAACGCTATGCCGGATTGCGCCAGTCCGACGCTGATGCCGCCGTCACGGCGCTTCGTACGCCTGTAGCCTTCCGCACCCGGCTGGATCATCTGCGCGGAGTTTCGCCCGCGTGAACATGCCCCCGCACTCGACGGTGCTGCGTGCCACGCTGTCTGCCGAAGGACGGTTGCTGAGCGCCGACGCGCCGATCGTGGCGTTGCAGCGCGAAGCCGGGGCTGCGCTGGGCGATCCGTTGGCGGTGCCGCAACTGGCAGCTATCGCGCGGCTTGCCGCCCGGCTGGGCGTGACGATATCGCGGCCCGCGACCGCAGCCGCAGAGCGCGGCGACATAGACATGTGGGTACGCGCGCGCCCGGACGACGCGCATGTGACCCTGTCCATCATCGATTGGCGCGAACGGCCGGCATCCGCGATGCCCGGCGACATGGGCCGTAGGGATGCGGACATCGCCGCCATGGCGGAAGGCTGGACCTGGCAGATCGACACCCACCTTCGGTTCGTGATGGCGCTGGCGGGGCATGCGGACGGCGACCATCTGCCTTCCGATCCCCCCCGGCCTGGTGCGCGCTTCTCCAGCTATTTCCAGCTTCAACCGGATGAAGATGGCGACATGGCGATGCTGCGCGGGATCGCGCAGCGCCGCCCTTTTCGCGACCAGCGGGCAGTGATCGCCGCCGATCCGGCGCAGACTGTCATCCTTTCTGCCTTCCCGACGTTCGATCTGTCTGGCCAGCTCACCGGTTATCGCGGCACCGCAGTTCCCATGGAGCGAACCTTTCCTGCGCCATTGGAGCAGGATGCGCCGCCCACGCTCTATCCGGCGGAATTCGGTCGTCGGCTTGATCGTTCGCTGCGCCAGCCATTGGGCCGCATCATCGCGAATGCCGACACGATCAGTGCGCAGCTGGAAGGGCCGTTGCGGTCTGACTATGCCGATTATGCCAGCGACATCGCTGCGGCGGGGCGGCACCTGCTGGCGCTGGTGGACGATCTTGCCGATCTGCAAGCGATCGACCGCCCCGACTTCAGCGTGGCGTCGGAGGAGATCGACCTGGCCGATCTTGGCCGCCGCGCGGCGGGGCTGTTGGCGGTAAAGGCGCTCGACCGCCAGATCGTCATCGTCGCGCCGCCTCTCGACGCGTCTTTGCTCGCCGTGGGCGAGTTCCGCCGCGTGCTTCAAATCCTCGTCAATCTGGTGGGCAACGCCGTCCGCTATTCGCCCGAAGGGACGCAGGTCCGCATTTTCACCGAGTGGGAAAGCGGGCAGGCGCGGATCGCGATCGTCGATCAGGGCACGGGCATCGATCAGGCCGACCGGGAACGCATCTTCGACAAATTCGAGCGGCTGGGCCGCGACGATGCCGGCGGCAGCGGCCTTGGCCTCTACATCTCGCGTCGCCTTGCCCGGGCGATGGGCGGCGACATCCTGATCGGCGGCGCGCCGGGCGAAGGCGCGCGTTTCATTCTGTCCTTGCCTGCCGCCAGCCAATAGAAAAGGGGCCGCCTTTCGGCAGCCCCCGTCCTGATCATCCTTGCCGTTCAGCGGATCGGCGAGTCCGGCGACAGGCGCATGTCCAGATAGTTGTCGACCGACTTCATCAACTGGTCGAGTTCATGCTCGAAGAAATGGTTGGCGCCCCGGATTTCATCATGATGGATGGTGATGCCTTTCTGCGTGCGCAGCTTGTCCACCAGCTTCTGCACCGCACTCGCGGTGACGACCTCGTCGGCCGTTCCCTGAACGATGATGCCGCTCGACGGGCAAGGGGCCAGGAACGAGAAGTCGTACATGTTGGCGGGCGGCGCGACCGAGATGAAGCCGCGGATTTCCGGGCGGCGCATCAGCAGCTGCATGCCGATCCACGCCCCGAAGGAGAAGCCGGCGATCCATGTGGTCTGCGCTTCGGGATGGAAGCTCTGCACCCAATCCAGCGCGGCGGCGGCATCGGAAAGTTCCCCGATGCCGTTGTCGAACGTCCCCTGGCTGCGGCCCACGCCCCGGAAATTGAACCGCAATGTGGCGAAGCCGCGTTTCACGAAGGTCTTGTAGAGCGCCTGGGTGATGCGGTCGTTCATCGTGCCGCCGCCCTGCGGGTGCGGGTGCAGGATCATGGCGACAGGCGCACGGGGGCGGGGCGGGGGGCTGAAACG
>NZ_LSJY01000013.1 GCF_001556865.1 Sphingobium sp. CCH11-B1 | reverse complement strand
TCTCCGTGGGGTTTGACGGAACAACGGCATAGCCGATCCGGCCTGCATAGGATCTATTACCATAATGATGCGGTCGGCGGCGCGTCGGTGTTGACGAATGTGCTGCCCGGTCCCAACGGGCTGACGGCGACGGGCACGGCGGCGGCGGCTCTGGCGCAACTGGCCTTGCAGCGCGCGCGCGGGCCGCGCGTAATCAATTCGGACGTCGACGCGTTCGAAAAGGTCAAGCGTTTCGGCATCACCAACCGGACCGAGTTCGATCTGTCGGACGACTTCACCTTCGTCAATATCTTCGGCTATCGGCGCACCAAGGTCGACTTGTATGATCCGGGCCTTGTCAAGATCGCATTGAACGGTTCCTTCTGTTGACGCGTTGGG
>NZ_LSJY01000128.1 GCF_001556865.1 Sphingobium sp. CCH11-B1 | reverse complement strand
CCGGCCAAGTGTAATGACCTGTTCGTCACGATCCGGGGGCGAGCGCCGCACAAGGTGCGCGCCCACGTCGTGTTCGTCAGGTTGGCCCGGCTTCTCGGATATCGTGGGGCAACCGGTACGGCAGGCATGCGACTCCACGATCTGCGGCATACTTTCGCTGTCCGCTCGCTTGAGTCCTGCCCGCGTGACAGGGAAGCCATTGCCCACCACATGGCCGGTCTCAGTGTCTACCTGGGGCACGCGTCGATCGCCAACACGTACTGGTATCTCGAAGCCACGCCGGTGCTGCTTCGCGACATTGCGGCTGCAAGCGAGCAACTTTTTCAAGGAGAAGCGGCATGACGGCGCTTGCTCCCCATCTCTCGGCATATCTGCGGGAACATCTGCCGCGCGAACGCGCCGTCAGCCCGCACACGGTGAAGACCTATGCCAACTGCTTCGTCCTCCTCGTCCAGTTCGCTGCCGATCGGCTGAAGCGCCGACCGACCGATCTCGAGATTGAGGATCTCGGCACAGACATGATCATGGCCTTCCTCGATCATGTGGAGATCGGCCGCGGCAGCTGCGTGCGGACCCGCAATGGCAGGCTCGCCGCGATCCGATCCTTCTTCCGATACATCGAGTACCGGATTCCAGCCTGCCTCGATCAGGCACTCCGTGTCAGAGCAATCCCGACCAAGAAGACAGACAAGGCGCTGATCGATTATCTCGACCGGGCCGAGATCAAGGCTTTGCTCGATACACCCGATCCCCGGACACGCCTCGGCACCCGTGATCGCGCGATGCTGCATCTTACCTATGCTGGCGGACTGAGGGTGTCGGAACTCGTAACGCTGCAACTGGGCGATTTCCCGGACCGCTCCCTGTCCACCATGCACATCATGGGCAAAGGGCGACGTGAACGGGTCCTGCCGCTGTGGAAGGAGACCCAGATCGCATTGCGCGCATGGCTTGCGATCCGGCCTCAAGTTGAGGTCACCGAGATATTCCTAAATGCCAACGGGCAGCCGATGACCCGCGACGGATTTGCGTTCCGATTGGCCGAGCACGTCAAGACGGCAGCGACGAAGCAGCCGTCGATCCTTGAGAAGCGCGTCACACCCCACGTGCTTCGTCATTCTTGCGCGATGCACACGCTCGCGGCGACGGGGGACATTCGCAAGGTCGCATTATGGCTCGGCCACGCCAGTATCCAGAGCACCGAGACCTACTTGCGCGCCGATCCCGAAGAGAAGCT
>NZ_LSJY01000127.1 GCF_001556865.1 Sphingobium sp. CCH11-B1 | reverse complement strand
GCCCACCCCGGCCATCCGCCGCGCCGACGGGCTCGACTATGTCGGCACCGACCGCACCGTCCTTTTCGGCCACCATTTCGCGGCGATCGCGGGCGCGGGGCCGCTGGTGGGGCCAGTGCTCGCGGCGCAGATGGGCTACCTCCCCGGCACGCTCTGGATCATCGCGGGCGTCGTCCTGGCCGGCGCGGTGCAGGATTTCATGGTCCTCTTCATCTCCATGCGCCGCGACGGCAAATCGCTGGGCGAACTCATCCGCATGGAAATGGGGCAGGCCGCCGGCACCATCGCGCTGTTCGGGGCCTTCATGATCATGGTCATCATCCTCGCGGTGCTGGCGCTGATCGTGGTCAAGGCGCTGGCCGAAAGCCCGTGGGGCATGTTCACCGTCGCCGCCACCGTGCCGCTCGCCATGTTGATGGGGGCCTATACCCGCTGGATCAGGCCCGGGCGCATCGGCGAAGTATCCTTGCTCGGCCTCGTCGGCCTCATCGCAGCGATCGTCTATGGGCAGGCGGTCGCCGCCTCGCCGGTCTGGGGTCCGCTCTTCACCTTCACGCCGGTCCAGCTCTGCTGGATCCTGATCGGCTACGGCGCGGTCGCCTCCGTCCTGCCCGTCTGGCTGCTGCTCGCGCCGCGCGACTATCTCTCGACTTTTCTCAAGATCGGGGCAATCGCGGCGCTGGCGATCGGCATCGTCATCATGGCCCCGCCCTTGAAGATGCCCGCGCTCACCCCCTTCGTGAACGGCAATGGCCCGGTCTGGGCCGGCGGGCTGTTCCCCTTCCTCTTCATCACCATCGCCTGCGGGGCGGTATCGGGCTTCCACGCGCTCATCTCCAGCGGCACCACGCCCAAGCTGATCGCCAGCGAAGCCCATGCGCCGCTCATCGGCTATGGCGCGATGCTGATGGAGGCGTTCGTGGCGATCATGGCGCTGGTCGGCGCCTCGATCCTGGACCCGGGCATATATTTCACGATGAACAGCCCCGCCGCCATGATCGGGACGGATGCCGCCAGCGCGTCCGCCGCCGTGACCGCCATGGGCTTCCCGATCTCGCCCGATCTCATAACCCAGACCGCGAAGGATGTGGGCGAACATAGCATCATCTCCCGCGCAGGGGGCGCGCCCACGCTGGCGGTCGCCATGGCGGAAATCTTCAGCCATGTCGTCGGCGGGCCCACGATGAAGGCCTTCTGGTATCATTTCGCGATATTGTTCGAGGCGCTGTTCATCCTGACAGCCGTGGACGCCGGCACGCGTGCGGGGCGGTTCATGCTGCAGGATCTGATCGCGCTCGCCATGCCCTCCTTCAAGGACGGCGCGCGGCAATGGCCCGGTTTCGTCGCCACGGCGCTCACCGTCGCGGCGTGGGGCTTCTTCCTCTACGAGGGCGTCACCGATCCGCTGGGTGGGGTGAACACGCTCTGGCCGGTGTTCGGCATCTCCAACCAGATGCTGGCGGCCATCGCGCTGATGCTGGGGACGGCCGTGCTCTTCCGCATGAAGCGGGACCGCTTCGCCTGGGTGACGATGCTGCCGGCCGCATGGCTGCTCGTCTGCACGCTTTCGGCGGGCTGGCTCAAGCTCTATTCCACAGATCCCAAGGTCGGCTTCATTGCGCACGCCGCCCGATTCGAGGATGCGGCGGACCGGGGCGAGATATTGGCCCCGGCCAAGTCGATGGAGCAGATGCGGCAGATCATCTTCAATGACCGGATCGATGCCGCGCTGGTCGCGCTGTTCCTGGCCGTGGTGCTGTCGCTTCTCTTCTTCACGGTCCGGACCTGCCTGGCCGCGCGTCGCGTCGATCACGCCACGGCGCGGGAAATCCCCGACGATGTGGCGGCGATAGCATGATGAAATGGCTTGATATTTTGCGTCGGACGGCGCGATCCATGGTTGGCATGCCCGATTATGATGCCTATGTGCGCCACATGACGGCCCACCATCCCGAACAGCCAGTGATGGACCGGACCCAGTTTTTCCGCGACCGGCAACAAGCCCGTTATGGCGGCAAGGGGAGCGGACGCTGCTGCTGATCTTGTAATTATATTGCAACAAATTCTAATTTTACGACTGAAAAATTTAGAAAATCTCAATATTGGGTATTGCTGTTTCCAGTCGCCTTGCTAGGGGGCGAGGGTCCTTGGGTGCCCGACAGCTTCGAAGGATACGCCCTCCGCCCGTCCCTTGCGGCGGAGGGCGGACCTTCATCGCCGCGCGTTGAAGCCGGCGACCATGCCCGCCGTGATGGACAGGGCGATTTCGGCCGCGCCGATCGCTCCGATGTCCATCCCTGCCGGGCCATCGATCCGGGCAAGATCGTCGGCGGAAAATCCCTGCGCCGCCAGACGGTCCAGCCGCGCGGCGTGGCTCCTGCGCGATCCAAGCGCCGCGACATAGCCGGTGGGCGCGCGGAGCGCCGCCATCAGCGCGGGATCGTCAATCTTGATGTCATGGCTGAGCGTCACGACCGCGGTCGATTCGCCGGGACAGCGGGCCGCCACTGCCTCGTCCGGCCAGCGATCGTCCAGTTCCACGCCCGGAAACCGTTCCTCGGTCAGGAAGCGGCCGCGCGGATCGATCACCACCGGGGTCACGCCGATCGCCTGGGCGAGCGGCGCCAGGCTTTGCGCGATCTGCACCGCGCCCACGATCAGCAGGCGGCGGGGCGGATCGTAGCGGTTCAGAAAATCCCCTTCGCCGGCATGTTCCCGCGTGACGCCCGCGCCAAGATCGGTCGCCAGGGTCAGGGCACGGCCGCGCGCGCTTTGCTGCGCGATCCGTTCGAACAGCGCCGGCGGGAAGCCGGCCTCGCTGACCGGTTGCACCATCACCGCGATCTCGCCGCCGCAGGGCAGTCCGACCTGCCACGCATCGCCATCTGCCACGCCATAGGTTTCGACATGCGCAGGCCGGCCGGCGATCACCTCCGCCGCGCGTTGCAGCACATCCGTTTCGACGCAGCCGCCCGAAATGCTGCCCTCGAACCGGCCGTCCTGGTGCACGATCATGTGGCTGCCCCGGGGGCGCGGCGCCGACCCCCAGGTCGACACCACGGTCGCCAGCGCCATGGGCGCGCCGCGCCACTGGATCGCCTTCTCGATTACCGCACCATTATCGTTCACGCGCTGCGCACTCCTGCCTCGTCCCTTCCAGATGAAGAGGAAAGCCGATCAGTTCAAGCGCCGCCCGGTCCAGACCACGCGTCCGACGATGTCGACCAGGCCCGGATCGATATCCGTCCAGTCGGGATAATGGGCATTGTCGCTCACTACGCTGAATTGCCCACGCAATGGCCCGAGGGCGACGCGCTTCACCATCAGCACGCCGTCCAGGCGCAGCACATAGACGCCGTCGCGCAGCCGCTCCGCCGCATCGTCATGATCGACCATGATGTCGTCGCCATCGTTCAGCGTCGGCGCCATCGACTCGCCGTCCACGCGGATGATCGACACGCGCTGCGGCCGCACCCCCAGGTAGCGCAACCAGCGCGCGTCGAACGCCATCACGCCCGCTGCCCGCTCGTCATCGTCCAGCGATCCGACACCCGCCGACGCACCCAGCGCCAGCCGCGGGACCGCCACCACCGCCGGCAAGCCGCGCGTGCGCGTGGGCTGCGCCGCGGTTTCATCCACGCCACCCAGCATCGTTTCGGGTACGCCGAAATAGCGCGCCAGTACGCGCCGATCCGCCTCGTCCAGCTTGCGCGGCGTCCCGCGCTTGATGAACTGCTGGATATAGGCGGCGTTGCGCCCGATCAGCCGGGAAAGATCAGCGTAATTCTCACCCCGTTCGGCAATCAGCCGGTCGAGCGCGACACGCGCATGCTGCGATTCATCCATGACATATCCATAATGGCAGGAATTTTCCTAGACAAGTAGGAAATAGGCATCGAGATAGGAATAACCCTATCGATTCGCATCGGGCGAGTCGGCCAGTCGAAGGAGAAGGGCGCATATGCTGACCGCCATCGAGCGATTCTTGCGGGAGTTCCGCATGCCACCCACGCGTTTCGGCCGCGAATGCGCGCGCGACCCACGCCTGGTCTTTGACCTGCGCCTGGGCCGTCAGCCGGGTGACCGCGTGAAAAGACGTATAGAACATTTCATGAACACATATCGCAGGAGCATGGGCCAATGACAAGCGCCGTTCATGCCTTTGCGGCGACAAAAATCATCCGAAACAAAGGAATAGGAAAAGAGCGGGCCGACCCGTTGCCGCGCCTGCTCGATCAGCTGATCGCGCGAGCGGCTGGCCCGGCCACGGTCGAACAGGCGTCGAGCCGCCCCTGGGCCAGCGCGCTGTTCGACGGCCGCGCCGCTGCCTTCGCGCAGGATATCGGCGAGGCGGAATGGAGCCTGTCCGGCCATTTCGTCGCGGACATAAGCGTCGACCGAAGTCAGCCGGACGCGCAAGGCGTCACGCTGGACCTGTCAGCCCTTACCATTCAGGACTGGTGAAGGATCAGCGGCGACCGGCCATCGAGCGCAGCGCGCCCAGCGCGGCCCGCAGCGCTTCGTCGGTGTCGGGCGCGACCCGGTCGCGCACCGGCACCCGGCGGGCCGGGGGCATGTCCGCGATCACGCCGCTTTCGCGCGCCGACGGAGCCAGGGGGCGGGATCGCTGGGCAAGGCCCCGCTCCAGCCGCTCGGTCAATTCCCGGACCGACAGATCATGGGTCGGCATCCGCAAGGGCAGTGGAGGGAGCGGCGCGTCCGCAGGCGCGGACTCGTGCGGCATCCATGGCTGCGCCTCGTCCAGGATCGGTTCGGGGACCATGTCGGCTTCTTCCACGCCCGGTGCGGCAGGCGCAGCAAAGGCGGGGATGGGGCGCAGGAAGGCGGGGCCGGCGGCAGGCTGGTCGGCCGCTTCGGCAGCACCATCGCGAACCGTCGAGCCCGACGCGCGAGCGCTGTCCGGCCGGGCGAAAATCTCCAGCCCGTCAAAATCGCGGCTGGCAAAGATCGGCGGGCGTGGCGGCGCGTCCGGATGCGCGTCGGCCCGGCGCAGCGACGGCGCGTCATGATTGGCGACAGGCGCGGCGCGCCCCCGCGCCAGGGCGGTCAGCTTGGAAAATGCGAAACCCATCGTCTTTGCTCCCTTGGCGCGGTGAACGCGCGCTTCTTCCTCTTCCTCATGCGCTGCGCCGACGGGCGCGCGCGCCATCCATTCCGTCACCCCGGCCGCCATCAGGCCGACAAAGGCCGCCAGCGTCAGCCGCGCCGTCATCCCCAGCGGCGGCGCCGCAGCCGGCACCGCTTCGCTGACCCCGCTCGACGCCACCACCGTTTCGATGAGGCCGACCGGCATCCACAGCATGGCGAGCGCCGTGGCGAGCGCGGCGAAGGCGGCGACACGGCCGCGCCGACGCTCCGCTGTCTTCCTGCCCCGGTCCAACCCGTTCATGTCCGTCGATCACCCCTTCAGGCCGCCCGCCGCGCGGCCGATCCGCGGGCCAGCAGACGCTGGTAAACGGGTTCGTAACGCAGAATGTTTGACGACCAGTTACGCTCGCGCTCGACGAAGCGCCGGGCCACCGCGCGGCGTTCGTCCCATATCGCCCGGTCGGCGAACAGCCCGGCCAGCGCCGCGGCGAGCGCCTTGGGATCGTCCGGCGCGAACAAGGCGCCGGTCACCCCCTCCTCGATCAGCTCGCGATGCCCGCCCACGGCGGATGCAGCCACCAGCCGCCCCTGCGC
This sequence comes from Sphingobium sp. CCH11-B1, assembly GCF_001556865.1. Taxonomy (GTDB): domain Bacteria; phylum Pseudomonadota; class Alphaproteobacteria; order Sphingomonadales; family Sphingomonadaceae; genus Sphingobium. The sequence continues at coordinate 33,310 of NZ_LSJY01000127.1, read as the reverse complement.
CATCGCCTCCAGCGGTTTGAGCGGTGTCACCAGCTCCGTGAGTCGCATCGCCTTGCGCGGATAGGCCAGCACGTCGACCTGCGCATAATAATGTTCGACCTGGTCGTGCGGCACCCGGCCGACGAAGACGATATGATCGGCAAAAGGCGAAGCCATCGCCTGATCGCGCAGGGCCTGCTCCATGGGGCCGCCGCCCACCAGCAGCAGCTTCGCGCGCGGCCGTGCCCGTACGAGTCGCGGCAGGGCGGCGATCAGGTCGTCCAGCCCTTCATAATCATAGAAGCTGCCGATGAAGCCGACGACATCGGCGCCCTCCAGCCCCAGCTTCGCCGTCAGCGCAGGGTCGCGCGGCACGGGATCGCCGAACTGGTCGAGATCGACGCCGTTGGGCGACACGATGATCTTGGCCGGATCGATGCCGCGCGCGATCAGGTCGCTGCGCAGCCCGTCGCAAATGACGGCCACCGCATCGGCCTGGCGCACCGCATGGGTTTCCAGCTGGCGCGTCAGCCAATAGCGCGGGCTTCCTTCCGTCCCTGTCCCGTTGCCGACCGCTGCATCCTCCCAGAAGGCGCGGATTTCGTAGATCATCGGCAGGCCGTGCCGCTTCGCCACCTTTTGCGCGGCCATCGCGTTCAGGACCGGCGAGTGGGCGTGGATGACGTCTGGCCGCCATTGGCGCACCAGCGCGTCGATCGCGTCGGCATGGGCGGAAATATCTCGCCATTCGCGAATCAGGGCATTGCCTTCCGCCGACCGACCGGGCGTGCGGTGGAAACGGATGCCGTCCACCACCTCCTCCAGCGGGCCGTTCGCAACGTGGCGATAGCCGGTGATGCCGCGCACGTCCCATCCCTGGGCCATCTGCGCGCGCAGGATCGCCCGGGTCCGGAAGGTGTAGCCGCTGTGCAGCGGCAGGCTGTGGTCCAGCACGTGGAGAATGCGAGTCATGGCCCGCTTTGTCTGCCGGAAAAGGTTTAACGGCCCATAAACTCTGTCCGGTTAGGAGGATGACCGTGCACAGCGGATTCCCCTCCACCCGATGATCGACGCCCTTTCCCTCCTCATCAGCCATGGCGTCATCCTGATCGCCGCGTGGAAATTGCTGCCGCGTGCCGACCTGGACCGCGATCCAGCGCCCGGCGAATCGCAGTCGAAGCCGGAGGAGAACGCCGATGCGTGACCTCTTCTTCCTCGCCTTCCTCGGGCTGTTCGGCCTCATGGGGCTGCGCCGGCCGTTCCTGCTGGTCGCGCTCTACGCCTATATCGACATCGTCTCGCCGCAGCGGCTGTCCTATGTCCTGCTCAATTCCATCCCGATCTCGGCCATTGCCTTCGCACTGATGGTGGGGTCGTGGCTGCTGGTGGACGACAAGAAGGACTGCCGATTCTCTGTCCGTCAGGGCCTGATGCTCGTGCTTGTCGCCTGGTGCGGCTACACGACGCTCCACGCCGATTTCCCGGTCGAGGCGCTCACCAAATGGAACTGGGTGTGGAAAGCGATCATCGCGGGCATCTTCCTGCCGCTGGTGCTGCGCACCCGCCTGCGGATCGAGGCGCTCACCCTCTTCATGATCCTGTGCGCCAGCACCATCATCATCAATGGCGGCATGAAGACGGCGCTGTCGGGCGGCGGTTACGGCGTGCTCAACCTGATGGTGGAAAATAACAGCGGCCTGTACGAAGGCAGCATCATTTCCTGCGTCGCGATCTCGCTGATTCCGCTGATCCTGTGGCTGACGAAGCATGGCACCATCTTCCCGCCCGACTGGCGCGTGAAGGGCTTTGCCTGGTGCCTCTGTTTCGCCTGCATGCTGATGCCCATCGGCACCGAAGCGCGCACCGGCCTCGTCTGCCTCGTCATCCTGGCGGGCATGATGCTGCTGCGGTCGAAGCGCAAGTTCGTCTATGGGCCGCTCCTTCTGCTGGGCGCGCTCGTGTCTGTCCCCTTCCTGCCCGCCAGCTTTACGCAGCGGATGCAGACGATCGAAAACCATCAGGGCGACGAAAGCGCCTCCACTCGCGTCGCGGTGTGGATGTGGACGCTCGACTATGTGAAAACGCACCCGGGCGGTGGCGGCTTCGACAATTATCTCCAGAACAGCTTCAGCTATTTCACGCAGGAAACCATCGTCGATTCGGGCGGCGCGCGGATCGAGCGGCGCATCGTCACCGACCGGGGTCGCGCCTATCACAGCGCCTATTTCGAAATGCTGGGGGAACAGGGCTATTTCGGCTTCTTCATCTGGGCGCTGATCCACGGCATCTGCTTCATCCGCACCGAAATGATCCGCCGCGCCTGGCGGCGGTCGGACAAGCCGGACGAAGCCTGGATCGCGCCCTACGCCCTGGCGCTCCAGCAAGGGCATGTCGTCTATATGATCGGATCGCTGTTCGTCGGCATCGCCTATCAGCCCTTCATCTTCATGATGCTGGCGCTGCAGATCGGCCTCGACACCTATCTCACGCGCCGGCGCAAGGCGGCGGCGCGGGAACAGCTCGCCGCTGCCCTGACCGCGCGGAACGGACTGCCGGCATGAAGGGGGAGATGCGCGCGCTGGGCCTTGCCCATGGCCTGCTGCTGGGCCTTCTGCTTGGCGCCCTGCTGATCGCGCCCGACCTGTCGCCGGTCCTGATCAGCGCGCTGTTCTTTCTGGGCGGCTTTGACCTTCGCCTTGCCGACCGCCGGCGCGCGCCACGCGGCGCGCTGTCGTGGGTCAGCCACATCCGCATGGCCCCGCTCCGCCTGACCCGATGGGCGGCACTCGCGAGCGTCGCCCTGATCGCGGGTGATAGCGCGCGGGTGGAGGAAATCCTGTCAGCGGCGCTGGCAAGTGAATTGCTGATCTACCCCTTGAGCACCCATATGCTCGGCAAGTTGTCGCGCCCCGCCATCGCCGCATTGCTGATCGCCGCCATTGCCGGCTTCACCCCCATTTCCGGCGGGATCGCCGCTCATGCGCTTGCCTTTTCGACCGGCATATTCGCCTGCCTCTTCTGGCTGCGCGGTCCCGATGGCGATCCGCGCGCGCTCGGCCTTGCGACGGCGGGTTTGGGCGCGGCGATGATGGCGCCGCTGCTGGCTCCGGCCACCCTGCCCCTTGCCTGGCCGGCAGGCCTTGTCTGCGCGACGCTCGCGCTCGCGCATCTCTCCACGCTGCGTCGCCGCCCGACGCCCTGGCGCCCGGACGGCGACGCGCGCCTCTGGGTCAGGCGTCCGCCGTGGCTACGTCGGCCAGAGCTGTCCTGAACGCGTCGACGAAGGCAGGAATATCCTCCGGCTTGCGGCTGGTGATGAGATTGCCGTCGACCACGACCTCCCGGTCCACGACGCTCGCGCCCGCATTGGCAAGATCGGTGCGGACGGAGGGCCAGGACGTGACCGTCCGCCCGTCCACCACATCGGCCTCTACCAGCAGCCAGGGGCCATGGCAGATCGCCGCGACCGGCTTGCCTGACAGGGTAAAGTTGCGCACGATCTCGACGGCCTTGTCGTCGGTGCGCAGACTGTCCGGATTGGCCACCCCGCCGGGCAGCAGCAGGCCGTCATACTGCTTTATATCCACCTGATCCAAGGTGATGTCGGGCGTGATGGTGTCGCCCTTCACATCATGTTCCATGCCCTGAATGGGATCCGTGCCCGGTGACGCGAGCGTGACGGCCGCACCCGCCTCGATCAGCTTGGCGCGCGGCTCGAACAGTTCGGACTGCTCGAAACCGTCGGTGGCAAGGATCAGGACACGGCTTTTCTCGATGGACGGCATGGCAACTCTCCTGGGTTAGGCGGAAGGCCCTGTAACGGCCAAGCCCGCGCCAAGGTTTCGGAACGAAGCGATGAACGGCGGGTTTTCGGGCATGAGAAGGACAGACATGCCCCAACAGACCGTCACCCATGCGGACCACAGCATCCCCGGCATCACGCGACGCGCCCTCAAGCGCGGCTGGGCCTATTATGGCCCGGACGGCGCGCGCATCACCGATCGGGACGAGATAGACCGGCTGAACCGCATCGCCCTGCCCCCGGCCTATCATGACTGCTGGTTCTGTCCTTCGCCCTGGGGCCATATCCAGGCCGTGGGCTATGACGACCGCAACCGCCGCCAATATCGCTACCATCCCGATTTCCGCGCCGCGCGGGAGGCGGAAAAATATGCCGGCTGCCCCGATTTCGGCCGCGCCCTGCCAAAGCTGCGCGCACGCCTGGAAAGCGACCTGTCGAAGCGCGGCCTGCGCAAGGATCGCACCATTGCCGCCGTGGTGCGCCTGCTCGATCTCGCCAAGCTGCGCGTGGGCAACGAACATTATGCCACCACCAACAAGAGCTTCGGCGCGACAACGCTGCGCCGCCGCCATATCGACCTCAACGGTCGATCGCTGACGCTCCGCTTTCGCGCCAAGTCGGGCAAGGAACAGCAGCAGACGATCACCGACGCGCGCCTGCTTCGCTTCGTGCGGCAGGTGCAGGATCTGCCCGGCCAGCATCTGTTCCAATATCTGGACGAGGATGGCGATCCCCGCCCCATCACCTCCAGCGACGTCAACGCCTATATCGCGCAAGCGATGGGAGGCCCCTTCACCGCCAAGCATTTCCGCACCTGGGGAGCGACCACCATCGCCTTCGAAACGCTGGTCGAAGGGCACGTCACGCTCAAGCAACTGCTGGAGCCGGTGGCGCAGGCGCTGGGCAACACGCCCGCGATCAGTCGCAAAAGCTACGTCCACCCGGCCCTCATCGCGCTTTGCCATGACGGGCAGGACGAATGGCGCGCAGGGCTGCGCCTGCCGCGCCGCACCCGATATCTCTCGCGCGAGGAACGGGGCCTCATCGCCTTTCTCGATGCCCTCGCCGGTTGCGTGCCGCTTGCGGTCGCGGCCTGATCTGGTCCAATAGGTCGATCCATGGCCGACAAGAAAGACCCAGCCCTTCCCGCGATCAAAGTCGAAGCGCCCAACCTGCGCGAAATGTGGGACTCGACCATCGGCTGGTTCCAGGTCCATTATCTTTCGATACTGATCGCGATCGGAGCGGGCGTCCTCATCTATCTCGCGCTCGCGGCCCTGCGCGAACTGGGCAAGCGGCATCGCGGCGCGCGGGGCGATCCGCTCGGCTATGCCCAGGTGCTGAGCCGCGCGGCGGCGCGGACCACCCATTATTTCATGGTGATGGTCGCGGCCCGGCTGGTCGTGGGCTATGCCGACGCGCCACCGTCGCTTTCCCGCACTGTCGCGTTCCTCTTCACCATCGCCGCTGTGCTGCAGGCCGCCCTCTGGGCGCGGGAGATCATCCTGGGCCTCATCGAGCGCAAGACGCTGGCGGAGGATGGCGGGGGCGAAACGCTGGCCAACGCCATGGGCCTCATCCGCGTGCTCGTCAGCTTCGCGCTGTTCGCCATCGCCGCGATCGTCGTGCTCGACAATCTGGGCGTGAACGTCACCGGTCTGGTCGCGGGCCTTGGCATTGGCGGTATCGCGATCGGCCTTGCCGCGCAGGGCATCTTTTCCGACCTGTTCGCCGCCCTGTCGATCATCTTCGACAAGCCGTTCCGTCGCGGCGAGGTCATCACTTACGACCAGACCACGGCCCGGGTGGAGAAGATCGGCCTCAAGAGCACACGCCTGCGCGCGATGAGCGGCGAGAAGAAGGTCATTTCCAACGCCAATCTGCTGCAGAAGGAAATCACCAGCCTCCAGACGCTGGTCCAGCGCCGCGTCACCTACGCCATCGGCATCATCTATCAGACCCCGGAGGAAAAGGCCGAGGCGATCCCCGACATGCTGCGGCAGGTGGTGGAGGCGGAAGGGCTGATCTTCGTCAATTGCGGCATCGTCGCCTTCGGCGCCAGCAGCCTCGACTATCAGCTGAACTTCGATGTGCCAGACCCCGACCATCACGACTATTTCGTCATGCGCCACCGCATCGGCCTCGCCATCTGGAAGCGGTTCAATTCCGAGGGGATCGAGTTTGCCTATCCCACCCAGACCAGCTTCACCGCCGCGCCGGACGGACGGATGATCATGCCCTATGCCGAAGTCATGCCGGTGCGTTCGGTTTCCGAGCCCGAGTGACGGCTCACCGCATGGACGATTCCGCTCATCCCGGTCGGGATTGCGCGGCAGCCGTCATCGGTTAGCGGCTGGTGCCATGACCCGCGCCTCCCTCGCTCTTGCCGCTGCGCTTTTCGCTCTCATCCCCGCCACCGCTGAAGCCGAAGGATTGGGCGCGGAAGTCAATTATGGTCGCGCCGACGGCCATTGGGGCACCGAGGTCGGCGCGGGTTACCGGCTGGGGCTGGCGGGATTCAGCCTGACGCCCGGCGCCGGCGTCTATCTGCGCGATGGCGACACCAAGCTTTACGGCCGGATCGAGGCCGCCTACAGCATCCCGCTGTCGGCCACCATCGGCGCGGGCGTGCGCTTCAGCGGCGACAACACGCGCCCCTATGCCACGCTCGCCCTGCCGGTGCTGCCCATGTTGCATGGGAAGGCCAATGCCGGACCCCAATATTATGCGCTCGGCCTGACGCTGGGTTACTGACCCGTCCCCCACAGCGTACCCGGCTGCAACAAGCCGCCCGCCATCGCAAGGCCACCCGGCCTGTCGTCCGCCAGCAACAGCGCGCCGTCCAGGTCGATCCAGTCCGCGTCCTGCGCCGCCAGCGCGGCGGGCGCGATGCCGAGCGACGTGCCCAGCATGCAGCCGACCATGATGCCAAACCCCCGATCCCGCGCCGCGCGCGCCAGCGCCAGCGCCTCCGTCAGCCCGCCCGCCTTGTCCAGCTTGATGTTCACCGCGTCGAAATCGCCCAGGCGATCGAGATCGGCGCGCGTATGACAGCTTTCGTCGGCGCACAGCGGCAGCGTCGCCTTGACCCCCGCCAACCGCTCTTCCCGTCCATGCAGGATTGGCTGCTCCACCATCTCGACCCCCAGTGGCGCCAGTTCCGCCGCCGCCTCCGCGATGTCGCGGTCGTGCCAGCTTTCATTGGCATCCACGATCAGCCGCACGTCCGGCGCGCCCGCGCGCACCGCCGCGATCCGGTCCCGGTCGCCCTCCCCGGTCAGCTTGCATTTGAGCAGGGTGAAGCCCCGCCCTTCCGCCGCCCGCGCATCCGCCTCCATCTGGGCCGGATCGCCCAGGCTGATGGTGAAGGCGGTCGGCAGCGGTGCGGGCTTGCGGAGGCCGGCCAGTTGCCACACCGGCACGCCCTGCCGATTGGCTTCCAGATCCCACAGGGCGCAATCCAGCGCGTTGCGCGCCGCGCCGCGCGGCATATGGGTCAGCAGCGCGTCCCGTTCCAGCGGCCCGGCATAGCTTTTGAGGGCGGCGACGCACCCTTGCGCGCTTTCGCCTTCATAATAAATGGCGGTCCCCTCGCCCCGCCCCTGATGCGCGCCGTCGCCCACCATGCACACCACCACGTCGACATGTGTCTTCGCGCCGCGACTGATGATGAAGCTGCCTGCGACTGGCCAGCGTTCGACGGTCGCGGAAATTATACGGGTCATCGGCGTTCCCTGCGTCAACAATTGACCATATGAAGGGCCGACATATGCGTGAACGGGGCCGGTCGCATAGCCCCGCCATCGACAAGGAGCGTCTTTTCCAGTGACATCCCGCGAGCTTACCGGCTTTCTCCCGCTCAGCGAAGCCCATGAGGCAACGGGCGACCTGTCCCGTCGCCTGTCCGACACCGCGTGGAGGATCGGCTTCGGCGCGATCGGCTGGCCCTGGCTGCTCGCCAGCCTGTCGGGCGGCCGCCCGGCCGACAAGCGCGCCCTGCTGGACGAACTCGGCCTGCCCCACGACGCGCTGCCGCACCTTGGCAGCTGGAAGGCCGATGTCGGATTCCTGCGCCACATCGTCCGCGAAATCGTGCGGCTTCGCCCGGCTCATGTGGTCGAACTGGGGGCGGGCGCATCATCGCTGGTCGCAGCCCGCGCACTGCAACGCCATGGCGGCGGGCGGCTGCACAGCTTCGACCAGCATGGCGGTTTTGTCGACGCCACGCGCCGGTGGCTGGCGGATCACGGGCTGGACGTCGACATCCGCCACGCCCCGCTGACGCAGGAAAGCCCGGACTGGCCCGGTCGCTGGTATGCCGTCGATAACTTGCCGGAGCAGATCGACCTCATTATCATCGACGGTCCGCCCTGGAGCGTGCATCCGCTGGTGCGGGGCGCGGCCGACAGCCTTTTTTCACGCCTGTCGCCCGATGGCGTGGTGCTGCTGGACGATGCCGCCCGCCCGGGTGAACGACTCGTGGCGCGTCGCTGGCGGCAACGCTGGCCGCATATCGACTTCCGCCTGATGAAGGACGGGACGAAGGGCACGCTGGTGGGCCGTCGCCGTGATACCAGCCAGCCTGTCGCCAACGACAATGAGGATGGCCGGCTCTGGCGGCATCTGGGCCGCGCCGCCGCCATCGCCTTGCTGGTCGCCACCGGCTGGATCGCGCGCGGCGAACTGGGCGAATTCCCGCAAAGCGCGCAGGCCAGCAGCTTCCTGGACGAAGCGGCCGCGTCCCGCCGCGCTGGCCTGTTGCGGCAGGCAATGCCCTCGCAGGTGGAAAGCGCCCGTTTCGATCCCAAGGAAATCGAGAGGTCGGCCGGCATCGTCCTGCCGGCGCTGCCAACGGGCTGGCGCGTCACCGACGTCCAGCTTGTCCCGTCGCCCGGCAGCCCCGCCGTCGCGATGAGCCTCCTCACGCCCCAGGGAGAGGCGCTGTCCCTGTTTGCCGATCGCGCCGAAACGCCGGCTGAGGGCACGCCGCTGGTGGCCCGTCGCGCGGGAGAAACGACCGCCTATTGGGAAAGGGGCGACATGGCCTATGCCCTTACCGGCAAGGGCGACGCAAAGCAGGTGATGCGCTGGGCGGACGCGGTCGCGCCCGACGCCTGAGCCCCACCGGGTGCAGGCATTGAGGGAGGGGCGGCACCCTGCTAAGCGGCCTTCCATGCAGGACGATCCGCAAAGCCAGCCGCCCTTGAAGGACCGTCCCGCACTGGGCAGCCTGGGCATGTTGTGGCGGTGTCTCTTATACACATCTCCGCCACTATCCCGGCCGCATCGCCGCAGCGCTCGCCGCCCTCATCGTGTCATCGGCAGCGACGCTGGGCATTCCCAGCGGTTTCCGACTGGTGATCGATCGCGGCTTCATGGGCGGCGGAGACATCAACCGCTGGTTCGAATATCTGCTGATGATCGTGGTCGTGCTGGCGATCGCCAGCGCGCTGCGCTTCTATTTCGTGTCCTGGCTGGGCGAGCGCGTCGTCGCAGACATCCGCAGCGCGACGCAGGCCAATCTCCTGCGCCAAGCGCCCCGCTTCTTCGAGGAAAACCGCCCGTCCGAAATTGCGTCCCGCATGACCGCGGACACCGCCATTGTGGAGCAGGTTGTCGGCTCGACCGTGTCGGTCGCGCTGCGCAACCTCGTCACGGGGATAGGCGGGCTCATCTATCTTTTCGTACTGGCGCCCAAGCTCGCGGCGCTGCTGCTGCTTGGCATCCCGGTCATCCTCGTCGTTCTCATCGGCCTTGGCCGCCGCGTACGCGGCCTCTCCCGTGCCAGCCAGGACCGGCTGGCCGATGTCGGGACCGTCACTAGCGAAGTGCTGGGCGCGATGAAGATCGTGCAGGCTTTCGGGCAGGAAAAGCGGGAAGCAGGACGCTTCGACGCGACGGTGGAGCGCGGTTTCGCCACCGCCCGCGCTCGCATCCGGCTGCGCGCGCTGATGACCGCCGTGGTGATCGCGCTCGTCTTCGGATCGATCACCGCTGTCATGTGGCGGGGCGCGCTTGACGTCGCGGCCGGCTCCTTGTCGGGCGGCAGCATCGCCGCCTTCGTGCTGACCGGCGGGCTGGTCGCGGGCGCGTTCGGTTCCCTGTCGGAGAGCTGGGGCGACCTGTTGCGGGGCGCGGGCGCCGCCAGCCGGCTGGACGAGTTGATGACCGCTACGCCCGACATCCTCGCGCCCGCCAGCCCCCGGCCAATCCCGGCCGGCGATCGCGGCGCGCTGCTGCGGTTCGACAATGTCCATTTCCACTATCCGACCCGCCCCGACCAGCCGGCGCTGCACGGCCTGTCCTTTGCCGTGAACCCTGGCGAAACCGTCGCTATCGTCGGGCCGTCCGGAGCGGGTAAATCGACGCTGATCCAGCTCGCGCAGCGCTTCTACGATCCCGACAGCGGCGTCGTCAGCCTGAACGGCGTTCCGCTTCCGGAGGCGGACCCCGCCGACTTGCGCGCGATGATGGCCATGGTCCCGCAGGACAGCGTGATCTTTGCCGCCTCGGCGCGGGACAATCTGCGCTACGGCCGGTGGGACGCCACGGACGATCAGGTCTGGGACGCCGCCCGCGCCGCAAACGCGGACTCCTTCCTGCGCGCCCTCCCGCAGGGACTCGACACCTATCTGGGGGAGGGCGGCGCGCGCCTTTCAGGCGGGCAGCGGCAGCGCCTGTCCATCGCCCGCGCCTTGCTGCGGGACGCCCCGCTGCTGCTGCTGGACGAGGCCACGTCTGCGCTCGACGCCGAATCGGAACGACTGGTGCAGGACGCGCTGGCCCGGCTGGTGCGGGGACGCTCCACCATCGTCATCGCCCACCGGCTCGCCACGGTCCGCGCCGCCGACCGCATCATCGTCATGGATGAAGGCCGCATCGTCGAGGAAGGCGACCATAACGCGCTGGTCGCGCGGAGCGGCCTCTATGCCCGGCTCGCCAGCCTCCAGTTCCAGGATATGCCCGCCGCCTGACGGGGTAAGGCTTGCGGCTTTTCCGCGCAACCAGTCCTGACGTCCCGACGCGAGGCACCGGGCGCTTCGTCGCCACCAGCCCGCAGATGGTCAGCCGTTCAGGCCGATCTTCACGACATGGTCGAGGATCGCTGGATGCAGCGGCCGTTCGAAGGCGCAGCCCGACTCATGCGCGCGGGTCCAGGTGACTCGGGCCCGACGGCCCTCGAAGCCGGGCAGCATGATCCAGATGTCGTCGCCCCGGTTCAGCTTCATGAAGCTCTGCAAGCGAAAGCCATTGACGGAGACATCGGCGATATGACTGGAAAACCAGGTTTCGCCTGGCCGGCGCACTTTGACTGTGATCCGCACGCGCCGACGCTCGGCCGTGCGACCCTGGCGGTCATGATTTTGCGCTTGTTCACCCATGGCCCGTCATCGCGTCATGTTGGAGCCGCATTTTCGCCGATCGCAGTTAACAACTGGTCAATGCGGCTAGCGTCGCCCACATTCCGGGCGCGCAACAAAAAGGGCCGCCCGAAGGCGACCCCTTGCAATCTGGCTTCTGCCACCTGGTCCGGCGACCCCGCCTGACAAGCGGGAAGTCTTGGCGTCGGCTGGGCACGCCGGGCGTCAGCGGTCAGAAATTGCCATATTGTTCATTGCCGACGAAACCCAGCTTGGTCACGCCTGCGCGCTTGACCTCTGCCAGCACCTCGTCAACGACCACATAACGGGTCGCGGCGTTGGGCTGGAACTGGAGTTCCGGCTCGACTGGCAGGCGCAGCGACTGCTGCAGATACTGACGCAGGGTCAGCAGGTCGATCGGCGATCCGTTCCAGGTGATGACGCCACCGGCGTCGATCGCGACCTTGTTCTTGACCGGGTCGATCACGCTGTCCGTAGGCGGCGCGTTCTGCGGCAAGTCGATCTTCACCGCGTGGGTCTGGATCGGAATGGTGATGATGAACATGATGAGGAGAACGAGCATGACGTCGATCAACGGCGTCGTGTTCATTTCCACCATCGGTTCGCCGTCATCGCGGCCGGCGCTCATAGCCATTGCGGATACTCCTTATGCGGGCCGATCAGAGGCGGACGGTGCCCGAACCGGGTTCCGGCTCGGAAATGAAGCCCACCTTCGGGAAACCGGCGCGCTGCATCGTGTAGATGGTGCCGCCGATGCACCGATAGGGGGTGTTGATGTCGCCGCGGATATGCACTTCGGGCAGGTCTTCCGGCGTCAGATTTTCGACGCCACCCGCCTTCTTGATGTCCGCTTCGAGCTTGGCGACGGCGCGGTCGAGCAAGTCGCTCGAATTGACCGGGGTCATGCCCCAGAACACCGCGCAGCTGCCGTCCGCAGCCGTGGTGACCGAGAGGGACACATTTTCCGGCTTCGTCGTGGTCGGCTCGAACGCCACCTTGGGAAGCTGCAGATCGACCGTCTGGACGACGACCGGGACCGCGATGAGAAAGATGATGAGCAACACCAGCATGACGTCGACGAGCGGCGTCGTGTTGATGTCGGACATCGGCTTGTCGTCACCGCCGTCGGAGCCAACACTCATTGCCATTGATACTATCCTAACCTTGGTGTCGTTGGCGCCCCGTCATGACCTGGTGGCGCCAGGCCGAAAGGGTGCGGGGGCCTTAGTCGGTCGGGGAGCCGGGCGGTCGCAGCCGCCGCCCGGTCCCGCAACCGGCGTCCTGAGACCGATCAGGCCTTGGTCGGCGCAGCGGCCGGCTTGGCGGCCGGCACGGCGACGGCCGGGGCAACGGTCGGCTTCACGGCGCCGTCCGAAACCAGATAGGCCAGCAGGTCGACGGTGAAGCCGTTCAGCTGCTCCGAGATCGCCTTGTTGCGGCGCTGCAGGAAGTTGTAGGCAAGCACCGCGGGAACGGCGACCGCCAGACCGAGCGCGGTCATGATCAGAGCTTCACCGACCGGGCCGGCGACGGCGTCGATCGATGCCTGACCGGCAGCGCCGATCTTGATGAGCGCGCGGTAGATGCCGATAACCGTACCGAACAGACCGATGAACGGCGAGGTCGAACCCACGGTGGCGAGGAACGCCAGGCCGCCGTTCAGCGACGAGTTGATCGCGGCTTCCGAGCGCGCCAGCGAGCCGTGCAGCCAGTCATGCGCTTCGACCGGATCCTTCAGCTTGCCATGCTCTTCCTGGGCCTTGATGCCGTCGTCGACGATCTGCTTGTAGGCCGAGTTCTTTTCCAGCTTGGCGGACGCTTCCTTCAGCGAACCGGCGCGCCAGAAGGTCGCGCGGACCTTCTTGCCCTGACTGATCACCTTCTGCTGTTCGATCAGCTTGGTGAACAGGATGTAGAAGGTACCGACCGACATGGCGCACAGGATGATGAAGACGGTCCAGGCGATCGTGCCGCCCTGCTCCAGCGCTTCCATAAGGCCATAGGGGTTTTCCGGCTTGGGAGCCGCAGCTGCGAGATACATCAACATGTTCAAGACTTCCCTCTCAATGAGATCAAGCTAGACGGGGCGGCGTCCGGCGCGCGCCCGCCCGATTTCGATTATTCCGGCAGGCGCCAGGTGATGCGGCCATTATAGGTGTCGGCCATCGGCTGCCCATCGCTGCCCGTCGCCGGCTTGAAGCGCGCACGGCGCGGCAGCAGGCGGCAGGTCGCCTCGTCGAGGTCGGCATGGCCGGTCGAAGAGGTGATGGTGCAGTTGGTCACCCGACCGTCCGCGCCGATTTCCAGGCGGAATCCGGCGGTACCCGAACGCTCTTCGCGCTGCGCGCGGCTCGGATAGTCGGCATCGCTGAGCCAGCTTCCCGGCGCGCCGCGCGGCGAGGCGCGGGTGGCGGCGACGGGCGGCGGGGGCGGAGCCGGCGGCGGCGGCGGCGCAGCGACCGGAACCGGGTTGAACACCGGCGGCGGCGTCCCGACCGGTTGGTCTGGCGGCGGCGGCGGCGGCTCCTCGTCGGGTGGCGGCGGTTCCTCTTTCACGTCGATCACGTTCAGCTGTTCCGCCGCCTTTTTGACATATTTCATGCCAAGACCGGTGACGAAGGCATAGCCGAGAACAGCGTGAATCAGGGCGACGATGACGATCGATATCGTGCGACTCGATCCTTGCGAGTGGTCAGCATAGGCCATTCGGCAACGACACTCCTTAATTCAACTTACCAGTGGTTTATACAAATCAGCCAAAAACGACCCCAGCCGACCGGGGAATCCCGATCACCTTTGGCCCCTATCCGTTCATTTGCTACCGCCCGAACTCCTATCGCGGCGCATCGTGGCACGCAAACGCTTTATCGATTTCCTCATTTGCGTTTACCATTTCACATTGGAATGACTTGCCTGTGACATCCTTGCCACGGGCTGAAACCATAGGACGAACTGCGTGACGAAATCCTCCATACGCCTCTTGAAACTGGGCGCGGCCTGCCTAATTTCCGCCGCATATTCCGCGGTTTTCTCTGCCTTTGGGCAAAATTTACCTGTGGTAGCGTCACCAGAACGCCCTGTCGCGGGATTGTCCTACGCCGACATCGTCGACCTTGCCGACGGTGCGCCGCTGGTTGCCAATGTGCGAATCCGCAACATCATCCCGCTGAAGCCAGATCAGGCCGGGACAGTCCGGTCGGGGCGAAAAAGACTGTTCATCGAGGCGGAAGTGACCGGTTTGATTCGCGGTGAATCGGGCATCGCGCCGACCGTCACCTACCTGTACGATGCCCCTCTCGACGCACGGGGCAGGACACCCAAATTTAAGAAGGCGCAGATGATCGTCTTTGCCCGCCCCGGTACGCGCCCCGGCGAAATCCAGCTCATCGCGCCCGACGCGCAGATCCCGGCCACAGCGGAGGAGCTTTCCCGGGTAAAGGCCGTCCTTGCCGCGCTGGTCGCCCCGAACGCCCCGCCCCGTATCCTTGGCCTTGGCGATGCATTCCATGTCGCCGGCACGATCGCGGGCGAGGGCGAGACACAGATATTCCTGCGCACCGAAAATGGCGATCCGGTCTCCCTGTCGATCCTCCGCCGCCCCGGCCAGCCGCCGCGCTGGGCGGTGGCGCTCGGCGAAATCGTGGACGAAGCTGCCCGCGCGCCCGAACCCGGCACCCTGCTCTGGTACCGGCTCGCCTGCGCACTGCCGCCCGCATTGCCCCCTGCGTCGGTCCGCGCCCTCGCCCCGGCGGATGCCGATGCCGCGCGCGCCGACTATGCCCTGGTGGTCGACGCGCTTGGTCCCTGCGGTCGCACGCGCACGAAGGAGTGACGCGCTTTTCCTTGGACAGGCCGGTTCGGGCCGCTATCAGCGCGGCGTCGGCAAATCAGGGAAAGACATCGCCATGACCAATCTCCACCGCCATGCCCCGCTGCGCGTCGCGCTTGTCGGCCTCGGCACGGTCGGCGGCGGGGTCATTCGCCTGCTGGAAACCAACGGCGACCTGATCGCGCGCCGCGCCGGCTGCCCGATCCAGGTGGTCGCCATCTCCGCGCGCGACCGGAACAAGGATCGCGGCGTCGATCTTTCCCGCTACGAATGGGTGGACGACATGACGACGCTGGCCGCGCGGGACGATGTCGATGTCGTGGTGGAACTGATCGGCGGATCGGACGGCCCGGCCCTCACCCTCGCCCGCCAGTGCCTTGCCGCCGGCAAACCCTTCGTCACTGCGAACAAGGCGATGCTGGCGCATCACGGCCTGGACCTTGCGCGCCTCGCCGAACAGGGTGGCATCGCGCTCAAATATGAAGCGGCGGTCGCTGGCGGCATCCCCGTCATCAAGGGGATGCGCGAAGGCGCTGCCGCGAACGAGATTGCGCGCGTATACGGCATCCTCAACGGCACCTGCAATTACATCCTGACCACCATGGAAAAGGAAGGCCGCGATTTCCACGAGGTGCTGAAGGAAGCGCAGGATCTGGGCTATGCGGAGGCCGACCCCAGCTTCGATATCGACGGCGTGGACGCCGCGCACAAGCTGACCATCCTCGCCAGCCTCGCCTTCGGCACCGAACTGGATTTCGGTGCGGTCGCCACCACCGGCATACGCCACGTCATCGCCGCCGATATCGCGGAGGCGGCGGCATTGGGCTTTCGCATCCGTCTCGTCGGCATGGCGCAGAACGGGCCTGAAGGCCTTTTTCAGCGGGTCCATCCGATGCTGGTCCCGCTCGACCATCCCCTCGCCCATGTGGACGGTTCGCTCAACGCCGTGGTGGCGGAGGGGAATTTCGTCGGCCGCCTCTTCTTCCAGGGGCGCGGCGCGGGGGAAGGCCCCACCGCATCGGCCGTGGTCGCCGACCTGATCGACGTGGCGCGTGACGAATATGGCGACGCCTTCGCCATGCCGGTCGCGGCGCTCAGCCCGCAGCACACGGCCGACGCCGGCGCGCGCATCGGCCGCGCCTATCTCCGCTTCAAGGTACAGGATCGCCCCGGTGTTCTGGCGGAGATCGCCGCGGCCACCCGCGACGCCGGCGTCTCGATCGAATCGATGATCCAGCGCGGCGCCAACCAGGCGGACGGCGTGCTGGTCGCCATCGTCACCCATGCGGGCGAGGAGCGTTGCGTGCGCGAGACGCTGGAACGGCTCGCCGGCTCCGACAGCCTGCTCGACGCGCCGATGGTGATGCACATCCTCGACTGAGCGGATACTCAGCGGGGCGTCGCGCCCCTGAACCGATCGGGCAGCGGCGGCGGCGGTTCCAGGTCGGCGTCGGGATCGACGAGAGCAGCGGCCGCCTTCGCCATCGCGCCGATCACCTGAAAGACGGGCAGCCCGCCGGTGCAGCCTGCGCCCTGCCCACCGACCACGCCGCACGCCCCCTGCCGCACCGGCGCGGCGGAGGCACGCGGCGGATCGCCCCGCATGCGCGCGCCCTCCTCCGGCTCTCTGGGCAAAGGCAGCCGCTGCTTCGCGTTCCGCTCCGCCCGGCTTCCGCACACGACGATGGCGTCGCCGCTCCGGTCGCAGGGACGCACCACCCGCGTCTTGTCGCGATAGGCCGCCATAAGCGGATCCTCCGGCTCCTCGGCCTGCGCGGCGGAGACGATGAGAAGGACAGCGACGATCGGAAGGACGAACCGCATGGCAGCCAGAACAGCAGCCAATCATGGCTCCATTATGACCGAATCTCATGACCTGCCTGTCCTGGGCCCAGGCTCTGGCTCGCTCGACAAGCGGGGTCGGAGCCCCTATCGCCAGCGCCGCAAGGATACAGACCGGGATGAAGATGATGCAGGCCGATTCGACGCTTGATCGCGTTCTGGTGCTGGAGATGGTGCGCGTGACCGAAGCCGCTGCCATCGCCGCATCGAAGCTGGTGGGACGCGGCGATGAAAAAGCCGCCGATGCCGCCGCTGTGGAGGCGATGCGCCTTGCCTTCAACGATCTCTATATGGACGGCACCGTGGTCATCGGCGAGGGCGAGCGGGACGAGGCGCCGATGCTCTATATCGGGGAGAAGGTGGGCAGTGCGATCGGAACCGGGCCGAGGATCGACATCGCGCTCGATCCTCTGGAAGGCACGACCATCACGGCAAAGGCCGGTCCCAACGCGCTCGCGGTTCTTGCCATCGCCGAGGAAGGCGGACTGCTGAACGCGCCCGACGTCTATATGGAAAAGCTCGCCATCGGCCCCGGCTATCCCGACGGCACGATCGATCTCAACCGGTCCGTGCGCGACAATGTGGCGGCAGTGGCGAAGGCGAAGGGCGTCGATCCGCAGGACATCATCGTCTGCGTGCTGGACCGGCCACGCCATGAAAAGCTGATCGGCGAGCTGCGCGCCATCGGTTGCGGCATCATGCTCATCCCGGACGGCGATGTCGCCGGCGTGATCGCCACCACCAATCCGGAAACCACGATCGACATCTATATGGGATCGGGCGGCGCGCCCGAAGGTGTGCTTGCCTGCGCGGCGCTGCGCTGCGTCGGTGGCCAGTTCAAGGGCCGGCTGCTGTTCCGCAACGATGACGAGCGCGCCCGCGCGCGCAAATGGGGCATCACCGATCTGGACCGCATCTATGACCTTAAGGATCTGGCGAGGGGCGACTGCATCTTCGCGGCGACCGGCGTGACCGACGGATCGCTGCTCGACGGGGTCAAGCGCCTGCCCGGCGGTCGGTTGACGACGCACAGCGTGGTGATGCGCGCCAGCACCGGCACGGTGCGCTGGGTCAAGGGCGAGCACAGGCTCGACCACAAAGGGCTGTAAGCGGCGGCTATCGCCCGGCGCGGTGATTAAGGTCGTGGCCCAGCGCCAGGATGCCGACGCCGATCAGCGTGTACAGGCTTTCCTGCATGCCATGGTCCATCGTCAGCGCACCTGCCATCACGCCCAGTCCCAGCGATCCGATGGCGGCTGGCATCATGAAGCCATGGACGATCGCGCCATGGCCCAGCGCCACCGCGCCCAGCAGGATCGCGATCACCAATCCTGCCTCGTGGAAGATCGGGCTTTCAAACAGCCCGCCCGCCGACGCCAGCAGGCCCAGGACGACGGCGGTGACGAAACAATGCGCGACGCACAGTCCCGACAGCGCGATCGCGAAGCGATCGATCCGTCCGGATATCAGGACATGGCGAAGCGTCATTCTCATGGGTCGGCGCTACATAGGCCAGCAAGCATGAAGTTACAACATATCATCCGTCTTTTTTGACGGGACGACAGCCGCCGACTGTGCCTGCCGCCTTCAGGCCGCGAGGCGCAGGCAGTTGCGGCCGCTATGCTTCGCGCGATAGAGCGCCTTGTCGGCCGCCTCCAGCATGGCGGAACGGTCGGATCCGGGGGCCAGCGCCACCAGTCCCGCGCTGAAGGTGATACGGATCGATTCGTTTTCCCCCACCGGCATGGGTTCCGCCACGATGGCGCGCAGCCGCTCACACAGTAACGCGGCGCGCTCGACATCGCTGTCGGTCAGCAGCACGGCGAACTCCTCGCCGCCCAGCCGCCCCACGCTGTCCCCGCCGCGCAGGCCCGATCGCAGCCGCTCGACGAAGACGCTCAGCACCTGGTCGCCCGCGCCATGGCCATGGCGATCGTTCACCGTCTTGAAATGGTCGATATCGATCAGCAGCAGGCTTGACCGAATGCCTTGTCCGATCCGCTCCATCTCCCGGTCCAGCTTTTCCAGGAAGGCGCGCCGGCTGTCCGCGCCAGTCAGCGAATCGCGGGCGGCGACCTGTTGCAGCGCATGTTGGCGCGCCTTGTGCCGCGATATATCCCGAATGATGCTGACAACCCCGTCCGGATCGCCGCGCTCGTTGACCACGGCCCGCGTCACCATTTCGCACCACTGGAAATCGCCTTCGGGCAAGCGCGGCCGGAACTCGACCTTGTGCGCGCTGCCCGGCTGGCCGATCGCGCGATGGTGCGCCGCGATCACGCCGGCGCGATCTTCCGGGTGGACCAGGTCCGCCGCCGGTTGGCCTACCAGCAGGTCCGGCGCGCAGCCGATCTGTTCATGGGCGCTGGGCGATGCATATTGGATATGCCCGGCCGCATCGATGTTCAGCACGACGTCGCCGCTATGCTCGGCAATGGCGCGGAACCGCGCCTCGCTTTCCTGTAGCATGGCAAACAGCCGCCGCCGCGCGTTCAGTTCGGCCGCGACCGGCATGCACAGCAGGAAACTGATGGCGATGTAGAATTGCAGGAACTGCACCCGCTGCCCGGTGGTCCCCGCGATCAGGGTCAGCGGCCCGACGCCCGACAATGTCGCCACGCCCCCGATGATGGCCAGGATGATGACCGATGCGGCCGCGCCCAGGGGCCCCACGCGAAAAGCAATCAGCACCAGCGGCAGCAACGGCGCAAACAGCATCGGATAGCGCGCCACATAGAAGACATGCACGCACGCCAAGGCAAAGAGCGCCAGCAGCAGGGCCGCTTCCACCGTGGCGCGGGGCGACTGCTGCCGCAACCAGCGCCGCAGATCGCCCTGCAACAGCATCATCAGAATGGGCGTGAAGGTCAGGCCGCCCAACGCATGGCCGGTGTACCATTGCAGGAAGGACGGGCCGAACGGCACCGGCGTCAGTTGCGACGCGACGGTCGCGGCCAGCAGGCCGGTCACCACGTCCGCCACGCCGCACAAAGCCAGGATGAAGACCAGCAGCGGACGAATCGATCCCGTGACCCGGTTGTCGGGCACGAAAAGACGGCACAGGGTCGCAACGATCAGCGCTTCGATCATGTTGATCGCGGCCATCGGCACGGCGGCCAGCGGCCCCATGCCGAACAGCGTCGTGGCGGCCGCGCTTGCGATTGCGCAGGCGATCACGGCGCGCAGCCAGTGCTCGGTACGCGACGTCAGCAATTCCGCCATCAGCAGGGCGTTGGCCGCCCAGATAAAGGCCAGCCCGCCTTCGAATCGCGACACCATCAGCGCGGCGCTCGCCGCGATGAAATAGACTCCGCCGATCAGCAGGGTCTTCTGGACAGCAGGATGGCGGAGAACGGGCCGGGGCATGGGCTTCTCTTACGTCGTCAAGCTTAATATTGTCCTATTGCGGCCGGTTCGGACCCAGGCCGGACTGCGCCTGCCGGTGGACGCCGCATCGTCAGCCGCTATGCTGCGCGCATGACCCATGCCGCGCACGGCCATCCCGTCTATCGGGACATGCCCACCACCATCTTCGAACATATGTCGGCCCGGGCGCGGGACACAGGCGCGATCAATCTGGGGCAAGGCTTTCCCGAAGGCCCCGGCCCCCGCGAGATTCTGGCGGCGGCGGCCGATGCGATGCTCAATCGCTCCAGCCAGTATCCGCCGATGGCCGGCCTGCCCGAACTGCGCGCCGCCGTGGCCGCCCATTATGCGCGTCATCAGGGGCTCGACCTTGCCGCGCAGGAGGTCATCGTCACGTCGGGCGCGACCGAAGCGATCGCCGCCAGCCTGCTGGCGCTGGTGCGGCCGGGAGACGAGGTGCTGCTGCTCGCGCCGCTCTACGACGCCTATCTGCCGCTGGTGCAACGCGCGGGCGGCGTGGCGAAGGTGGTGCGGCTGACCCCGCCCGACTGGCGCATCACGAAAGCGACGCTTGAGGCGGCGATCACGCCGCGCACCCGCTTCCTGCTGATGAACAATCCGGTCAACCCTGCCGGCACCGTCATCCGGCGCGAAGAACTGGCGTTGCTCGCCGATCTCTGCGTCGCGCACGACCTTGTCGCCATCTGCGACGAGGTGTGGGAACAACTGACCTATGACGGCGTCCTCCATCGCCCCCTGATCGGCTTTCCCGGCATGCGCGAGCGCACGGTCAAGATCGGGTCGGCGGGCAAGATTTTCGCCGTCACCGGATGGAAGGTCGGCTGGATGTGCGCCGCTCCGCCGCTCGCCGCGCTGCTCGCCCGCGCGCACCAGTTCCTGACCTTCACCACGCCGCCCGCGCTGCAATGGGCGGTGGCGGAAGGGCTGGCTTTTCCCGACGCCTGGTTCGCCGACCAGCGCGCCGGATGCCAGGCGTCGCGGGATCGGCTCGCCGCTGGCCTGTCCGCCGCCGGCTACGCCGTCCAGCCCAGTGCCGCGACCTGGTTCCTTTCCATCGATCTGCCCGCCTCCGGCATCGCCATGGACGATGTCGCCTTCTGCGAACGGATCATCGGGGAGGCCGGGGTCGCCGCCATCCCCTTCTCCGTCTTCTATCCGGCCGATCCGGTGACGCATCTGGTGCGCCTCTGCTTCTCCAAGTCCGACGACACGCTGGACCGCGCGATCGACCGGCTCTCTGCCTTCCGCACCGCCGTCACCTGACAGGACTTGCGCCGCGGGACTTGCGGCAGGGGCCGGGCGCGTCTAGGTTCCTGTTTCGTTCCCGAAAGGTCTCGCATGGACAGCCTCGCCGCCCTCTTCATCGTCATCGCCCTGCTGACGGGCCTTGCCGCCGGCTGGCTGCTGCGGGGCAAGGCGTCCGCATCATTGCTGGCGGAGAAGGCAGACCTGGCGAACCGCCTCGACACCGCGACGACGCAGCGCAACGTGGCCATCGCGGAACTGGCGGTGGAACAGGAACGCGTCGCGCAGGCGACGGCGCAGAACGCCCGCCTCGAATCGGCGCAGGCCGATGCTGCCCGTCACATCGATCATGTCCGCGCCGAGCGGGAAGCGGCGCTGCGCGATCTCGCCGCGCTCCAGTCCGACATCCAGGCGCGCACCCAGGCGTTCGAGGCGCAGATCGCCGCTTTGAGGGACGCGAAAGAGCAATTGTCCGCCCAATTCAGCGAGATTGGCGGACGCCTGCTGGAATCGGCACAGACCCAATTTCTCACCCGCGCCGACCAACGGTTCGCGCAGGCGAACGAAAAAAGCGAAGCGCAGCTCAAATCGCTGCTCAGCCCCGTCGAAACCACGCTCAAACGCTATGAGGAAGGGCTGGCCCGCGTCGAGAAGGATCGCGTCGGCAGCTATGCCGAACTGCGCGAGGCGATCGCGGCGGTTCATGCCGGTCAGGGGCAGGTGCGGGAGGAAACCGCCAAGCTTGTCAATGCGTTGCGCGCCGCGCCCAAGACGCGGGGCCGCTGGGGCGAACAGCAGTTCAAGAACCTCATCGAAACCGCCGGCCTCTCCCCCTTCGTCGATTTTCAGGAGGAAGTGTCGGTCGCGGTCGAGGAAGGCCGGTTGCGCCCCGACTTCGTCATCCGACTGCCCGGCGACCAGCAGCTGGTGGTCGATGTCAAATGCTCGCTGGAAGCATATCTCAACGCCGTCGATTCGGTCGATCCGGCGATCCGCGAGCGTTATCTGGCCGACCATGCCCGTGCGGTGCGCACCCACGCCGACGCGCTGGGGCGCAAGGCCTATTGGGAGCAATTCACCAAGGCCCCTGACTTCGTGATCATGTACGTGCCCGGCGACAATTTCGTCACCGCCGCGCTCGAAGCCGACATGGATCTTTGGGAGCGCGCGGCGCGCAACCGCGTCATCATCTGTGGCCCCGCGACCTTCCTGCCGCTCGCCCGGACGCTGGCAGGGCATTGGCGGCAAGCGCGGATGCAGGAACAGGCGCAGCAGGTCGGCCAGCTTGGCAAGGAACTTTACGAGCGCCTTTCGGTTGCCGCGACCCATCTCAAACGGCTCGGCTCCGGGCTCAACAGCGCGGTCGCCAACTATAACAGCTTCATCGGCAGCTTCGAAACCCGCGTCCTGTCCACCGGCCGCAAGTTCCGCGACCTCGACATCGAGACCGGCGGCAAGGAGATCGAGGCGATGGAGCCGCTCGACGTGATCGCGCGCGACTCTCAGTCGGACGAGGCCAGGGCCCTGCCGGCCGCTGAATGACGCCCATGCCTGACGGCGGCCGGAACATCCGGCCATGCCCCGCGTATCTCTGGCAAAGGCCGGCAAAGACAACCCCCGTCTGCCGGCCATCGGATCGGAGAATGACATGTGGAAGGCCATCAGCCTGCGCCGGCCGCTGCGGCAGCGGCCGGTCGTGGAAGCGCAGCCGCCGGACCCGCGGCCGACGATCGACAACCCCTTCGCCGACCTGATGGCGAAGCTCGACCGCATCCCCTATCAGCGGCGTCGCCGCACGGCCTTGGGCGGCGGCTGACCGCGCCTGTCGCTGTCCTATCGGGACGCGTTCGGGCAGGACAGACGCATCCTTGCAACCGGACACCGCGTAACGAAATGTCCAACTCCCGCAATTTTATGCGCAATTTTGCGGGACATATGCGAAGTTAAGGGCGGCATTTCCTATTCCGGCCCCAGCGCGTTGCCGCCGGGCGTCCATCCTGCCATGAAAGCGGCATGACACGCATCGGCCTGCTCGGCGGCTCCTTCAACCCGGCGCATGGCGGACATCGCGCCATCTCCCTTTTCGCGGCGAAGGCGCTCGGGCTGGACGAGGTGTGGTGGCTGGTTTCCCCCGGCAATCCGCTGAAGCCCGCCAAGGGCATGGCCCCGCTCCCCGCCCGCCTCGCCCGCGCCCGCGCCGTCGCCCGCCGCGCGCCGATTCGCCCCACCGCGATCGAGCGCCATCTGGGCACCCGCTACACGGTGGATGCGATCAAGTCCCTCACCCGCCGCTACCCGCGCCACCGCTTCATCTGGCTGATGGGCGCGGACAATCTGGCGCAGTTCAGCCAATGGCGCGACTGGCGCGGCATCGCGCGGCAGATGCCCATTGCGGTAATCGCCCGCCCGGGTTATGATGCGGGTGCCCGTGGCTCTGTGGCCATGAGCTGGCTGCGGCGCTTCGTCCGGCCCGCGCGCCAGAGTGCAGACTGGACGAATTGGAGAGTGCCGGCGCTCGTGCTATTGCGCTTTCGCCCTGATCCAAGATCGGCGACCCTGCTGCGGCAGGCGGACCCCCTCTGGCATCGCGAATATGAAGCAACGCGTGTGCGCGACCCGCTCACGCGCCGGTATGTCATCTAGATTGGAGTATATTTGTCTAACCCCGCCCCCGCCAACGATACGGCATCCGACGCCGAATCCGTGGCCGCCCTGCACGCCCTTGTCATGCAGTCGCTCGACGACGACCAGGCGCAGGAAACCGTCTCCATCCCGCTTGAAGGCAAGAGCAGCATCGCCGATCATATGGTGATCGCGAGCGGCCGCTCCTCGCGCCAGGTCGCCGCCATGGCCCAGCATCTGGCGGAGAAGATCAAGAAGGAAACCGGCCGCTCCGCGCGGGTCGAAGGTCTTCCGGTCGCCGACTGGGTGCTGATCGACGCGGGCGACGTGATCGTCCACCTGTTCAAGCCCGAAGTGCGCAGCTTCTACAATCTCGAACGCATGTGGGGCTTTGTCGACGCGCCGGTGGCGGGCAACGCCTGACGTCCTTCAAGTCCGTCCATCCCGAATAGCTGCCAAGCAAAGGCGAAGCAGCTTATCGCGGGACTGCGCGGACGCTTCGATACGGGGCTGCGCCCCTGCTCAGCACGAACGGAGTAGGGTTTGCTCCTGCACATCATCGCGCGCGGCAAGATCGGGCGCTCGCCCGAAGCCGAACTGGTCGACCGCTATGTGAAGCGGCTGACGATGCCGCATCGGATCACCGAAATGCCGGATCGCGGCGGCAAGCTGCCCCCGGTCCAGCCCGGCACAATCACCGTCATGCTGGACGAAAAGGGCCGGCAGCTTTCCTCCATGGACTTCGCCCGGCGGATCGAGGGCTGGCGCGACGCGGGGACGCGCGAATGCCGCTTCCTGATCGGCGCGGCCGACGGGTTCGACGACGCGGAACGCGCCAATGCGGACCTGCTGATCGCCTTCGGCGCGATGACCTGGCCGCACATGATGGCCCGCGCAATGCTCGCCGAACAGCTTTGGCGCGCCTGCTCGATCCTGGCCGGCCACCCCTATCATCGCGAAGGCTAGCGCAACCAGCGCTTTACCCCTAGTCAGATCGCCAGAGCGGGGATTTTTTGAGGGTGAAGCGGACTTTCCTCATCATGAGCGGACTGACGGGCCTCGTCGCCCTTGGGTCCACGCGCCTGCCCGCCGCCGATGACGGCGCGATCATCCTGTCCGGCACCGCCGGCACCACGCTGGCGCAGGAGCAGCAGGCGCTGAAGGCCGCCCGCCGCCAGTCGGACGAGGCGCGCGACCGCTCGGCGCGGCTGGAACAGCAGGCCGGCCTGGCCCGCGACGAGGCCGAACAGGCCCGCCGTCGCGCCGCCGCGCTCGCCGCCCGCATCCAGCAGGCCGAAGCCGACATCCAGGCCGCCCGCGCCCGCATCGCCATCATCGCCCGGATGCAACGCGCCCAGGCCACCCGCCTCGCCGCCCGGCAGGAACCGGTGGTGCGCCTCGCCGCGGCGCTGCAGCTGATGGCCCGCCGCCCGCCCGCGCTGGCCTTGGTGCAGCCCGGATCGATCGCGGACGCCGTCCATATGCGCGCAGTGCTGGGCCAGGTGCTGCCCGTGATCGAACAGCGTACCGCCGGCCTGCGCGCCGAACTCGACCGCAGCCGGGCGCTGCGCGCCACCGCGCAACAGGCCGCCGACGCGCTGACGCAGGCGCAGTCCGACCGCAAGGCCAGGCAGGACGCGCTCGCCGCGCTGGAGGCGCAGAAGCGCGTCGCCGCGCGCGACTATCGCGCCAATGCCGGCCTCGAAAGCGAGCGCGCCCTGGCGCTGGGCGAAAAGGCGCGCGACATCGTCGACCTGATGGACCGGCTGGAACAGGCAGGCGACCTGCGCGATCGGCTCGCCGCGCTATCGGGTCCGCTGCTGCGCCCCGCGCGCCCCGACCGCGCCGCCGCGCCCGCGCCAGAGCGGGAGAGCTATGCCGCCGGTCCCCCGCCCTACCGCCTGCCGGTCATCGGCCAGCTCGTCACCGGCATGGGCGAGGTGAATGACGGGGGCGTGCGATCGCGCGGCCTGACGCTGGTGACGCAACCGGGCGCACAGGCGATCGCGCCCACCGCAGGGCGCGTCGCCTTCGCCGGTCCCTATCGCGATTATGGGCAGATCCTCATCATCGACCATGGCCAGGGCTGGACCACGCTCATCACCGGCCTTCATCGCGTGACGGCGCAGGTCGGCGAGAGCGTGCGGCAGGGCGATCCGGTCGGCGTCACCGGCGCGGAACGCCCCAACATCACCGTGGAACTCCGCCGTAACGGCCGCCCGGTGGACATCGTGCCGCTGGTGGGGCTCGGTTAACCCGACGCTCATCGTCGATGAACGACATTGGTCGAAGCGGGCTTTTGCGTTGCGCCGCGAATCGCCCTATATTGAGCCATTGATGCAGATTCCCAGGAAAGCCATGAAATCCACCTTCCTCCAGGGCGCGCTGGCGCTCGGGGCGCTTGCGCTCATCCCGGCCACCACCGCGGCGCTCGCCGATGGGGAGGCGTCGAGCTACAAGGCGCTCGATGAATTCATGGACGTGTTCCAGAAGGTCCGCAGCGACTATGTGGAAAAGGTCGATGACGAAAAGCTGATCAAGGGCGCGATCGACGGCATGCTCGCCAGCCTCGACCCGCATTCGAGCTTCCTCGACGCGCGCGATTTCCAGAATTTGCGCACCCAGACGGAGGGCAGCTATGGCGGCCTTGGCCTCTCCGTCACGCAGGAGGATGGCGCGGTCAAGGTGATCGCCCCGACGCAGGATACCCCCGCCTGGCGCGCGGGGATCAAGGCGGGTGACTTCATCACCCATATCGACGGCCAGCTCATCTATGGCGGCACGCTGGACGAGGCGGTGGACAAGATGCGCGGGGCGCCCGGCACCTCCATCAAGCTCACCATCGTCCGTGCGGGGCGCGACAAGCCCATCGACCTCACCCTCACGCGCGAGATCATTCAGCTCAAGCCCGTGAAGTGGGAGGTGAAGAACGGCATCGGCGTCATCAATATCGTCAGCTTCTCGGCCAACACCGGGGCGGACGTGCGCCAGGCGATCCGCAGCATCGACAAGAGCCTGGGCCACAAGCCCACCGGCTATGTGCTCGACCTGCGCTCCAACCCCGGCGGCCTTCTGGACGAGGCGGTGAGCGTCAGCGACGCCTTCCTGGAACGCGGCGAGATCGTGTCGCAGCGCGGCCGCAACAAGGGCGATGTCGAACGCTATTATGCCAAGCCCGGCGACGACGCGAAGGGGCTGCCGGTCATCGTGCTGGTCGATGCGGGGTCCGCCTCCGCCTCCGAAATCGTGGCTGGGGCGCTGCAGGACCAGCACCGCGCGCTGGTGATGGGCGAACGCAGCTTCGGCAAGGGATCGGTCCAGACCATGCTGCCGCTCAGCAACACCACCGCATTGAAGCTCACCACCGCCCGCTACTTCACGCCATCGGGCCGCAGCGTGCAGGAAGGCGGCATCCAGCCCGACATCCGCGTGCCCCAGCTCAGCGATCCCGATTACAAGGATCGGCCGAAATTCCGCGAAAGCGACCTGCGCCGTCACCTCATCAACGAGATCAAGACCGACGACAAGGCGTTGGAGGAGGATGCGAAGGACGATCCGCGCTTCACCATGTCGGCCGAGGATTTGAAGAAGAAGGGGATCGAGGACTTCCAGCTCGACTATGCGCTCAAGACCATCTCCCGCCTGGCGAGCACGCCCGGCGCGGCGCTGGCGCAGGCGACGCCGGCCCCGCGAAAGACGGGCGGCAAATAACTTGCCCTCCGCTTCCACGTCCCGATCCCGGCGCAAGGCCGGGCGGGACGCAGGCAAGTTCAGCATGACGAAAGGATCGGAAGGCTCTAAGCATCCGGCATGAAGAGCCTTTCCCTCGCCCGCGCGCTTGCGCTCTTGACGCCGCTGGCGCTGCTGGGCGGCGCCTATGCCTCCCAATATCTGGGCGGCCTGCATCCGTGCGAAATGTGCTGGTGGCAACGTTACCCGCATATGGCCGCGATCCCGCTGGCGCTGCTTGCATATCTGCTGCGCGGCCGCGCCTGCTTGAGCGCCCTGTTCACCGGCTTTGCGGGCCTCGCCGTCGGCATCAGCGGGCTCATCGGCCTGTTCCATGCGGGCGTCGAATATGGCTGGTGGGAAGGGCTCACCACTTGTTCGACCATGCCGACCGGCGGCAGCGGGGCGGACATGCTGAACCAGATCATGGCCAGTCCGCTCACGCGTTGCGACGTCGCGCCGTGGGATCTCTTCGGCATCTCGCTCGCGGGCTATAACGGCCTCTTGTCCGGGGCCGCCGCGCTCGCCATCTTGGTTCTGCTTCTGAAGTGGAGGAAAGCATGAGCGCGACCCGCGATTTTCCCCGCCCGACCCGCACGGTCAGCGCCGCCGACCACGCCGCCATGCTGCGCGTGGATCAGGCAGGCGAATATGGCGCGACGCGCATCTATGCCGGCCAGCTCGCCGTAATGGGGGATCGCCATCCCTATGCGCGCATCATCGCCGGCATGGCCGCGCAGGAGGAACGCCATCGCGCTGCATTCGACGCCATGATCGCGCGGCGGGGCGGCCGCCCGACCCTCCTGTCCCCGATCTGGTCCGCCGCCGGCTTCGCGCTCGGCGCGGTGACCGCCGCAATGGGGCCAAAGGCCGCGATGGCCTGCACCGCGGCGATCGAAACCGAAATCGATCGTCATTATTCGCATCAGCTGGATCAGCTCGGCGACGGCGATCCGGAACTCTCCGCCGCGATCACGGATTTCCAGGCGGAGGAAGTGGAGCATCGCGACGCCGCCATTGCCCATGGCGCGGAACAGGCGCCCGCCTACCCCCTGCTTTCGGGCGCGATCCGGCTGGGGTGCCGCGCCGCCATCGCGCTGTCGAAGCGCATCTGAAAAGGACGGACCGATGACCAAGACGCTCATGATCGCCGCCGCCGCGCTGATGGCGGGCGCATCGGCCCCCGTTCTGGCGCAGCAGGCGACGGCACCGACCGCCGCCACCGATCCCGGCAGCGAGAAGGTCAACATAGTCATCGTTTACGGCGACGATGCCTGCCCGCAAAGCCAGGGCGGCGACATCGTGGTCTGCGCGCGCAAGGGCGAAGAGGAACGCTATCGCATTCCCGAGCCGCTGCGTGGCGATCCCAACAAGCCCAGCAATCAGGCTTGGGGCGAACGGGTCCGATCGATGGAATATGTCGGCCGCTCCGGGACGGAAAGCTGTTCGCCGGTGGGGGCGGGCGGCGCGACCGGCTGCTTCGCCCAGCTCGCCCGCCTCGCCAAGGCGGAACGGCAGCAGGATGACAATGCCAGCTGGAAGGATCTGGTGGCTGCCGAGCGTGCCCGGCGGCTGTCCACCATCGATGCCGACAGCAAGGCGATCGAGGCGCGGGTAAAGGCCGAGGAAGAGGCCGCCCAGCAGCAGTCCGCACAGCCTGCTCAGCCCGCGCAGCCCTGACGGCTTGGGGCGGGCCATGCCGTCCATGGAGGAACGGGCACGAAGAGGTCCGGCATAAAAGGGGCGTATAAGGAATAGATATGATGCGCCGTTTGCACCTCCTCCCCCTTGTCGCACTGCTCGTGCCCGCGCCGGCGCTTGCCCAGCCCGCGCCACCGCCCGAGCGCATCCAGAACCTCACCGTCTATGGCGACGACCCCTGCCCGCAGGGCGAGGGCGACGAAATCGTGGTGTGCGCCCGCCGCCCCGAATCGGAACGCTACCGCATCCCCAAGAAACTGCGCGAAAAGCCTGCTGTCGCTGGCGGCCCCGGCTGGGGCAGCCAGGTCGCGACGATGGAGCAGGTGCAGCGCCAGACTCTGCCCAACAGCTGCTCGGCAATCGGCAGCAACGGCTTTACCGGCTGCACCGCCAAGATGCTGGAACAATGGTTCGCCGAACGGCGGATGGACCAGAGCCGCGGCGAACCCTGAGTCAGCGCGCGCCCTCCAGCGCCGGCCCTTCGTCCACCGTGCTGCGAAAATCGGGCCGCAAGCGCAGCCCCGCCGCCTGCTCATAGGCGTAGCCGGCATCGAGCAGCCGCTGCTCGGCATAGGCACCTGCGATGAAGCTCAGCCCCACCGGCAATCCGCGCACCAGGCCCATTGGCACGGTGAGATGCGGGTATCCGGCGATCGCTGCCGGCCCGGTCGATCCGCCGGGCCCCTCATATTGGTCGCCCCACACGGTATCCGACAGCCAGGCGGGTCCGTAGCTGATTGTCACCAGCAGCGCGACGCGATTGTCCGCCAGCATCGCATCGATCCCCTCCCGACCCGCCAACCGCAACGACTTCTCCCGTGCCGCCCTATAAGCCGGATCGTCGAGTCCCGCCTTGGCCTGCGACGCGGTGAAGATGTCCTGCCCGAACAGCGGCATCTCCTTGTCCGCCCGTGCGCTATCGAAGGCGATGAGGTCGCCGAGCGTGCGCGTCGTCACCTGATCGGGCCGGGTCGAGGCGAGATAGGTGTTCATGTCCGCCTTGAATTCATATTGCAGCACTTGGTAGCTCGCGTCCGACATCCCCTCCATCGCCGGCTTCTTTACCTCCACCAGCGTTGCGCCCAGTTCCTTAAGCACCGCCAAAGCCGCCTCATATCGGGCCAGCAACTCCGGTTGCGCGCCGCCGCGCAACACACCGATCCGCATTCCCTTGATCCTCGTGGGATTGAGCGCGGCGGCATAGTCGCCTGCATGGGCCATGGCATCGGCGGTGGCCGGATCAGCAGGATCGCTGGCGATCAGCGCGGACAATAACATCGCCACGTCACGCACGCTGCGCGCCATCGGTCCGGCCGTGTCCTGGCTATGGCTGATAGGAACGATATGGGTGCGGGGGACAAGCCCGATCGTCGGCTTCAATCCCACCAGCCCCATCATCGAGGATGGACAGATGATCGATCCGTTGGTCTCGCTGCCGATCGCCGCCGGCGCGAAGCCCGCCGCCACCGCGGCACCCGATCCGCTCGACGATCCGCAGGTGGTGCGATCAAGCGCATAGGGATTGCGCGTGAGGCCGCCCACCGCGCTCCACCCGCTCATCGACCGTTCGGAACGGAAATTCGCCCATTCGCTCAGGTTCGTCTTGCCCAGGATGATCGCGCCCTTCGCCTTCAGCGCCGCCGCAACCGGCGAATCGCGCCCCGGATCGTTGCGCGCCAGCGCCAGCGATCCCGCTGTGGTCGGCATCCCCGCCGCCTCGATATTGTCCTTGAGCAGGATCGGCACGCCATGCAGCGACCCGCGCAATCGACCCGCCCGCCGTTCCTGGTCGAGCGCCCGTGCTTGCGTTACCGCATCGGGATTGAGCTTGATGATGCTGTTCAGCCGTGGCCCCTTCCGGTCCATCGCCGCGATTCGCTTGAGGTAAGCGCGGACCGCCTTCTCACTGCTGGTGCGCCCGCTCGCCAGATCGGCGGACAGCGACGCTATGCCCTGATCCTCTATCCCCGCCTGCGCCACCGGGGCGAACATCAGGGCAGCGGCGATCGCGAACGGCAGCTTCATCGGGGATAGGTCCGGTCCATATGGTCGAGGCTCTTGACGATCAGCCGCTCAAATACCGCCATGTCGATGCCGGACAGTCGCTTGACATAGAGACAGCCCTTGCCCCGCCGGTGCTTGCCCAGCGCGGAGAAATCCGTCTCGTCAAGGCCCGCAAGGTAGAAGACCTGCTCCGCCTTGCGCGGCGCGAAGCCGATGCGGCACATGTCGCCTTCCCGGCCGCTGTCGTAACGATAATGGTAGCGGCCGAAGCCGATGATGCTGCCGCCCCACATGCGCGCCGGTTCCCCGGACAGCCGGTTCATCAGCGTCACCACCTCGCGCGCATCGGATTGCCGCTCGGGCGGCTCGACCTGCTTCAGAAAAGCCTCGACCGACGCGTCCGTTTCGCCCGTCTTGTTCGCCTGGCCCATGGCTTGCCATCTCCTTCCGCCTGACTTAAAGGCTAGCGCGTCATCTGGGGAGTAGCCAGCCGTCCGAAGTCGGACGGGCCATATGTCAACATATTTGGCCGAGAGGCCGTGGCATATGGGATGCGCCGCCGAACGGGCGGGCCGCATCGGGCGAGACCAATGGCATCGGCGTCCTGTTGCCCTGGCCGGGCGGAGGACGGTGATGGCATTGTGTCGATCGTCTCCGCCCGGCCCCGGAACGCTTGAATGGACGCCTTCCTGACATCCGCCGCGCTGGTGGCGCTCGCCGAAATGGGCGACAAGACGCAGTTGCTGGCGATGCTGCTCGCCACGCGCTTCCGCAAGCCTGTGCCGATCATCCTCGGTATTTTCGGCGCGACCGTCGCCAATCATTTCCTCGCCGCACTGGTCGGCCATTCGATCGCCGGGGTGCTGACCCAGCCCTGGTTCCGCTACGCCGTCGCCGCCTCCTTCATCCTGATGGCCGGCTGGACCCTGATCCCCGACAAGATCGACGCCGACGCCCCGCTCAAGGCACCTTCGAAGGCCGGCGTGTTCGTCACGACGCTGGTCGCCTTCTTCCTGGTCGAGATGGGCGACAAGACGCAGGTGGCGACAGTTGCGCTCGGCGCGCGTTTTGACAATCTGTTCGCCGTCACGATGGGCACCACGCTCGGCATGATGATCGCCAATGTGCCCGCAGTACTGTTCGGTGAGGCGCTTGCGAAGAAAGTACCCATGCGCGCGCTTCAGGTCGGCGCCGCCCTGCTCTTCCTGCTGCTGGGCCTGTGGATGCTGGCCGGTCTTCAGGGCTGGCTGGGCTAAAAAAGGGAATGCCCGTTGCGCGCGGCAGTTGTCAGCGCGCGGCGGCTGTTGCAAGGGGTTGAACCGGAGTCATTTACAACCATTGGAAAGACATGGGGTCCGCGTGATGAAGGACAGTCTCGTAACCATCTTCGGCGGCGGCGGCTTTCTCGGCCGGCAGGTCGCCCAGACGCTGATGGCGCGCGGCGCGCGGGTGCGCATCGCGCAACGCGACCTCGCCACCGCCGTCAAGGTGAAACCGCTCGGCGCTTTGGGCCAGAGCCAGTTCGTCGCCGCCGACATCCGCAAGCCCGAAAGCGTCGCGCGCGCCATTCATGGCAGCGACATGGTGATCAACCTGGTCGGCATCCTGGCCGGCGACTTCGACGCCTTCCACCGTGAGGGCGCGGCCAATGTGGCGAAGGCGGCGGCGGAGGCCGGCGTTGCGGCGCTGGTCCATGTGTCCGCCATCGGAGCCGACCCGGAAAGCCCGTCCGCCTATGGCCGGTCCAAGGCCGCCGGCGAAGCGGCGGTGAAGGCCGCCTTCCCCGCC